>JAGZUF010000027.1 GCA_018380115.1 Oscillospiraceae bacterium | reverse complement strand
GCAAGTGATGCAGGCGGCGGATTTTTTCAGTGCCTCTTGAGAGGCTTGCCGGCAGTATGCCCTTTCAGGGCTTACGCAAGCCCCCGGCTTTGCCGGGGGGCCTGACTCGGGAGCCGGTGTAGGCGAGGCGCCCCGCAGAAAGATTTCACCCCAGGCACAGGGCAGAGAAGGCCGCTGACAGCAGGCATATGAAAACAGGCAGGCTTCTGTCAGGGCGGCAAACGGGGCCACTTTCTGTGTGTGGGGCGGGGGCCGCAGGCGGAAGCCGCTTCGCGGCCTTTGAAAGAGGCATGCGGGCAACCGCCCTTTCAGGCCCTGCGCAGCCCATGCGTTTTACACGCGGGTTTGAGTCAGCTCTGTACGGCCTTTGCGTGCTGCACACCGTGCTCGGTGGCAAGCAGGGAGAGGCGTATGTCGTGCCCTTCCATGGGCACGCGCGGCACCAGCTGCCAGGAAAAACAGCACAGCACGGCAGTGCCGCCCGGACTCAGCAGGGGCAAAAAGGCGTCGTAATAGCCCTTGCCGTGGCCAAGGCGCCTGCCCGCCGTGTCGGCGGCCACGCAGGGCACAAGGCACAAGCCGAGCTCCTGCGGGGACACAGGAAAAGCCTCTCTGCCGGGCTGCGGAATGCCGAAGGGGCCCGGTACCAGGCTTTCGAGCCCCGTCACAGCGGCCATGTGCATTTGCCGTTCTTTGCTCCCGCACACAGGCAGGCACAGGCGTTTGCCCGCCGCCAGCACAGCATGCAGCAGGGGGCGGGTGTCCGGCTCTGCACCGGCGCCGAAAAAGGCGGCCACGGTGTGTGCGGTGGCAAACTGCGGCATGGCGGCCAGCGCCCGGCACAGGCTGAGGGAGGCTGCGGCATGAACATCTGCGGGCACGGCGGCGCACGCCCGCCGCACCGCACGTCGTAAGGCGGCCTTTTCTTCCGCGGGCGTCATGCGGGCTCCTCTTTGGGCAGCACATCGTTTTCTGAAAAATCTTCCCTGTCCAGCGTTAGGTTCGGGTTATAGAAGGGGTCGTGCACAAGCGCGTCGCCCCAGCGCTCTTTCAGGCGGCGGCGCTCGCCCTCAAAGCGCTCTTTGGCCGGGCCCTTTGTATCCAGCCCGCGGCTTTTCGATTCATAGTGATACAGTTCGGCATAGGGCGTCCACAGCACGCGCCAGCCAGCCCGGCGCACGCGCAGGCAGAAGTCCACATCGTTGAAGGCGACGGTGAAGCCCTCGTCCAGCCCGCCCACTTCGTCGTACACATCGGCGCGGCACAGAAGGCAGGCGGCCGTCACACAGGAAAAATTCTGCACGGTGGCAAGGCGGAACATGTAACCGCCCGATGCGCGCCGGGCGTATTTGTGGCTGTGGCCCGCATAGCCGCCAAGGCCGGTGATGACGCCCGCGTGCTGCACGGTATCGTCGGGGTAATACAGCTTGGCGCCCACAATGCCCACGCCCGGCTGGCTGCACAGCTTTACCATCTCTGTGAGCCACGCGGGGGATATCACCTCCACATCGTTGTTCAAAAGCAGCAAAAATTCACCCTTTGCCGCTTTCCGGCCGAAATTGTTGATGGCGGAAAAATTGAACCCGCCCCTGTACCGCACTACGCGGCAGCGGGAATAAGCAGCGTCCTGTGCGATTCTTTCGTAATAGGCAAAGGTCTGCGGCAGGGTGGAATTGTTTTCGATGACGATGACCTCGTATGCGGGGTAATCGGTCTTTTCAAAGATGGAGCGCAGGGCCTTGTCCAAATCCTCTGTGTGGTCCTTATTGGGGATGAGGATAGAGACGAGCGGCGTGCGCGCCAGCGCATAGTCCACCTTATAGGTGCTTGGGAACAGCCCGTCCTCCACTTTCCCCTCGGCCCCAATGCGGGCCAGGTGCGCCGAAACGGCGCGCCTGGCCGCTGCAGTGACATAGGGCTTTGCGGCCGTGCCGCCCGAGGTAGAGCCTGCGTGCACCCGCCAGTAATACAGCACCTTGGGCACATGCACCGGCGTACACTGCTCGCTCAGCTTCAGAAACAAATCGTGGTCCTGCGCGCCGTCGCAGGCGCTGTCCAGCCCGCCCGCCGCGCGGAACAGCCCGGCCTTGAACATGGCGAAATGACAGATATAGTTGCAGCAGTTGAGGTAATCGGGCGCGAAATCCGGCTTGAAGTGGCCCGTGACGGGCCGTTCGATGCTGGTTTCAAATAAGGCCTCGTCCGAATACAGAAAGCCTGCGCCCGTCTCGCGGGCGGCCTTCAGCAGCTCATACACCGCGTGCGGGGCCAGCACGTCGTCGTGATCCAGCAGCGCGAGGTATTCGCCCTCGGCCAATGCCGCGGCGGCATTCGTATTGGCCGAAATGCCTTTGTTTTCTACCCGGCAATAGCGCACCTTTTCTTTCCCGGCAAAAAACTCACCCACATAGGCGTGCGCCGCGTCGGACGCATCGGCCACGCAGAGCTGCCAGTTCGGGCAGGTCTGCCCGGCCACACTGCTCCACATCTGCTCAAGATATGCGCGCGGCGTATTGTACACAGGCACGCAGATAGAGACATGCGGCCAGCTGGAATAATTAAGCGCGCGCTGGCTTTCCAGCACGGCCTTCGGGGGCAGAAACCGCCCTTTTTTGCTTTTCAGCCGCCGCCGGGCAAAGCCCAGCGCGCGCTTTGCCGTGGCGGAAAAGCCGTCCTGCCGCACAAGCGAGCAGAACACGGCACACAATTCGCGCATGCGCTTCAGGCGAAGTCTCATGGTCTGTTCCCCCTTTTTGAAAACAGGGGGCGGCGCGGGCCGCCCCCTGTATGGAAGTTTTTTACGGCTTTGCGCCCGCCGCGCACCGGTGCGGGGCTTATTTGTAGCCGTAGTTTTCGTACAAAAGCGTAAAGTGCGGGTTATAGTAAGGGTCCCCGCCCTCCTGCAGCATGGGCGCATATTTTGTGCAGAAGCGCGCGCGCTCGGCCTCATAGCGCGCCTGGCGCTCGCCGCCCGCCGTGTCCGGCCCGCGGCTTTTGGATTCATAATGCGTGCCCGCGGCAAACGGCGTCATTACGTTCACATAGCCCTGTGCGCGCAGGCGCAGGCAGAAGTCCACATCGTTGTAGGCCACGGCAAAATTGGTTTCATCCAGCCCGCCCAGCGCATCGTACAGGCTTTTTTTCACCATCAGGCAGGCACCCGTCACGGCAGAGAAGTTCTGCGCTGTGGCGAGGCGGTACATGTCGCCGGCAGAATTTGCCGGGTGGCCCTTGTGGCTGTGCCCCGCCGAGCCGCCGAGGCCGATGATAACGCCCGCGTGCTGCACGGTGCCGTCCGGGTACAGAAGCTTTGCGCCCACGGCGCCCACGTCCGGCCGCTGGGAATAGCTGAGCATTTCGCGGATGGAATCCGGCGAGGTGAACTCCACATCGTTGTTCAGCAAAAGCAGGTGCTGGCCCGTGGCATAGCGGGCGGCCGTGTTGTTGATGGCGGAAAAGTTGAACGGCCCCTGATACTGCACCACGCGCAGCCCCGGCAGCGAGGCGCGCGCCGCTTTGTATAAGGCGAAGGTGGTGCGCTCGGTGGAGTTGTTCTCGATGACGATTACTTCCAGGTTGCGCCAGCCCCCGTATTTGTAAATGGAGGCAAGGCAGCGGCGCAGGTCCTCGGCGTGGTCCTTGTTCGGAATCAGCACCGAAACGCGCGGCTCGCCCGTAACGGCATACCGCGTGCGGTATGCGCCCGGGCAGCCGGGAATGCAGGACACCTCGCCCGCAAGGCCCAGCCGCTGCAGGTGGGCGGCCACGGCAGCGGCGCCGGCCTTCAGGGCGTAGGGCTTGGCTGAGATATCGCCCGCGGTGCTCTGCGCGTGGCCGCGCCAGTAATACAGCACTTTCGGAATGTGGTGGACGCCTTTGGCCGCCTCGCACAGGCGCAGGATGAGGTCGTAGTCCTGCGCGCCGTCAAACTGCGCGTCCTCTTTGCCGCCTGCGCGGCGGAGAAGCTGCGCCGTGAAGGCGCACAGGTGCGTGATATAATTGCACCCGCGCAGGGTGTCGGGGGAGTAGCCGGGCTTGAAATGATATTCCGCAAGGCGCTTCATGGCGCTGTCCAGCACCACCTCGTCGGAGTAAATAAGCTCGGCCCCGCTCTCGCAGGCGGCCTTTGCCACCTCGTACAGGGCGTTGGGGCTCAAAGCGTCGTCATGGTCCAGCAGGGTGATCCATTCTCCCTCGGCCTCGGCCAGCCCCACATTGGTGTTGGCTGCAATGCCCTCGTTTTTCGCAAGGCGCACATAGCGCACGCGCTTGTCATGTATGCGCGCGGCCAGTTTTGCCCCCGCGCCGGATGCATCCGATGCGTCCACCAGCACAAGCTCCCAGTTCTGGTAGCTTTGGGCACGCACGCTGGCCACCATCTCTTTCAAATAGCGCGGCGGCGTGTTGTACAGCGGCACCACCACGCTGATGAGGGGCTGCCGCGGCAGGGCGGCATGCCTCTGCGCGCGCAGCTCTCTGCGCAGGGGCACGTCCGCGCGAAGCTGCCAGGGCTCTTTGCCGAATACAAGGCACAGGCGGTAAAATATCTCGCGCCACAGGGCCTGCCAGCCGCGCGTGCGCAGGCACGCAAAGGCGCGGCGCAGAAGGCTGGCGGCATGCGCGGGGTTTGCCGTGCGCGCAAGGGCCTTGCCTACGGAATCGCGCTCTGCCGGTTTTTGCTGCGCGCTCATGCCCCGGCCTCCGGCCCATGGCCGTTCAGTTCCTTATACGCCGCGCACACGGCGCCGCACGAACCCTGCATGCGCACGCGGCCCTTTTCCAGCCAGGTGACCTTGTTGCACATGCGCTCTATCTGCTCAATGGAATGGCTCACAAGAATAACGGTGGTGCCGCCGCCCATCAGTTCCTGCATGCGCTTTTCACATTTCTGCTGGAATAAAAAGTCGCCTACTGCCAAAATCTCATCGGCAATCAGCACGTCGGGCTTTGTGGTGGTGGCCACAGCGAAAGCAAGGCGGGACACCATGCCGGAGGAATAGTTTTTCAGCGGAATGTCAAGAAAATCGCGCAGCTCGCTGAACTCCACAATCTCGTCGAACTTTTCGCGGATATATTTCGGCGTCATGCCCAGCACCGTGCCGTTCAGAAAGATGTTTTCGCGCGCGGTGAGGTCAAAATCGAACCCGGCGCCCAGCTCGATGAGCGGCGCGATGGTGCCGCGCACCATCACACTGCCCGCCGAGGGCTTGAACACGCCGGATATTACCTTCAGAAGGGTAGATTTGCCCGAGCCGTTCAACCCTACAAGGCCATAAAAATCGCCGCGCTCCACCGTGAGGGAAACATCCCGCAGAGCATAAAATTCTTCAAACTGCAGCCGCCCCTGCACGGCGGCCAGAAAGTATTCCTTCAGGCTCTCGTGCTTTTCCTTGGCCATGTTGAAGCGCATGGAGACATTGTTCACTTCTATCATGCTCATGTTCTGCGCCCCCTTAAATATGCAGCACGAACTTATCCTGCTGTTTGCGGAACACCAGCAGGCCGAATACCAGCGTGATGACGGCGCAGGCACCGCAGATCCACAGCATGTTCCAGCTCAGCATCTCGCCGTCCAGCACGGCGGTACGGAAAGCGGTGATATACCAGTACAGCGGGTTGAATTTGATAAAACGCGACATGTTGATGGAAAAACCGTATACAACAAGGGAACCCATCTGGGAAGGGTCGTAAAAAATGGCGGAAAAATACATCAGCATGGTGGTGAACACGCTCCACAAATGCATGATGTCGCGGAAAAACACCGTCAGCGTGGCCAGCACAAGGCCCACGCCCAGGCTGAACAGAAACAGCGTCAAAAGCGGGTACAGCGCCAGCAGCACGGTGGGATGCAGCGGCGCGCCGGTGAAAATCATTACAATAATCAGCGCCACAAAGCTGAACACGCAGTTTACAAGCGCGAAGCATACCTTCTCCAGCGGGAAAATGTATTTGGGAATATACACCTTTTTGATAAGCGGCGCCGCGCCCAGCATGCTGGACATTGCGCTTGAGGTGGCATCGTTAAAAAAGGTGAACAGAAGCTGGCCGATGATGAGGTACACCGGAAAGTTTGTGATGCCCTGCCCGCGCATGGCGGCAAACAGGGTGGAGAACACTGCCACCATCACAATATTCATCAAAAGGGGGTTCAGAACGCTCCATAATACGCCCAGCACGCTGCGGCGGTATTTTAGCTTGAAATCCCGCCCGATCAGGTTCTGCAAAAGGTAGCGGTAGCGCCAGAAATCCTTACAGTAAGCCTTGAACATCGCCATGCCGCTCACCACTTTTCAAAAAAGGAAAAATCCTGTGCGGCAAAACCGGGGTGAAGCTTATCCTTTGCACTGAGCTTTACTTCGCACCCGGTGCCGGGCCAGACGATGCCGATATCCGCATCATTCCATGCCACGCCGCCCTCGTCGTCCGGGGCGTAAAAATCGGTGCACTTATAAGTGAATTCGGCCTCGTCGCTCAGCACAAGAAAGCCGTGTGCGAACCCCTGGGGAATGTAAAACTGGCGTTTGTTCGCGGCCGAGAGGCGCACGCCTGCCCATTTGCCGAACGTGGGGGAATGGGGGCGGCAATCCACCGCCACATCGAACACTTCGCCCGATACCATGCGCACCAGCTTGCCTTGGGGATGGTGCTTTTGAAAGTGCAGCCCGCGCAGCACACCCCGCGTGCTTTTAGATTGATTGTCCTGCACAAAGGGGCCGTGTATACCCGCGGCGGCAAATTCCTTTTCCGAGTAAGTTTCCATAAAATAACCGCGCTCGTCGCCGAACACGGTGGGTTCGATGATGACAACGCCCTCCACATCCGTGGGGATAAAGGTGAATTTTCCCATTCTGCCGTTCCTTTCGCAGCCTGCGTGCACCTGCCGCAGGCCAAAATACTGATATCTATAAAAAGATAGCACAAAACGGCCTCTGGCGCAAGGCGCGCGGGCAAATTGAACGGCCGAAATACGGCAAAAACGCCCTGGGCGCCCGCTGCGGCCTGGGGCGGGCGCCCCGCGCGCGGCGGCGCACAGCGAAAACAGCCCTGCGGGCGCGGCTGCACGCTGCTGTGCCTCCGTGCCCGCAGGGCTGCCGGCCTTTATGGGCGCTTTCTGCCGCCGGGCTCTCAGCCGAACAGCTTTGCGGGGTCGATATACTGGCCGCCCTGCATACATTCCACATGCAGGTGCGCGCCCGCGGCGGCCTCTGCCGGCACCTCGCCGGCTACGCCGATGCTGTCGCCCTGAACGAGCGTATCGCCCTCTTTTACAAACACCTCGTCCAGCCCGCAGAAGCGCAGGGTGACATCGCCGCTCTGCACCTCTACCACGCCGCCCCACAGGGCGTCGTCCGTCTGGGCAAGCTTCACCTCGCCCGCGCTGGGCGAGAACACGGCGCCGCCGAATTTGCTCACAACGTCTATGCCGTTGTGCGTGCGCCAGTCGCCCATGGTCTCGTTGTAAACCAGTTCGTCACCGGTGAAGCTCTGCGTCACTTCACCTTCCACAGGCCAGACGTACGACGGACTGGGCGATGCCGGCGCACTGGCAGCATCGCTTGGCGCGGCGGACGAAGCCTGCGAAGAGGCCTGCGAGGATGCCCCACTTTGCGATGCAGATGAAGAGGATGAGGAGACGGGAACGTCCTCCTGCTTTTTCTCTGCCTGCTGTGCCGACTGTGTATCCCATGGCGTTGTCTCCTCCCCGTCGATGCGGCTTTGTGCATCGCCTGTGCCAAAATGCGTCATCATGCTGTTTACGGCAAAAAAGCTGGCTGTTGCCGCGCCCGCTATCACCAGCGTCAGCGCGAGGTAGAAGCCTTTTCCCCGCCAAAAGCCAGAAAATCCTTTTTTCATTTTTTTCCTCCTTGGCCGGGTGCCCCGGCGCGTTGATGGTGATAGTTTGCGCCGTGCCCGCGCGGTTTATTCATGTCCGGGCACGCGCACACGGGCGCTTGCCTTTTGCGGCCAAAGGAAGTAAAATAGATAATATTGATTGGATACCCGCCGGCACGCGGCTGCCGGCAGAAGGGGGCAAACAGCTTGAACCAGAGCGTTTTCGGCGTGGGCGGCGCCAATGTGGATGTGCACGGCCACAGCTATGCACCCGTCCGCCTGCGCGATTCAAACCCCGGTGCGCTTCACCTTTCGCTTGGCGGCGTGTGCCGCAACATCTGCGACAACCTCGCCCGTCTGGGCGTGCCGGTGGTGTTTGCCAGCGCGGTGGGCGGCGACGCCTTTGGCCAGATGCTGCTTGCGGGCTGCCGGGAGGCGGGCATGGATACCTCCTGCATGCTGGTGCGCGAGGGCGCGCGCTCCGGCAGCTATATCTCTATTATGGACGATGCGAACGACATGCTCATCGGCATGAGCGATATGGACGTGCTGGGAGCTGTGAGCCCCGAGCACATCCGCCGCATGGCGGAAAAGATAAATGCCTGCGGTGTTTGTGTGACGGATGCGAACCTTGAGCCCCGCACGCTGGAGGCGCTGTGCGAGGCGGCCCGTGTGCCCGTGTTTCTGGACACTGTCTCCTGTGCGAAGGCGCAGCGGCTGCGCGGCATCATTGGGCGCTTTGATACCATCAAGCCCAACCGCATGGAGCTGGAGGCGCTGACGGATATCCCGGCAGACACCGAGGCGGGCCTGCGCCGCGGCTGCGAGGTGCTGCTGCAAAAGGGCGTGCGGCGGCTGTTTGTCTCGCTTGGGGCCGAAGGGCTTCATTACCAGGATGCAGAGGGGCGTGTCATCCGAAGGGCAAGCCGCCCGTTTCCCATGGTGAACGCCACCGGCGCGGGCGACGCCGCCATGGCGGGCGCAGTGTATGCCGCGCTGCACGGCTTTTCGCCTGAGCGAACGGTAGAGTTCGCCATTGGCTGTTCTTTGTGCGCCATTTCTTCCAGCGACACGATCCGCGCGGATATTTCCCCCGCGCTGTGTGAAAGTTATATAAAGGAGTATGTACGATGAATTTGAAGGATTATTTGTCGATAACACCGGAAGTTTCCGCCGCCCTGCGGGACGGCAAGCCCGTGGTGGCGCTGGAGAGCACAATTCTCTCCCACGGCATGCCCTATCCGGAAAACCTGGCCTTTGCCGCCGAGATAGAAAAAATCATCCGCGCCGAGGGCGCGGTGCCTGCCACCATCGCTATTATCGGCGGCGTGCTGAAGGTGGGCCTTTCGCAGAGCGAGCTTGAGCTGATGTGCAGGGGCGAAAATGTGGCCAAGGTGTCCCGGCGCGATTTGCCCGTAATGTGCGCGCTGGGCCGCACGGGCGCCACCACGGTGGCCTCCACCATGATCATTGCCTCGCTGGCGGGCATCCGCGTGTTCGCCACGGGCGGCATCGGCGGCGTGCACCGCGGCGCAGAGACCACCATGGACATCAGCGCCGATTTGCAGGAGCTGCGCAAAACCAGCGTCGTAGTGGTGTGCGCCGGCGCCAAAATGATTTTGGACATCGGCCTCACGCTGGAATATCTGGAGACGATGGGCGTGCCCGTGCTGGGCCTGCGCACGGCGGATTTCCCCGCGTTCTACTGCCGCAAATCCGGCTTCGGGGTAGACCATGAGGCCAAAGACGAGGCGGAGATTGCCCGCATTGCCAAGGTGAAGTGGGACCTTGGCCTCACCGGCGGCATCCTGGTGGGCAACCCTGTGCCTGAGGAATACGCCATGGATTTTGACCAGATGAACGCCGTTATTGAAAAGTGCATTGCCAGCGCCAAGGCCGACGGCATTAAGGGCAAGGCCACCACACCGTACCTGCTGGCCCATATTGTAGAGGCCACGGGCGGTGAAAGCCTGAAGACCAACATCCAGCTGGCTTACAACAACGCGCGCGCCGCAGCGAAGATAGCCGCGTCCTACGCGAAGCTGTGAGCCGCAGCGCCGCGGGGGGTGTGCCCCGGCCCGCGTGCAGAAAACTTTGAGCCCGCATTAAGGGAGAACTTCTATGAGCGAACAGGAAAACCGCGGCGGCGCCGCGTTTGAAGAAGAATTCAGCGCGCTGGAGCAGGCTGCGCCGCAGGGCGGCGGGGACATGGGCGACACCATGGCCTTCATCCCGCCTGCAAAGCACAAGGAACAGCCGCAGCCCGCATGGCAGCCCCCTGAAAAGCATGGCGGCAGGCGTGAAAAAAGGCGGGGCGCACCTGATAAGAGCGGCCCGCGCGCTCCGGGCGACACAGCCGAGGCGCCGCCGCACAAAGCGAGCGGCGGCACGCGCGCGCTGGGCAGGCTGTGCATCGTGCTGGCCATAAGCTTTGCCGTGCTGGCGTCGGCCTCCATGGTGCTCTCCCATTTATTCAACCCCGGTAAATTTGTAGCCGAGGCCACACAGGCGCTGGCGCAGGGCGACACACAGACGCTGGAACAGCTTGTGCAGCCCGCGGAAGGGCTGACGGTGGACGAGGCCTCTCTGGCCGCACTGTGCGACGCCTTTGCCCAGCCCGACGCGCGCGAGGCGCTGGCAGAGCAGCTTGCGGCGCAGGCAATGGACGAAACGCTTGCTGGCAGCGCCTACCCGGCGCTGGGCGTGGCGAAGGACAATGTGTTCTTAGGCTATGCAAAATATAAGCTGGCGGTGCAGCCTGTGCAGCTGATGCTGACAAGCAGCGCGCAGAACCCGCTGCTCAGCCTGAACGGCGTGCCCCGCACCGGCCGGGTGGTGGAGGGCGGCGTGCTGTACGAGGGGCTGTTCCCCGGGCAGTATAGCTGCGCGGTGACGGCCTCCAGCGGCACGGGCTCTACCGTCACAGGCCAGCAGACGGTGCTTTCGCTGTTCAGCGTGCAGCAGCCCACGGAATTCAGCGGCGCGCTGGCCATGGCGGACATCACGGTGTCCGGCTGCCCCGGCGATGAGACAAAAATATTCATCGACGGCGCCGAGGTGGCCCAAAAGCCGCAGGGCGGCACGGTAAGCCTGCCCATGGTGGCCGTGGGCAGCACCATATCCATGGAATACACGGCCCCGCACGGCGCCGTCACCACGGGCAGCGTGGTGTTCAGTGACCTTGCAAACACCGCCCTTGCCTTTGGCGATGTGAAAACAGAGGGCGGCGTGCCGGATGCAGAGGCCGCAAAGGCTTTGCTGGGTGCCTATTATGCCTCATATCTGGACGCCGTGAACAAGCAGGATATCGCGGCCGTGCTGGGCGTCACCGAGGCAAAGCGGGAAGATTTGAAGGGCACGCTTTCCACCAAGGAGAATTTGGCCAATGTGTTTTCGTTCACAAGCGCCGAGTGCACCGAGGGCAGCCTGACGGCTGTGGAAAACGCAGACCCGCCGCGCTTCCGCTGCACGGCGGCCTTCACCTTCCAGCACACGAACAAGGAGTCGCATGAAGAGAGCAGCACCGTTTCCTATCAGGCGTGCGAGTTCGTCTTTCAGGACGGCGCCTGGGTGCTGGACCGCACCGCGTCCATCGACAAAGCCGCCTATGAGGCGGGCGACACAGGCGCATTGAACACCGAGGCATAAAACAGTAAAACCGGGGCGCGACCGAAAAACGGGCGCGCCCCGGTTTTGCTTATATCTGCATCATGTCCTGCCGCAGGGGAAGGCGGTTTCCTTGTAAACGGCACACATCTCTGTTGTGATAAGCAGCTGCCTTGCAATGCGGGCTTCGCCAAATGCAAGTTCCCTGCGCGTCTTGTCTGTGTGCACAAAGCCTGTTTTTTGAACGCGCGTACTGCTCTGTGCCTGTCGAGGGGGATAAAATTGGATAATTCGAAGATGCCGTTTTTTCAAAGGTTACCCGCTCCAGTATAAACAGTGCGGGAACGGAATATATCCTTTGCCTGCCGCGATAATTTTCTTGTATCAGGATACCCATGCTGTGAATCCCGCCGTCCGGGCAATAATGAACTTCGCCAACGGGCCCGCAGCCTTCTTTTTTATAAATTTATAAATATATGCAAAGTAGCGCTCAGGCCCTGCTTTGCCCAGACGCTGTGCCACACCCGCATTTCCTTTTTCGTTTCGAAAATGGTTCCCATGAGCTGGCCGCAGCTCTTTGACGCCAGCTTGCACCCCGCGCTATAGGCCATGGTTTGGGCTCCTACATCCAGTTTTGCCTGTAAAAAAGCTGGATGGACGAAGGCGCATTGCCGCAAAAACTCACCGTCCCTAAAAGGCAATTTTTGCGCATAGCTTTTTCGCGCATACTTGTGGGCCAAAAGTATGGCCCGCATTTTGCCGCCAAGCGGCAAACCCGCATGATGTGCGCGAGCAGTCCAGTAGAGTATTCGCGGATTCGCCAACGCACACCTCGCCAACCACAAAGGGGCCTGCGGAAATCTTCCTTGCTCTGTATCAAAAATCGCCGTTTTCTGGATGCTGCGCAGTTTTGGCCCGGCTTTTTTGAGGGCATCAGGCGCCAAAACTGTCAGCCAAAGCCGATGGGTTCTTGCGGCAACGCGCCTAAAGGCGCCTGCAGGTAAACTTCTTTTATTGAGCAGCCTGCTTTATATATTGCGGTGCTCTGGCGATGCAGTTACATGCCCGCCAAAAAGAACACGCGGCCCTGCGTGCGCAAAAGCCCCTCTCTGCGCAGGCGGCCTATTTCGCGGCACAGGGCCGAGCGCTCGCAGCCGAGGTAGCTGGCCAGCGCCGCGCGCGTGAAGGGTGTGCGCCGCCCGCCGCCGGGGGCGGGCGCGGCCTCTGTTTTCAGGTAATAAAAAAGCTTTTCCCGCACACTGCGGCGCAAAAGCAGCTCTATACGCCTGTCCAGCGAGAAGTATTTGTCCGATATCAAGGCGATATAGTTCTGCAGGAGCCTTGCCTGCCCACAGCCCACCAGTTCGGAAAAGGGCATCCACAGCGCCCCGGCACGGCTTGCGGCCGCCACGGTGACAGGGCTTTTCGTGCTGCGCGAGCCTGCCAGCACATCACCGAACACCCCGCCCGGCCCCATGTGTGCAGTGAGGAACTGTGTGCCGTCCGCCGCCAGCTTCATGGCCTCTATCTCGCCGTACAGCACAATGCCGATGCTGCGGTTCTCATACCCGGCATGCAGCAGCACCTCGCCCTTTTCATACTGCCTGCGCGTGCATGCCAGCCGTCCCAGCAGGCTTTCCACCTCTTCCATGTGCATTCCTGCAAACAGCGCGCAGCGCGCAATGCCATCTTCCATAGCTGACCCTCTCCTCTGCATCCATACCTGTGCCGCATGTGCGGGCACAGGTACAGCGGTGAACAAATTTTTGACAAAGTTGCTACAGCAACTTTATTTCTTCTTCTATTATAGTATAGTGGAACTGTCAATACAAGGCGCGCCTTTGGGTGCGCGGAAAAGAGGAACCGGTTTATGAAAAAAATGATCAGCCTTTTGCTGGCGCTTGCTTTGTGCGCGGCACTTCTGGCCGGGTGCGGCAGCCCTGCGCCCAGCGGGGCGTCTTCAGCTTCGGCGCAAAGCGCCGCCAGCGAAAGCGAGCCGCAGCAGGCGGCCCAGCGCACAGCCTTTCGCATCGCCAGCCTGAAGGGCCCCACCACCATGGGCCTTGTGGGCCTGATGGACAGCGTAGACAAGGGCGAGGCGCGCCATGACTATGAGGTGACGATGTACGGCGCGGCGGACGAGATAACCCCGCTGCTGGTGAAGGGTGAGGTGGACGTAGCCCTTGTGCCCTGCAACCTTGCCAGCGTGCTGTATAATAAAATGAAAGAGACGGGCGGTGTGGAAGTGGCCGCCATCAACACGCTGGGCGTGCTGTATATTGTGACGACGGGCGATGATATCGCCAGTGTGGCCGACCTTGCTGGCAAAACCATTTATTCCACAGGCAAGGGCACTACGCCGGAATATACATTGAACTATATTTTAGAGCAAAACGGCCTTGTGCCGGGCGAGGATGTGACGGTGGAGTATAAAAGCGAGGCCACCGAGGTAGTAAGCGCCATGCAGATGTCCAGCGGGTATCCCATTGCCATGCTGCCGCAGCCGTATGTCACCACAGCGCAGATGCAGATGGAGGGCCTTTCCGTTGCGCTGGATATGACGGAGGAATGGAACAAGGTCTCGCCCGATTCCGCGCTTGTCACCGGTGTGGTGCTGGCGCGCACACAGTTTGTGGAGGAAAACGAGGCTGCATTTGAAGAATTTTTGGAGGACTATGCGGCCAGCGTGGAATTCGTGAATGCGAATACGCAGGACGCTGCAGCGCTTGTGGCGCAGTACGGCATCGTGCCCAAGGCCGAGGTGGCGGAAAAGGCCCTGCCGGCCTGCAATATCACATTCATCACCGGCTCTGATATGAAAGCCAAAGTGTCCGGCTATCTGAACGTGCTGTATGAACAGAACGCGCAGGCGGTGGGCGGCCAGATGCCGGGCGATGATTTCTATTACGGTGCGTAAGCTGCTGCACAAAAGGTGGCTGCAAAGCGCGCTGGCCGTCGCTTTCTGGCTATGTGTGTGGCAGGCCGCAAGCGCGGCGGTGGCCTCTTCGCTTATTCTGGCCTCGCCGCTTGCGGTGTTAAAAACACTGGCGGGCCTTGTGCCCTCTGCCGCCTTCTGGCACACGGTGTGCCAAAGCACGGCGCGCATTCTGGCCGGTTTTTTTCTGGGGCTGGCCGCGGGGTTGGCGCTGGCGTGCCTTTCGGCAGCCTTCGCGTTTGTGCGCGTGCTGCTGCACCCCCTTGTGCTCACAGTAAAAAGCGTGCCGGTGGCCAGCTTCACCGTGCTGGCGCTGTTCTGGCTGCGCGATGCCGCCAACCTCTCTATGCTTATCAGCTTTCTGATGGTGGTTCCGGTGGTGTACGCCAACACGCTGGAGGCCCTTTTAAGCGTAGATGCCGCTTTGCCTGAAATGGCAAAGGTGTTCCGCCTGGGCGCCGTGCGCACGGCGCGCTATATCTACGCGCCCGCAGCCGCGCCCGGCGTACGGGCCGCCTGCCGCGTGGGCCTTGGCCTGTGCTGGAAAAGCGGCGTGGCAGCTGAGGTGATAGGCATTACATCCGGAAGCTTGGGCGAAATGCTGTATAATGCAAAGCTTTTGCTTTCGGCGGCAGACCTGTTCGCCTGGACGCTGGTCATCATTCTGCTCAGCTTCGGCTTTGAAAAGCTGTTTCTTGCTGCTTTGGGCCGTGCCGAACATGCGGTGTGCCGGCGGTGCCCGCCGCCCATGCGGCGGCAGTCTGCGGCGCCCGCGGCGCTGCGGGCAGACGGCGTGTGGAAAAGCTTTCACGGCAATGCGGTGCTTTGCGGTGTAACGCAAAGCTTTGCGCCGGGCGAGGCCGTGTGCGTGATGGCGCCCAGCGGCGCGGGCAAAACCACGCTTTTGCGCCTTCTGCTGGGGCTTGCAAGGCCCGACAGAGGCGAAATTTCACCCGCGGGGGTAAAACTTTCCTGCGCATTTCAGGAGGAGCGGCTGGTGCCCGGCCTTTCAGCGGTGGGAAATGTGCTGTTGGCCTGCCCGTGCACGCAGGCGCAGGCAGAAGATGCTTTTCGCGCGCTTGGGTTTGAAGCACATACCATGCGCCAGCCTGTGTGCCAGCTTTCGGGCGGGCAGCAGCGCCGTGTGAGCCTTGCGCGCGCCATGCTGGCCGACAGTGCGGCTGTCCTGCTGGACGAGCCCTTCAAGGGGCTGGACGGCGGGGCCAGGGCCGCTGCCGCTGCCTTTGTGCGCGGGCAGGCCGCCGGGCGCGCCGTGGTGTGTGTGACGCATGACGCGGCGGACGCGGGGCTGCTTGCAGCGCGCACAGTGCAGCTTTGTGCGAAAAATGGCGCTAAAGCCTCCCGGCCCACTTGAAACCGAAAGGCTTTGCTGGTATAATTTGCTTATTCGGCAGAACAGGCGCCTGTTCTCTGTTTTCACCAGACGGTGAAAACAATTTTCCCTGAAAAGAAGGGCCGCCCTGCTCTGCCTTTCGAAGCCTGAAAGAAAGGTGAAGCGGATTATGAAATATGCGGTATGGAAAAAGGCGGCAGTGTTCCTGCTGGCGGCATGCATGGTGCTTGCGTTTGGCGGCACCGCAGCGTTTGCCGAAGGCGAGACAGGCAATGTGGCGCAGGTGAACGGCACGCAATATGCCACATTGGATGAAGTGTTGGCGGCGGCACAGAATTTGGCTGCACAGGGCCAGCCTGTTGAAATAAAGCTGTTGCAGCCTATTGTTCTGCCTGATGGCAAACATATTGAAGTTCCGGCGGGTATGCAGGTCACACTGGATTTTAATGGATGTATTCTTTCCAAACAGGATGCCGGCAACGATGCCCCAATAGAAAATTTCGGTACGATGCGTATCGTCGATTCCAAGGGCGGCGGTGGCATCAGCGGGGCAAACAGGTGCATCAATAATTATGGGGAAATGGTAATAGAGTCGGGCCGTTATACTACCACTGATACGTCCGGTGGAACTGCTGTGCAGAATAAAGCGCCGGATGCTGTGATGACTATTGAGAATTGCGATGTGGAGGCAAGCGTTTTTGCATTTGCAAATGCTGGTACGGCAACCATCAACGGCGGAAAATTTAAAAATTCCTCCTGCAGTGCTTGCACGCCCAACTGGGCTTATACGGTGAAGTCGACAGGCACTCTGTATTTTAACGGCGGCCAGGTGGATGGCGTGCAGGGCGCTTTGGCCGTTTCGGCAGGATACGCTGAAATAAAGGGCGGCACATTTACAGCACATGAATGCAAGACACACGGCCCAAACAATGCATTTTATGCTTTGTATGTGGCGGGTGAAGAAGATGAAGTAAAATGCGTTGTATATGATGGTAACTTTACCTCGGAGGGGAAATATACAGCTGTATTGATAGGCAATGACAACACGAACGGCGATGGCGGAATTAACGCAAAGGCCACATCAGAAATAAAGGGGGGCACTTTTGTTGCGACAATAGAAGGTGTCCCCGCGTTAAAAGGCGCGCCGAACACCGGGAACCCGACCGTCACAGGCGGCACCTTCAGCTCGGATGTGAGCGCGTATGTGCCCGCAGGTTCTGCGGCGGTGGAAGATGAAAACGGGAACTTCATCATCGCACCTGCTGCGGACGCCTGCTTTGCCATCGGCAATGTTGGATACAACACGCTGGCCGAGGCTGTGGCCGCAGTACCCGCGGACGGCACGCAGGTTACCATCACCATGCTCAAAGAGGCGCAGGGCGACGGCGTTGTGGTGAAAGCGGGGCAGAACATTGTGTTCGATTTCGGCGGGCACACATACAATATCAACGGAGCGCTGGTTGGCTCTGCAGGCACAGAGACGAACGGCATGCAGCTTTTGAAGGGCTCTGTCGTCACGCTGAAGAACGGCACGCTCACTTCCGACAAAGCCCAGATATTGGTGCAGAATTACTGCGATCTCACATTAGACGGCATGATGCTGGACGGCACGAAAAGCAGTGTCTGCGGCTATGTGCTTTCAAACAACTTCGGCAACACGGTGGCAACGGGCGATACCTGCATTACGGCGGGCGAGGGAAAAGTGGCCTTCGATTTGTGGTATAATATGTCGGATGTATATAAAGACGGCGTCACCGTCACCTTTGACAAAAACTTTACCGGCAAAGTGACCGGTAAGGTAGAGTACGGCACAGGAAACCCGGTGGCCGGCTGGGAGGATAAAGCTGCCCTCACCATTCAGGGCGGCACGTTCGACACACAGTTTGTTGCCAGCGGCAGCAATGACATCAAACAGGCAAACATCAGCATTTCAGGTGGTTCCTTCACCTCCAAAGATGCAGCCGGTTACGTTGTGCCCGGGTTTGAACTGAAGCAGAATGCAGACGGCACCTTCGGTGTGGCCAAAAAGCCGGAAACGCCTGCGCAGCCCCAGCCGTCCGTGCCCAGCGGCGGCCAGAAGGCAAACCCAAAAACAGGCGTGCCGGCCTGAGGCTGAAAACTGGTAAATTTATATATGCGGCATAAGTATGAAGGGGCCGCCCCGCAGTGGGCGGCCCCTTCGCATTTGCCTGCCGTGCGCGAAAAATGCAGGCTTTGCAAAGAAAAGCACGGCAAAAAACCTTGACAAACCGCCTGTGCAAAGCATAAACTGAATAATGCGGCAGCATGTGAAAATACATGCGGGCAGGCCGCAGAAAGGACTGTGAGCAGGCCATGGAAGGCGACGCCCAAGGGCGATTATGCAAACAAATATCACATAGCGCTGTTCACGGTGTGCGGCGGCCCTAGCTGCCTTTGCGCCGTGCTTTTGCGCGGAAAGGAAAGGCTAATGGTTTCTATTTATGAAACGCAGCAGGGGCGCCTGCACGAGTGCGAGCACATTTGCCCCGGCACGTGGGTGGACCTGTGCGCCCCTACTGAAGAAGAGGTGGCTGCAGTGTGCACGCAGCTGCACATTGATGTAGACCTTGTGCGCGCCGCGCTTGACGAGGAAGAGCGAAGCCGCATTGATTTTGAAGACGGGCATATGCTCATCCTGGTGGATACCCCCACTGTGGAGGTGCGCCCCGGGCGCGGCTTTGTGTACACCACGCTGCCGTACGGCATCATTCTCACCGAGGCGAACATCGTGACAGTGTGCCTGAAGGAGACGGCGCTGACACGCGCCTTCAGCGACAGCCCGGTGAAGAATTTTTCCACAAAAAAACAGCGCCGCATGACGCTGCAAATGCTTTACCGCAACGCCACGCTGTTTCTGTTCTACCTGCGCGAGGTGGATAAGGCCTCCAACCGCGTGGAAAACGAGCTGCACATTTCCATGAAAAACAAAGAGCTTATCCAAATGCTGGGGCTGGAAAAGAGCCTTGTGTATTTTTCCACTTCTTTGAAGGGCAACGAGCTTGTGCTGGAAAAGCTGATGCGCACCCAGTTTGTAAAGGCGTACCCTGAGGATGAAGAGCTTCTGGAGGACGTTATCATCGAAAACAAGCAGGCCATCGAGATGTCGAATATCTACCGCGATATTCTTTCGGGTACCATGGACGCATTCGCCTCCGTCATCTCTAATAACCTGAACATTGTCATGAAGGTGCTGGCCTCCGTCACCATCATCCTCACCATTCCGTCCATTGTGTTTGGGCTGTGGGGCGCAAATGTGCCCGTGCCGTTTGAAACATCGCCCTATGGCTTCTGGGTGGTTATCGCCATTGCGGCGGCGCTTACATGCGCTGCCGTGGTGTGGATGCTGAAGAAAAAATGGCTGTAAAGTGCCTTGGCTCTGCCGGGCGCCTTTCGCGCCGCTTTTGCGGCGGCGGAGGGCGCTTTTTTACGCTGTGTGCCGCGGCGCTTACGAGCGCCGCTGTGGTGTGAATGCCGAAGAAAAAATGGCTGTAAAGGTCTTTTTAGCCCCGCCGGGCGCTTTTCGTCCCTTTTGAGGTGACGAAAGGCGCCTTTTTTCTATGCCTTTTGTGTGGAAATGATTGATTCTTATAAATTTTGTGTAAAATATATAAAATGCCCGCTTTTTTTTGGCGATGGATTGCCTAAATGATACAGAATTCCCTTGAAAAATACAGGAAAGATGAGTAAAATAAAGGAAAGAATCCTGTGCGCACCCGTCCCGGCGTCCGCCGGGGCGGTGCCGCTGCCAGCCTGAGGCGCCTTTGGCGCCGAAAAGGAGGAAGTGTTTTGAAAAAAAACCAGAAACATCCGCAGGCCGAAGTTCCTGTCTATCTGTTTAAGCAGGGCAGGAATTTTGAAAGCCAGAAATTTTTCGGCGCGCACTTTGAAACGCGCGGCGCGCAGCATGGCGTAGTGTTCCGCGTGTGGGCCCCACGCGCCAAGGCCGTCAGCGTGGTGGGCGATTTCAACAGCTGGGTGCCCGGCGCGGCCCCCATGGAAAACCTGGACGAGGACGGCGGCATCTGGGAGTGTTTTGTGCCCGGCCTTGCCGTATATGACATTTATAAATACTGCGTTACCACGCCGGATGATGAGCTGGTGTTCAAGGCCGACCCCTACGCCTTCCACGCAGAGACGCGCCCTGCAAACTGCTCCAAGGTGTACGAGCTGGCCGGCTATGAATGGGGCGACGCCGCCTGGCAGAAAAAAGCGGCAAAAAACAGCCCGCTGAAGGCCCCGGTGAATATCTACGAGATGCACGCCGGCTCGTGGCGCACCTATGAGGACGGCAACCCCTTTAATTACCGCGCTCTTGCCAAAGAGCTGGTGCCCTACCTGCAGGATATGGGCTATACGCATGTGGAGCTGATGCCCATTATGGAGCATCCGTTTGACGGAAGCTGGGGTTACCAGGTGACAGGCTATTTTGCCCCCACCAGCCGTTACGGCACGCCGCATGATTTCATGGCCTTTGTAGATGCGTGCCATCAGGGCGGCATCGGCGTCATTATGGACTGGGTGCCCGCCCACTTCCCAAAGGACCAGTTCGGCCTTTATAAATTTGACGGCACCAATTGTTATGAAGACCAGAACCCTCTGCGCGCCGAACACAAGGAATGGGGCACCATGGTGTTCGACTACGGCCGCCCGGAGGTGCAGAGCTTTCTTGTGTCCAACGCGCTGTTCTGGCTGGAGGAATACCATGTGGACGGCCTGCGCGTGGATGCCGTGGCCAGCATGCTGTATCTGGATTACAACCGCCGCGACGGCGAGTGGGCGCCCAACAAAAACGGCGGAAAAGAGAACCTGGAGGCCATTGAATTTTTGCAGAAGCTGAACAGCGAGGTTTTTGCGCGCCACCCCAATGCCCTGATGATAGCAGAAGAAAGCACGGCGTGGCCGCTTGTGTCCCACCCTGTCAGCGAGGGCGGGCTGGGCTTCAATTTCAAATGGAACATGGGCTGGATGAACGATATGCTCAGCTATATGAGCACAGACCCCCTGTTCCGCAGCGGCAGCCACAACAAGGTGACGTTCAGCTTTTTCTATGCCTTCAGCGAAAATTTTATTTTGCCTATCAGCCATGACGAGGTGGTGCACGGCAAGTGCAGCCTTATCAACAAGATGCCCGGCGATTACGAGCAGAAGTTTGCCGGCCTGCGCACCTTCTTCGGCTACATGATGGCCCACCCGGGCAAAAAGCTGATGTTCATGGGGCAGGAGTTCGGCCAGTTTATTGAATGGAACGAGGCTCATCAGCTTGATTGGCTGCTGCTGGGCTACGAGCGTCATGCCCAGATGCAGCAGTATGTGCGCACCCTGAACCGCATATATAATGAAACGCCGGCCCTGTGGCAGGACGACTTTTCCTGGAACGGCTTCCAGTGGATTGTGCCGGACGATTCGTCCCAAAGCATCATCGTGTTCCTGCGCAGGGATGAAAGCGGCGGCGAAGTGATTTGTGTGGCAAACTTTGCGCCTGTGCTTCGGCCAGATTACCGCTTTGGTGTGCCGAACCCCGGCACCTATGCCGAGCTGCTCAATTCCGATGCAAAGGAGTTCGGCGGCACCGGCGTGTGCAACACCCAGGTGAAAGCGGTGAAAAAGCCCATGCACGGCTTTGAACAGTACATCTCTGTAAAGGTGCCGCCTATGGCGGCAGTGCTGTTCCGCGTGCCGAAAAAGCGCGCCCCGCGCGCCGCGGGCAGGCGGCAGGCGGCGAAGCCGGCGCCGGAGGCAAAGCCCGCGGCGGGTGCAGGGCAGGCCGCTGGGAAAACAGGGCAGACGCCTTAAAAGCGAAGCGATTCGCTTGCAGGATAAAAGGGCCCGCAAGGGCGAAAGCAAGGGGAGAAAATTATGAAAGAATGTATCGCCATGCTGCTGGCCGGCGGCCAGGGTTCGCGCCTGTATGCGCTTACCAGAAAGCTGGCAAAACCTGCCGTCCCGTTCGGCGGAAAGTACCGCATCATCGATTTCCCGCTGTCGAACTGCGTGAACTCCGGCATCGACACCGTGGGTATCCTCACGCAGTACCAGCCGCTGGTGCTGAACGATTACATAGGCAACGGCCAGCCGTGGGATCTTGATCGCCTGTACGGCGGCGTGCATGTGCTGCCGCCCTACCAGACGGCCACCGGGTCAGATTGGTATAAGGGCACGGCCAATGCCATCTACCAGAATATCAATTTCATTGAGCGGTACGACCCGCAGTATGTCGTCATCCTCTCCGGCGACCATATCTACAAGATGGATTATTCCGAGATGCTGGCCTTCCATAAGCAGAAAGGGGCCGACTGCACCATCGCCGTGCTGGAGGTGCCATGGGAAGAGGCGCCGCGCTTCGGTATCATGACAGCCGATGCCGACGGCACCATCACCAAATTTGAGGAAAAGCCCAGGCAGCCGCAGTCGAACCTGGCGTCTATGGGCATTTACATCTTCACATGGGAAAAGCTGCGCAAATATCTTGTGGAGGACGAGGCGGACAAAACCTCCTCGAACGATTTCGGCAAGAATATTATTCCCAATATGCTGGCAGATAACCAGAAGATGGTGGCATGGCCGTTCGACGGATATTGGAAGGACGTGGGCACCATCGACAGCCTGTGGGAAGCCAACATGGATCTTCTGGACCCGAACCAGCCTCTGGATATGTGGGACCCGGCGTGGAAGATATATTCCCGCACATCGGGCCGCCCGGGCCACTATATTGCGCCGCAGGCCCATGTGGATAACTGCATGATAACCGAGGGCTGTGTGGTGGAAGGCAATGTGAGCAACAGCGTGCTGTTCGCCAATGTGCGCGTGGCCGAAGGGGCAGTGGTGGAATCTTCCATTCTGATGCCCGGCGCGGTGGTAGAGGCGGGCGCCGAGGTGTGCTATTCCATCATTGCCGAAAACGCGGTAGTGAAAAAGGGGGCCCGCGTGGGTGCGCGCCCGGAAACAGTGGAGGATAAATCCAAATGGGGCGTGGCCGTGGTGGCCGAAGGGCGCACCATTGGCGAAAATGCCAGCGTGGGGCCCAAGGCCATGCTGGAAAAAGATGTACAGGATGGTGAGAAGCTATGGTAAACAAAAACACGCTGGGCATTATTTTCCCCAATACCTATGACGACCTCATCCCTGAGCTGGTGCACCGCCGCACCATGGCAAGCGTGCCCTTCGGCGGACGCTACCGCATGATAGACTTCACGCTTTCCGCCATGGTGAATGCGGGCATCGACAATGTGACGGTGCTGGCAAAGAAGAATTATTACTCCTTGATGGACCACCTTGGCAACGGCCGCGAGTGGGACCTTTCCCGCAAGCTGGGCGGCCTGAACATGGTGCCGCCATTCGCCCAAAGCAACACCAAAATGTACCATGGCCGTGTGGAGGCCATTGCCTCTATCCTGAGCTATCTGGAGGCGCAGAAGGAAAAATACGTCATTTTGTCTGACTGCAACATCGCCTCGGATGTAGACTATGCCGATTTGATGAACAAGCACATTACCGCGGGCGCAGACGTGACCATGGTGTACGAGCGCGCCGCCATACCCGAGGCGCTGCAAACAGATAACTACACCTTTGATTTTGACGAAAACGGCCGCATGACGCAGCTTCGCTGCAACGATTACCGCACCGGCGTACAGAACCTCTCCATGAATGTCATTGTCATGGGCAGGGAAGAGCTCATCGCCATGGTACGGGACGCCACGGTGCGCAATTATGTGTATCTGGAGCGGGACATCCTTGCCCCGGCGCTGAAGCTTTTGAATGTACGCGGGTACGAGTACACCGGCTACCGGGCGCGCATCTATAACATGAAGAGCTATTTTGACGAGAACATGCGCCTGCTGGACCACAGGAATATGGAGGCCCTGTTCCCGCCCGAGCGCCCGGTGTACACCAAGGTGCGCGACGAGGCGCCCGTGCGCTATGCCATGGACTGCAGGGTGCGCAACAGCGTGGTGGCCGACGGCTGCATCATTGAGGGCGAGGTGGAAAACTGCGTGCTGTTCCGCGGCGTGCGCGTGGCCAAGGGCGCCAGCGTGAAAAACTGCGTGCTGATGCAGGGCACCGCAGTGGAGCAGGGCGTGGAGATGGAGTATATCGTCACCGATAAAAACGTCACCATCACCGAGCGCCGCCACTTAAAGGGCAACGAAAACTTCCCTGTATATGTGGAAAAGGGCACCACTGTCTGACGTGCTGCGCCGGGCGCGCGGGCTGTGCGCCCGGCAAACTGGAAAGAGGGGAATTTATATGAACATTTTGTTTTGTGCCAGCGAGGCTGCGCCGTTTGCCGCCTCCGGCGGCCTTGGCGATGTGGCAGGCAGCCTGCCGAAGGCTATTCAGGGCAGCGGGGCTGCATGCCGCGTGGTGCTGCCGCTGTATGGCGATATGAAAGAAGAATACCGCAAAAAGCTTACCTATCTCACCAATTTCAATGTGCCTGTGGGCTGGCGCAACCAGTACTGCGGCCTGTTCGAGCTGGAAGCCGGCGGCGTGAAATACTATTTTCTGGACAATGAGTACTATTTCAAGCGCACCGGGCTGTATGGCTTTTATGATGACGGCGAGCGCTTTGCCTTCTTTTCGCGCGCCATCTGCGAGATGCTGTTTCATATAGACTTCCACCCGGACGTCATCCACGCCAACGACTGGCAGACGGCGCTGGTGCCCGTGTATCTGAACCTGTATTACCGGCACTTGGAATCTCACCGCAGCATCAAAACGGTGTTCACCATCCACAATATCCAGTATCAGGGCAAATACGGCATGGATATTATGGAGGATACCTTGGGCATCGGCCATGCAGACGCGCATTTGCTGGAGTATGACGGCTGTGTGAACTTCATGAAGGGCGCCATCGAGTGTGCCGACAAGGTGACTACCGTTTCGCCCAGTTATGCCGCAGAAATACTGGACCCATGGTACAGCCATGGGCTGGACGGCCTGCTGCGGCAGAAGCAGTACAAGCTGTGCGGCATTTTGAACGGCATCGACACCAAAAGCTACGACCCGGCCACAGACCCGAACCTTGCCGAA
Source organism: Oscillospiraceae bacterium (assembly GCA_018380115.1). Classification (GTDB taxonomy): domain Bacteria; phylum Bacillota; class Clostridia; order Oscillospirales; family Ruminococcaceae; genus Ruthenibacterium. The sequence goes on along the minus strand of JAGZUF010000027.1, from coordinate 1,798 downwards.
AACTATACGGCGGCCAATTTCAAGGCGCACAAGCTGGCCTGCAAGAAAGAGCTGCAAAGCATCTTCGGCCTGCACGACTGGCCTGTGCCCGTGCTGGCCATGGTGACGCGCCTTGTGGGCCATAAGGGTGTGGACCTTGTGCGCCATGTGGCGCAGGAGGTGGTGAACAACGGCATCCAGCTTGTGGTGCTGGGCTCTGGCGAAAGCGAATACGAAAGCTTCTTTTCCGAGCTGGCGGCCCGTAACCCCGGTGCGGTGGGCGTGCGCATCGGCTTTGTGCCCAGCCTGGCGCGCAAGGTGTATGCCGGGGCGGACATGTTCCTGATGCCGTCCAAATCTGAGCCGTGCGGCCTTTCGCAGATGGTGGCGCTGCGCTATGGTGCCATTCCCATTGTGCGCGAGACGGGCGGCCTGCGCGATTCTATTCACGATTCGGGCGACGGCAAGGGCAACGGTTTCACCTTCCGCAATTACAATGCCCACGAAATGCTGGGCACCATTCTGCGCGCCAAAGAGGGCTTTGAAAAGCAGGACGGCTGGCGCGTGCTGGTAAAGCGCGCCATGGAATGCGACTGCTCGTGGGGCGCCAGCGCCAGGCAATATGTGGATATGTATGAGCAGGTGTGCCAGCTTTGGTGAGGCGCGCCTGGAAAAGACGGCATGTGCCCGCGCGCCTTCCCCTTGGGTGCGCGGCACTGAAAAAACAGCCGGGCCCCGGTGTAAAATGCACCGGGGCCCGGCTGCTTTTGTATGCAGGGCCCACCGGCGGGCACACTGGGAAGGGCGTGGAGGATATACGGAGTAAAGTGAAAACTCTTTTCGGTTTATTTATGGAGAAATATATCATAAAAATATAAACTCCATACTTCTTTTTTGAGAAAATAAAACAGGAAAAGCAATATTAAAAATCAAAAACAATCAAATTCAATTATAATTCCGTATCATGGAATGTATATAGAGATTAAAAATAGAAAAAGGCAAATTTATCCGGGAAAGTGCACAAAACCCATAAATGAGCAAGATGCAGTTTTGTTGAACAGAGAGAAAAAACGGAGTTTGTGAACATTGCATAATTGAAAGGCGTATTTTTGTGTTATAATGCACAATACAAGGGCAAGGGGAAACCAACAGAGGGGTGGCCCATGATAAAGCAATTGCTGCCCTTGCAGGAACATTTCGCAGCTGCGAGAAGAAAGGAACATGCATTATGGTTAAGCAAGTGAAGATTTCCAGCTTTACTGAAGTAAAAAACATCATGAACGCAGCGTCCGGATGCTATGACGATATCGGCGTGCACGATGCAAAGGGAAGCATTGCTGACGCCAAAAGCATTTTGGGCCTGATGAGCCTGGATTACACGAAACCCGTGATGCTGGTGAGCGAGAACGAGCGCGAGCTCGAGCACGTGTTCAACGCCATCAGTTGAGTTTTTTGTGAGAGTGTGAAGCAGAACAGGTAAAGCAACATCCCATGCGCCGGGGCAGGTTTTCTGCCCCGGCTTTTCTGTGCAAAGTAAATCTGCTTTGCCTGTATTGAAAACAGGGCACGAAATATGGTATAATCTGCACCGGCGGTGCCCCAGATAAGCCATAGCGCGGCAAGGGGCGGCGCTGAAGAAAACAGGAAGGAGAAATGTATATGAAGAAGGGAGCGGCACAGCGAGCCTGCGCGCTTTTGGCGGCGCTGGCGCTGTGTGCAACGCTGGGCACGGGCGTGTTTGCCGAGGCGGCGCCGGGCCCGGCGGAAAGCCCGGCGGCGTCAGGCGTGGAAAGCGCAGCGCAGACGCAGGGGCAGGGCC
>JAGZUF010000004.1 GCA_018380115.1 Oscillospiraceae bacterium | reverse complement strand
GACGCACCTCTGGTGCACCAGTTGTCACGCCAGTGGCACAGCTGGGCAGCTATGTGCGGATCGGATAAACGCTGAAAGCATCTAAGCGTGAAGCCGGCCCAAAGATAAGATATCCCACTGAGTCAATCAGGTAAGACCCCTTGAAGACTACAAGGTTGATAGGCACAAAGTGTAAGCACGGTGACGTGTTCAGCTAGTGTGTACTAATCGGTCGAGGGCTTGACCACATCTTTGTTGATTCTGCAATTTGCCAACAGCAGTTTTTGTTCAGTTTTGAGGGTGCAAGCACCTTCAAAGAAAAGAGAATATCCTAAGGCTAGGCTAATTGCTTTTGCATTAGCATATTCATAGCCGGTGCCGATGACGCAGAGGTCCCACCTGTTCCCATTCCGAACACAGTAGTTAAGCTCTGTTGTGCCGAAGATACTTGGTTGGAGACGACCTGGGAAAATAGGTAGGTGCCGGCTCTTTTCTTTTTTCCTCGGCCCGTTGGTCAAGCGGTCAAGACGACGGCCTCTCACGCCGTAAACGGGAGTTCGATTCTCCCACGGGTCACCATTTCTTTTCCTGCATCTTTTTGTGCAGCCTGTATGTGCGTTTTTTCCTTTAATCTTCCCCCTTGCTTGCGCCGCCTTTATCTGCACTTCTAGCTCAGTTGGTAGAGCAGCTGACTCTTAATCAGCGGGGTAGAGCAGCTGACTCTTAATCAGCGGGCCCAGGGTTCGAGTCCCTGGAAGTGCACCACATAAGCCACTGTCTGCACAAAGTGGACAGTGGCTTTTTTGTGCCTCGCTGCAAGCCTTTCTAATATTTAACTGATAGTAGCTTAAACTAAGCTCTAACTTGATGAAGAGATATTAAAAAGGATAACCATGGAGCATGGATGGTATTTGCTCTTTGCAGTCCATTTTGGCAGAAAGCTGGTTTTTCCTGCGCGTTTCCGTTATAATGAAAAAGGAATAGCAGGAATGGGGGCGGCGAGATGAAAAACAGCAAGTGGAAGCTGACACAGCGGGTAGCCTCCAACATCATTGTGGTGTTTGCCGGGGTTGCATTTTTTCTGGCGCTTTCTAATTTTGACGCAGTAAAAGGGCAGCTTGCGTCCTGGGTGCGCATTATTGCGCCTTTTATATGGGGTCTGGCCTTGGCTTATCTTCTGGATGGGCCTGTGCGCTTTTTTGAAAAGAAATTTCACGGGCACCGCGGGTTTGCCATTGTGCTTGCCTGTGTGTTGGCTGTGATCGTCGTCTCGTTTCTTATCGGCATGGTGGTGCCGCAGGTGGTGGAAAGCCTGATGATGCTTTTGAACCGCGTGCCGGAATATATGGAAAATTTGAACCAGTTCATAAAGAGTTCCAATATAAATCTGGACGGGGCTGAAGAACTGATTGGTTCGTATCAGGAACTGCTGACGCGCGTCACCGGCCTTATCAGCGCCATGTTGCCCAAAGTGGTGGGTTACGGCATGGCCATCGGCAGCGGCCTTGTCAGTGCCATTACGGCGGTGATATCTTCCATTTACATGCTGATGAGCAAAGACAAGCTGTTGCGCCAGCTGAAAAAGGTGGTGCTGGCAGCGTTTCCGTTGCCCCGGGCACGGCGTGTGCTGGAGGAGTGCCACCATGCAAACCAGGTGTTCAGCGGCTTTATCAACGGCAAGCTGATTGACAGTACCATCATCGGTATTATCTGCTTTGTGGGAATGTCCCTGTTCCGCATGCCGTTTGCCGTGCTTATCAGTGTCATTGTGGGCGTTACAAATATCATCCCGTTCTTCGGCCCGTTTATAGGGGCTATTCCCAGTATTTTAATCCTGCTCATCATCAATCCGTGGGATGCGCTGGGCTTTGCCGTGTTCGTGCTGGCATTGCAGCAGTTTGACGGGAATATCCTTGGGCCCAAGATTTTGGGCGACTCCACAGGTCTTTCCGCTTTCTGGGTGCTGGTGGCCATCATTGTGGGCGGCGGCCTGTTCGGCTTTGTAGGCATGGTGGTAGGTGTGCCAGCATTCGCGGTGCTGTATTCCCTCACCAGCGACATTCTGGCCCGGCGCTTGGCGGAAAAGGGCATTGATGCCGAGGGCAGGCCTGTGAAGAAAGAGCCTACGCCGCCGGAGGCGGAGGAATAAAGCGGAAAAGCAGCGCGCTGAAGGCTAAAATTGTGCAAAAATACCGGCGGCAGGCAAGCCGGGGCGACTTTCAGGCTGCAGCCGCTGTTACAGGCATTCAGGGAGGCCGGAGATGAAGGCGCTGATATTGGGGCTCGCATGGCAGGCGATGGGCTTTTTGGGCGCAATGATAATTTTATGTGCGGCGGCGCCGCATTCATGGGACTATAACGGCATTACGGGCATTCTGGGAAGCTTGTTGGGCATGGAACTCATGCTTCCGCTTATCTTCTGCGCCGCACTTTTTGGAATTGGCGCCTTTTTCTGCTATAAAGGCATGCAGGGAAAATAGCTTGTGTAAGCAGGGAGGCATTGGAAACCATTGGAGATATGACAAAACAGGAAGGGTTCGGCACTTTCGCCGCGGCCCGGCATATAGGGCATACATATCAGCAGCAAAGAAAATATGCGGCCGCCGGGAAGGACTTGACAAACCGGCGGCCTGCCGCTATAATATAGCTTGCATTTGAAATATTCCTCCTTAGCTCAGTCGGTAGAGCATGCGGCTGTTAACCGCAGGGTCGTTGGTTCGAGCCCAACAGGGGGAGCCAAAAAAGAGCACCGGTTTTACCGGTGCTCTTTTTATATTTCAGGCCAAACGCCTGGTTTAGCGCCTGAGCGCCTTTACCAGCAGCATCATGGGGCGGCGAAGCTCATCCCGCATACCGGGCATGTCCAGCATGGCTGCGGGCGGTGCGGGTTCCCGCACGCTGCACACGTCAAAGCCGTTCTCCCAAAGCGCCTGCAAATAAGTGGTGAGGGTGCGGTGGTATTTTGTCACCTTTTCCCCAAGAAACACGGCCGTGCGCGGCCCTTCTTCATAATAATGGTCTACCGGGAAATGCAGGATGCGGCCGTCCTCGCCGTACACCCACTGCTGCGAGCCCTCTGCGGTGAACACGGGGTGCTCAGTGCTGAACACAAGCCAGCCGCCGGGACATAGCCAGCGTGAGATATTCTGCACCAGGCCGGGCCAATCCTGCACATAGTGAAAGGCAAGGGAGGACAGCACAATATCAAAGCTGCCGGCAGGAAAGCAGGCGTCCTCTATGGCGCAGCGGCGGTAGGCAATGGCGCGCGGGCCGCGTTTTTCCCGTGCTACGGCAAGCATCCTTTCCGAGATGTCCAGCCCCAGCACACTGGCGGCGCCGTGGTCTGCGGCATACATGCAGTGCCAACCGTACCCGCACCCCAGGTCCAGCACGCGGCGGCCCTCAAACGGCGGCAGCATGGGCTGTAGCGCGGGCCATTCGCCCGCGCCCGCAAGGCCAAGCTGAGAGCGTGCCATCCGGCTGTATTTTTCAAAAAATACGGGGTTGTCATAAGCGTTTTCTTTCATGCGGTATGCCTCTTATACATTTTTGTGCGGCGCCGGGCCAAGGGCGCGGCGGATAAGCTTTTCTGCGGATGCGCGCAGGGCGGCCTCATCCTGCGCGGGATATTCATGCCGGCAGGCAACAAACCCTACCAAAATGCCTTTCAGCGCCATAATGGCCTCACAGGGAGAACAGGGGCCTAAAACGCCCTCGGCCTGCCCCTTCTGTGCGGCGCAAAGCAGGACGCCGTCCAGCCTCCTGCCCTGGCACGCATGGCCTGTGCCCGCGCAAAGCTCCTGCGCGCCGTGCCCGGTGCGCAGGTAAAGCTGCATGGCCTCCAGCACGGCCTTTTGAAGCACCAGCATCTCGCTGGCGGCGGCAAAAAGCGCATTTGCCGCCTGCGAAAAAGACGAGGCGCCGGCAACGGAATGGGACAGGGCGTCCAGCCTGCTGTCCATATAGGAAAGGAACGCCTGGGCCAGCAGCTCTTCCCGGCAGGAAAAGTATTCATATACAGTGCCCTTGCCCACCCCGGCGGCCTGGGCCAGCTGCTGCACCGTCATGGAGGAAAGCGCCTGGCCCTGCCTCCACAGCTGTACGGCGGCGTCCAGCAGACAGTGCCTTTTTCCGGTATGATTTTCCGTCATGGCGCCTCAGCCCTCCCCTTGGGCCGCAGGGGCCCCACCGTCCGCCGCCGTGCCTGGGGCTTCGTCCACATCGGCCTGCTTCATGGCTTTGCGGCAGAATATGTCGTACAGCACCGGCACCACCACCAGCGTGAGCAGAGTGGCATAGGTGAGGCCGCCGATGGTGACGATGGCCATGGGCTGCGTCATCTCGGCACCCTGGCCCACGGCCATTGCCATGGTGGACATGGCGAGAATGGTGGTGAGGGCCGTCATCAGAACAGGGCGGATGCGCGTGCGCCCTGTGCGCACAATAGCCTCAAAGCGGGGCATGCCCTCCAGCCGCAGCTGGTTGATGGTGTCTACAAACACGATACCGTTGTTCACCACCACGCCCGCCAGCACAAGGAAGCCCAGCATGGCAATGATGGAGAGCTCTTTGCCGGTAATAAGCAGCGCCAGCAGGCCGCCGGTAAAGGCCAGCGGAATGGTGAACATGACGATGAACGGGGAAAGCAGGCTCTGGAACTGCGCCACCATGATGAGATAGATAAAGACAACGGCGAGCAGAAGCATTTTTACAAGGTCCAGCATGGCGCTGTTGATGCTTTCGTTCTCGCCCTCCAGTGTGATGGTGCAGCCGGCCGGCGGCGTATAGCCATCCAGCTTCTGCTGCACGTCACGGCTTACAAGGCCGATATTGTGCGCGTCGTCTACGCCGGCGGTGACGCTCATTGTGCGCTGGCCGTTTTCGCGGCGGATGCTGGGCACGCTGTCCGCCTCGGACAGCGCGGCAATATCGCCCAGGCGCACTGTTTGTGTCTCGCCCTCCGCGTTGGTGGCATCAAAAGTATAATTCATCAGGTTGTCGCGCGTCACCTTGCCTGCGCCGCCGCGCAGCACGACGACGGGGATGCTGTCGGCCCCTACAGTAAGCGTGGTAGAGGTGGTCTCGTTCGCCACGGCCTGCGCCAGCTCCGCATAAATTTGTGCGGTGGTGAGGTTATATTGCATGGCCGCTGTCTTGTCTACCGTGATGCGCACCTCCGGCGTACCGGTGGTGGCGGCCTCGGAAATATCTGTTACGCCCTCCGTTTCGCGCAAAATGCCGCGCAGGGCCCCGGCGGCCTCGTTCATGGCATCCAGGTCCTGCCCGCGCACCACAAGCTCCAAGCCGGAGCCGCCCAGCATGGACATATCCATGGTGGATTCCTCCACGCTTAGGTCTGCCCCCAACTCTTCTGCCGCGGCTAGGGCCGCCTGCTTGACATCGCTGTTTTTCACCGAGCCGTCCTCTTTCAGAAGCAGATAAAAGCTGATGGTGTGCGCAGTGGAGGAAGAGGTGCTGCCCGTCATGCCGCCGCCGTCCATGGCGCCCACGGTCTCTACGCCGTCAATGGCGCACAGCGCCTCCATCACGTCATCGGCCATGGCATAGGTCTCGGCGGTGTTGGCCTCCTTGGGCATCGTCAGCGTGGCAGACATCTGCGGGCTGTTCATGCTGGGGATAAAGCCGGTGCCCATGGTGGGCACCATGGCGCAGGCAAACACCAGCAGCGCAAGCGCGCCGCCCAGCACGGGCAGGCGGTGGCGCAGGCTCCAGCGCAGGGCCTTTTCATACCAGTTCACAAATTTTTCAAACCAGCGCGATTCCTTCTGCTTTGCGCTGCGCAGGGCGGTGGCGCCCATGGCGGGCACCAGCGTCAGCGCCACGGCCAGCGAGGCCAGCAGGGAATAAGCGATGGTGAGGCCCATGTCGGTGAACAGCTCACGCGAAAGCCCCTGTGTGAACACAATGGGCAGGAATACGCAGATGGTGGTGAGCGTAGAGGCGAAAATGGCCCCGGCCACCTGGTTTGCCCCCAGCACGGCGGCCCTGGCCGCCGGCACGCCCTCGCTGCGCAGGCGGTAGATGTTTTCGATGACGACGATGCTGTTATCCACCAGCATGCCTACGCCCAGCGCCAGGCCGGACAGCGAGATAAGGTTCAGCGTCACGCCGGAGAAATACATCAGCGTCACGGCGCACAGAAGGCTGAAGGGGATGCTGCACGCCACGATGAGCGTGGGCCGCGCGTCCCGCAAAAAGAGGATGAGCACCAGAATGGCCAGCGCGCCGCCCCACAGAAGGTTCGACATCACGCTGTCCACCACCATGGCGATATAGTCGCCCTGGTCCATCAGCGGGGTGATGTGCAGGCCCTCATATTCCGCCTGCAGCGCGGCGATTACATTGTTCAGCGCCTCGGATACGGTGGAGGTAGAGGCTGTGCTCTGCTTCTGGAACATCAGCACCACGGCGTCATTGCCGTTCACACGGGCATAGCTTTCGCCGGCGTTGTCCGTCAGGGCCACGGTGGCCACATCGCCCACGCGCACATCGCCGATATCGCCTGCATCCAGGTGCATCAGCACCAGGTTTTCCACATCCTCCACGCTGCCCAGCGCATCCCCCACCTTCACAAGCTGGCCGTCGGCGCCGTTGTCCACATAGCCTGCGGGCATCTCGAAGTTCTGCGCCGCCAGAAGGCTGGAGAGCACCTCCGGCGTCAGCATGCCGGAGAGGTCTGCCCTTTCGTAAGCGGCATCGCGGGCCTCTTCAAACTGCTGCTGGGCGCTGTCAAGCTGCTGGCGGGCCTGCTCCAGCTGGGCCTCGGTGCTTTGAAGGGCGATCTCGCCCTTCGTCATCTCGTTCACAGCCGTCATTTTGCCGCTTTCCAGCTGGGCATACGCGTCCTGCGCCTTTTTCAGTGCCTCCTCCAGCTGGGGCTTCATGCCGCTGATAACGGCAAGACGGGTGGATATATTGTTCAGCTCTGCGTCTATTTCGGCAAGGCGCCCGGCCTCCACCTTGCCCGCGGCATCCTTCAGCGCCTGCAGGCTCTCCTGCGTGACATCGGCAAATTGCCCGCCGCTGGGCAAGCTGGCGATAAGTTCTTTGAATTCGGCGAAATCTTCGGCGCTCATGGCGAGCAGGGCATCCACAGAACTATTTATTTCCTGCAGGGCGGCGTTCAGGGTGTCATATCCGGCTTTCGCCTGCTGCAGCCCGGCCTTTTCAGCCTCGAACGCCTTCTGGTTCGCGGTGAGCGTCGTCTCCTCGCTGAGAATGGCAGAGAGCTGTGCGCTGGCGGTGTCCACCTGTGCGCTGGCCGAGGCAAGCTGCGAGAGGCCGCTGTCCTTCTGCGCCTGCAGGGCGGCCTTGCCCTCATCCAGCTTTTGCTGGCCCTCGTTTACCTGCGCGCGCCCGTTGGCAAGCTCACGCTGGGCATCTGCCAGCGTCTCGTCCACGCTGGCCAGCACGCGGCTGTTCAGCGCGTCTATTTTTTCCTTATCCATCGTCACGGACACCTGCTGCTCTACAAGGCCCGTCTCGCTCACACTGGCCACGCCGTCCAACCGTTCGAAGGCGGGCGTGACAGTGCCGGAGACAAGGCTTGACACTTCGCGCACGTCCCTGCCGTCCATATCGACGCTGGCCACCATCACGGGCAGCATGTCCGGGCTCATAGTCAGGAACATCGGCGCGCCCACGGCGTCGTCCAACTGGCCGGACACAAGGTCCACATTGCCGGAGAGCTCGATGGTAGCGGAATCCATATTCGTACCCTGCTCGAACTCCAGAATAATCATGCTGGAATTCTCGCTGGACACGCTGGATATATTTTTCACGCCGCTTGTGGTGCCCAGCACGCTTTCCAGCGGGCGTGTTACCGAGGCCTCCACCTTTTCCGGGCTGGCGCCCGGATATGTAGTGACTACAATGATGTACGGCAGCTCCAGGCTGGGAAGCAGGTCTGTCGTCATGCCCAGAAAGGACACCACGCCCAGCACAAGCACAAGCACCACTGCCACCAGCACGGTATATGGTTTTTTTACACTGTAACGAGATAGCATACATACCCTCCGGCCTGTGCGGTTGCACAGAAAACTCAAAAGACTGACCGACCAGTCGGTCGGCTTTCATTATACAGGATTTTCCGCAGAAAAACCACTGGATGAGCACGGCGTCATTTGTGAAATTTTCAAAACTATCAAGCCGGCTTTGTGCAAAACAGAAAATTCCTGGCCCATCCTCCACTGGGCGGGCAAAGGAACCCAGCCGGCGGCAGAGCCGTTTTTTTACGCCCGCCCAGCGCGAAGCGGCAGCAGGCGGGGAAAGGGAGGCCCCGGAGATGCGTTCTCCGGGGCTTTTTTGCTCTGTGTTTTTCGGCGTTTTTATGGGGCTTACAGTGTTTTCCGCAATTCTCAAAACAAAAAACCGCACCGTTAAGCCGTTTTGGCTGCACGGTGCGGTTTTTACTGGTAGGGCCTCCGGGACTCGAACCCGGGACCAACGGCTTATAAGGCCGCTGCTCTGACCGACTGAGCTAAGGCCCCGCATGCTTCCGCCGCTTTGCGGGGAAAAGCGGCAACTCCTATTATACTCAACTTTTTCGCATTTGAAAAGCCCTGTGTGAAAAAAGCTGTGCGCAAAAGGGCACACTTTTTGCCCCGGCGCGCCCTTGACGGCGGTTTTGCAGGCATTTTGCACACGGGCTTGACATTCCTTGGGGAGAAAGCTATACTGGTACAGGCTTATTAAAACAACTTTAATAACAGAGGGGCAGAAAAGAATGCAGGCATACAAGCCGCAGCACACAGGTGCAGCCGCACTGGTTTTGCGCGCGCTGAAGGCCATGGGCTGCGCCACTAAGCAGCAGCTGGCGCAGGCTACCGGCCTCAGTGTGATGGCTGCAGGCACCGCGGTGGAGCACCTGATGGAAAAGGGGCGTGTTCTGGTGCGGGGGCGCGCGGCGGCCACGGGCGGGCGCCCTGCCGCAGAGTACGTTTACAATGCAGACTATGCGCACGCCTTGGTTTTGTGTGCCTTTGAAGAAAACGGGCGCGACAGCCTGCACCTGCGCACGGTAGACCTGATGGGAAGGTGCGTGCACCGCACAGCGCGCCCGTTGGAACAGGCCAGGCTGGAGAGCTTTGCGCCGGATGTTGAGGCGGCGCTGACCCGGGATGGAAAAATAGCGGCCATGGGGTTCGGCCTGCCGGGCACACAGCGGCTGGGAAGGCTGGAGACAAGCGACTACAAGGGCCTGCTGGGCACACAGTTTGTGGGCTATTATGCGGCGCGCTTTTCCATGCCTGTGGTGCTGGAAAACGATGTGAACGCCGCCGCCCTGGGCTACTGCACGCTGCGCGGCAAAACAGACGCGACGCTGTGCTATTTATATTTTCCGCGCCGCTACGGCCCGGGCGCCGGCTTTGTGCTGCAGGGCAGGCCGTTTTGCGGCGCCGGCGGCTTTGCCGGCGAGATAGGCCGCCTTCCGCTGGGTGCCGACTGGAAAAAGCTTTCCTGGGGCGCCTTTTCGCCTGTCTGCCACGCTGTGGCAATGTGTGCCGGGACGGCGGCCGCCTTTCTGGACCCGGAGGAGATTGTGCTGTGCGGCGAAATGCTGAACGGCACGCACCTTGCCCAGGTGCGCCGCCAGTGTGCGGCCATGCTGGCGGGCCCGCTGCCGCAGTTTACGCTGGCGAAGGATTTTCTGGAGGATTATACGGCCGGGGTGGCCGGCCGGGCGCTGGAGGCGCTGGAGCTTGCGCTGGAAGCGCAGTTATAAGGGGGAGCTTTTTATGGCAACACTGTTTCTTGCAATGATATACAGCGCGTTCGTCAGCCTTGGCCTGCCGGATTCCCTGCTGGGGGCGGCTTGGCCGGAGATGGTGGGCGGCTTTGCCGTGCCGGTGGAAAGCGCGGGCACGGCGGCCATGATAACCAGCCTGTGCACGGTTATCTCCAGCCTGTTTACCAACCGCCTGGTGGCAAGGCTGGGAACGGGGCGCACCACGCTGTTCAGTGTGGCGTTCACTGCGGCTGCCCTCACGGGCATTGCCTTTGCGCCCTCTTTTATCTGGCTGTGCGTGCTGGCCGTTCCGCTGGGGCTGGGGGCGGGCGCGGTGGATGCAGCGCTGAACAACTTTGTGGCCCTGCACTATGCGGCGCGCCATATGAGCTGGCTGCACTGCTGCTGGGGCCTTGGGGCCACGCTGGGGCCTGTTATCCTCTCGGTGTTTCTGCACAGGCAGGGCGGCTGGCGCTTTGGCTACGGCGCAGTGGCTGCGCTGCAGTGGTGCCTGGTGCTGGCGCTGGCGGCCACCCTCCGGCTGTGGGGCCGCTATGAGCCGCGGCAGGCCTCCGGCGGCCAGACGGGGGCGCTGCCCAAAAGCCAGCTTTCACTTATCGCCACGGCCCGCCAGCCGGGTGTGTGGGCGGCCATGCTCAGCTATTTTTGCTATTGCTCGGTGGAAAACACCACGCTTTTGTGGGGGGCCAGCTACTTTGTCACGGCTCGCGGCTTTTCCACCGTGGCCGCGGCACAGGCGGCGTCGCTGTTTGTGCTGGGCATCACCATAGGGCGGTTTTTATGCGGGTTTGCCTCTGCCCGGCTGTCTTCTTCGGCGCTCATCCTGGGCGGCGGTGCCCTTGCGGCCCTGGGGGCTGCGGGCATGGGCCTTCTTCCCGCGGCGTTTGGCCCGGCGGCGCTTTGTGTGGTGGGCCTGGGCTTTGCGCCCGCTTACCCCTGCATGATGCACGAGACGCCGCACCGCTTCGGCGCGGCGCGATCGCAGGGCGTTATCAGCCTGCAGATGGCCTCGGCCTATGTAGGCAACGTGTGCATGCCGCCCCTGTTTGGCCTGCTGGCCGCGCGCGTGGGCATATGGCTGTTGCCGGTGTGCCTTGTGTGCGGCATAGCCGGCTATGCCGCCTGCACGGCGCACCTTGCCCGCTGGGTGCGCACCCGTGCGCAGGCACCGCAGTGACGGGCCAGCATAGAAAACCAAATGCAGCGCCCCGCCCTGGTCAAAAGCCAGGGCGGGGCGCTTTGCTGTACAGGCGCCGGGCGCGTCACCCGGCGCAGGCGCCGTTGGGGATTACCCACTCCGGCTGGGCCAGCACAGGCAGAAGGCCGTTTGCATAGCCGATGTCGAACAGCATGCCCTCAGACACAATGCCCGCCATTTTCCGCGGGGCAAGGTTCACCACGAACAGGGCCTGCCTGCCCTCTATTTCACGCGGGTTTTCCCGCTCTTTTTTCATGCCCACCAAAATGGTGCGCTGGAATTCACCAAAATCCACGCGAAGCTTTACAAGCTTGTCGGAATTTTCCACATCCTCCACGCGAAGGATGGTGCCCACGCGGATATCCAGCGCATCCAGCGCGGCGATATCCACTGTCGGCTTTACGGGCAGATGCTTCATAAGGGCGCCTCCTTTTGATATTCTATACAAGCCGGTGGCGCTTCCACCGGCCGGAAAGGTAATATGGCAGGCTGATGGCAAGGCCCACGGCCCACCCAATGGGAAAACAGAAGTTCAGCGCCGGGCCACCGAAGAAATGCGCCAGCGCATAGGCCACGGGCACGCGCGCCAGCCACAGGGAAACCAGGCTGGAAGCAAGCGGCACCAGCGTTTCGCCCGCGCCGCGCATGATGCCGTTCAGCACGTACATCAGTGAAAACAGAAAATAGAACGGAAGTACCCGGTATAAATAGGCAAGGCCGGCGTCGATGACGGCGGCATCCGCTGAAAACAGGCGCATGCACCATGGCCCCATTGCCAGAAGCGCCAGCGCCACGCCCATGCACACGGCGGTGCCCATCCACAGCGCGGCGCGGCTGCCCTGGCGCACGCGCTCTGGCTTGCCTGCGCCCATGTTCTGCCCCACAAAGGTGGTCACGGCCATGGAAAAGCTCTGCACCGGCAGAAAAGCGATGGTGTCCACCTTGTTCGCCGCGTTATAGCCCGCAGTAAAGTCAGAGCCGAAGCTGTTCACAAGCCGCACCAGCAGCATGGCGCCAAGGCTGAACAGCGCCTGCTGGATGCCAATGGGCACCCCGATGCGGATGACCTGCGCGAAAATGGCTTTGTCAAACCGAAAACAGAACGGGCTGATGTGCAGGGTGGGGTGGCGGCGGTTGATGAACAAAATGCCGAACACCCACGAGCACGCCTGCGCAATGATGGTGGCAACCGCCACCCCTGCCACGCCCCAGTGGAACACCACCACAAACAGAAGGTCCAGCGCAATATTGATGCCGCACGCCACCACAAGGAACAGCACCGGCGTTTTGGAATCGCCCAAGCCCTGTAAAATGCCGCTGTTGGCATTGTAGCCCAGCGAGCCCACAAGGCCGCCCAGCATGATGAGCAGATAAATACGGAACTCCGCCAGCGCGTCGGGGGCAATGGCCATCATGCCGGTGATGGGCCCCACGCACAGGCACCCCAGAATAGAAAGCGGGATGCCGCCCACAATCAGCGCGGTGTAAATAGTGTCCACCGCGGCCTTCAGCCGCTTTTCGTCGCTTGCGCCGTAAAACTGACTCACCAGCACCATGGCGCCCTGCCCAAGCCCCAGAAACAGGCTGGAGAGAAGAAACACCACCGGAAAGGCCGAGCCCACTGCGGCCAGCGCCGTGGGGCCTACAAAGCGGCCCACCACCACGCTGTCCACCATGTTGTATAGCTGCTGAAACAAATTGCCCGCCAGAAGCGGCAGGGTGAAAAAGAAGATAAGCCTTGCGGGCGGGCCCGCCGTCATATTCTGCTTCATGGCTCAAAGCTTCTCCAAATCATACGGCGTAGCCTGGTACACGTAATAATTCAGCCAGTTCGAAAACAGCAGATGCGCGTGGCTGCGCCAGCGGAAGATGGCCGGCCGGGCCGGGTCGTCGTTCACAAAATAGTGCTTTGGCGGCGCAGCGGGCAGCCCGCGCGCCACATCCCGCTCGTACTCGGCGCGCAGGGTATCGCGGTCGTATTCCATATGCCCCAGAATGAAAATGCGCCTGCCGGAATCGGTGCTTAAAAGGTGCAGGCCGGCCTCCTCGCTCTCGGCCAGAATGCGCAGCGCGGGCTGCCTTTCCACATCGGCGCGCCGCACCTCGGTGTGGCGCGAATGCGGCGCCCAGAACACCTCGTCAAAGCCGCGCACAAGCGGGTTTGCAGGGCGCAGCACACGGTGGGCAAACACGCCGGATACCTTCTGCGCCAGCTCATATTTCGGGATGCCGTAATGGTAATATAGCGCCGCCTGCGCGCCCCAGCACACGTGCAGCGTGGAATATACGTTTGTTTTGCTGAATTCGAACACGCGGCACAGCTCAGGCCAGTAATCCACCTGCTCGAAGGCCAGCGTCTCCACCGGCGCGCCCGTCACAATCATGCCGTCGAAGCGCTGGCGCTTCACCTCATCGAACGTGCGGTAAAAGGTTTGCAGGTGAGAGGGGGGCACATGGGTGGATTCATGGCTGCCCATGTGCAGAAGCGAAAGCTCCACCTGCAGGGGGCTGTTGGCCAAAAGGCGTGCAAGCTGCGTTTCGGTAGCTATTTTGGTGGGCATCAGGTTCACAAGCAGAATGCGCAGAGGCCGGATATCCTGGCTCATGGCGCGCGCGCGGTGCATCACAAAAATATTTTCTTCCTCCAGTGCCCTGTAGGCAGGGAGGCCCTGCGGGATGATAAGCGGCATGGCGCGCCCTCCGTTCCGTTACAGAATGCGCCCGCGCGGCGGCGGGCGTATCTGTATTATAGCATGTGCGTGGTGGCCGTACAAGCGCCCGAAAGTGTTTGCAATGCGTCCGCGCACGTGGTATTCTAAAACATGT
Source organism: Oscillospiraceae bacterium (assembly GCA_018380115.1). Taxonomy (GTDB): domain Bacteria; phylum Bacillota; class Clostridia; order Oscillospirales; family Ruminococcaceae; genus Ruthenibacterium. The sequence goes on along the minus strand of JAGZUF010000004.1, from coordinate 120,985 downwards.
ATGAAAAAAGCCTGCCGCCCGCCGCTGCGCGCGGCATTGGGAAAGGAAGAAGAACATGTTGACCGTCACCGACGTGAGCCTGCAGTTTTCCACGGGCACGCTGTATAAGCATGTAGACCTGAAATTTGCCCCCGGCAACTGCTATGGCATCATCGGCGCGAACGGCGCGGGAAAATCCACGTTCCTGCGCATTCTGTCCGGTGAGCTGGAGCCCACCACCGGCAGCGTTTCCCTTGGGCCGGACGACCGCATGAGCGTGCTGGAGCAGGACCATTTCCGCTATGAAGGCGACGCCGTGATGGATGTGGTGCTGCGCGGCAGCCCGCGGCTGTACGCCATTATGAAGGAGAAGGACGAGCTGTATGCAAAGCCGGATTTTTCCGAAACGGACGGCGAGCGCGCCGCCGAGCTGGAGGGCGAATTTGCCGAGCTGGGCGGCTGGGAGGCCGAAAGCCAGGCAGACCAGCTTCTGAACGGCCTGGGCATCCCCATGGAGCAGCACACTGCCCTGATGAACACGCTTTCCGAGCGCCAGAAGGTGAAGGTGCTGCTGGCAAAGGCGCTGTTCGGCTCGCCCAGCATCATTCTGCTGGACGAGCCCACCAACGGCCTTGACATCGAGAGCATTGAATGGCTGGAGGAGTTCCTCATCAACTACGATGGCACCATTCTGGTGGTGAGCCACGACCGGCACTTTTTGAACGCCGTGTGCACGCATATTGTGGATATTGATTACAGCAAGGTGCAGATGTATGCGGGCAACTACGATTTCTGGTACGAATCCAGCCAGCTTATCCAGCAGCTTATCCGCAATCAGAACAAGAAGAAGGAAGAAAAAATACGCGAGCTGCAAAGCTTCATCCAGCGGTTTTCTGCAAATAAATCCAAATCGAAGCAGGCCACCAGCCGCAAGAAGATACTGGATTCCATCACGCTGGAAGAAATGCCCGCCTCCAGCCGCAAATACCCCTTTGTGGGCTTTTCGCCCGAGCGCGAGCCCGGCAAGGACATCCTGTTCGTAGAGGGGCTTTCGAAAACGGTGGACGGCGTGAAGGTGCTGGACAACGTGAGCTTTGTGATGAACCGCGGCGACAAAATAGCCCTTGTGGGCGACAACGAGGCGGGCCAGACGGCGCTGATGCAGATACTGGCCGGGGAGCTGGAGCCCGACGAGGGCAGCTTCAAATGGGGCGTCTCTACCTCGCAGAGCTTTTTCCCCAAGGACAACACCGCCTTTTTCGAGGGCTTTGAGGGGAACCTGATAGACTGGCTGCGCCAGTACAGCGAAGACCCGGCCGAAACCTTCCTGCGCGGCTTTCTGGGGCGCATGCTGTTTTCGGGCGATGAGGTGTACAAGCCGGCGGGTGTGCTTTCGGGCGGCGAAAAGGTGCGCTGCATGCTCAGCCGCATGATGATGACGCACGCCAATGTGCTGGTGCTGGACCAGCCCACCCGCCATTTGGACCTTGAGAGCATCCAGGCGCTGGCAAACGGCCTTGCAGCCTTCCGGGGCAACGTCATCGTGGCCTGCCACGACCACCAGTTCATAGACGAGGTGGCAAACCGCATCATAGAACTGCCCCTTGGCCGCCCCGGCTGCATTGACCGCGAGGGCACATTCGACGAATTTATCACCTATAAGCGCGAGCGCGGCCTGTAAGGCCTGCCGCAGAGAAAGGAGGGCGCATGGATATGGTTCGGTTCGCTGTAGTGGGCACAAGCGCCATCACCGCCCGCTTTCTGGACGCGCTTGCGCTTGAGCAGGGCGCCGTGCTGCACGCGGTGTATTCCCGCACAAAGCAGCGCGCGCAGGCGTTCGGCGCGCAGTACGGCGCCAGAGCATATTACGACAGCCTGCAGGCGCTGGCGGCGGATGAAAATGTGGACGCCGTATATATCGCCAGCCCAAACAGCCTGCACTGCGCGCAGGCCCTGTGCATGCTGCGCGCGGGCAAGCATGTGCTGTGCGAAAAGCCCATGGCCGCCACGGCGCGGCAGGCGCGGCAGATGTTCACAGCCGCTGAAGAAAACGGCGTGGTGCTGATGGAGGCCATGCGCTCGCTGTATGCGCCCGGTTTCGCCCGGCTGCGAGGGCTGGTGCAGGCCGTGGGCCCCGTGCGCAGGGCCACGCTTTCGTATTCGAAATATTCCTCGCGGTACGAGCTTGTGCGCCGGGGCGAGCCCACCAACATTTTCAGCACAGAGCTTGCCACCGGCGCGCTGATGGACCTTGGGGTTTACTGCGTGCACCTTGCGCTGGGGCTGTTCGGCGCACCGCAGAGCCTCCGGGCGGCGGCGGTGAAGCTGGCAAACGGCGCGGACGGTGCCGGCACGATTCTGGCCTGCTATGAGGATAAGCTGGCAGAGCTGCTGTATTCCAAGATAACCGACGGCTGCCTGCCCGGCCAGATACAGGGCGAGCAGGGCACCATCCTTGTCCACCATCCGGACAATATCACGCGCCTAGAGGTGCTTTGGCGCGACGGGCGGCGCGAGGACATCCGCATACAGAACCCACCGAACAACATGTGCGGCGAGGCGCGGCATTTTCTGTACCTGCTGGGCGGGGCGCCGGGCTATGAGGAGGCAAAGAGCCAGACGTTGGCGGCGCTGGCGCTGATGGACGAGGCGCGGCGGCAGACGGGCCTGCGCTTTCCGGCGGACGAAGCGTAAACGCGCGTGCCGGCACGGGGCGGCAAAAACGGAAGAGAAAAGGAAGGGCGGCAGAATGGAAAACGGCATAAAGAGGGATATCCGCCTTGTGGGGCTGGATTTGGACGGCACGGTGTTCACCGACGAAAAGACCATCACCCCCGCCACAAGGGACGCCATTGCGCGCGCCGTCCGCGCGGGCGTGGCCGTGCTGCCTGTGACGGGCCGCCCGCGCAGCGGCCTGCCGGAAGAGGTGCTGGCCATCCCCGGCGTGCGCTATGCCATCACCTCGAACGGTGCTATGTGCGAAGACCTCGCCGAAGACAAGGTGCTGGTGCGCCTTGCCATGGATGAAGAGACGGCGATGCGCGCGCTGCGCATTGCTGAAAAATACGATGTTGTCATCGACATCTATATCGACGGGCAGGCCTACACGGCCGCAGACAGCATGCGCCTTGTGCAGACGCATGTGCCCGAAAGCTTCCGCCCGTATTTTCTGAAAACGCGCAGGCTGGTGGAAGACCGCGGGCGCTTTCTGCGCCAGACGGGCCGCGGGGCGGAAAAGTTCACCATCCTGTTTCAGGACATGGCCCAGCGGGCGGCGGCCTGGAAGGAGTTTGAGCACACGGGCCTGTTCGAGCTTTCCGGCGGAATCCCGGAGAATATCGAGGTGAACGCTAAAGGCGTGGACAAGGGCCGCGCCCTGCTGGCGCTGGCCGAACGGCTGGGCCTTTCGCGCGGGCAGACCATGGCCTGCGGCGACGCTTCGAACGACCTTGCCATGCTGCGCGCGGCGGGGCTGGGCGTTGCTATGGGAAACGCCACGCCCGAGGCCGTGGCGGCGGCAGATGTGCAGACAGACACGAACAACAACGATGGCGTGGCAAAGGCCATCCGGCGCTGGGTGCTGTGTGAAGAAGTATAAGCGGGCGGGCGGCAGGCGCGCGGGGAAGGAAGTGCGCCGCTTGCCCGCCTTTTTCTGTGCACGGGCAGCCGGGCACAATGCCGGAAGAGGGGGAAGAACTGTGGTAGAAAAGCAAAGTAGGTTTCAGGTGTTCCTGAAGCGCAAGGACATTGAATTTTCAGCCCGGCGCTACGGCATCGACGCGTTGGGCGCCATGGCCCAGGGGCTGTTTGCCTCGCTGCTGGTGGGCACCATCCTTTCCACGTTAGGCGAGCAGCTTGGCATCACTTTTCTGGTGCAGGCGGGCGGCTGGGCAAAGGCGGCCACAGGCCCGGCCATGGCGGTGGCCATTGGCCATGCCCTGCACTGCCCGCCGCTGGTGCTGTTTTCGCTGGCGGCGGTAGGCGGTGCCGCAAACGAGCTGGGCGGCGCGGGAGGCCCGCTGGCCGTGCTGGCGGCGGCCGTAGCGGCAGCAGAGCTGGGCAAGGCCGTTTCCAAAGAGACAAAGGTAGATATTCTTGTCACGCCGTGTGTCACGGTGCTGGCAGGCACGGGGCTGGCTGTGCTGTGCGCACCTGCGGTGGGCGCGGCGGCTAGCGCCGTGGGCGGCGCCATCATGTGGGCCACCGAGCTGCAGCCCTTCTACATGGGAGTGCTGGTTTCTGTCATTGTGGGCGTGGCGCTTACCCTGCCTATTTCTTCGGCGGCCATCTGTGCGGCACTGGGCCTTACGGGCCTGGCAGGCGGCGCAGCAGTGGCAGGCTGCTGTGCACAGATGGTGGGCTTTGCCGTGATGAGCTTTCGCGAAAACCGATGGGGCGGCCTTGTGGCCCAGGGGCTTGGCACTTCCATGCTGCAAATGGGAAATATTGTGAAAAACCCGTGCATCTGGCTGCCGCCTACACTGGCCTCGGCCGTCACAGGGCCTGCAGCCACCTGCCTGTTCGGCCTTCAGATGAATGGTGCGGCGGTGGCAAGCGGTATGGGCACCTGCGGCCTTGTGGGGCAGATAGGTGTTTACACCGGCTGGCTGGCTGACGTGGCCGCGGGTACAAGGGCGGCTGTCACGCCGTTCGACTGGCTGGGCCTTGCCTGCGTGTGCTTCGTACTTCCGGCGGTGCTGACGCTTCTTTTTGCTTGGCCCATGCGCAGGGCAGGCTGGATACGCCCTGGCGATTTGAAGTTGGAACTTTGAGGCCGGCCGGCTTTGCTCTTTGCGCGGCGCTTCGCCCTATCCCTAGCACAAAACCCCCTCGGCAGAGCCCTGAAAAGGGCTCTGCCGAGGGGGTTTTTCTGCCCGCCCGCGCTGCCGCCTCCTTTGAAAATGGTCTGCGGCAGCGCGGCAGAGGCACCGCGCTGCGGCGCCCGAAGGGCGAGCGTAAAACTTCTTCTGTAATTTTTGTCACTTTTACCAGTTGTTTATTATTGTTATTATTATAAAATATATATTGTGTAAGCTGTTTGTAAAGTAAAAGTAAATAACAGACAGCGTGCGGCACGTTCGCGTTTGAAAAGAACGAAAAAGGAGGAGAATTGTTCTATGAAAAAGCTTCTTAGTGTGTTTCTGGTAGCGGGCATGCTGCTGGCCATGGTGGCCTGCGGCGGCGCCCCTGCATCTTCCGGCACGGCGTCCGGCTCGACCGCGGCATCCGGCTCGGGCGGCTCGGCAGAGCCCAGCGGCAAGCTGGTGATTTACTCGCCCAACTCGGACACCCAGGTGGCAAGCAGCCTGACCAACGGCTTTATGGTGAAATACCCCAATATTGAAGTGGAGCTTCAGTCTATGGGCACGGGCGATGTTCTGGCCCGCATTGAGGCTGAAAAAGAGAACCCCCAGGCTGACATCAACTGGGGCGCCATCAACTACAACTTCTACCACCAGCACCCCGACCTGTGGGAGCCGTACATTTCGCCCAATGAGGAAAATCTCGATGAAAACTACCGCAACAACACGGACGGCAACGTTTCGTACAGCAACCTGTCCGGCAGCGGCTGCTTTATTCTGAACAACACCCTGCTGGAAGAGCTGGGCGTGGAAGTAAACGGCTATGCCGACCTGCTGCAGCCTGAGCTGAAGGGCAAAATTGCCATGGGCGACCCCACCGCGTCCTCCAGCGCCTTTGCCGAGCTGACCAACATGCTGCTGGTGATGGGCGAGGGCGACACCCCCGCCGAGTGCTACCAGAGCGACGCCGCGTGGGATTACATCGACAAGTTTATCGACAACCTGGATGGCATCGTGCTCTCCAGCTCTTCGCAGGTGTATAAGGGCGTTATCGACGGCGAATACGCCGTGGGCGTCTCTTACGAAGACCCCGTTGTGCAGGCCATTATCGACAATGCCGAAAATCCCGACGCAGACCTCTCGCTTGTCTACCCGGAAGAGGGCGCCGTGTGGCTGCCCGCCGGCGTGGCCATTGTGAAGAATGCCCCCAATATGGAGAACGCCAAGCTGTTTGTGGATTATCTGCTGAGCGAGGAATGCCAAACGGCCCTTGCCGAGACAACTATCCGCGGCACCATCACCTCCATCCCGCAGACGAACGAGGCTATGAAGCCCTTTGACGAGATCAATGTGGTGTATGAAGACCAGCAGGCCGTGGCCGAGCAGCAGACCAGTATGCTGGAGCGCTGGACGGATCTTCTCACCGGCTGAGCGGGAGTTTGAAAACAATATCACAAGGGGAAAACTGATATGAGTGTTTGTATTCGCATTAAAGATGCCGTAAAAAAATACGGCGACAATACAATCATCTCAGATCTGTCTCTGGATATCAAGGAGGGTGAGTTTTTCACCCTCCTTGGTCCATCTGGGTGTGGAAAGACGACGCTTCTGAGAATGATTGCAGGCTTCAACAGCATTGAAGGGGGCGATTTCTACTTCAATGACAAGCGCATCAACGATATAGACCCTGCCCGCCGCAATATCGGCATGGTGTTTCAGAACTATGCCATCTTCCCCCACATGACAGTGCGGGACAACGTGGCCTTTGGCCTGAAAAACAGAAAGGAATCGAAAGAGACCATTCAGGCCGAAACCGACAAGTTTATGGAGCTGATGCATATTAAGGAATATGCAGACCGCATGCCCGACAGGCTTTCCGGCGGGCAGCAGCAGCGTGTGGCGCTGGCCCGCGCGCTTGTCATAAAGCCCGATGTGCTTTTGATGGACGAACCGTTGAGCAACCTGGACGCAAAGCTTCGTGTGGAGATGCGCACGGTGATAAAAGAGATACAGCACACGGTGGGCATCACCAACGTGTATGTTACCCACGACCAGGAGGAGGCCATGGCCGTGTCGGACCGCATTGCCGTCATGAATCAGGGCGACATCCAGCAGGTGGGCACGCCGAAGGCTATCTACCAGAGGCCCGCCAACCTGTTTGTGGCAACGTTCATCGGGCGCTCGAACATTCTGCCCGGCACGCTGAAGATGCAAGGCGGCAAGTGCGTGCTCTGCTTTGACGCCGGGTTTGAGGTAGAGATGCACAATGTGCTGCCCGAACAGCAAAAGCAGCAGCGCGTGCAGATATCGGTGCGCCCGGAGGAATTTGTGCTGAGCACCTCGCAGGAGGCCGGCGGCCTGAAGGCCACGGTGGACAGCAGCGTGTTCCTGGGGCTGAACACCCACTATTTTGCCCATACGGACGAGGGCGAGCGCATCGAAATTATTCAGGAGTCGCAGATAGACAGCGTCATCCCCGATGGGGCCGTCATTCGCCTGGGGGTAAAAACGGAAAAGATAAACGTGTTTGGGGAAGACGGCGCACACAACCTGCTGGAAGGCGTGCACGACGACAACGCGGTTTGACAGACAGGGGGCGAAGCTATGAAAAAAACAAAAAGGCTGGACCCATGGATGGCAGTTACCCTTGCCATTCTGGGCTGCTACCTGCTGTTCCTTATTTACCCGATGTTCAACCTGCTGCGGCAGTCGGTGTTCAACGGGGAAACGGGTGCCTTCACGCTGGAATATTTCCAGAAGTTTTTCGGCAAAAGCTATTACTTTTCCACATTGTGGAATTCGTTCAAGGTATCTGTGGCGGCCACCGTCATCACGCTGGTCATCGGCGTACCCCTGGCCTATGTGTATAATATGTATTACATAAAGGGCCGTGGCTTTCTGCAGATTATCATTATTCTGTGCAGCATGTCGGCGCCTTTTATCGGCGCCTATTCGTGGATATTGCTTTTGGGCAACTCGGGGCTTATCCGCAAAACCATCAAATCTCTGCTGGGCGTCACGCTGCCCAGCATATACGGGTTCAACGGCATTCTGCTGGTGCTTTCGCTTCAGCTTTTCCCGCTGGTGTTTTTGTACGTTTCAGGCGCCATGAAAAACATCGACAACTCTCTGCTGGAGGCGTCGGAAAACATGGGCTGCAAGGGCGTGAGGCGCTTTTTCAAGGTGATTCTGCCGCTGTGCATGCCCACCATTCTGGCGGCTACTCTGCTGGTGTTCATGCGCGCCTTTGCAGATTTCGGCACGCCGTTGCTGATTGGGCAGGGCTACCGTACCTTCCCGGTAGAAATATACAATGCCTTCTTTTCTGAGACGGCGGGCGGCGACTACGGCTTTGCCTGCGCCACGTCGGTAATAGCCATTCTCATTACCACGGTGGTGTTCCTTGTGCAGAAGCATACGTCCAACCGTTTTTCCTTCACCATGAGCGCGCTTCACCCCATCGAGCGCAAAAAGGCGAAGGGGCCGTTCAACGTGCTTATCCACGTTTTTGCCTATGGCGTAGTGGGCGTGGCGTTCATGCCGCAGCTTTACATCCTGTATGAATCCTTCCGCAAAACCTCCGGTAAAGCGTTTGTGCCGGGCTATTCGCTGGAAAGCTACCGCTCGGCCTTTCAGGTGGCGGGCAGCGCCATCAAAAACACCTTTGTCATTGGCCTGAGCGCCCTGGCCGTCATCATCCTGCTGGCGGTGCTGGTGGCCTACCTGGTGGTGCGCCGCAGAAATACGGCCAACAACGTCATTGACATTATGAGCATGCTGCCCTACATCATTCCGGGCAGCGTGGTGGGCATTGCGCTTATCATGGCCTTCAACCAGAAGCCGCTTATCCTCACGGGCACCATGATTATCATGGTGATAGCCCTTGTGATACGCCGCCTGCCGTACACAATACGAAGCTCGGTGGCAACTCTGCAGCAGATACCCATTACGGTAGAGGAGGCCGCTATCTCGCTTGGCGCCTCAAAGGTAAAGACGTTTTTCCTCGTCACGGTGCCCATGATGGCAAACGGTATCATCTCTGGCGCCATACTCAGCTGGGTGACCATCATCACCGAGCTCTCCACGGCCATCTGCCTGTATACGGTGCGCACGCAGACGCTGACGCTGGCTATTTATGTGTATGTGTCGCGCGGCAACGACGGCATCGCTGCGGCGCTGGCCACCATTCTGTCTTTGACTACGGTGGTGTCTTTGTGTATTTTCATGAAGGTGTCCAAGTCGAAAGACGTGACGCTTTGACGGGAGGTGCTTTATGAAACCGGTGGTAGAAAGGCTGATGGGCAAAACCATCATCAGCGTGCAGGCCTATGAGGATACGCCTCTGTACGGCCCGCAGAACATGCGCGTAATGGCGCAGAGCGTGCTGATGGGCGGGGCCGAGGGCCTGCGCGCGTGCTGGCCTCAGGATATCCGGGCCATACGCGCCGTCACCGATAAGCCTATCGTGGGCATTTACAAGGATTTTCCCGAAGGGCAGAACCCTCTCGACGCCATCTACATCACCCCTACGCTGGAGCGTGCAAAAGAAGTGGTGGAGGCCGGGGCCGACGTGCTTGGCCTTGACTGTACCCTGCGTCCCCAGCGCGGGCTTGCAGAGCTGAAGAAGCTGCTGGGCGAGGTGCACAGGCTGTGGCCGCACATTGCCGTCATGGCAGACCTGGCTACCATGGAAGAGGGCGTGGCTGTGGCAGGGACGGGCCTTGTGGACATCATCTCCACCACCCTCAGCGGCTACACCCGCAGCAGCCTGGACAGAAAGGGCGAAAAACCGGATGTGCGGCTGATACGCGAGCTGAAAAAGGCTGTGCATCTTCCGGTGAACGGCGAGGGACATATTTGGGAGCTGGCCGACCTGGAGGCCGTGCTGGATGCCGGGGCCGATATGGTGACGATAGGCTCTGCCGTCACGCGGCCGCACCTCATCACCGAGCGCTTTGTGGCCTGCCAGCACCGCTGGCGCGCCAAAGCGCAGCCGTCGGAAAACGGGTGAAAAAGAAAAGACCAGGGGCATCTCCCTGGGGCCGGGCAGGGAAATGGACGCTTTGCCCTGCTGTTTCGGCACAATATACAGTCAAGCCCCCATGGCAGCCGTCAGGCTTGCCATGGGGGCTTTTCCGCTTTTTGCATCCGGGCCCGCGGGGGCAAAAGCACATGCGCCGCTGAACGGCGGAGTTTGTGTGTGCGGCGGCAAAGAAAGGCTTGCCGCCTGCCTCTGGCAGGGGGCTGTTTGCCTGCTGCGCGCGGGTATTTTGCCGCACAAAGCCGCGGCGCCCTCTGCGGCCGCAAAAGGAAATAGACAGCCGCTGTGCCGGAAGCCTCTCTTTGGCCGGGGCGGCTTCCGGCCCTGTCACGGGCGAAATGCCCCGGCGCCTTTTATGTGTGCGCATTGGCTGCTAAAAAGAGTGTTGCGGTGCGGGAATGTTCTTCTCTGGCAGGAATGCCCTTCGGCCCGGCCCCAGCCAAAACAGCCGGCGCTCGCTATGCATGGGCCCGGCGCTCAGGCAAGCGGCAGGAACAATTCAGCGCAGGCGCCGCCCTGCGGGCGGTTTGAAAGCACCAGCCTACCGCCGTGCAGCCGGGCGGCCTCGTCGGCAATGGCAAGGCCCAGGCCCATATGCCCTGCGGCGGGGCTGCGCGCGGCATCGCCGGAATAGAAGGGCTGCGCCCCCAGGCGCAGGGCTTCGGGTGAAAAGCCAGGGCCCTCATCCAGCACACAAAAGCACAGCTGGCCGCCGTCCTGCCGGATGGAAAGGCGCACAAGGCCGTTTTTGGGCGAGACGGCAACGGCGTTTTCCACAAGGTTCAGCACAGCGCGGCACAAAAGCTCCCGGGCGCAGGCAAACGCTGCCGGGCCGCCCTGCGGCACATCCTGCTGAAAGCGCAGCCCGGCCTTTGCACACAGGGCCTGCGCGTCCCTGCACAGGGCCGCAAACAGAGGGGCGGCCGGGGTTTCGGCCCTTTCCTCCTTCTGCGCGGCCAGCGCGGCCACGGCGCGCAGCGAATCTACATACTGCTGTGCGCGCCCGGCGTTGCGCACAATGCCCTGTGCCAGCGCCTGCTGCGGGGCAGGCAGACCGTCCTCGCACAAAAGCTCGGCGTTGCCGCTGATGACGGTGAGGGGCGTTTTCAAATCGTGCGCCAGGGCGGCAAGCTGCCTGCGGCGCAGGGCCTCCGCATGCCACTGGCTGTTCAGCGAGGCCGCCAGCTCCTGCCGCAGGCTGTCCATGGTGGCCAGGGCGGCGGCAAATTCCCGCACGCGGGGCCTGCCCTTCGGCCAACTTTCCAGCGTGCCGGCGGCAATGGCGCCGCCCGCCTCGGCCAGAAGCTGCGCGTCCGCCCGCAGGCGTTTTGTCACGCCGTGTGTGAGCCACACCACGCTGCCAAGGCATGCCAGTGCGGCGGCTGCTAGGAATATGGTTTGAAAATCCGGCAGCTTGCCGCGCAGGGCCGGGTTTGCGTAGGGCACGGCGTAGTCGTACTGAAAGTAGGCCACGGCGCCGTCCGCCAGCGGCACGGCGGTGTGGTACTGCGTGTAGCCCCAGTTGCCGCTTCCGCCGCGCCAGGCGTTCAGGGCTTTTTCCAGGTGCCAGCCGTCCATGTTGGTGCGCAGCACTTCCGCGTCCGCCTGCGGCGAAGAGAATACGGCCCAGCGGCACAGGCCCGGCAGCCTGCCGTCGGGAAAGCTGGCCGCCGTGTGCCCGGCAGCCATGGCGGCGCCCTGCGCCGCCGCCTCGCTGCCCGCCGAGGCTGGCAGAATAAACCCGCAGTTGAGAAGAAGCTGAAAGCTGAACAGCGCCGCAAGGCACACTGCAAGGCACATAAGGCCCGCCGCCAGCAGGTAGCGCCACAGAAGCCCTGCGAGGGAAAGCCCCCTTATTCGCTTTTCCATTTGTACCCTACCCCCCACACTGTCTCGATGGGCGAAAGGCCGAAGGCCTTCAGTTTTGCGCGGATATTCTTCACATGCTCGGCCACGGCGGAATCGTCCGCCGTGCCGTCAAAGCCGAACACGGCCTCATAGATTTGTTCTCTGGAAAACGTCTGCCCCGCGTGCAGGGCAAGAAATTCGCATATGGCATATTCGCTTTTTGTGAATTTCACGGGCGTATCTGCACAGAAAGCCGCCTTGCCGGGCATATCGAACGAGATGCCGCCCCGGCGCACATACGCGGCGGGCGCGCGCGTTTCGCGCCGCAGGTGCGCGGCCACGCGGGCGCGCAGCTCTGCAATGCGGAAGGGCTTGGAGAGGTAATCGTCCCCGCCCAGGCCCAGCCCGGTGAGCACGTCCGCCTCCTGTGTTTTTGCAGTGAGAAACAGGATGGGGCAGGCCGCAAGGGCGCGGATGCGCGCGCAGGTGGCAAAGCCATCCTCGCCGGGCATCATCACGTCCAGCAGGATGCAGTCCGCCCAGCGGCACGCCTCGGGTGTTACGGCGGCCCCGCAGGCAAGCGTTTTCACCGTGTGCCCGTCGCGCCCCAGCGCTGCCTGCAAAAGCGCGCGCACGTCTTCGTCGTCGTCTACGGCAAGGATGTTGGCCATCCTGTCTCACCTCTTATCGCATCAAAATGGGGTACAGCGCGCACGAAAGGGCGTACAGCACATATATGTGCGCGGGGTAAAACACATAGAAAAAACGCCCAAGCAGGCGGCCGCCGCCCCCGCGCGCGCCGTTGTACGCAAGGAACAGAAGGGCTGCAAAGGCGCTCATCCACTCATACCCCATGGTGAACAGCGCCGAGAGGGGCAGGCCCGTCAGATGGATGCCGAGCAGCACGGTGCCTCCCTCGGTGAGAAGCGTCCAGCCGAACCACGCCCCGGCCTGCACGCCGCGGCGGCCGCGCAGGGCATACAGCAGCACGCCGCCCAGTATGAAATACAGGCTGCCGTCCAGAATGACGCTGGTAGAGGGCAGAACGGTGTAAAACAGCAGCCCCAGAATGCCCTGATGCTTTCCCAGCAGCGGCGCCAGCAGATATATGGCAAAATAGGGCCAGGCAATGGGAGCGGCCAGCAGCAGGAGGCCGCGCAGAAATTTGCGGCTGCGCACAAAATCTACGCCCCACAGCATCACCAGAATGAGGGTGAAGGTAGAGAGCATGGCGTTCTGGGGGAAAAAGCCATCCGCCCGCTGAAGGCCGGGCAGCAAAATGCAGGCGTACTGCACGGCCCCCATGGCCGCACCCAGCAGCCAGATGCGCAAAAAGTAGCGCTTTTTGCTGTGGGTATGGGCCCAGCCCTCCACAAGGCAGAACAGAAACAGCGGCGCCGAAAGGCGCCCCAGCCAGGTGAAGAGCAGGGGGATGGCGCCGGTGAAGCCGAAAAAGTAATGGATATGGTCCAGCAGCATCAGGCTGAGGGCCAGCAGCTTCAGCCCGTTCTGTGTGATGCCCTGCCGGGCCCCGGCAGGGGAAAGCGTTGCGGTTTGCATGATAAAACACTCCTTTTTTTCCATGGGGGCACTGTGCGCGCAAAAGGCGGCTGTGTGCCCTGTGAAAAGAAGTGTACCGGCTATTTATCAGGAATTTATAAGGGGCGCGAAATATTTTTCGCGCCCCTTTGTGTGCCCGGAACGGTTCAAAGCCCGTGCAAAAGCGGGCGTATTTCGCGGGCATTCCGGCAGATGAACGCGTCCATGCCCTGCTTTGTGAGCCAGCGGTATACGCGCCCCTGCGGGGTGGTGCCCATGCGGTAATATTCCACGATGTTCTTCATTTGCGCCGCCAGCGCGTGCGGCCCGTAATAGGGCAGGTATTCGTTCAGAAAGCCCCCGGCGCCCGCCAGCACCTGCAGGGGCTCGAAGGCAGGGTTTTCCGCAAGAAACTGCATATCCAGCCCGTACCAGTCTTTTTTCTGCTCCAGCGTCAGGGCAATATCCTCCGGCGTGCCGAAGGCGGTGCCCGACGCCGCGCGCACAGGCTCTACGATGTCGCGCACCCATGCGCGGTCTGTCAGCAGATGGATGTAATAGGCCGCGTAAAAGGCACGCGCCTTTGGGGCGTGCGTCTTTCCGTCCAGATAGGCGGCGCGGAAGGCGGCCGCATCGCAGTTGCGCTTGTACCCGTCCGGCGCCCAGTGCGTCACCTGCGTGGGCGGGTCGAACACATTTTCTGCAATATAGGCGCCGCAGTCCGGCCCGACAGAGCCCACATAATAGGCCGTGGCCTCCTGCGGTGTGCCGGTGAACGGCGCGCTGAGGGCCTGCGCCACGCGAAGATGCACCATCCAGGATGCCATGTCATTCCCCTCCTTTGCAAAGATGCCGCGGCGCATGGCCGCACCGCGGCTTTTGGGGGCTATACGAAATAGACCAGTTCATCCTCCGGCGGCTGGGCGGGCGTCACGCTTTCCGCCTGCAGCCAGGGCCCTGGCCCCTGATAGATGGCATGCTTTTTCACAGTCACCCTGGCCGTCACCGTCACCCAGGTGCGGTGCTTGAGCTGCCCGGCGTTTTCCGCCTCGCAGATAAGCCCGATGAACGAGATATCCTCTGCGCAGCACGTCATGCCGAAGCGCCCGGCCACAAAGCAGCCCTCCGGCACGCGCTTTGTCTGGCACACATAGGCCTTGAAGCGGATGGTCTTGCCCAGATATTTTTTTACATTGTCGAAGATGTCGATATAAAACAGGCCGTAATCCTCATCGCCTATCTCCACCACGTCTGCATCCATATCAAAGGGCAGCTCGTCCACAATGGTGTCCGGCTCTACCTCGCCGTTCACCGTCTCGAACAGAATCTGCGCGCGGCGGTTCACCATGCGCACGGCGCGGTGCAGGGTGGCCTTGTCGGTGGCGTCCGTCACGCGGTTGAAAATAACCACGTCCGGCTCCTGCACCTTTTCCACGGCAAGCTGGCGCATGTTGGCAAGGTAGGCGGGGAAGGTGGAGGAATCGGCCACGGTCATCATCTGGAATATCTCCCACCCTTTGGGCAGCGCGTCATACAGCGCCTGCACGGGCCACATGCCGTTGTACTCCACCAGCACCCTGTCCACGCGGTGCTTTTTCGTGTATTCTTCAAAAAGCTCCCGCGTCAGGGCCTGCTGCCCCTCTACGGGCAGCACGGCCACATTGCCGCCTGCGAATTTCTCCGGCTCGTACTCTGTCTCGCCGTCCTCGCACAGCACAAGAAGCGTTTTTTCCCCGGTGTTGAAGTCCGGGTCTTCCAGCGTCTCCTGAATAAAGCTGGTTTTTCCGGCCTCCAGAAAGCCGAGGAACACATAAAGCGGAACAGCCATTTGCCGCCCTCCTTTTACAAATGGAACAGGCCGCGCAGGGCCTCGTCTGCAAGGCCGGCGCCGATAACGCAGATGCGGCCGGTGTAATCCGGCGCACCGGCGCGCACGCTGCCCTCGCCCGGCACATAGTCGAAATGCAGCCAGCCCTGCGGCCCGGCCACGATGCCCTTGGCGCGCAGCACAGCGCCGTATTCGCCGGAATCCAGCGCGGCAAAGGCGCCGTTCAGCTCGGCCTCAGTATACACGCGCGGCGTCTCGCCGCCGAAGCTTTGGAACACGTCGTCCGCGTGATGGTGGCCCTCATGGCCATGATGGTGCCCGCAGCCGCAGGCATCGCCGTGCTCGTGGTGGTGTCCGTGGTCGTGCTCATGCTCATGTTCATGCCCGTGCCCGTGATGCTGGCCGTGCTCTTCTTCCTGATGTGCCTCGTGCCCGTGCCTGCATGCCTCGCAGGTGCAACCCTCACTGTGGTTGTGCCCGTGGGCGTGCTCATGAGCCACCTCCTCGGCCAGCTGTGCCATCAGGGTGCCGCGGCGCTCCATCGCGTCCAGAAGCTGCGCGCCGGAGAGCTCGTCCCACGGTGTGGTGACAATGGGTGCCTGGGCGTTCTTTTCGCGCAGCAGCGCCACGGCGGCGGCCAGCTTTTCTTCGCTGATGTTCTGGGTGCGGCTGAGGATAATGGCGCTGGCGTGCTCAATTTGGTTGTTGTAAAATTCGCCGAAGTTCTTCATATACAGCTTCACCTTGCCTGCGTCGGCCACGGTGACAAAGCCGGCCAGCTCTGCGTCTGCATGCAGGGCCTGCACAGCGGCAATCACATCCGAAAGCTTGCCCACGCCTGATGGCTCGATGAGGATGCGGTCCGGCGAATATTCGTCCAGCACCTTCTGCAGAGCCCTGCCGAAATCGCCCACCAGGCTGCAGCAGATGCAGCCGGAATTCATCTCTGTAATCTGGATGCCGGCCTCTTTCAAAAAGCCGCCGTCAATGCCGATCTCGCCGAATTCATTTTCAATCAGCACCAGCTTCTCACCGGCATAGCCGTCGGCAATGAGCTTTTTGATGAGCGTAGTTTTGCCCGCGCCCAAAAAACCGGAAAAAATCGTTATCTTTGTCATGCTAGCTCCTTCTTTTTATGTGCTTTATTTTTCTGTTCCAAAGGCAGTGCCGCCTCAGCCGGGGCGGCGCGCCGCCTGCACGCCTTCTGCACCCTCTGCTTTTTGCCGGGCGAAAAATTCCTCTGCCAGAAGGTCCATATAGACAAGGGCGTACAGCTTTCCGCGCCAGCGCCAGGCGTCCCGGCGGCGGCCGGCCTCCCGGAAGCCTGCACGGCGGTACAGTGCCAGGGCAGGGACGTTGCCCGCCCAGACGCTCAGCCAAATGCTGTGGAGCCCCAGCGTGCCGAACCCATACTCCAGCAGGGCACCCAGCGCGGCGGCGCCAAGTCCGCGCCCGCGGGCTGCCGCCTCCCCGATGAACATGCCCAGGGTGGCGCTGCGCACCGTCTCGTCCATCCCTGCCAGCTCGCAGAACCCCACGGGGCGGCCGCCGGGCCGGGCAAGGATGAGAAAAGACGGCTTGCCCTGCCGGGAGGCAAAAAAGCCGCGCGCCATCTCTTCTGTGAAATCCACATCGGCTCCGCCGTAGTTTTCCGCCACAAAAGCATCCTTCATCCAGCGGCAGTACAGCGGGGCGTCCTCCGGCGTCACGGCCCGAAGCGTTACAGGGCCCTGCTTCGGGGCGGCGGGCGCCTGTCTGCCGGGCTGCCCGGGTTTCATGCCTTGTTCACTCATATGTGCTTTGCTCCAAGTAGGCCTCCAGCAGGCGCAGGGTGTTCTCTGCGCCCGCAAGGTGGCTGCGTTCGTACCCGTGCGAGGCGTATACGCCTGCGCCCACAAGGCCGTGGCGCACGTCATGGCCTGCGCGCAGGGTGCCCTCTACGTCCGAGCCGTAATAGGGATATATGTCCACGGCAAAATCCACGCCTGCGGCCTGTGCCGCGGCCACAAGGCCGTTCACCACAGCCTCGTGGTACGGGCCGCCGGAATCCTTCGCGCAGATGGACACCTGTTTTTCCGTGCAGCTCAGCCCTTCGCCCACACAGCCCATGTCTACACTGATGGCCTCGGTGACGCCCTGCGGCACGCTGGCGCTGCCGCCGTGGCCCACCTCTTCGAACACAGTGATATGATGCCATACAGCGCGCGCCGGCCTTTTGCCGCCTTCGACAAGGCCCCTGGCCTGCGCCAGCAGAATGGCCACGCTGAGCTTATCGTCCAGAAAACGGCTTTTGATGTAGCCGTTTTCGGTGATGGTGGTGCGTGCATCGAAACAGGCGATGTCGCCCGTGCGGATGCCCAGCGCCAGCACCTCCTCTTTGGAGGCGGCATCCTCGTCCAGCACAAGCTCCATGGAATCAAAGGTGCGCTTTTCATTCGAGTATTCGCCGTTCACATGCACCGAGGCATTCTTTAATTGGAATGTGCCGGAAAACACCCTGCCGCCGCGCGTGGCAAGGCGCACGTTCTCGGCCTCGGTGTTGTTGGCGTTTAGCCCGCCCAGCGGCGTCAGGTGCAGGCGGCCGTTCGGCTTTATTTCGGCCACCATGGCGCCCAGCGTGTCCAGATGGGCCTCCAGCAGCAGGCCGCCTTCGCCGCCCGCGCGCCCTTCGTTCACACACACCAGAACGCCGCCCTTGTTCGTCAGCGCGGGGGCAAAGCCCAGCGCCCTGTATTGCTCCAGCACATACTGCGCCGCGGCGGCGGTGTGGCCGGTGGGGCTGTCTATGGCCAGCACGGCCAGCAGCTGCTGCTTCAGATATTCCATTTGCGTCATGCGGGGTTCTCCTTTGATGAAAAATATACAGAATGCGCGCCGTGCGCGCAGGGCTCGTACCTCCGTTATTATACCTCCGCGCCTGGGCAGATGCAAGAAAAAGCCCGGCGGCCTGCGGCGCACAGGGCGCAGCGCAATGCCATTCCGGGCGTGGCTGCCGTTCAGCCGTGTTCGGCTGTGGCAATCAGATACTTGAATATCTGCGGCTTATACTGTTCGTATAAACCGAGCTTTTCATACAGCTCTTTATAATAGGCAAACAGGGTGGCCTTGGTTTTCACCACATTGATAAGGTCCATCTGGGTATGGGTGATGCTGGAGGGATTTTTCACATAGTAATACACCGCTTCATCCAGGGCGAAAAAGCGCTGGGCATAGCGGATATACTCCAGATTGAACAGAAAATCCTCACTCCATGAGAGGGCCGTGTTGCAGCGCACACCGTGGGCGCGGATGATGTCCGCGCGGTACAGCTTGTTCCACAGTACGCCATAGTAAAAGCTGGCGGGCTCATCCATCAGGCCCAGGGCGAACTGGGTCTGGTCCATCACGGCGGTGCTTTTCAGAAAGCCGTGCCGCGTGATACCAGAGGGTGCCACGCGGAAATAATCGGCTATCACCAGGTCGCACCGCAGGCTCTCGGCAGCGCGCACAAGCTGTTCGGTGGCGTTGGGAGTAAGGTAATCGTCGGAATCCACAAACTGGATATAGTCGCCGCGCGCGGCGCGCAGCGCATCATTGCGCGCGGCTGAAACGCCGGCGTTCTCCTTGTCTATTATGCGGATGCGCGAATCCACACGGGCATACATGCGGCAGATATGCGGCGAGGAATCGGCGCTGCCGTCGTTCACAAGCAGCAATTCGATATTCCCGTATGTCTGCCTGCGGGCCGTTTCAATGCATTTGGCCAGCCCTGCCGCGGCATTATAGACCGGGACAATGATAGAGACAAGCGGCCCGTTCATAGGTGCGCCTCCTTTTCAAGCTGAAACGGGAAACACGCCGTGCAGCGTGGCGCCCTTATATGGTTTCTTCATGCAGCTTCTGTGCGCCCATCCACAGGCGCCAGTACTCGCCCTTCCGGGCAAGAAGCTGTTCGTGGGTGCCCTCTTCGGCAATGCCTTCGCCGTCCAGCACCAGTATGCGGTCTGCGCTGCGTATGGTGGTGAGGCGGTGCGCAATGGTAAGCGAGGTGCGCCCCCTTGCAAGGCGTGCAAGGCTTTGCCCCACCAGATATTCGCTTTCGTTGTCCAGCGCGCTGGTGGCCTCGTCCAGAATGAGCACGGGCGGGTTTTTCAGGAACACCCGCGCGATGGAGACGCGCTGCTTCTGCCCGCCAGAGAGCTTTACGCCGCGCTCGCCCACATAGGTGTCGTAGCCGTTTTGCAGCTTTTCAATGAATTCATGCGCCCCTGCAAGGCGCGCGGCCTGCTCGATGTCCGCCCGGCTTGCGCCCGGGCGGCCGTATGCGATGTTTTCCGCCACCGTGCCGGAGAATAAGTACACGTCCTGCTGCACGATGCCGATGGCGCCGCGCAGGCTTTTCAGCGTGACGGTGCGGATATCCTGCCCATCCAGAAGAATGCGCCCGCTTGTGGCATCGTAAAAGCGGGGGATAAGGTTTGTCAGCGTGGTTTTGCCGCCGCCGGAAGGGCCCACCAGCGCCAGTTTTTCTCCAGCCTTTATCGTGAGGCAGATATCGCGCAGCACCTTGTTGTGGTCATCCGGGTACTCGAAGGAGACGTGGTCGAACACGATTTCGCCCTTCACGTCGTGCAGGGGCTTTGCGCCGGGCTCGTCCAGAATATCCACCTCCGCGTCCATAATTTCGCAGAAGCGCTCGATGCCGGTGACGCCGCGCTGGAACTGCTCGGCAAATTCAATAATGCGCCGGATGGTGGTGAGAAGGGTGGTGACATACAGCACATAGGCTACCATGTCGCCGGGCTCGATGGCGCCGCGCATCATGAAGATGCCGCCGGCCACCAGCACCACCAGATACATCAGCCCGTCGAACAGGCGCGTGGTGGTGTTGAAGGCGGCCATCCAATGGTACATGTCCTTTTTGATAGAGAGAAACGAGGCATTGTCGCGCTCAAATTTTTCCTTTTCCGCCTCTTCGCCGGAGAAGGCCTTTACCACGCGCTCGCCCAGCAGGCTGTCTTCAATGCGGGCGTTCAGCTCGCCGATATGCCGCCGCTGGCGCCGGAAGGTGGCGCGCACCATGTGGTTGAAGCGTGTGCAGCACACCACCATCACGGGCAGGCAGGCGAAAATGAGCAGGGTGAGGGGCACGTTCGTGCGCATCAGAATGACGAACGAGGCCGCGCACTTCAGCGCGGCGATAAAGAACTCCTCCGGGCAGTGGTGGGCAAATTCCGTCACGTCGAACAAATCGTTTGTCAGCCGGCCCATAATCTGCCCCACCTTGGTGTTGGCAAAATAGGCGTCGGAGAGGCGCTGCAGGTGGGCAAAGGCGTCGCGGCGCATATCCGTTTCGATATGCGCGCCCATCACATGGCCGGTGTTCTGCATGAAATAGTTGGCCGCCGCGTCAATGACGCGCAGCACGAAGTACACGGCGCCCACCTGAAGGATGAAGGCAAGCGTCAGGCTGGAAAGGTCCTGCGCGGCGCGGTTCGTAATGGCGCGCAGCATCAAAGGCAGCACCAGCTCGCACAGAGTGGTGAGCCCTGCGCACACCAAATCGAACACAAGGATGCCCTTATAGCGCAGCAGATAAGGCAGAAAACGCCGCAAAAGCGACGTTTTCTGCTGCGGGGGAAGATGTTGTTCCATGAGAGCTGCTCCGTTTTTTAATGTGTCAGCCCCGCCCGTATTCGTCCAGCAGGCGGTGGCGTTCGTCCCAAAGCTTCTGCGAGAGGTCTACATAGTAGCGGTGCGGGTTTTCAAAGCGCTTTACCTCGTCCCACAGGGTGTCCACCTGCTGGCGGCAATAGGCGCGGATCTCTTTCAGAGGCGGGTTTTCATACACACGGCGCCCGTTTACATAAATGGGCACGTTCAGCTTGCGCAGGCAGATATTTTCAAATGTGCGCTTCTTCCAGGTCTGCACGGGGTCGAAAAGCGTCAGGCCATTCTCTATATCCACGGTCTCATCCCACATGGTGATATAATCCGCCATGGCCTTGCCTGTCTCTTTATCGTAGATGCGGTACAGGTTTTTCAGGTGCGGGGTGGTGATTTTTTCTGCCGTTTCGCTGATTTTGATTTTGGGCACATACGTCCCGCCCTCTTTCACGGCGGCCAGCTTGTACACGCCGCCAAACACGGGCGCGCTTTTCGAGGTGATGAGGTTTTCGCCGATACCGAAGGAATCTACCTTTGCGCCCTGCAGGATAAGGTCGCGCACGATGTATTCATCCAGCGAATTCGACGCACAGATGCTGCAGTCTTTATAGCCTGCGGCATCCAGCATCCGGCGGGCCTTTTTAGAGAGGTAGGCGATGTCACCGGAGTCGATGCGCACTCCCTTCGGGCGGATGCCGCGGGGCCCGAGCACCTCGTCAAACACGCGGATGGCGTTGGGGATGCCGCTTTTTGTCACGCTGTAAGTATCCACCAGAAGGGTGCAGTTGTCGGGGTACAGCTCGGCATAGCGGCGGAACGCCTCGTACTCGGAGGGGAACATCTGCACCCAGGAGTGGGCCATGGTGCCCAAAGCGGGAATGCCGTACACGCGGTCTGCCATGACGCAGGCCGTGCCCGCCACACCGCCGATGTATGCCGCGCGCGCGCCCAGCACGGCGGCGTCGTACCCCTGGGCCCGGCGCGAGCCAAACTCCATCACCGCGCGGCCCTCGCTGGCGCGCACGATGCGGTTGGTCTTGGTACAAATGAGGCTCTGGTGGTTGAACGTGACCAGCAGAAGCGTTTCAATAAGCTGCGCCTCGATGGCGGGCCCTTCTACAATGACGATGGGCTCGCCCGGGAAAATAGGCGTGCCCTCCGGCACGGCCCAGATATTGCAGTGAAAACGGAAATTGCGCAGGTAATCCAGAAAGCCTTCGGAAAAACAGCCCTTCGAGCGCAGGTAGCTGATATCGCCCTCGTCGAAATGGAGGTTGTCTATCACCTCGCAGAACTGCGCCAGCCCCGCCGCAATGGCAAAGCCGCCGTCATCCGGTATCTTGCGGAAAAACATGTCGAAAACGCCCACTTTGTCCTGATAGCCGCTGTCGAAATAGCCGCGGGCCATGGTAAGCTCGTAAAAGTCCATCAAAAGCGTCAGGTTGCGGGCTTCGCTGATATCTTTCATATTATGGTTTCCCCCTCACATGAAGGCCCGGCGAAGCAGCCGGGCGCGGATATCCGGCGCACGGCGCCGGGCAAGATGCATCGGTCAGCGCCTGCCGGGCGGGGTGCGCGGCGGGCGGGCCTGCGGCTGCCGCGCGCTGCCGCCTGCCTGCCGGGCCCTGCGCGCAGCCTTTCGCTTTTTCGCGTCGTGCAGCAGCCAGGCGTAAAGCCCGGCATAGAACAGCGCGAACAGGGCCGTCAGAACATATACCACGCACATGTAGGTGCTGGTGAAAAAGGCCTTCAGCCGGGCAAAGGCATACAATACAGGGTTCAGGGCCACGTCCTGCGCGGCCAGAAGGTCTACTGTGCCAATGACCTCCCCGGCAAGCGACACTGTCACGGTGCCTATTTTGTCGCCCTGCTTCACAGGCGCCTCCACGCTTTCGGGTACATCGAACGTCTGCTGCAGCGCATCGTCGCTGTCGTTGGGCAGGATGGTGGCAAGGTTATCTGCCGGCACAAGGGCCAGCGTATCCGTTTCGGAGGAATGCGTTACTGCCACCTCATGGATAGGCGTGTCGGTGGAAAGTGTGGGCCGCACGGAAAAGGAAGAGAAGATCCAGTCGTACAGCGTGGCCGTGTCGTGAAACGACAAGGCAAAGCCATCCTCTGCGGCCTCCCAGGGGCAGCCCAGCACTACGCCGATGAAGCTTTCACCCGCATCGTTTACCGCAGCGGAGACGAAATTGCGGCCCGCATCATAGGTAGAGCCCGTTTTGATGCCCTTGATATACGAGCGGTACATACCGCCCGACGCCTCTTTGAGCATGGCGTTGGAGTTGGTGATGAAATAGGCGGCGTCCGGGTTCTGCTCGGGGAACTCTGCTGCGGTATGCTTGTTGGTCAGAGGCATCCAATACATGGGGGTGCCCACCACGGTGCGGAACACCTCATGCTTCCAGCACTCCTGTGCAATGAGGAAGATGTCGCGCGCCGTGGAATAATTGCCCTCGTCCATGTCGGCCAGGCCGTTGGCGCTGGTAAAATTGGTGTTCGTGCAGCCAAGCTCGGCCGCGCGGGCGTTCATCAGGGCATAGAAATTGTTCAAATCGCCGTTTCCAAGGAAGTAGCCCACATTTTTTGCCGCCTCGTTGGCGCTGGGCAGCATCATGGCATACAGAAGGTCGATGGCGCGCACTTCTTCGTTGGGAAGAATATCGGCGTTGGAGGCCTGCGGGTCGGTGATCTCCTCCGTGTACAGCGCCGTGCCGCCCGAGATATAGGTGCCCTCCAGATCCTCCACGTTTTCAATCAGAAGCAGGGCCGTCATCAGCTTGGTGAGGCTGGCGACACTGCGCTTTTCATCGGCGTTTTTCTCATAGACGCAAAGGCCGGTGTCCAGGTTCACGATATATACGCTCTGTGCGGTGAGCTGAGTGCCCTCCGGCAGCTCAAAGCCCGCGGCGCCTGCCGGAAAGGCCGGCGCCACAAATACGAGCAATGCAATCATCACACAGGCAAGGCATCGTTTCATGGCAGCGAATCTCCAAAATACAGTGTCGGTGTGCGGGGGGCGGCCGCACCCGGCGCCGCCTGCGCTTTTTTAGGGCGGCACGCCCCGGCCGCCAAAAAACACCGCTTCTCAGAACAGTATGCACCGCCTTTGGGCGCGTTACCCGCCCAAAGGCAAAAAACAGGCAGCCTTTCGCCGCGCCGGGCAAAAACCTATTATTTTTAGTATATCAGATTGGCCGCAATATTTCAAAGCCTTCCGGCGGGAGGCCGCCGGTTTCACAAAAAAGAACGGCCGGGAAGTACCGCGCTGAATGAAGCGGTGTTCCCCGGCCTGTAAAGACTATGGTTCAGGTGGCTGATTCCGTATGGATGCCGCCGGACCCGACAGAGATAAGACCCTTTTCGGCGCGGTTCAGTATCTCACGCCGGCCGTCGTGCCCAATGGCTACGATGTCCTCGATGCGGATGCCCAGCCTGCCGGGCAGGTAGATGCCCGGCTCGATAGAAAAGCACATGCCTCGCCGCAGGCGGATGGCGTTGTGGGCGTTGATGTAAGGAGCCTCGTGCGTCATGTAGCCAATGCCGTGACCAATGCGTGTGGTGCACGTATGGGCGAGTCCGGCCTTTTCAAGCACAGCTCTTGCCGCGGCATCAATATCCGGCACGAAAGCCCCCTCACGGGCGGCGTCTTCCGCCGCAGCCTGTGCGCTGTGCAGCAGCCAGTAAAGCCTGCGCGCCTCGGCGGGCACAGGCTCCAAAAAAATGGTGCGCGTCATATCGGAGTGCAGGCCATGATACAGGCAGCCGAAATCCATGATGATGCAATCGCCCGGCTGTACAGCCCGGCTGCTGCCGCTGTAGTGCGGATAGCCCGCGTTCGGGCCGGAGGCTACCAGCGCGCCCGCACCGCTGCCGCCCAGCGCCTCCATCTCCTGCACGAGTATATCGTGGATCTCGCCCTCCGTCATGCCGGGGCGGATATGCGGCAGTGTGTGTAAAAAGCCCTGGTCGGCAATGGCCGCCGCACGGCGCAGGCAGTCCAGCTCCTGCTGTGTTTTGCAGATCCGCGCCTGTTCCAGAAGCGGAACGCCGTTTTCAAACCGGGTGCCGGTGGCGACGGCAATATCCAGAATATTGAAAGCCTGTGCCGTTGAGTTGACAGCGATGCGCCCGCCTGTAAGGCCTTCCTTTTCGAATATGCGGCAGATTTCCTCTGTCATAATGTCGTTATCGAACCAGGTGTATACGGGGAAGGCGTCCGGCGCCGCAGCGCGCACTTCTTCGCCGGTGAGCAGGTTGCAGAAATAGAACATGCGCCCGTCCTGTTTCAAAAACAATCCCTGAAAGCGCTCGCACATCAGGGGAGAAAAGCCGGCAAAAAAGCGAAGCTCTTCCGAAGGGCACAGAAGCATGGCGTCCCATTTTTCCGCCCGAAGCAGAGCAGTCAGTTTTTCCAGATAGTCTGTGCGCATCATGCAAAGAACCTCCTGTTCAGAAAAGGCGGCCCCGCCTGGGCAGGGCCGCCGGTATGTTCATTCTCCGATGATTTCGATGAAAAAGGTGCGCTGCTGCACGCCGTCAAATTCGGCCAGGTAGACGTCCTGTGCCATCCCCATCACAAGCTTGCCGTCAATGAGGGGGATGACGCAATGGTTGCCCACCAGCATGGATTTCAGATGGCCCGGCGCATTTCCGCCAATGGCGCCATAGCTGGGCAGAAAATGAGAGTGTGCATAATCCCGGTGCAGGGGAACGAGGTCTTCCAGAGTAGCTTCAATATCTTTTTCCAGGCAAGGCAGGCTCTCGTTCACCATGATGCCCGCCGTAGTATGCGACAAAATCACATATACCACGCCGTTTTTTATTTTGGACTGCGCCGCGAACCGGCGCACATCATCCGTTATTTTGATCAGCTCAAACTCTTTGGAAGAGCATTTTTTCACCTTTGTAAATTCAACCATTGCTCTTAACCTCCAAACCGAGGAATTTTACGGCGTTTCCGCCCAAAATTTTGGCCAGAGTCTCCGGCGAGAAGGGCTGGTATTCCAGCCCGCGCTTGATGCGCGCCGGGCGGAAGCGGGGATTGTTGGAGCCGAACATTATCTTGTCGGCCAGGTTATGCTCTACCCAAAGCGGGCCCATTAGCTTGAAGAACAGCTGCTCGAAGAACTGCTCGGGGCAATCCATATAACAGCACGAGGTATCGGCGTAGACATTGGGATATTTCAGGATGAGGGCCGCCGTCTCCAAAACCCAGGGAAAGCCGAAGTGCGCCAGATTGATGCGCAGTTCCGGGTAGCGCACGGCAATGTCTTCAAACAGATAGGGGTGGGCGTATTTCAGATAGGTGTTCGGCTGCCAGGACATGCCGCAGTGGAATGTGATGGGCACATTGTAAGAAAGGCACAGCTCATAAATGGGGAACAGCTTTGGGTCGTTGGGGTAGAACTGCTGCTTGGACGGATGCAGCTTCAGGCCGCGCAGCTTCAGCGTGCCGAATGCGTGGCGAAGAAGCTCCAAAGCATCAGGGCGGCTGGGGTCTACTGTGGCAAAGCCAATAAAACGGCTGGGGTCCAGTGAGACGAGCCTGCTTACCTCCTCGTTAGAAAGCACCGCGCCGCCCTCTGCGGCACAGTCTTCACCCAAAAGCACCAGCTTATCTACCCCGGCAAAGGCCATCTGCTTTTCCACAAGCTCTAGGGGAAAAGGGCTCATCAGGTCATATCCCATCACTTTTTTACGCGTGTCCACACGCTGAGGGTCCTCGCAAATGGGGCCGTAAAATGCGGGATGCACATGTACGTCAATAACCATGGGTACACCTCTTACTTCTTAAAACTTCTCTAAGATATTGAACGAAAGGGAAAGCTGTATTCGCAGGTAAATTACAAAATGTTGTTATTAAGATGTCTTAAATATAAGATAGCGGGGAAGAGGAGGATTGTCAATATAAAATTTATTTTTCAGCAGTTGTATTCCAAAAGAAATGAAAAGAAAAGAGAAAAGATAAATTTTTATGCAAAAGCGGCACTGTAAAAATTTTTTGGCAAAAATCATGCAAAATCACAGTTTTTCTTGAAATTCCGCCTGAAAGGCACAAAGTGCAAAGAGAACAAAAAATAATTGTTGACATACATAAAATTGTATTGTATGATACAAAAAACAAAAGTTGTTATCAAGATGTCTTATACTGATAAAAGATTAAAAGAAAAATGCCGAATGTCAATTATTCGGGGAAGTGCCCCGATAAGATAAGGAGGAAGATGACCGATGAAAAGAAAATTTGCAGCCGCTGTGCTGGCTGCGGCAATGCTGGCGATGTCGCTGGCAGGATGCAGCGCCCCAAGCTCTTCGCAGGCGCCCGGCAGTGCCTCTGCCACTGCTTCGGCGCCGGCGCAGGATGATGGCCGCAAGGTGCTGACGATTGCCCAGGGCGGCGATATCACCACCTTCGACATGCAGAATCACAATAACGGCGTTACTGGCGCGGTGCTGGGCAATTTCAGCCATGGCCTGGTGGAGCGTGCCGATGAGGATAACTCTTGGGTGTGTGTGCTGGCCGAGAGTTACGAAACGATCGATGACTCTACATGGGAGTTCAAGCTGCGCGACGATGTCACATGGCATAACGGCGACCCGTTTACGGCGGCAGATGTGAAGTGGACGCTGGAGCGCGTAGCCACGGATGAGTCTCTGGCAGAAAACCATATCTTCTCTGTTATCAAAGAAGTGCAGGTTGTGGATGACTATACGGTGCGCATCATCACAGACGGCCCGTACCCCACTATGCTGTCGCTTCTTTCAAAAAACGGCAGTCAGATGATGCCCTCTAAGTATATTGAAGAAAACGGCCTTGACTATTATCTGGAAAACCCAATTGGCTGCGGCCCCTACAAGTTCAAGGAATGGGTGAAGGACGACGTTGTGGTGCTGGAGCGCTATGACGATTACTTCGGCGGTACGCCGTACTGGGATGAAGTGCGCTTCCGCGCCATTCCTGAGGCGTCCACCCGCGTGGCGGAGCTGCTTACCGGCAATGTGGACATCATTGTGAACGTGCCTACCAACGAGTGGGAGCGCATCGATGAAGGCGAGAACACCGAGATGGTGCTTGGCAACGGCACACGTATTTACAATGTGATAATGAAGTGGGACAGCACCCCCACGCAGAACAAGCAGGTGCGCGAGGCGGTGGCCTATGCGCTGGATGCCCAGACAATTATTGACACCGTGCTGAAGGGCGCGGGCACCCCCTGCTATACCCGCATTGCCCCGGGTGTGTTCGGCCAGGACGAAAGCCTGTACGGCATAAACAAATATGACCCGGAAAAGGCAAAGGAACTGGTGGCGTCCTCTGGCTACAATGGGGAAGAAATCGAGCTGCTGGTGCCCACCGGCCGTTATCTGATGGATGCCGATGTGGGCAATGTGGTGGCAGGCATGCTGCAGCAGGTGGGCCTGAATGTGAAGGTAAACGTGCTGGAATGGAGCGCTTATATCAACAAATTTAATGCCGGTGAATTCAACGGCATGGCACTGATTGCCTACGGCGACGATTTCTTCGATGCTTCGTACGGAATGAACGAATACCGCACGGAAAACTGCACGCCTATCAGCTGCTACAGCTCTAGTGAATATGACGAGCTGTATCTGGAAGCGCTGAACAATATGGATCCGGACAGCCGCCGTGAACAGCTGATTGAAATGCAGCAGATGATTTTCGTGGACGAATGCGTACAGGCCCCGTTCATCCATTTGAAAGTGCCTTATGGTATCAGTTCTGATATCAATTTCACGCCCCGCATTGACGAAATGTTCTATGTGGACCGCATTACGCTGAAATAACGGTGTCTGCAACGCAACCGCAAAAGGAGGCGCATCGGGCCAGTGCCGGTGCGCCTTCTTTTTGAATAAAAGGAGATTCTTCCATGGGTAGATATTTGCTGAAACGGATCGTGCAGATCATTCCTGTGCTTTTGATTCTGACGCTGATCATCTTTTGCCTGGTATATGTGGCGGGTGACCCTGTTGCCCTGATGCTGCCGCCCGAGGCGGGCGAGCAGGCAAAAGCTGCTCTCAGAGAAGCTCTAGGGCTGGATAAGCCCTTCTACGAGCAGTTCTTTATTTACATAGGCAATTTGCTGCGGGGCGATTTTGGCACCTCGTATCAATATAATCAGGACGCCCTGAGCCTTGTGCTGGAGCGCATGCCGTATTCGCTGCAGCTGGCGGGCGTGTCACTGGTGGCATCGGTGCTGGTGGGCATTGTGCTTGGCGTTGCTGCGGCGCATTTCCGCAACACACCATTTGATTTGCTGGTGAACGGCTTTGCGGCGCTGGGCCAGGCAATGCCGGGGTTCTGGGTTGCCATCATGCTCATTCTGGTATTCGCGGTGAACTTGAATGTGCTGCCGGTATCCGGTTCCGGCTCGTGGAAAAATCTGGTGCTGCCTGCAGCCACGCTCACGGTGCTCACGGCGTCCAAAATCATTCCGCTTGTGCGCTCCAACATGATAGAAGTGATGCAGCAGGATTATATCCGCACGGCCCGCAGCAAGGGCCTGAGCGGAGCAACGGTTATCTTCAAGCATGCCTTCAAAAATACACTGGTGCCGGTCATCACCATTATCGCCATGCAGCTTCCCACTCTGATTGGCGGCGCGCTGATTACAGAGACCATTTTTGCATGGCCGGGCCTGGGCATGCTCATTTACCGCGGCGTGGCGAACCTGGATATGACGGTGGTGCAGGCGGGCGTGATGGCGGTAGCGTTTATCACTATTCTGGCAAACCTTATTTCAGACATCGCCTATTGCCTGATAGATCCAACCATCAAATACCAGTAAAGGGGGCGCAGTGGGCATGAAAAAAACCAAGCGATTTTTTAAGCTGCTGTTCCGCAGCAGCACGGGTACGGCAGGTATGATCATTGTGATACTTATCTGCCTGTGTGCGGTGTTTGCCGCCCAGCTGGCCCCGCACGACCCCAATGCCATGGACCTGATGAACATGACGAAGCCGCCTGCGTGGATGGACGGCGGTGATTGGAACCACATTCTGGGAACGGACAATTTGGGCCGCGACATTCTTTCCCGCATGCTGTACGGCTCGCAGATCTCGCTGGTAGTGGGCATTCTGGCCACGCTGATGAGCGGGGCCGTGGGCATGGTGCTGGGGCTTGTGTCCGGTTATTACGGCGGTGCGGCCGACCATATCATCATGCGCGTGGCCGATGCCTTTTACGCCATTCCAGGCATTTTGCTGGCCCTGGTGACGCTGATGGTGTTCAAAAGCTCCGGCATCGCCACGCTGGTGATGGTGATTGCCGCTATTTCGTGGGTGCAGTACGCCCGCCTTATCCGTTCGGAAGTGCTGCGGCTGAAGGAAAAAGAATTTGTGCGCGCTTCCAAGACGCTGGGCGCGTCCTCATGGCATATTATTTTTCATCATATTCTGCCGAATGTGTGGCCGTCCTTTATTGTAGTGTCCACAATGAGCGTGGCGGGCAGCATCATTACAGAAGCCTCGCTCAGCTTTCTGGGCGTGGGCATTCAGGCGCCGCTTATCTCGTGGGGCGGCATGCTCAGCGATGGGCGTGTGCTGCTGGCCACACACTGGTGGGTGGCCACATTCCCCGGCATCATGATCACGGTCGCCATTCTGGGCATCACGTTCCTGGGCAACTGGCTGCGGGACGTGCTGGACCCCCACAACAAGGGCTTGTAAAGGGGTGGTCACATGAAAAAAGCATTGTTGAAAGTGGATGACCTCAGCGTAAAGTTCAAAACCATGGAAGGAATGCAAACTGCCGTTCAGGGCGTGTCGCTCGAAGTGATGGAGGGCGAGGTGTTTTGCATTGTGGGCGAGAGCGGCTGCGGCAAAAGCCTCACCAGTCTTTCCATCATGGGCCTTGTGGAAAAACCCGGCGTCGTCAGTGCCGGCGCCATTCTACTGGACGGGCAGGACATCAGCCGCATGAAGGAGGACAAGCTGCGCGAGTTGCGCGGCAACAAGATGTCCATGATATTTCAAGAGCCGCTTACTTCGCTGAACCCGTTGTTTACAGTGGGCAACCAGATGGATGAAGTGTTTCGCCTGCACCAAAAGGCGGGCCGCGCGCAGGCAAAGCAGATGAGCATAGATATGCTGCGCTTTGTGGGAATTCCGGACCCGGAGAGCGTATACGGCCGTTACCCGGCGGCGCTCAGCGGCGGCATGCGCCAGCGCGTGATGATTGCTATGGCGCTTTCGTGCAGGCCCAAGCTGCTGATTGCCGACGAGCCCACTACGGCTCTGGATGTGACCATACAAAAGCAGATATTGAAATTGATGAAAGACCTTCGCCGCGAGCTTGGCACAGCAGTTATTCTCATTACGCACGATTTGAGCGTGGTGGCAGAGATGGCAGACCGTGTGGCCGTGATGTATGCGGGCGAAATTGTAGAGCAGGCAAGTGTATATGATTTGTTTCGAAAACCCCTGCACCCGTATACGGAGGGGCTGATCAACAGCACCATCCGGCTGGGTGACAAGCGCAGACGCCTGCCCACCATACCGGGCACGGTGCCGCCGCTGTCGCAGATGGTGGCCGGATGCCGGTTCCACCCGCGCTGCCCGTACGCTACCAAGGCTTGCCGCGAGGCTGTGCCCCCGCTGGTGGAATATGAGGGGCGCAATGTGCGCTGCCTGCTGTATGCGGGCGGCTGTGAACAGAAAGGGGGCGAGGCCCATGTGTGAAACGCAGGCGGCACAGGAAAAATATCTGCTGGAAGTGAAAGACCTGAAAATGGCCTTTCCTGCGGGCGGGGGCTTTTTGAAAAAGAACAGGCAGTACGTCCATGCAGTAGATGGCGTCAGCTTTCAGCTGCGCCAGGGCGAGACACTGGGCATCGTGGGGGAATCCGGCTGCGGAAAATCCACCATAGGAAACCTCATCATCCGCCTGCTGAAAGAGACGGGCGGCCGCATTGTGTTCGATGGGCATGACATCACGGCCATGAGCGCCAGAGAGTTCAAGCCCCTGCGCCGCGAGATGCAGATGGTGTTTCAGGATCCGTTCTCTTCTTTGAACCCCAGGAAGAAGGTGTTCGACATCATTGCCGAGCCCTATCATATCCAGACGAAAATGAGCGGCAGGGAAATACGAAAAAATGTGGAATATATGATGGAGCTGGTGGGCTTGGACAAGAGCTACCAGACGCGCTACCCGCATGAGTTTTCGGGCGGACAGCGCCAGCGCATCGGCATTGCCCGGGCCCTGGCACTGAAGCCGAAGCTTGTCATCTGCGACGAGCCGGTGTCCGCGCTGGACGTATCTATTCAGGCACAGATACTCAACTTGCTGAAAGACCTGCAGGAAGAACTGGGCCTCACCTATATCTTTATAGCACATGGCCTGCCGACGGTGCAGTATATCAGCGACCGCATCGCGGTGATGTACCTTGGCAAGATTATGGAACTGGCACCCGAGCAGGATCTGTTTGCCCACACCCTGCACCCCTATACGGAAGGACTGCTGTCTGCCATACCTGTGGAGGACCCCACAAAGCGCGACACAGAGGACAAACCCATTCTGGAGGGCGACCTTCCCAGTCCCTTGCATCTGCCCAAGGGCTGCCGGTTCTGCGCCCGCTGCAAATATGCGCAGGCTGTCTGCCAGGAAAGGGAGCCGGAATTAAAGGAGGCTCTGCCGGGCCATTATGTATGCTGCCATTTTCCGCTTGTGGCAGATGCCGGGCGGTGAAGGGCGCGCTTATGCGGCAGGGGGACATGCCCCCCGCCGGAACAGGAACGGGAGGTTTTGAGATGACGCAAGCTTCTGAAAAATATGCGGCGGAAATTGAGAAATATGTGCGGGAACACCGCCAGGAACTGGTGGATATCCTGATTGAAATGATTGCTGTGCCCAGTGTGAAAGGCCCTGCCCTGCCCGGCATGCCCTTTGGAGAGAATTGCGCAAGGGCGCTGGAAAAGGGCATGGAGGTGTGCCGCCGCTACGGCATGCAGACAGAGTGCTATGACAACTATGCAGCCAGCGCCCGGTGCGGCAGCGGTGATAAAGAAATCGGGTTTATTGCCCATTTGGATGTGGTGCCCGTCAGTGACGGATGGAGCTCTGACCCCTTCACGGGAATTGAGAGGGACGGGTTTGTGGTGGGGCGGGGCTCCCGCGACAACAAGGCCGGCTTTGCCGCTGCGCTGATGGCGGTGAATTGTGTGCGCGCGCTGGGCGTGCCGCTTCGTTCATCGCTGCGCATCCTGATGGGCAGTGATGAGGAGTGCGGGATGTCTGACATGGTGTATGTAGTGAAAAACTGCCCCCTGCCGGATTTTTCGGTGGTCACCGACTGCTATTTCCCGGTAGCGCATGGCGAAAAAGGGCGTGTGTGCGGTGATGTTGTGATGGAGATAAACACGGAAAAGCTTCGCATGGAGGGTGGCCAGGCGCCGAATATCATACCTGATGCCTGTGCCGCCGTGCTGCCCGGCCGCGCAGCGCAGGCCCAGACCGTGCGCGCTGCGGCTGCATCGTTTGAAGGCATCGCCGTGCGGGAGGACGGAGCAGACCTTGTGGTGGAAGCGCAGGGGGTGTCCGCCCATGCTTCCGAACCGTTCAAAGCAGTGAATGCCATACACCGTCTGGCGGCCTTCCTGGCTGATGCCGGGCTTTTGGAGGGGCGCGAGGCCAGGGCCGTGGAATATATCAAAATGGCCTTTGGCACCTATTACGGCGAGGGATTCGGAATCCAGTATGAGGACGAGGCGTCGGGTAAAACGACGCTGATTCCCGGCGTGGTGCGCACACAGGGCGGCGCCCTGCGCGTAACGCTGGATTCCCGCTACAGCGTCACCGATAAAAAGGCCAGAGTGCTGCCCCTAATCGCCTCCAGTGTGGAAGCGGCCGGCTGGCGTTTTGAGGTGCACGAAGCAACGGACTCTCACTACATCCCGGGCGACCACCCGGTGGCGCAGCGCCTGACGGAAGTGTTTAACGCAGTGACGGGCGAACACAAAAAGCCCTATGTGCTGGCGGGGGGCACCTATGCCAGTAAGGTGCCCAATTCGGTGGCCTTTGGCCCAGGCAATGCGAAAGAACCATCCATGATGCCTTACGGCCCGGGGCACGGCGATGCCCACCAGCCGGATGAGAGCCAGCACATCGGCTGCCTGATGGATGCTGTGCGCATCTATGCGCTGGGTATCATCGAACTGGACGACATCCTGCACGCAGCCCCGGCGCAGGGCGTGTGAGACCGGGCCGCCCGGCCGTGCAGAAAAGGCACCTCATCGGCGCAAGGGCACCGGCACCGCTTTTGTTTTGACTATTCGTATAACAAGCTGTATGATAGAAGCAGCATGACCGCTGGACGGCCCGCGCGGTGAATAAAACAAGACCGGGAGAGAGGACCAATGACACTGAAACGCGATGCCCAAATACCTTTGTATCAGCAGATGGCAAATGAGATCAAAGCGCAGATTGCCTCAGGTGAGTTGCGCCAGAACGAACAGCTCATGACGGAAATGGAGCTGAGCCGGGAGTTCGGCGTCAGCCGTATCACGGTGCGCAAGGCGCTGGAACTGCTGGTGGAGGAGGACATCCTGAGCAAGCGCCAGGGCGTAGGCGCGTTCGTCACCGGAAAAAAGCTGGTGCGCAGCATGAACGTGATGATGGGCTTTACCCAAACCTGTGAGGCTAATGGCCAGAAGGCCACCAGCAGGCTGCTATTTGCTGGGCTGAATGAGGCGCGCCCTGCCGACATCAAGCTGCTGGGGGTCAAAGAGGGCGATTCTGTCATCAGCCTGAGGCGGCTGCGCTTCTGCGACAATGTCCCGGTGATGGTAGAGGAGGTGCGCCTGCAGCGTTCTTTCGCCTATTTGCTGGGGGAAGATTTGACCGGCTCGCTGCACAAGATGCTGGCGGAAAACGGCATCAAGGTGGTGAAAGGCGTCAAGACAATCAGCATCAGCTGTGCCACCAAAGAAGAAAGCTCACTGCTGGGCATGGGCGAAGGTACGGCCCTTTTGCTTCAGCGCGACATAAGCTATGATGAGAACGGGCAGGCCGTTTATCGCAGCAAAAGCGTTATCAACGCAGACCGATACACCTGCACCATTACCATGCAGGCCTAATGGGCACGGCCGGGCCTGCCCGGTGAAGAATTTGATGAACAGCCCAAATGTATTGACAAGATGTATTAAGATGTAATATAATTGTATTAAACAAAACCGGCAGGAGGTTGAATAGAAAATGGACCCGAAGAGTATCGTTGCAGAGATTCGAAAAGAGCGCCCGCACATCAAATCTGTATATTTTGTAGGCTGTGGCGCCTCAAAGGCGGAACTGTACCCCGGCAAGTATTTTCTGGAAAAAAATGCGAAAGAGCTGCGCGTGGGCCACTATACGGCCAACGAATTCTGCTATGCCACGCCTGCGGGCGTGAACGAGCAGGCCGTGGTGGTTACCTGTTCGTTGGGCGGCACAACGCCGGAGACGGTGGCTGCTTCCAAAAAGGCAATGGAGCTGGGTGCCGCAGTGGTGGCCGTTACGCACGACGGCGAATCTCCTCTGGCGAAGAATGCGCATTACGTCATTGTGCACGGGTTCGAAAAGAACTACGCGGCCAAGCTGGAGAAAATGACCAATGTGCTGGCCCTGGCCGTGGAACTTTTGAATACCTATGAGGGCTATGCCCACTACGATGACATGCAGGCAGCCTTCGGCAGCATCTATGACCTCATTGAAAACACGGTTCCCTTCGTGTTGCCTGCAGCGAAAAAATTCGCTCAGGAATATAAAGATGCTCCTGTCATCTATGTGATGAGTTCTGGCGCCACACAGGATGTCGCCTATACCTTCTCGCTGTGCCTGATGATGGAGATGCAGTGGGTGAACTCCGGTAATTTCAACGACGGTGAATTTTTCCACGGCCCCTTCGAGATTGTGGATAAGGACGTGCCCTTCCTGCTTTTGATGAACGACGGCCCCACCCGTCCTATGGATGCGCGCGCCCTCACATTCCTTGAACGCTTCCAGGCAAAGGTGACGCTGGTGGACGGCAAAGATTACGGCATCGCCTCGGTTATTCCTGCGCCGGTGGTGGAGTATTTCAACCCCATGGTGCTCAGCGCAGTGCTGCGTGTGTATGCCGAACAGCTGGCCATTGTGCGCTGCCACCCGCTTACCATGCGGCGCTATATGTGGAAGCTGGAGTATTGACGATACCTCTTTCTGATACCCCCTTTTCGCACAACACAAAAAGCCCGGGCAATTGCCCGGGCTTTTTGTATTAGCCAAGAGACACCCCCCGGCTTGGCCGGGGAGAGTAAAAAGGCTTTCGCTGCCAGTTTCGAGCGAAGCGGGATGGTATTCAATACCAAAAAGGTTAGCACATAATGGGAAGAATCCCGTTTACAGGTGGCGGGACGAATAATGCAGGAGACAGAGTATTCAGTACCTCTTGAGAGGCTTGCCGACAGTATGCCCTTTCAGGGCTTACACAAGCCCCGGCTAAGCCGGGGCTTGACTCTATTTGCGCACAATGCTGCAAGGCCTTTTCAAAAGCCGCCCGCTGTTCGTGGGAAAGGCAGCACATCGCGGATGTTGGGGATGGCGGTGAGGTACATCACAAGCCGTTCAAAGCCGATGCCGAAGCCCGCGTGCTCTACTGTGCCGAAGCGCCGCAGGTCCAGATACCATTCGTAATCCTGCTGCGAAAGGCCCTTTTCCTCCATCATGCGCTCCAGCACATCCAGCCTCTCTTCACGCTGGCTGCCGCCGCACAGCTCACCGATGCCGGGCACCAGCAGGTCTGCCGCGGCCACGGTCTTTCCGTCGCTGTTCAGGCGCATGTAGAACGACTTGATTTCTTTGGGGTAATCTGTGACGAACACGGGTTTTTTGTACACCTGCTCGGTGAGGTAGCGCTCGTGTTCTGTCTGCAGGTCTGTGCCCCATTCCACCTGATACTGGAAGGTGCTGTTCTGCTTTTCCAACAGCTCTACAGCCTGCGTGTAGGAGATGCGCACAAACTCGCTTGCAGCCACATGCTCCAGCCGGGCGCGCAGCTCTTTGTCAAAAAACTGGTTGAAAAAGTCTATCTCGTCCGGGCAGGTGTCCAGCACATAGCGGATGACGCTTTTCACCATGGCCTCCGACAGGTCCATCTCGTCCGACAGGTCTGCAAAGGCGATTTCAGGCTCAATCATCCAGAACTCGGCTGCGTGGCGCGGCGTGTTGGAGTTTTCGGCGCGGAAGGTAGGGCCGAAGGTGTATATTTTGCCGAAGGCCGTGGCCATGGCTTCGCCCTCCAGCTGGCCGGACACCGTAAGGTTCGTGGCGCGGCCGAAGAAATCCTTCGTGCAGTCCACCTTTCCGTCCTTGCCAAGGGGCAGGGCGTTCAGGTCCAGCGTGGTGACGCGGAACATCTCGCCCGCCCCCTCGCAGTCGGAGCCGGTGATGAGCGGCGTGTGCACATATACAAAGCCCTGTTCCTGCAAAAACTTGTGGATGGCGAACGCTGCGGCGCTGCGCACGCGGAAGGCGGCGGAAAAGGTATTCGTGCGCGCGCGCAGATGCGGCATGGTGCGCAGGAACTCTACTGTGTGGCGCTTTTTCTGCAGGGGATACTCCGGCCCGCATGTGCCCAGGATGGTAACGGCGCTGGCGTTCACCTCAAAGGGCTGCTTTGCGCCGGGTGTGTGCACCAGCGTGCCCTCCACCTTTAGCGAGGTGCCCACGCCGGCCTTGGCGATATCCTTATAATTTTCCAGCCTGGCGGCCTCGAACACCACCTGCAGGGGCTTGAAGCACGAGCCGTCCGAAAGGGAAAGAAAGCCAATGTTTTTGGAATCCCGCACGGTTTTGGCCCAGCCGCATACCGTCACCGGCGTGCCGTCCGGCGGCGTCTGGCGGAACAGGGCCGCGATCTCTGTTCGTTTCATGTTTTCTCCTCCTGAAAAAATAAAATCCGGCAGCCTGCATCGCCCTAACAGTTTAGGACGAATCGCTGCCGGATCCGCGGTGCCACCTAACTTGCCGCTTTCGCGGCCCCTTTTCCGCACGGGGCAAAAGGCCCGTATGCGCTTGCAGCTTAACGCGCTGCCCACGGCGCCCCTACTGCCCGCACAGGCGGGGTTCGGCTTGCGGCTCGGGAGTGTTCTTCGGGCAGGGCCGTGCGCGGGGCTTGCACCCTCCCCCGCTCGCTTGGGCAAAGCGTTCTGCCGTACTTTTCTCCGTCTGTGCCTGTTTTATTCATTTTAGCGTCTGAAAAGGCGGATGTCAAGCGGCGGCACGTCTTTCAGGCCAGCATACAATATGAACAATGGTCCAAAGGCAAAACCCGGCACAAGTGCCAAGGTGCGGCGCAAAATGCAATTTGCATGCAACAATATTATATAAAACAGAACTTGCGGCGGAAGCGCGTAAAACCTTATAATATAAGAAAAGAAAGCTGCCTGCCCGGCTGCTGCGAGAGGAGTATGTGCAACATGAACGACGCTGCATTGCTGATTGAATGCCTGCTGGATTTTGCCCGCAGGCGCGAACTGGTTTCCCCGCTGGATGTGTACGTCAGCCGCAATGCGCTTTTGGACCTGTTCGGCCTGGCCGAGCCATGGGCGGGCGAGGTGCCGCCCCAGACAGCGCAGACGCCTGCCGCCATTCTGGACGGGCTGCTGGACGCCGCGGCAGCCGGCGGCCTGTATGATGCAGGCATACCTGCGCTGCGCGTGAACTTTGAGGCGCGCATTATGGGCACCGTGATGCCGCGCGAGAGCGAGGTGTGTGAAAGGTTTCAGGCCCTGTGGGAGAAAGAAGGTGCCCGCGCAGCAACCGATTATTTCTACGGGCTGTGCATCGCCTCCAACTATATCCGCACCGCGCAGATTGCCCGCAACATCCAATGGCTTTATGCGGGAAAGTATGGCACGCTGGAGGTGACCATCAACCTCACAAAGCCGGAAAAAGACCCCAAGACCATTGCGCTGGAACGCCTGCAGCCCTCGGCCAGCTACCCGAAGTGCATGCTGTGCATCGAGAACATCGGCTATGCCGGGCGCGTGAATTTTCCGGCGCGCCAGAACCACCGCGTGGTACCCATCAGCCTGTGCGGTGAGCGGTGGTATCTGCAGTACAGCCCCTATGTTTATTACAACGAGCACTGCATCGTGTTCAGCGAAAGGCACGAACCCATGCACATTACTTCGCATGCCTTTGCGCAGCTGTTTGACTTCGTCAGCCAGTTTCCGCATTACACCTGTGGCTCGAATGCCGACCTTCCCATCGTGGGCGGCAGCATTCTCAGCCATATGCACTTTCAAGGCGGTTGCTACAGCTTTCCCATGCAGAAGGCAGGGGCACTGGCTGTATACCGGTGCGGGAAATATCCCGATATCACAGTGGAAAGCGTTGCCTGGCCTGTCACTACGCTGCGGGTGAAGGGGACGGATAAGGCGCAGATGCTGGCTTTTGCGCAGGAGGTGCTGGGCCTGTGGCAGGGCTATTCTGATGAAGGCGCAGGGGTGCGGGCCTATTCGCAGGAGGATGGACACACAGTGCCGCACAACACCATCACACCTATCCTGCACTATGATGCCGACGAAAAACAATATGTGTTCGACCTTGTGCTGCGCAACAACCGCACTACGCCGGAATACCCGGACGGTATCTTCCATCCGCATCCAGAGATACACCACATCAAAAAAGAGAACATCGGCCTTATCGAGGTGATGGGCCTTGCCATCTTGCCCGGGCGGCTGGAAAAGCAGAGCGCCATGATAGCGGGCGTTTTGTCGGGCCGGCAGCAGGCAGATGCGGTAAAGGCCGCCGCGCCGGAACATGCGCCCTGGGTGGATGAGCTGGTGCGGAAGTACGGCACTGCCATGCCCGCGGAGAAGGCGCAGGCTGCCGTGCGGCACGAGATAGGCGCAAAATTTGAGACATGTCTGGAGCATACGGGCGTATTTAAGCAGACGACGCAGGGCCATGCCGCCTTGGCGCGCTTTTTGCAGAAGTTGGGGTGCATGCGGGCGGAAATGCCGTAAACGGGGAAGGGGTGCGCACGCGCTCGGAAAGCGCCGCGCATGCCCGCAGCCTCCGAATTTTGAAACAAGCCCCACGGCGTGCCGTGGGGCTTGTTTTTCTTGATTTCGGAGCCCAGCGGCAGCCCGTAAAAAGTTTTTGCTTCCAGCACCGGCCCAGGCAGGCCGCCGGCAGCAGCCGCCTGAAAACAGGCAAGCTTTCGTCAGAGCGGCGAACCGCCTTTTCCGGGCTGTGGGACGAGTGATGCAGGTGAGAGTGGCCCCGCCCCTTTAAGAGACTTACCCGCAATATGCCCTTTCAGCCCTTGTGCATGCCGCGCGCTTTACGCGTGGGCCTGAGGCGCCCTGCGTGAGGCTCTGCACTTGGATGCCTTATGCGGCTTCTTCCCAGTTGCGGGAAAAATCGTCATAATGGCGCTCGTACGGCTCCTCCCGGTACGAAACCGCCGTCACTTCTTCGTCTTCAAACACGCCCTTCGGGGCCATCGCTGCCATTTTCACCATACAAAAGCACATCCTTCCGTCCCTGCCTGCCATGATGCAGGCTGTTTTTGTTTCTGTGCTTTCAGTATAGACAGTTGGCTGTCCTATAAATTGGACTTTATTTGTCCGGGCCGTATTGCTCCAGAAGCCGGCGGCAATGCGCGCAGAAGGCCTTTTGCACTTCGGGCGGCGAGACGAGCCGCGCCTCGGCGCCAAAGCCGGCCAGCCAGCCCATGAACTGCACGCTGGGCACCACATGGACGTGTGCGCGAAAGCGCCCGTCCTGTGCAGGGAAAAACGTCACATCTTTGCCGAAACGGTCTATCACTACCCCGGCAAGGTGCCCTGCGAATTCAAGCGTCACGCCCATCTCTTCGCCGCCGAACATACCGAAGGTGCGCTTGGTATAGGCGGCCATGTCCAGCCCGGCAAACGCCTCTTTGCCCAGCCGCGGCCCACCGGCCAGGGCCAGATGGGCAAGCCGGTCTGCGCGGTAGTGGCGCATCGCTCCGGCCGTGTCATCATAGGCGAGCAGGTAATAATTTTCGTCCTCCCACAAAAGGGCGTACGGCGACACAGTGTACAGTTTTCCGCCGCGGCGGTAGCGCACAGTTTTTTCCGGCGTCCATTCCGCGATTTGAAAGCGCACCTGCTCGTCGGTTGAGATGGCCGTGTGCAGAAGGTCGATGGTGTAGTAGATGCTTTCGTTCATGCTTTTGGCGCGGTTGGCCACAAACACCTGGCGCTGCAGCGCCTTTGCCTCATGGCGGGAACACAGGCTCTCCAATTTTTTGATAAGCGCGCGGCTTTTTTTCTCGGACAGAAACTTGGAGGACTGCACGGCGTCCACCAGCAGCTTCAGCTCTGCCACCTCAAAGGTGCGCGAGGCCAGTGCCCAGCGGCAGATGTGCCCCTCGCGCAGGCAGATTACGTCCATGCCGAATTCCTCCAGAGTGCGGAGGTCTGTATAAATGCTTTTGCGCTCGGCCGCAATGCCGCGGGCGGCCAGCGCCGCAATGATCTGCGGCACGGTCAGCCCGTGGGCGCCGTCTGTTTCGCGGGCCAGAAGGTCTGCCAGAACCAGAAGCTTTACCTTTTGGCCCTCTGTGCGTGCCATGCGTTTCTCTCCTCTCATGAAACTGGCTGCAGCGCGCCGGCCCCTAGAGGAACCACTCCTCCGGCACGGCGATATCTGCGCTGTGCACAGCCGGCCAGGAAAAAAGGGCCGTGAGCGTTTGCAGGCTGATGCTTTCCGGCGTGGGAAGAAGCCCGGCCAGTGCGGCAAGACGCCCCAGAAGCTGCCGGGGCGTAAATTTCCGGCGCAGGGCGCCGAAGTCCAGCGCGCCGTCCCGCTTGGAAAGACGCACGCCCTGCCCGTTCACCAGCAGAGGCGTATGAAAATATTCCGGCGTGGCAAGGCCCAGCGCCTGCTGCAGAAAAATCTGGCGCGGCGTCGAAGCCAGCAGGTCACGCCCGCGCACCACTTCTGTGACGCCCATACGCGCGTCGTCCACCACGACGGCGAGCTGGTAGGCAAATACCCCGTCCGAACGGCGCACAATAAAATCTCCGCACTGGGCGGCAAGCTCCTGCCGCACGGCGCCGCATGCCCCATCTGTAAAGCATATTTCTTTATGCGGCACGGCGATGCGCAGCGCGCCCCGGCGGCCGGCCGCCTCCCTTTCGGCCTGCTGCGCGGGCGAAAGGCTGCGGCATGTCCCTGCATACAGGGCTGTTCCATCGGCAAGATGCGGTGCGCTTGCGGCATGGAGGTCTGCCCGCGAACAAAAACAGGGATACACCTGCTGTGTGCGGCGCAGCGCTTCCAGTGCGGCCTCATATGTGTGCGTGCACTGGCTTTGG
This sequence comes from Oscillospiraceae bacterium, assembly GCA_018380115.1. Classification (GTDB taxonomy): domain Bacteria; phylum Bacillota; class Clostridia; order Oscillospirales; family Ruminococcaceae; genus Ruthenibacterium. The sequence goes on along the minus strand of JAGZUF010000004.1, from coordinate 78,954 downwards.
AAATAGGGGGCGTTGGGCTCGTCTGCGCCCGGGCCCTCGTCCCATGCAAGGCCCAGCCAGCACAAATCGTCCATAAGCTGGCGTGCGTGCTCCGGACGGCAGCGGGCGGTGTCCAGATCTTCGATGCGAAGAATAAAACGTCCGCCGCGGCTTTTTACAGACAGCCATGCCAGAAGCGCTGTCAGCGCATTGCCCAGATGCATGCGCCCGGAGGGGCTGGGCGCAAAACGCCCCACAGGGGGCGCGGTCAATGCCCGCCCGCCCCTTTCACCAGCATGGAGGCCCGCCGCAGCACGGAGGCAGCCTGTTCCGCAGGCACTGCAGAAAGCGGCACCGGCTTTGCCGGAGCCTGCGGCCGCGCAGAAAGGGCCAGATGATAGTAACACAGGTTCAGCCACTGGCCCATTTTATATCCGCAGCACTCCAGCCGGGCGGCCGGCTCAAAGCCCAGGGCTTTATGGAATTCTTCGCTGGCAAGGTTGCCCTCTGTGATGAGCGCATAGCAGTTGATATACCCCTGCCGCGACACCAGTGCCAGCAGGGCACCGTACAGGGCCGTACCGATGTGGCGGCCGTGCGCGTCTTCTGAGAGATACACAGAAACCTCAACGTCCCACGCATACCCTGCGCGGCGGCCAAAGCGCGCAGCATAAGCATACCCCAGCAAAGCGCCGCCCTCTTCGGCCACAAGCCACGGCAGGCCGTCTGCACTGCACCGCTCCATGCGCGCCTCAAATTCCGGGCGGGGCGGCACGGCCGTCTCCCAGGTGGCGGTAGTCTCCAGCACAAAAGGCGCGTAAATGGCCATCATCATGCCTGCGTCGGCTTTTTCTGCAAAGCGAAGTGTTACCGTTCCCATCGTTTCGCCTCCCTCAGACGAAAATAGTCAGGGCTTTTGAACAAACCCGCAAAAAATCTATAATCACTTTTATTATACCATAGCTTTTGTGTAAAATCTGTAATTTTATGCTGTTTTTACAAATGTTTTGGCGCGCTTGCTATACAAAAACCTCATTTTGCGGTATGATAAACCTTGTGCTCCGGCAGAGGCCGCACAGTGTGCCGCCTCTGCCGGGTATAATGAGAGGACCGGAGGCTCACCATATGGCTTTGCTGCGAACGATTGTATGGTTTTTATATTTTTTCGGGGCGCTAACAGCCCTTATGCCGCAGATGATGCACGCGCAGAGAAAAAAAGCGCGCGGCGATGCAGACGCCAAGGCGTTTATCCACCGCTATGTGCGCATGTGGGCGGGCGCGCTGCTGCGTATCGCGGGCGTCACGGTTACTGTAAAAGGGCAGGAGAATATCCCAAAGGGGCGCGCCGTGGTATTTACGCCGAACCACCAGGGGGACTACGATATTCCCCTGATGCTGATGTACTTAGACGAGCCGCATGCGCTGGTGGCGAAGATAGAGACGATGAAAATTCCGCTGGTGCGCACTTGGATGAAACTGCTGAACTGCGTATTTATCGACCGCAAGAGCCCTCGCCGTTCCATGGAGGCCATGCGGCAGGCGCAGGCGCTTGTGCAGGCTGGGGAGAGCGTGGTGGTGTTCCCGGAGGGCACACGCTCGAAGGGCGATGCCATGGGGGAATTCAAGGCCGGGGCTTTCCGCATCGCCTGCAAAGCCGGGGCGCCCGTGGTGCCTGTGGCTATCGACGGCAGCTATAAAATTATGGAGGCAAACCATAATTTGATGAAACCGGCCCATGTGAACATCACCATTCTGCCGCCTGTGGAGACAGCCGGGCTGGAACGCACGGCACAGCACGAGCTGGCGGCACAGGTGGCGCAGGCTATTGCTGCGGCAAAAGGTGCGCCGGAGGGCGGAAAATGAGGCTCGGCGCGCGCCTTGCTGTGCTTTTGCGGCTGAAGCCGCGCGGGCGTTCGCCCGCACAGCGTGTGCAGAACCCGTACCGAAGGCTGTACCCCGGCCGCGCGCTAGTTGATGCGGCACATCCGTTTCAAAAGAGGAGAAAGGAAGATGTTTTTGTTCAGAAATTCCTGGCAGACCCCGGGCCCCGGCGTGGAAAAAGATGAACCTGTAAAAAAGGGCCCGGCGCGCTATTTTGAAGTGCTGTTGCGGGATGCGGGCACCCTGTGGAAGGCGGGGGCGTTGTTTTGTCTGTGCTGTGTGCCTGCGGGCATATGTGCGGCGGTGATGATGCTGTGGGGCGGGCATCCGGCTGTATTTGCGGCGGCGCTGGCTGCATATGCGGCTGCTTCGCTGCTTGTGGGCCCTGCTATGGCAGGCATGCACTTTGTGATAGTAAAGGTGCTGCGCGATGAGCCGGGCTATGTGTGGCACGATTTCAAAACCGCCTACAGGGAGAATTGCCGCCAGACACGCCTTCCCGGGGCGGTTCTGAATACGCTTTTGCTGATGGAGACGCTGTGCGCCAGATTTGTGCTGTACGGTGCCATGCAGGCCTCGGCCCTGCTGTATGCCGGGCTTATCATGGGTTTTTTACTGCTGTTTGTGGTCTGGCATTTTTTCACGATGCAGATGCTTTTTCTTGCCCTGTCCACCCGCGATGCCATGCAAAACAGTGTTCTGCTGCTGTTTGGCCATGTGTGGCGCACGCTTCCGGCCGGCCTGCTGCTGGCGGGCGCCTGGGGGGCGATGATTCTGCTGCTCAGGCCCTGGCTCAGCTTCGTGCTGCTGTGCGCGGGCGTGCCTATGCTGATTATCCTGTGGGCCGATTTCCTGCTCTGGCCCGTGATGGAGAAGGCGTTTTCCATCACGCAGCGCCAGAAAGAGAAGCGTGAGGCAGGAGAGGCCGGCGAACAGAGCCTTTCCTGAATACTGCCGGGCAGGCGAAGGAGGTGGGGGGCGTGCCGGAGCCCTCTGTGCAAAGCGTTGCGCGAGCTTTCCATATTTTAGAGATGCTGGCGCATGCAAAGCGGCCGGCTGCCCTTCAGGAGATCAGCGGCGCGCTGGGGCTTTCCAAAAGCACCGTGCACCGCCTGCTTGGCTGCCTTGTAGAGCTGGGCTATGCTGAACATCTGCCTGGCGGGCGTTACCGCCCGGCGCAGAAACTGGCCGCATTGGCGCCAAGCCCGCACCCTGCTGCGCACGACCATCTGCGTCTTGTGCCGCCCAGCACGGCTCTGAAGGAAGAGATTGTCTCGTATCGGGCCGAGTGCATCGCGGCGAAAAGCACCATGGACGGCACCGGCGGGCTTGCCGGGGCACAGACCTTTTCGGAATATCTGGCCGCTGTGCAGGCGGGTGCCCGGGAGGAGACGGTGCGCCCGGGGCATGTGCCGGCCACCACACTGTGCGCTTTGCGCCCTGCGGACGGACGCGTGGTGGGGTTTGCCAATGTGCGGCACCGCCTGAACCGTGCGCTGGCAGAGCGCGGCGGGCACATCGGCTACAGTGTGCGCCCGTCTGAGCGGCGCAAGGGATACGCCAAGCAGATTCTGCGGCAGGCGCTGGAGGTGTGCCGTGCGCTGGGCATCGCCCGCGCGCTTGTGACCTGTGAGAAGGGAAACGTTGCCTCTGCCCACACCATTCTTGCCTGCGGCGGTATTCTGGACGACGAGCGCCTCGGCGCGGACGGTACGGTTATCCAGCGCTATTGGGTGCATACGGAATAACTGCGGCTTTTCCCCGATAAAAGACGCCCCCGCATGCCATGCATGCGGGGGCGTTTCATATGCTGAAAAGGTGTGGACGGGCCCTATTCCAGCAGGCGGCGCAGGGGTGAATTATCCCCCAGTATGCTCATGCGGCTGCCCACGGCCTCGATACAGTGCGCATCCGAGGAGGTGAGCATGGGCTTGCCCGCGGGCAGAAGCCCGGCCGCAATCAACTTTTCCGCCCGCTGAGGAAATTTCACTTCAAACAGCTCGAAATCCACATCCATGGGCCAGCCGCCCAGCACGGAGAAAACGGAATAGCTGTCTGCGTCCGCGTGGGCGGGCACAGGCACGCCGCCCATGCGGCGGCACAGCGCCGCTGCTTCGGCCAGCGTCAGGCTTACAGCGCCGGTCAGCAGTTTTTCCACCTTGTCCAGAACGTTGTCCTCTTCATCCGTTACAAGCTGGCGGCCCCATATCTTTTCATCGTAGGGAAGCGCGGGCAGCGCCTGATACAAAAGCGCGCCGAACTGCATGGCGGCCTCCACGCCGGGGAAATAGCACAGCAAATGGATTTCCTCTGCAGTGTTCACCTCAATGCCAGGCAGAAGGCGCAGGCCATAGGCCCTGCACGCGGCCTGCGCGGCGGGCAGGTTGCGGGCGGAATTGTGGTCTGTCACAGCCATCACGTCCGCCCCGGCCAGTTTGGCCATGCCTGCGGCTATGGCAGGGGTAAGGGAATCGTCCGCGCAGGGAGAAAGGCAGGTGTGGATGTGAAGATCGCCCCGCAGCGCGCTCATGCCTGCGGCAGCGGCAGGCCCAGTTTTGCCGCCGCAAGGTAGGAGGCCTCAAATTCAGGCAGCGGGCAGGTATACAGCGCCATGCCCTGCTCGGCTGCCCGCTGAAGGGCGACGGCATCCCACCCGGCGCCGTGGCACAGCACTACGCAGGCACAGTCTGCCAGGGCGGCCACGGCCACAGTGTTTACATTGCCCATTACGGTAAACCATGCATCGCCCTCTTTAGCGCGGCCCATCGCCCAGGAGAGAAGGTCGCCTGCAAAAATGCCCTGCACCTGCCGTGCGCCTTCGCCCGCCGCGGGGGAAAAGCCGCATACGGCGGCCAATTCTGTGCTGTTCATCTCACTCATCCTTTCCAAGTGCCCGCAGCACCGCCTCCATGCGGCGGCGCATCAGCACGGTGCAGTCGTCCACACAGGCCTGCCCGCGCACCACATCTTCGGCCAGCGCCGCGCAGGTGGGGGCGCCGCAGCTGCCGCAGTCAAGGCCCGGCAGCTGGCTCAAAATTTCTTCCATTCGGCTGTACCGCGCAAAGCGCTCGCTGCGCGTGCCGCCCAGTTCCAGCACGGGCTGATAGGTGAGGTCTGTGTCCCAGAGCATCTCGCGCGGGATGCTGCCCGAAAGGTGATTTTTGCTCACGGGCACATAGCGGCGCATACGCTTTATTTTTGCTTTGGCAATGTAAGGGTTTTCCACCTGAAGCACACCGCCCACGCAGCCGCCTGCACAGGCGTTCAGCTCCACAAAGTCAAGATTCTGGTATTTTTCGTCCTCCAGGTCTTCCAGCACGCGTATGACGTTTTCAATGCCGTCTGCTGCAAGATAGCTGTCCGTCGAGACAAGGCCCGCCGCCTCGCCGCCGCTCTCGGCCCAGCCAAGGCCGATGCGCCCGGCGCTGGCTAGGTAATCCACCTGAGTAATGCGCTTCATCGAAGCCAGAAGGCGGGGGTAGATGTCTTTGATGGCTACGGCGCCGTCCACCTCGCTGCAGGAAGAGCCGACGGGTGAGCGCGTGGCCGTCACCTTGGCCGGGCATGGTGTCAGAAAGATGCAGCCGATGGCCTCTTTGGGCAGGCCTGTTTTGCACATGGCTTCTTTTTTTGCCATGCGCGCGGCCAGCTCGATAGGCGCCACCAGAGGCAGCACATGGTCAATCAGTTCAGGAAAGCGCACGCGGATGAGCCGCGTGACAGCAGGACAGGCAGAGCTGATGACAGGCCGGTTCATGCTGCCCGTCTGAAGCAGCCTGCGTGTGGCATCGCTTACCAGCTCTGCCGCCTTTGCAACCTCGAACACGCTGTCGAAGCCCATGCCCAGCAGGGCTTCCAGCAATAGATCCTGTTCTTCCAGATTGTTATACTGGCCGTATAGACTGGGAGGAGGAAGGGCAATGGTATACTGAAAGTTTTCTAAAATGGAAACAGGGTCTGTAATGGCCTTTTTGGCATGATGCGGGCAGATGCGGATGCACTCGCCGCAGTCGATGCAGCGCTCTTTCAGAATATGCGCCTTGCCGTCGCGCACGCGAATCGCCTCTGTGGGGCAGCGTTTGATGCAGTTGATGCAGCCCATGCAAAGCTCTTTGTCCAGCATAACAGAATGTGTGAATTGCTCCAATGGGGCCGCCTCCTTTCTTGGGCGCAGGCTCAATCGATGCGCACGGCCATTCTTACCGTCGTGCCCACACCGACGGCAGACTGGATGTCGAATTCGTCCGAATATTTCTTCATATTGGGCAGCCCCATGCCTGCGCCGAAGCCAAGGCTGCGCACTTCGTCCGGGGCGGTGGAATAACCCTCGCTCATGGCGAGGGCAATGTCTGCAATGCCAGGGCCGGAATCGGACAATGTCATACGCACGGCGTCATCGCCCACCTCCACGTCGATATTTCCGCCATGGGCGTGGATGGCAAGGTTGATTTCCCCCTCATACAGCGCGATGGATACCTTGCGCACGGCGTCCGGCGGCAGGCCCAGTTTTTTCAGCCGCTGCTTCAAATCGGCGCTGGCCTCGCCCGCGCGCGTGAAGTCGTCTCCCGGCACAGTGTAGTGCAGGCAGATGCTTTCTGCCATATCAGCCCACACCTCCCCGCAGGCCCTCGCTGTAAAGCAGGCCGCACGCGGTGAACATCGTTTTGTCGGTGGCCATCACGGCGATGCCCCGTTCCTCCGCCAGGGCCAGAAGCATATCGTCCGGGCATTTGCCGCGCACAAATACAATGCAGATCATATCCATCATATCGGCCGTGCGCACCACCTGGGGGTTGTTCAGGCCTGTCAGCAGCACGGCCTGGTCTTTTACATATGCGAGCACGTCGCTCATCATGTCGCTTCCGCAGGCGGTGTGCACCTCGCGTGTGCAGTCTGCCCCCTTTGTCAAAAGCCGGGCTTCGAGAACTTCGATGATACGTGATATCGTCATGTCGTGTCAACTCCTCCGCAGTGCCGGGGCAGACCGCCCTGGCCCGCCCATGCCGGAATTTTCTGCCGCTGCCTTGCGGGCGCCGGCCGTCTGCTATACACTAGTTATTATTATAAAGCATCCCTTGCAAAAAAGCACTTGAGCGAGTTGCACAGTTTTTTTCTAAAAGTTTTTACATAGATGTAAAAAAAACAAGTTTTTCTTGTCGCTTTTTTAACAAGGTATATGCTATAATATATGGGTATCCGGGCGAAGCTCGCCGCTTTGCCTATTTTTGATTTCTATAATTGGGAGGGTCATATCACTATGAGGCGCTTTTCCACAGTGCCCTTCAAGGGCACGAAAGAGCAGGAGGCACAGCTGCGCTCCTGGCTCGAAGAGCACAAGGCAACGCCGGGCGTGGCTATGCCGGCGCTGCAGAAGGCGCAGGAGATCTACGGATATCTGCCCATCGAGGTGCAGCGCATTGTGGCCGATGCACTGGGTAAGCCTCTGGCAGAGATTTACGGCATCTCTACATTTTACTCGCAGTTCAGCCTGTGCCCGAAGGGCGAGTACAAAATCAGCGTATGTCTTGGCACGGCATGCTATGTAAAGGGCTCCGGCAAGATATACGATGAATTGCAGAAGAAGCTGGGTATCACAGGCGGCGAGTGCACGGCTGACGGAAAGTTCAGCCTGGATGCATGCCGCTGCATCGGTGCGTGCGGCCTTGCGCCTGTTATGACAATCAACGATGATGTCTACGGGCGTCTGACGGGCGACGAACTGGACGGCATTCTGGCAAAGTATTGAGCGATGCAGGAATTGTCGATGAACGTGCTGGACGTGGCGCAGAATTCTGTGGCCGCGGGCGCGAAGCTGGTGCAGATTACGCTGGAGGCGGACGAGGCGCGCGATACCCTGCTGCTGGCCATTGAAGATGACGGCCATGGCATGACGTCCGCGGCGGCGCAGCGTGCAGCGGACCCGTTTTACACTACACGCACAACGAGGAAGGTTGGGCTGGGCCTGCCCTTTTTGAAAATGGCCGCCGAGATGACAGGCGGCGGCCTTTCCATTACATCGCAGCCCGGCCGCGGCACGCGTGTGTGTGCGCAGTTTGGCCTGCATCATATCGACCGCGCCCCTTTGGGGGATATGGCTTCCACCATTGCGGGCCTCATCCAGTGCAGCCCGGACATCGATTTCGTCTACACTGTGCGCGCGGCGGGCGGCGAGTTTTGTGCCGACACGCGCGAGATGCGCGCCGTACTGGGCGGCGTGCCGCTGTCAGAGCCCAGCGTGGCACAGTGGATCAGGGAGTTTATCGAGGAGAACACACAGCCCATCTTAGAAGGAGTAATATAATATGAAGAGTTTACAGGAGCTTGCCGCGATTCGCGACAGGATGAAACAGACGGTCAACACGAGAGAGGCCGCCCACGACACCACGCGCGTGGTGGTGGGCATGGCTACCTGCGGAATCGCCGCCGGTGCGCGCCCCGTGCTGAACGCCTTTACGGAAGAGATTGCCCGCCGCGACCTTGCGGGCGTGCTGGTGACGCAGACGGGATGCATCGGCCTGTGCCAGTATGAGCCAATCGTGGAAGTCACCATGCCGGGCCAGGAGAAGGTGACCTATGTGAAAATGACGCCCGATAAGGTGGGCCGCGTGGTGGCGGAGCACATCATCGGCGGCAAGCCTGTCACCGAGTTCACCATCGGTGCGGCTGCGCGCTGAGGAAGGGGGGAGAGCCACATGTACAGAAGTCATGTTATGGTGTGCGGCGGCACGGGCTGCACATCTTCCAACAGCGACAAGATCGCGCAGGCATTCGAGACAGAGATACAGGCCACCGGCCTGCAGGATGAGGTAAAGGTCATCCGCACAGGCTGCTTCGGCCTGTGTGCGCTGGGCCCTATCGTGGTTATTTACCCCGAAGGCAGCTTTTACAGCATGGTGAAGGAAGAAAACGTGAAGGAGATTGTGGACGAGCACCTTCTGAAGGGCCGTCCCGTCACGCGCCTTCTTTACGATGAGACCGTTGCGGAAGACAACACCATCAAAAGTCTGGACGAAACGGCTTTTTATAAAAAGCAGCTTCGCATTGCGCTGCGCAACTGCGGTGTCATCAACCCGGAAAATATAGACGAATACATCGCCTTTGACGGCTATGCCGCGCTGGGCAAGGTGCTGACAGAGATGACGCCCGAGCAGGTTATTCAGACCATGCTGGATTCCGGCCTGCGAGGCCGCGGCGGCGCGGGTTTCCCCACGGGCCTGAAGTGGAAATTTGCCGCCGGCAACAAGGCAGACCAGAAATATGTATGCTGCAACGCGGACGAGGGCGACCCCGGCGCCTTTATGGACCGTTCTATCCTTGAGGGCGACCCGCATGTGGTCATCGAGGCTATGGCCATCGCCGCTTACGCCATCGGCGCCTCGCAGGGCTATGTGTATATCCGCGCGGAATACCCCATCGCTGTGCAGCGCCTTACCATTGCCATCAATCAGGCGCGTGAATACGGCCTTTTGGGCAAAAATATTTTCGGTACCGATTTCTGTTTCGACCTGGATATCAAGCTGGGCGCCGGCGCCTTTGTGTGCGGTGAGGAGACGGCTTTGATGACCAGCATCGAGGGCAAGCGCGGCGAGCCGCGCCCCCGCCCGCCGTTCCCGGCCGTGAAGGGCCTGTTTGCAAAGCCCACCATCCTGAACAACGTGGAGACATATGCCAACGTGCCGCAGATTATTTTGAAGGGCGCAGATTGGTTCGCATCTATGGGCACGGAAAAATCCAAGGGCACCAAGGTGTTTGCGCTGGGCGGCAAGATAAAAAATACCGGCCTTGTCGAGATACCCATGGGCACCACGCTGCGCACCATTGTGGAAGAGATAGGCGGCGGCATCCCCGGCGGCAAGAAATTCAAAGCCGCGCAGACGGGCGGCCCCTCGGGCGGTTGCATCCCTGCCAGCCTCATCGATACGCCTATCGATTATGACAACCTCATCGCCATCGGCAGCATGATGGGCTCCGGCGGCCTTATCGTAATGGATGAGGACACCTGCATGGTGGATATCGCCAAGTTCTTCCTGGAATTCACCGTGGACGAGAGCTGCGGCAAATGCACCCCCTGCCGCGTGGGCACAAAGCGCCTGCTGGAGCTTCTGACGAAGATAACAGACGGCAAGGGCACTATGGAAGATTTGGACAAAATTACCGAGCTGGCCGAGTTTATCAAGGCCAACAGCCTGTGCGGCCTGGGCCAGACGGCGCCGAATCCGGTGCTTTCCACGCTGCGCTATTTCCGCGATGAATACGAAGAGCACATTAAAAACAAGCGCTGCCCGGCGGGCGTGTGCAAGGCGCTGCTGAACTATAAGATAGACCCTGTCAAGTGCAAGGGCTGCACCCTGTGCGCCCGCGCCTGCCCGGCGGGGGCCATTACCGGCACAGTGCGCCAGCCGCATGCCATTGACACGGCCAAGTGCGTAAAGTGCGGCGCCTGCATGGAAAAATGCAAATTCGGCGCCATTTCGAAAGGTTGAGGAGGTAGCGGCAACAATGGAAACCGTACATATCAAAATCAACGGCACATCCTATGAGGTGGCCGCAGGCTCCACGATTCTGGAGGCCGCGCACAGCGTGGGCATCGAAATCCCCACTTTGTGCTATTTGAAAGAGATTAACGCCATCGGCGCCTGCCGCATCTGCGTGGTAGAGGTGAAGGGCGCCCGCAGCCTTGTCACGGCGTGCGTATACCCCGTGAACGAGGGTATGGAGGTGGTCACGAACAGCGAAAAGGTGATGGCAGCGCGCAAGACAAACCTGGAGCTGCTGCTTTCCACGCACGACCAGAACTGCCTGTCCTGCGTGCGCTCTACCGACTGCGAACTGCAGAGGCTGTGCCGCGGCTACGGCGTGAACGGCCAGCGCTTTGTGGGCTCGCGCGAGCGGTATGCGCTGGATGCATCCGCCCCGCACATGATTCGCGACAACAATAAATGTATTCTGTGCCGCCGCTGTGTGGCCGCCTGCCGCGAGAACCAGGCGGTAGGTGTCATCGGCCCCACCGAGCGCGGGTTCCAGACGCACATCGCGTGTGCCTTTGAGGCCAAGCTGGGCGAGAGCCCCTGTATCTCCTGCGGGCAGTGCATTACCGTGTGCCCCACGGGTGCCCTGACCGAGAAGGATGACACCGGCAAGGTGTGGGCTGCCCTGAATGACCCCGAAAAATATGTGGTGGTGCAGACGGCGCCCAGCGTACGCGCTACATTGGGCGAATGCTTTGGCCTGCCCATTGGCACTAACGTGGAGGGCAAAATGGTGGCCGCTTTGCGCCGCCTTGGCTTCAACGCCGTGTTCGACACCGACACTGCGGCCGATTTCACCATTATGGAGGAGGCCACCGAGTTCGTGCAGCGCGTGAAAAACGGCGGTGTGCTGCCCATGATTACCTCCTGCAGTCCGGGCTGGGTGAAATTCTGCGAGACGTATTACCCGGATATGATTCCGAACCTCTCCAGCTGCAAATCGCCGCAGGGTATGTTCGGCGCGCTGACAAAGACCTATTACGCCGAAAAGATGGGGCTGGACCCGAAGAATATCGTCTCAGTCTCTGTCATGCCCTGCACGGCCAAGAAATTTGAAGTGGGGCGCGACGACATGTGCGCCGCGGGCGAGGGCATTCCCGACATGGATATCTCTATCACTACGCGTGAACTGGCGCGCATGATCCAGCGTGCGGGCCTTGTGTTTAACGAGCTGCCGGAAGAGGAGTTTGACCCCGCCCTTGGCGAGAGCACAGGCGCCTCCGTCATTTTCGGTGCCACGGGCGGCGTCATGGAAGCCGCGCTGCGCACGGCGGTAGAGCTTGTGACGGGCGAGGTGGCCCCGGCGGTGGATTACGCCGAGGTGCGCGGCACACAGGGCATCAAGGAGGCCACCTATGAGGTAGGCGGCATGAAGCTGAACGTGTGCGTGGCGTCCGGCCTTTCCAATGCCGACAAGGTGCTGAAGGCCGTGCAAAGCGGTGAAAAGCATTATCACTTCATCGAATTTATGGCCTGCCCCGGCGGCTGTGTAAACGGCGGCGGGCAGCCCACTCAGCCGGCCAGCGTGCGCAATTTTGTGGACCTGAAGGCCCTGCGCGCCAAAGCCCTGTATTCGGAGGACGCGGCCAAGGCCGTGCGCAAGAGCCACGAGAACCCGCTGCTCAAGAAAATTTATGCGGATTATCTGGGCCAGCCCGGCGGCGAAAAGGCGCACCACATCCTGCACACCTCTTATGTAAAGCGCGATAAGCTGTATTAAACATTATTTGAAAAGGGGCCCTGCCACAGCGGGGCCCCTTTTGCATGTGTTTTTCAGGCAGGGCCGCGGGGCACGCCCGCTGGCCGCTTATTCAGGCATACGGGCCCCGGCGGCACACAAAAAGCGCAAATACAGCACGCTGTATTTGCGCTTTTGTATTGGTATGCTTTAGCATAACGACACCCCCCAGCTATGCCGGAGAGAGCAAAAAGGCTTACGCAAGCCCCCGGCTTGTGCCGGGGGCGGACTTCTCATTTATTGCCAGAGAAGGCGCACACAGCAGGCGCTGGGCGCAGGCGGGCGAGGTGCTTATAAAATTATGCGGATAATTAAAAAAGGCAGCATCAGGCCCCGGAAAGCCTCAAACAAGGTTTTCCGGGGCTTTTGTATTTTTTGGCTTTAGCAAAACGAGAACCCGTGGCTGTGCCGGGGAGCGTAAAAGGGCTTTCGCTGTCAGTTTCGAGCGAAACGGGATGGTATTCAATGCCCAAAAGATGCAGCACGCAATGGGCAGAACACCGTTTACGGAAGGGGGCAAGTGATGCAGGAGACAAAGTATTCAGCGCCTCTTGAGAAGCTTGCCGGCAGTATGCCCTTCCGGGGATTACTCAAGTCCCCGGCTTTGCCGGGGGGCCTGACTTTTGAGCATGCTTTTCCCTATGCCTGCCAGCCCTTGCACAAATCTGCCCAGCGGCTGCCGGGGCAAAGCTGCGCCAGCTCTTCGGGAGAGAGGCGCACGGCGCTGCTGGCGCTGCCCGCCGCCGGGTAGACGAGGGGAAAGCGCCGCAGAGAGATGTCCAGAAAAACCTGCACACCGCTGTTCACGCAGAAAGGGCATACGCCGCCCGGCGCGTGCCCCACCAAGGCATGTACCTCTTCGGGCGGCACCATTTTCGCCTTTACGCCGAACTGTGCCTTGAACCTGGCGTTATCCACTTTTGCGTCGCCGGCTGCAACGATGAGCACGGGCCCCTGCGGCGTGAAAAAGGCCAGTGTTTTGGCAATGTGCGCCTCTTCACAGCCCAGCGCCTGCGCTGCCAGCGCTACGGTGGCGCTGGACACACAGAACTCGTGCACGCGCCCGGCAAAGCCGCACCGGCCCAGGTAATCTTTTACAGCCTCCATGGACAATTTCCCCGCCCCCTTCCAAAGCCGCAGGGCCGTTCAGGCCTTCTGCCGCAGCGAGCTCTTTTTATACAGATACCATATAAACAGCGAAATAGCAAGCACAGATGCAAACGTCCATACCTCTGCCAGCAGGATGCTGAACATACCGCACTGGTACATGGCGGCGCCGATATTGGCCACGGCATGCAGGCCGATAGACACGGCGAGGAAGGCCTTGGGCAGGCGCCCTGTCACAGTCATCCACACCAGGATGGAGAGCACGATGTGCAGCGTGATGGCGGCAATGCGCTCCAGCCCGGGCACAAGAAGCGCCCCGGCAGATACCCCGCCCGCCAGCTGCGCCGAAACAGTGGTTGCAATGTCGCTGCCAAACATGGCCTCCAGCGAGCCGGCGCTGGCTGCCGACAGCACGATAGCATTCGAAAGGCTGGTGGTGCCGGCCAGCAGGATAGCCTCTATGCCGCCATGGCCGATGCCATAGGCAACACCCGTGGCAAGCGAGGCATCTTTCCGGCAGAGGAAGTGCAGGCCTACATAACGCGCCGTCTCCTCAAACAGGCCCGCGGCCAGACAGGCGTAAGCAGTGTACAGGCCGGGGTTCTGGATAAGCGCGGGAAAGACGGAAAATACAATGCTGTGAAGGAACTGCTCCAGCACAAGCGCGCTGATAAAAAAGCACAAGGCGCCCACAAGCCCGGCCAGCAGCCCGCGGTGCGTTTTGATACGCACGGCGGCCAGCAGGGCAATGGGCAGAACAATGCACACAGCCGCCGACACCCAGCAGGCGGCAACCATAGAAAATGAGACATCCATAAACGTTTTCCTCTCGTTTCAGGCCCCAGCGGCGAAATGCGGCGGGCTTATTCCTGCCGGGCCGCTGCGGCGGTATTTTCCGATGACGCCCGTACACAGAAGTGCGCGGACGGCATGCTATCCGCGCTGGAATGTTTAGACGCACATCGAAATATCGGCCCCATCATAGCACAACGCCTGTGTGCTGTCAACAGCAGGCAGAAACAGTGCCGGGCCGTTTCAGCCAAAGCCGTGCAAAGCGGCATTTCCGCCGGATGGAGGTTCTACATATACGGCCGCGTCGGTTTTTTGAAAATAAGGGGTTCTGCGGTTTTGCGAAGCAAAATGCCCGCGTGCAGCGGACAGGCGGCAGAAAATTGTCTTGACCGCGGCACGCAGGCCAACTTGTCCGGCGGCACAAAACGGCTTTGCCCCGCAATTTTGGATGCGGAAGACGGCAAAGTACCACCTATAGCCGCCGTCAGGCTTGCCGCGGGGGGCTGGCCGCATGCTGCGCCGAAGCCATACGGCCACACGCTTTTACCTTCTCGTCCGTCTGCGGCTTTGGCAGCCGGCCCCTGCCTTGAGCACAGCCGGAAAGAAGGGCAGAGAAGGGGAGGCAAATGGCTGTGCGCCCCCTTGCGGGAATGCGAAAAATGCACCCGCGGCCCATGCTGGGGCCGCGGGTGCGGAAGGGCGGAACACAGGCGGCACAGTGCCCGGCTTTATACCATCAGCTGCTGCGTGTTGACGGACAGCCATACCACGAACATAGTGTTCACCATGGCGCACACATAAATGTTGCCTGTCTTTTTGTAGAAGTACGTAACCACCTTGGCTATCACGAAGTACAAAAGCAGCATGCCCATCATGGCGCCGTTCGCACGGGACATCTCGCGCCCGGCAATGGGGGTGACATGCGTCAGCAGCAAACGCCCGAAGATATAGCCCACGAACAGCAGTGCGGGCAGGGCGTTGGCCAGCAGGGTGAGAAGGTAGGTGGCGGCGGGCTTTCCGCTTTTCAGCCGGAAGCCGTCGGCCTGCAGCCAGGCATACACCGAGAACAGCACGCCGAACAGCACCGCATACACGGGGATCATAGCCGCGCGGTTGGCGCTCACGGGCGCAAAATACGTCTGGAACAGGCGGCCGTACCAGCCTCCGGTGAGCCCGGCGCCCAGCGCGGCGAACGCATAGGGCACCGCCAGCGTGGCTGCGCCGAACACCACGGCCTTGCACAGCCCGGCAGGCGAGGTTTTCATGCGCGCAAGGGCCTGGGTGCGGTCGATGGTCTTATCCACGAACATGCGCACGGCAAAGAAGGCCAGGGCGATGACGGCAGAGAGGAAGAACCACCACACAAAGCCGTTGGTGCTCTGCACCTGGAACAGGCCGGGCAGCTTTCCCATCAGCTCCTGCCCCTGCATCACGGTCGTCTCTACAATCAGCGCCTGAAGCACAGCGGGCACAAGCAGGAAGAACCAGAATTTCCAGTCTGCCTGTGCCGCTGCCTGCGGCACAGGGCGCTTGAGCGAGGCGAAGAACGGCAGCTCTAAAAGCAGAGAGCCCGCGGGGAAGATCATCACGCAAAGGCTTACGGCCATGAGCAGCACGGCAATCTCCTGCCACAGATAGACGTGGGAAGAAGGGGAAAGGCCTGTGACATTGCCGCCCAGCGTGGTGTCGAAATAGGTGAGAATGTCGGTGACACAGCCCGGCATGATGTTGGAAAGGCTGTGGAACGTGTTGGGCGTATATACAACGCGGGCCGCGCCGCTGGCGGCATCCTCATACCAGTGGCCGGGCTGTACAGCCGGGCTTTCTTCGCCTACTAAGGTGGCAAAGCCGGAAAAATTCAGTGCGTCCTCGTGGTATACGTCCCAGAATGTGCCCTGGCCGGCCTCATCTAGCTTGCCCCAAATGGCGCCTACATTGATGCTGTCATACACGGTGAGGTCCTCGCTGGGAATGCCGCATCCGATAAACAGCACGCTGCGGTTTTCCGCAGCCGCGGCATATTCGCTGGTGATGGCAGCCGACGCCTGTGCGCCGCCGTTCGAGTGACCGGTGGCGCCGAGGCGGTTTGAATCTACAAAAGAAAGGCTGGTGAGATATTTCATGGCCGCTATTGCGCCAGAGGCGCCGTCATTGCTGAAATCGGAGCTCATGGTGCCGTAATAGTCATAGGCCAGCACCACATAGCCGCGGCGCGACAGCTCGATGCAGTAGCTGGCGTAAAACGTGTGCGGCGTGTTGCCGCCGGGCGCGACCACGATGCCAGCGGCGGGCGTTTCCTGCGTGGCATTTTCCGGGACGAACAGCGTGCCGGAAAGGTTCACGCCCTCATCGGTAAACCAGTTCACACTGCGCTGCTGCACACGGAAGCCCCCGGTGAGAGCGGCCTGCAGCGTGAAAAGGCTGACAAGAAATACAAGCACGGCGGCCAGAAGCACGGCCCCGCGTTTGCTGAATATCTTTTTTTTCATGTGTCCTCCTCGCAAACCTTGGTCTGGAGGGCTGCGCAGCCCGCGAAAAATGATTCGCCCGGGCGCTTTTTATTATAGCGTCCGGGCGGTGCGGAAAACAATTCGCAAAGGGCTGAAATTCTTTCAGGCCATTTGTGACAAATCCTTATGAAAATTTTCACATTTCGCAGGGCCAGCCTGCCGTGGTAGAGGCGCGCACCAGAAGGCGCGGCTGAACAGGCACCTGCTTTGTGATCATGCGCTGCGCGGGGCTCTGCAGGCGGCAGAGTTGCTCTACGGCCAGGCGGGTAATTTCGTCCGTATCCATGTAAAGTGCGCTGACGGGCGGGCACAGATAAGGAGAATATTCGTCGTTGAAGGCCACAAGCTTCACGTCCTGCGGCACCCGGCGGCCCGTCTGGCTCAAATACCACAGGGCGCCCGCTGCAAATTCATCAGACCAGCACACCAACCCGTCAATATCCGGCCGCTCGGCAAAGGCGGCGCGGGCAGCGCGGTGGCCCATCTGCGGGCCTATCTGGGGGAAAATGGGCACCTCAAAAACACCGGCATAGGCAAGGCCGGCCTTCTGCGCCCCGCTGAGGAACCCGGAGCCGCGCTGAATGGAGGCCTTGTTGATTGCGGCGGGCGGCCCCAGGTAGGCAAGCCTGCGGCACCCCGCCCCGGCAAGATGAAGCACGGCCTGTTCCACGGCCTCCGCGCTTTTCAGCACGATGCAGTTCAGCGTTGGGTAGGGCTTCATAAACTCAGATAGGATTAGGATGGGAATCTCGCTGGCAGAGATGAAATCCAGCTCCTGCTGTGTCAGTGTCATCTGCGGGAAGCTGGGCACGAACACGCCGGCCAGCCGCTCGCGCGTCACTTCCTTCAGAATGTCCAGCAGGGGCCTGTGCCCAAAATCCGGCCGGAAGGCCAGCGAATGAAAGCCCGCGCGGTTGGCATTTACCTCAAACTGCGCGCCAAGCTCAGAGAAATAGTGCGCGCCGGCAAAGGGCGGCAGCAGAATGCCGAACACCTTCCAGCGCGGAAAGCGGCTGGGGTGCGTTTCATCCGGCGCATAGTTCAGCTCATCAATGGCCTGGCGGATCGCGCGCTGCTTGTGTGCTGAAAGATACCCCGTTCCATTGACATAGCGGGATACTGCCGCAGCAGAGACGCCCGCCAGGCGGGCCACATCACACATCTTCACCTTGTTAGACATAGCGTTTACACCGCCTCCTTCTGCACGGCGGCATGAGGCCCCGCACGGAAAAGCAAAAACAGCAAAAGCACAAGGCCCGCGAGGGCCAGGGCGCTGAACAGCAGAAACACGGCGCGCAGAGAGCCGGCGCCCAGAACGGGCACGGCGATGGCGTTGGCAAGGATGGTGCCTGCCGGCATCTGTGCGGCAGTATAGGTGCCAAGCGCGGTGGCGCGCCCCTCCGGCGGCGTGACGGCGCTGACATACTCCATGGCGGCAGGCTGAAAAAAGCCGTAGGAAACGGCCTCTAAAAGTTGTACGGCTGCCAAACCGGGCAGGGTGCGCACAAACGCCATGCACAGCACACGCACCGCCATAAAGGCCGCGCCAGCCAGCAGAAATGCACGCACGCCCAGCCGCCTGCGCAGGCGCGGGTACAGCCCCATGGCAGCCATAGAGCCCAGGCTCATCTCTGCCATAAGAAAGCCCTGCTGCCGGCTGTCGCCGCCCAGCTCCACCACCATGGAGGGAAGATAAGTGAGCAGCGCGCGCCAGCCTAGGAATACCAACAGGGCGGCCGTTAGGAACAAGAGATAGCGCCCGCTCCACAGCCGCGCGCCCCGCGGCTTTCTGCCGGGCTGCACCCGGCCCTGCGGCGCCGTGCCCCTGGCCCGGCAGGCGGCCAGGAACAAAAGAAAATAAAACCCCAGGTGGAACCACACAAGCCTCCCTGTGCCGGCGAGGGGTAGCAGATGCCCCAGCACAAGGCTGGCCGCGGCACCGGCCAGCCCGCCGAGACCGCGGGCGACGCTGTACTGCACGCGGCTGTTGCGCCGTGCGGCAAGGCTCGTCCATGCATCCAGCATCCCCATCAGGGCAAAATCAAAAAAGCTGACGGGCACCACTGCCAGCAGGGCTGCGCCCAGCGAGCCTGATGCCCGAAGCAGAAGCAACCCCCACAGGGCGGAGCTCAGGCTGCCGGCCAGCACAATTTTTTTCGGCGAAAGCACATGGTCGGCCAGAAGGCCGGAGAGGATGAGCGCCGCAAGGTTTGCCGCTGCTGTGCCGGAAGAGATCACACCCAGCGCCTGCCTGCTGAACCCGTGCTGCGTCAGATAAAGCGCATAGAACGAGAAAAAGGCCATGTAGCCGGCAAAATATAGCATATACATGCCGCAAAGCCTGCGCTGCTCTGTGCCGTTTGCGCCCTGCATACAGCCTCCCCCTTTTCGCCCGGCGCCCCGCGCAGCATATGGCTTGGGGCGTTTGTATTATTTTAGCATAGTTCTGCCGGACATTCCAGCCGCGGGCGGCAGAGCCCGCCCCGTGCGGACGGGCATAAAAAGGCCCCCTCCAGACGGCCGGCACAGGAGGGGGCTTTTGCATGCAGCATATTCTATTTCGGCGTGCGGCGGCGCAGAAAGCGCAGGCACGTCTCTGCGAGGCCGCGCAGGTTTACGGCGGCGATGATAAGCACGATGATGCCGTTCCACACATACGAGCCGGGCACCTCTTTGACGCACAGCGCAGCCTCCAGCACCACAAGGCCGAAGTTCAGCGCCAGAAGCTCAGGCGAAAAATCCACCTCAATAAGCGTGCGCGTATTGTACGCGCGCACAAGAAAAACAAGGAAATAGCTGGCGAATGTGGCGATGGCCGCGCCCTGCACACCCCAGATGGGGATGAGCAGCGCGTTCAGGATAAGGTTCATCACGGCGCCCACACCCATGGTCACCAGCGAAAGGCCGGAGCGCTTTTCCACCATATAAATGCTGTTCAGAAAGTTGTCAAAGCTGGAGAAGATGGTGGCGAAGGTGAGCACCGGGATGAAAATCCATCCAAGATAGAATTCCTTTGCCACATAGATGCTCATGATGGGGCGGCACAGCCAGATGATGCCGGCCCCCGCCAGAAACATCAGCCCCTGATAAGCGCCGAACACTTTGCCGAAAAATTCTTCCCGCCCGGCCCGCGTGCCGTCGGTAAAGGCAGAAAGCTGCCATGCCTCTGTGAACAGTGTGGCAACCACGGTAAGCAGGGTAGGCAGCTGGTAACACGCGGCGAACAGGCCGTTCCACTCGGCACCCAGCATGGCAGTGATGAACAGCTTATCGCTGGTGTTGGTGATGGTCCAGAAAATGCTGGCCGAGATCAGCGGCACAGAATACACCAGCATCTTCCGCCAAAGCTTCGTGTTGATACGGCCGCCCATATAGCGCCAGATGCTGCTTACAAAAAACAGGAACAGGGCGCTGCAGGCGTCCGAGCATATCAGCGCCAGAAGCCAGCCCTGCGCGCCCAGCTTGAGGCCGGATAAAAACAGCACATTGAAGCCCAGGTTCGTCAGCGTGCACAAAATACCGTCCAGCGCATACAGGCGCACCAGGTTGCGCGCGCGCACGAACTGGCAGTTCAGCGTGCGCAGGCAGCTTACCAGCACGAACAGCAGAAGCCATACCCAGTGCCCCTGCACAGTATCGCGGACAAAGGGTACAAAGTTCAGCACGGGTGCCAGCGCGCACAAAAGCAGAAACCCGGCAAAGATGGACAGCAGGCCGTTGGTATAGAGCTGGCGCTTGTTCACGCCCTTTTCCAGGCCAAAGCGGATGATGGCGTTGGCAATGCCCAGCGACACCAGCGGGATGAAAAAGTTGCCGATGGTGACGATGGCGTCCATGCCGCCGTAATCTGCCGTGCCCATCACGCGCGTGCGGTAGGCCGTTAGAAAAAAGCTGAGTATTTTGGAAGAAAAGGTGCTGATGGCAAACAGCAGCGTGTTCGACACAAGGCGCTTGTATTTGTCCACACAGCCGCCCCCTTTAGTCATTTTTACCGGCGCCAGCACCAAAACAGTGCGGGCGGTGCCCTTGCGAGGGCCGATGATTTTTTATCATACCATATCGCGCCCCCAAGCACAAGAAATACGCTGTGCTCCGGCTGCCGGAAAATGGCACCCGTCCTTTATTATATGAACCTGTGCGGCGGCGCATGCCTCAGGCGCGAAGAAGGGCGCGGCGGGCCTTATAGTCGGGCAGGATGCGAGCCACCACGGCCCAGAAGGCGGGCGAATGGTCGCAGTGCACAAAATGTGCGTATTCGTGTACCACCACATACTCCACAGCGGCCATGGGCTTTTCCGCAAGGCGCAGGTTCAGGGTGATCTGCCGTTTGCCCGGCATGCATACGCCCCAGCGCGTCTTCATGCGGCGCACCTTCAGCGTGGGGCGCACCCCGCCCAGCACGCCTGAAAAAAGCGGGAACACCCGCCCGCTCACCGCCTCGAACAGGGCCAGCGCCTGCGCGGGCGTCACGGCACAGGGGGCGGCTTCCTCCGCGCGGCGGCGCGCAGCCTGGGCTTTCGCCTTTTCCAGCCATGCCGCCTTGGAAAGCACAAAGGCGTCTACCCGTGCAGGAGGCACGCCGCAGGGGGCGCTGGCGTGGGCCTCGCCATCGGGCCCAATGCGCAGGTTGATGTTTTTTACGCGCTTATAAGTGAGAAAATAGGCCGCCCCAGCGGCTGGCTGCCTGTATTGTGTGCGTGCCATGCGGCGCCTCCTTTGCAGGTGTGTTCCGTTCACTATTATAAACAAACGGTTCGGCCTTGGCAAATCTTCTAAAATTCACTCAAAAAACCTGTCGCCTTTGTGCTTGACCGGCACAATATCTGGTGGTAGTATTATATACGCATTCAAGATTTTGCGAGGGACGGCGGAACTCTGTGCGGCGTGCCGGGCAGGCCCTAGTGCGGGCCTGCAGGGCATGCCGTTTGTGCGGTGCGCGGCTTCGTGTGAACGGGAGGAATTTTCATTATGATTAAAAGCATTATGAAGCGGGACGGACGCGTGGTGCTTTATGACGAGAGCAAAATAGCGTCTGCCATCCTGAAAGCGCTGGAGGCCGCCCGCGAAGGGGATGCCAGCGTAGCCGCACAGGTGGCCAACAGTGTGGAGGCCCGCCTGGAGGAGCTTTGCGGCGACGGCACGCCCAGAATAGAGCAGATTCAGGACACGGTGGAGCAGGAGCTGATGCGCGCCGGGTGCGAAGAGGCCGCAAAGCAGTATATTCTATACCGCGCAGAGCGCACGCGCATCCGCGAGGCAAAAACCAGTCTGATGAAGTCCATCGACGAAATCACCAATGTAGACGCCCGCCTCAGCGACATGAAGCGCGATAACGCCAATATTGACGGCAACACGGCCATGGGCTCCATGCTGCAGATAGGCACGGCGGGCGCCAAGGCGTATAACGCGGCTTATCTGCTTACGCCGGCGCAGGCCAAGGCGTACACCGAGGGCGATATCCATATCCACGATTTTGATTTTTACGCCCTCACCACCACCTGCTGCCAGATAGACCTTTTGAAGCTGTTCCACGGAGGCTTCTCCACCGGGCACGGCTACCTGCGCGAGCCGCAGGGCATTGCCAGCTATGCGGCGCTGGCGGCTATTGCCATTCAGTCCAACCAGAACGACCAGCACGGCGGCCAAAGCGTGCCGAACTTCGATTATTCCATGGCCGAAGGCATTGGAAAAACGTTCCGCAAGCAATACCGTGTCAAGCTGCGCGAGGCGCTGGAGGACATCCTGGACACCGACGACGAGACGGCGCTGGTGCAGGCCGCTGTGGAGGCGGGCCGGCAGGCCACGGGCGACAGCGACGTTCGGCTGGAGACGCACGCCGCCACCTTTGACGATGCGGCAGCAAAGGCCATTGCCGCCACAGGCAGGCTGGACGCCGGGAAGGCCGCCCATCTGGTGGCCCATGCGCGCCGCCGCGCCACGGCCAAGACAGACCGCGAGACGTATCAGGCCATGGAGGGCTTTGTGCACAATCTGAATACAATGCACTCGCGCGCGGGCGCCCAGACGCCCTTCTCGTCCATCAACTACGGCACCGACACTTCCCCCGAGGGGCGCATGGCCATCCGAAATATCCTTCTGGCAGAGGACGCGGGCCTGGGCCACGGCGAGACGCCCATTTTCCCCATCCACATCTTCAAGGTGAAAGAGGGTGTCAACTACAATCCCGGCGACCCGAACTACGACTTGTTCGAGCTGTCGTGCAAGGTGTCTGCCAAGCGCCTGTTCCCGAACTATGTGTTCCTGGACAGCCCGTTCAACCTTCAGTACTACAAGCCCGGCCACCCGGAAACAGAGGTAGCCACCATGGGCTGCCGCACGCGCGTGATGGGCAATGTGTACGACCCGCAGCGCCAGATTGCCTATTCCCGTGGCAACCTCTCTTTTACGTCCATCAACATGCCGCGCCTTGCCATTGAAAGCCATGGCGATGAGGCCCTGTTTTACAAAAAGCTGGACGATATGATGGAGCTTGTGGCCCAGCAGCTGCTGGACCGCTTTGAGATACAGGCCTCCAAGCGCGTATACAACTATCCGTTCCTGATGGGGCAGGGCGTATGGCTGGATTCCGACAAGCTGGGCCCCAACGATGAGGTGCGCGAGGTGCTCAAACACGGCACGCTCTCTATCGGGTTTATCGGCCTGGCCGAAACGTTGACGGCGCTGTATGGCCACCATCACGGCGAGAGCGATGAGATGCAGCAGAAGGGCCTCGCCATCGTGCGCCACATGCGCGAGTTCTGCGATGCGAAGAGCCAGGCCATGCACATGAACTTCACCCTGCTGGCCACGCCTGCCGAGGGGCTTTCCGGCCGCTTCATCCGCATGGATAAAAAGCGCTACGGCATCATCCCCGGCGTGACAGACCGCGAGTATTACACGAATTCGTTCCATGTGCCGGTGTGGTACCCCATCTCGGCCTATGACAAAATTTATAAAGAGGCGCCGTATCATGCGCTGACGAACGCGGGCCATATCAGCTATGTGGAGTTGGACGGCGACACGGCCAATAATGTGGAGGCGTTTGAAGCTGTCGTGCGCTGCATGCACGATGCAGGCGTGGGCTATGGTTCCATTAACCACCCGGTAGACCGCGACCCCATCTGCGGCTATGTGGGTGTGATAGGCGAGGTGTGCCCGCGCTGCG
The DNA here is from genome assembly GCA_018380115.1 of Oscillospiraceae bacterium. Lineage (GTDB taxonomy): Bacteria > Bacillota > Clostridia > Oscillospirales > Ruminococcaceae > Ruthenibacterium. The sequence goes on along the minus strand of JAGZUF010000004.1, from coordinate 55,254 downwards.
GGCGCCGCGAGGGCGAGGCCCTCTCGAAAGAGCGCATCGACGAGCTGCGCAAGCAGTATCCGGAGATTACCACTTTCTGCGGCTGTGAATAAGCCGGAAAACGGTGCGGATAATTTTGCAATAGAATCCATATTGATATATAATATCATTTGAATGACAGTTTCCTGGCGACAGGTTTTTTAAGGGAGGAATACAATATGGCAATTCAGACGAATATCGAGGCAAAATACGGCAAGGACGTGAAGTTTGAGCGCATCCGCCGCATCACGGGCTATCTTGTGGGCACCATGGATAAGTGGAACGACGCGAAAAAGGCCGAAGAACACGACCGCGTAAAGCACGACATGGCGCACTGATATGGCGCAAATGGTAAACGTCGCGGGTGTCATGGGCGATTCCATCGTGGATGGCCCGGGCATCCGCGTTGCCATCTTTGTGCAGGGGTGCTGCCATCACTGCGAGGGGTGCCATAACCCCGAAAGCTGGCCCTTCGGCGCGGGCACGGATATGTCTGTGGAAGAGCTGTACACCATGGTGAAGGCAAACCCGCTGTGCCGCGGCGTGACGTTTTCGGGCGGCGAACCGTTCTGTCAGGCCGGGGCACTGGTGCCGCTGGCAGAAAAGCTGAAGGCGGCCGGCTATGAGCTGGCAAGCTATTCCGGATATACCTTCGAGCAGCTTCTGGATGGCACGCCGGAGCAGAAGGCGCTGCTGCGCTTTCTGGATATTCTGGTGGACGGGCCGTTCGTGCTGGCACAGCGCAATTTGGACCTTTTGTTCCGCGGCTCGGAAAACCAGCGCATTCTGGACGTGCCAAAAAGCCTTGCCGCGGGCAGGGCTGTGTGGTGCACGGCGCCGCGCTGGGTGGGGGAAAAACGGGGCTGAGCCCGCGCGGTTCGCTTCGCACGCTGCTGTGGTAAAAAAGAAAAAGCAGGCGCTGCCATAGCGTATTGGCAGCGCCTGCTTTTTGCTTATAAACGGCCCGGCATTACCGCAGCTGCCCGTAGTCCCCGTCAGCCGCGTCATTTCCTCTATCCGCTCCAATGGAAATGGCGGTTCGCACAAAGGCTTCATGGCAATGCTCATCAGCTTCATGGGGTTGTCGTCTGCGGCCACACGGTTTGAAGAAAGGGCGCCGCAGCGGCGGCAGAGGTGGATGATGGCCCACTCACCGCCTTTGCGCACCCAAACCGCCACAGCGTCCATAATGTCGCCGCAGCCTGCCCGGCGGTCGCCGGGCGAGATATCCACATGCAGGCTGGCAAGGCAGTACGGGCGGTGGTTGCGGTGCCGGCTTCCCGCGCCACCGGGAGCCTAACTACTTTAGTATGAAATATGTGTCAGTGCATCCGGCCGGCGCACCGCCAGCCAAAGAAGGTCAACCGCCTGGCACACAGGCCGCCCAAAAATAAAATTAGAAAAAGCGTGGGCGCCAACATCGCGCACAGAGGGCGGCAGAACGGAGCCCTCCGCAAGTGCCTCATCCAGACGCATCCCGCGCTGTTCTTCCAAATGATGAAAGCATTCGTGGGCCAAAAGCCTGTCATAAAGCGCCTGTGGGGAAAACAGATTGAGCCGGATAACCTGTTGAAGCTCTTCCATTTCATCCAGCCGCGCTTTACTAACTAGGATTTGTACAGCCTGCGGGTCATAAAGCGCACGCGCAGCAAAGGCACACTCCTCCATTGGGCTCATCCAGCGGATGCGTTCCACACCAAGCCGGTACAGGTTTTGTTCTGCGCTTTGCTCAAAAAGCCAGGCTTCCTTTGCCCACTGGCGGCCAATACAGCTTGCCTGTTCCAGAATTGCCGGCGGCACACATTCCCCGGCCAGCGTGAAGTGTTCATTCAGCCAGTTCTCGCTGCGGCCGGCAAGCTGTAAAACGGCTTCGCGGGGCGCACAGGGGCCCTTCATAAAAGGTCCGCCTTTGTGGGAATGGCGCCCTGGCGGCGCAGCTCTTCCTGCAGCAGGGAAACGTCCAACTGGTCAAAACCAGTTTTGTGTGAAAGAGACAAGACGGCGGCCGCGCCCGCTGCCTGCCCCAGAGCCATGGCCGTGGCCGAAATGCGGGCAGATGCCAATGCCTCGTGCGTGGCAGAGATGCACCGCCCTGTAACCAGCAGATTGCTGAACCTTTTCGGGAGCATGACACCATAGGGAATATCGTAGCAGAAATCCTGCTTGCGGCGCACCCACTGAAGATCTTCCCCGGCGGGGTCATGGATATCAATGGGGAAGGCACAGATGGCAACGCCTTCTTTGGAAGTGCGCTCTTCATACACATCCTCAACGGTGAGCGTATAGTGGCCGTGGATGCGTCTGGACTCGCGGACGCCCGTCACATCTGCCATAGATGCAAGGAAACAGCTTTGGAAACCGGGCAGATAATTTCGGAAGAAGCGCATAAGCTCTTCTACCTGCCGGGCGGCTTCGGCCTCTGCCATTGTCTGGTCCTGCGCGGAAAGGCCGGACAGCTTGATAATGCGCGAGGTATTGATGAAAACTTCACCCGGGTGCAGCCCCTGGAAAAACAGTACGCGGTCACGCGGAATCGTAAAATCTCCGCGCTCTTTGGCCATTTTTACAATATCAAAAAACCCGGAAACAGCCAGATACTTTTCCAAATCGTCATAATCCTTATGAAGGATGAACTGCTCAGGATTTTTGCGCATATAGGCCACGACCTCATCCAGCGCTACGCCGCCCACCTTGAACATGATGGACATGGGCTGGGTGAGCCCGTCGGACGCGCGGCCCTTCTCGAAGCTCACATGGCACATGGCGGCCAAATCACCATCACCTGTGGCATCAATGAATCTTTTGGCCTGATACGAGGCGCTCCCGCTTTTGCCCACTACCGTCACCCGGGTGACCTCTCCGTTTTCCACATCTGCACCGCACAGAAAGCTGTGAAGCAAAAGAGTAATGTTGGGCTGCTGCGCCAGCATTTCGAAATAGACAAGACGCAGGATGGACGGCTCGATGGGGGTTATGGTAGAGGTGACGCCCAGCGGGTCTGGAATATGGCCCAGCGTAGCGCCTTTTTCCGCCAGCCGGTCTATCACCTCCTGGGCGATGCCCTTGACAATCTGCTTGCTGCCGGAATGAAAAGTCATCAAAGGGCATACCATCGCAGAGGTGTTCATCCCACCGGGGTAAGCGCCCTTTTCAATCAGCAGAACCTTTGCCCCCATGCGGGCGGCTGCCAAAGCGGCCATGCATCCGCTGGGGCCGGCCCCGGCTACGATTACATCGTATTTCATACGGATTCTCCTTCCTTGCATATCGTAATGCTGGCTTCAAAGGTGCGCGGCCAGCACAGCTGCGCGAGGAACGGCCTGCTACACACAAGGCGTGTTTCAGGGGTAAGTTCCATCAGCTGTTGCAGGCGGGCGTTGGCGCCCGGCACGTCCTGCAGGACCCAAATATCTGTGCCCGCGGCCCGAAGTTCCCTGTTCCACCGGGGGCGCACAATAGCCTGATAGACCCAATCGTCCAGCAGGCGCTCTTGAGTAAAAGCTGCAAGAGCGGCGGGTGAAGCCCCGGCGCCTGCGGCAAGAAGCTGCCCCAGAATGGTGCCAAGTGAATTGCATGCTGTATTCCATCCGGCATATGCGGCAAGGCGCGCCAGAAGGCCGTTTTGTGCGGCAAGGCGCAGAAGGCTGCTTTCGCCGCCGTTGGCGTGATAAACGTCCAAAAGGCCAGTGGGAAGGCCCGTATCCATAAGAGCCTGCAGACGTTCCGCTATGTTGCCCAGCTGGCCGGGCGTATAGGCGCAGACGGCATCCTCCGGCGCCATGGCCAGGTCCATTTGCGGGCCACTGGGCGCATAGACGGCAAGCACCGCCTGGGCATCCTTCGGGCTCTGCACACGCATGATGCGGCAGGTTTTCAGGTAAGCATCCAGGTTTTCGGCAAAAGGCCGGTCTTCATAGCGTGCAGTGAACTGCATATCCCCGGCCAGCCACTCCACATATAGGCGCAGGGCGGGCCCCCCGGCCTGGCGCTGTGCGGCCAGGCAGCCCACAAGCGCGCAGGCGCATTCATCTGTTCCGCAGTGGATGCTGACCTGCTCCGACACGCCCTGTGCTTCTGCAAGCGCCTGAAGCTGTTGCTGTTCTGCACGGTGCATCCCCTGTGGGGCGGAATCCTCCTGAAGAAAGCATACCTGCTTTACAATGCCTTCGGCAAGAAGAGCTACAGCTTCCCGGTTGACCTGATGGTTTCTGCCGCGCGCAGCCAGAAAGGTTTGCAGCACATGGGACGGAATCTGCGCCTCCAGCTGCGCGAGGCGGCGCGCCGCCTCGCAGCCTGGCTGTGCGGCAAGCTGGGAATACAGCGCTACCTTTTCCCACCACACCTGATCTTCCTGTTTCAGTGTGCTTACCGTAGTGCGCATGATAACGCTTGAGAGGTAGATATCCAGCGCGGGGTATTTTTGCTTGAGGCGGCGCAGGAAAGCAGCCCGGCGCAGGGCCTGAGTCTCTGGTACCTCCATGCAGCGCGAGGCAAGCAGGCCGCCGTAGGCAAGCTGGTCAAGCGAGCAGATAAGGGCGCCTGCCCCGGCGCAGGCCTCCTCCAGCCATGCGGCAATGCGGCAAAAATCAGAAGGGGTACGGTACCAGTCCATCACCTCAAGGGGAGGAACGCATGCGGAAATTCCGGCACTTTGCGCAAGCTGTGCAGGAAATTCACGCGTGCAGGGACGGCTGTCCAGCGGAAGAATTACAAGCTTCACGGCCGCTTCCTCATTTCATCAATGCTTTTGCGGAACGCGGCCACTGCGCTGCCGATGCTGCAGGCGTCTTTCCCGGTTACAACGGCGCCTATCATCAGCCCGGACACCCCGCAGGCGCGCAGCGCGCAAACTTCGTCCGGCCGGACTGCGCGCTGTGTGGGAACTACAATGGGAAGCGGGCTCAGGCGGGCCAAATGCCTGTAACGGATGAGTTCGCGCCCGGAAAGCGGCTGGCCGTAGCTGTCCGGGTGCATGACAGATGCTTCCAGAATATCGGCGCCTGTTTCCTGCAGGCCCTCGATTTCCCAGTCGGCCCAGGTGTAGTCCGGCGCAATCATTTTAGAGATACCGGCGGCTGACAGCACGCTGGGGCTGGCATGGTGGCCGTACAACGATAAAAAGTCAAACCCATAGGCCACGGCTTGGGGAAGTGAGCGTTCGGCTGCGCAGCAGTCTGCGCCAAGCACGATTCCCATAGGGCCCTTTGCCTCGGCCAGCATGGCCTCAATGGCGCCGCGCTCTTCTTCAAAGCTGCCAAACAGCGTCTGGCTGGCATGATGCTTTACATTGATATGAATCTTCACAACGTCCGCACCGTTCTCCCACGCGGCACGCGCCAGCGCGGGGTCGTTGCGGGGCAGGCTCATCACCAGCGGGAAGCGCTCTTCTTTCAGCATTTGTCTGAACTTATCCATCTTGTTCTCCTTCCAACAGAAAATCTGTATGATACAAAACTGCGTATAACGCCATGCGGCGGCCGCTTTTATTTTCGCGGGTGAACCAGTACGCAAACCGGCATATCGGGGGAGGCCCCCTCCAATTCCAGCCCGGCAAGCTGCATTACCTGGTCGTGGACAAGGACGGAAGAAAGGTCTGCAATGCGGCTGCCGTGCAGAACAAACACCTCTGGAAGAATTTGCCCGGCGTCGTTGTAGCTGGAGACGTTTTGCAGGAATGCGTCCATATCTGAGGCGAAACGTCCGGCGCAGGTGCGCAGGAGCTGGCCGTCGTTAATTTGCAGCTTTACCACTCCGCGGCTGTCCAGCACGCGGAAATCGTGCTTTTCACTGCGCAAAAGCCCAAACAGCTTTTTGGATGTGCGCACGGCGGAAAAAATATACAAGCCCTCTGTCTGCCCGGCAAGCTTTATCTGGACGGGCTCTGCCTTCAAAGACTCGCAGGCCACGCGCTCCAGCTCTTCCGGGGTGGCCTTGCCAAGGCCAAGCTCCTGCTGTTCCATCTGCAGGCTGCCGGTGGCGGTAGCCGACACGATGTTCTTCTGCCGGTCAATCTCCATCTGTACTTCGATGCTGCCGGGGGCAGCGCCCATGGCAATCAGGCTGTCCATGGCCTGGCGCCGGATGGCGGCGATATCTTCAGGGGAGGGGTCTATCACGGTGCGGGCTACAGTGTCCCGCAGCATGGCCATTGCGGCACCGATGGCAGATATCACCTCAGCCTTTTCCGCAATCATATAGCGGATGCCGTTTTTACGGCTCAGCCACGGCACAACGGCAGTGCAGCCTCCGCCTCCGCCCACCAGGCTTAAAAGCTGAGGGTCCAGCTGATAGTCCTGCAGCATGGTCTGCACAGTTTCATCCACCCGCTGCACGGCTTTATCCAGAATGGCCTCGGCAAAAGCCTTCGGCTCCTGGCCGTATTGCTGCCCCAGAAGGGAAAAACACTGCTGCACGTTTTCCAGATTTCCGAAGGCGTAGTCGCCTTCCCGCACCATGCCTGCCATTATGGCAGCATCGGTAAGTGTTACGGCAAAGCGCTTTCCGGCGGGGTTTTCCATCACAAGATGATCCGGTGCATCGCCCTCCATGGGGGAAATAAGCGAAGGTTTGGCCCCCTTCAGCTCTTCCGAAGAGGCAAACGCCAGATATTCCAGGCCGGCAATATGTGCCGAGCGGGGCCCCACATCCCGGATGCGGCCATCTTCATCCAGACGAACCATCGAGCCGCCGCCGATGCCGACGGTGCGCGAATCCAGCGTTTTCAGGAAAGTGCTGTGGCCGCCGACATTGGCGCTTTTCACCATGGCCTTGCCGTTGTGGATTACGGAAATATCCGTGCTTGTGCCGCCAACCTCCAGGAAAATGCCGTCTGAAACATTGGCGTACATTAAAGCTGCAGCAATACCGGCAGCAGGGCCTGACAAAAGCGTCAAAATGGGGCGCTTTCGCATCTGGCCGATGTCCATAACGCCGCCGTCGCTGCGCATGATCATCAAAGGCGCCGTGATGCCGCTGCTTTGGATGCTTTCGTTTGTCATGTCAGCCGTCTGTGTCATTTTAGGCAGGATGCTGGCGTTGATTACGGCCGTTCGGGTTCGCACCTTCAGGCCGTACAGCTGGCTTATCTCATGGCTGGCAGTTGCAGGCAGGCCCAGCCGCTGGGCGGCGCCCGTCACGGCATCTTCGCGGCGCGGGTCATCTACGCCGAAAGCCTCGCTGGCCACGATGACGCGGCAGCCCTGGCTGCGCAGCGCTTCTACTGTGCGGCAGATACCCTCGTCTGTAAAGTCTTTGGGGTCGGTGCTCAGAAATGCGCAGGCGGTGTGAAGCGCCTTGTTTTCACTTAAGGGAATATCGGCAATGGCGGTATCAGCCTTGGCCTTCAGGGCCTCTACACCGCGGCCCATGCCGATGATGCCCACTTTTGCAACATCGCCCTCCAGCAGGGCGTTTGTGGCCTGCGTGGTGCTGTGCGCCACGAAAACAACATCCTCCGGCGCGACGCCTGTTTGCTGCAGCACATCCTGAAATGTTTTGATGATGCCCTCGGAAACAGAATACTGCGAAGAGTGCGTTGTGGGCGTTACGGCGTGCGCAATCACCTGATAGCTTTGATGATCGAGCGCCACGGCATGTGTGAAGGTGCCCCCCACGTCAATGCCTATCCGGATCTTTCTTTTTTGCATAATGGTTCCTTTCTTTGCCGGCAGGTCCATTTCGCCCTGCAGACGTCCGGGGAAGCCAGAAGCTGGCTTCCCCGGGCTTACAGTTTTCAATGATTTAGAAATACAGGAAGGCGGCTACGACCAGGCCCACCACAACGCCGCCCCATACATAGGGAAGCGTTTTTTTCATAATGTCGTTCACATCTGTGCCCGTGGCAGAGGCCGTCCACACGTTCTGGGTGTTGGTGGGGTCGCATACACCCTGAATCTGGCCTGTGGTCATCAGGGCCGCCATGATGCTGGTAGCGCCCAGTTTCCCGGTGCTCACCATAACGCTGGCCAGGCCCAGGCCAAGGCCCCAGATATTCAGCGGGCCGCGGTACAGCGACAGCGGCGCCAAAACAGAGAAGAACACCACAAAGGTAATTGCAGTGCCAGGCAGAATGGCGGCCATTGCCGGCCCAAGAATGGCAGAGACGCGCGCGTCCATTACCACCACCAGCAGCATGCCGATGCCAATCAGCAGGAAAATGGCGCCGGCCGAGTTGGAGATGCCCTCTGTAACGGCCTTGCTCAGGCGCTGCAGGCTGCCCTTGCGCAGCGTGGTGAAGAAGCAGTAGACGATGGCCAGCACGAAGCCCACATTAATGTCCAGCCCGAAGCCAAGCACGGCAACCAGCGGGACCAGCGGGGTGAGCATGGCATACCAGTGTACCTTCGGTGCTTTGGCGGCCTCGTCTTGGGCCGGCATGGGCCATGCTACTTTTTTCGCAGGCCGCGCCTGCTTTTTGAACAGCCCTTTAAACCCGCCGAACTTTACCTCCACAATGCAGAACAGCGCGCCAGCCAGCCCAAAAATAGCACCGGCGAACCATGCAAAGCTGCGCACGGTTTCCACAGAGAGCCCCAGCGTGTCGATGTAAAGGCTCCAGTTGGTCAGGTTGAATACGCCGCCTACGCTTACAGAAAACAGCAGAATACAGCCGGCCGCCAGCGGCGTGATGCCAAGGCTGATCATGATGGGAAGCACGATGGATCCCAGCATCATGATAGAGCCCAGCCCGCCCAGGGTAGTGTACAGCAGCGAGAGAACGATGTACAGCGCAAGGCTTAGGATAAGCGGCCTGTCGCCCGCCATTTCAGACACCTTGCGCACCAGAGTTTCGGCGATGCCCGCATTTTTTACCTGCTGCGACAGGATGGCGCCGAAGATAAAGGTGATAATGGTGGAGCCCAGGCGCAGGGGCCCATTGATGAACAGAAGCGACTGGATGCCGGCCACAGTGGCCTCACCCTCTACGGTGTCTGCCCAGGGAATGCCTGCAATAATAGCAATTAGCAGGGCCATGATGGGAAGGGCAAACATTGCGTTCATTTTTTTTGTGTACATCAGCGCGCACAGCACGATGAACACAAGCACGATCAATGCTACGGTCATGTGTTTTTCCTCCTTCTATTGGTGCTTGATTGAAAAATTTGGGGGCGGAGCCCCGCGGACAAAAACCGCTGCCTTACAGCGGAGGGCTGATAGGGTTCTGCGCGCAAAAATAAATGGTGCCAAACCATTTGGTTTCTGCATCCAGTGCCATTCCCCAGGCAAGCTCTTCCGGGCCGGCCAAATGGATGCAGATGTCTGCGCTGCTGCATGGGCAGAGAAGGCGCTCTGCCTCTTTCATTTGAGCTTCGCACCGGCAGGCTACCCATACTTTCTCTAAGCCGAGCGTATGTAACGTATGTGCGGCCTGCCCGGCCAGGGCCGAAAAACCTGCAGCTGAACCGCAGCGGCTTCCCTGCCCACGGCACAAATGGCCGTCTATGCAGAGGGCCGCTTTGGAGGGGAACTGCCCATTTATCACCATAAAGTGTGCCGGGCATCGCTCTCCCTCTGTATACTTGCGAAGTGACACCTGCCCGTTTACCGCACTGTCAATAAAAACGGGAAGATAAATGCGGCGTTCAACTATCTCTTTCAGTGGCACATTCTGCCAGCCAAGCGTATCGCTTTTCAGCACAGTCTGTGTGGAATGGTCAATCTCGCCCTCAATGCCAATGCCTAAGGCGAGGACATTGGAGGCTTCCGGCTGCTCCAGAAGTATGTCTATTGCCCTGTACAAAAGCGCGATGGGCAGCTCTTGCGGCAGGCGCTGCACATGAAAGGTTTTTTCGATATGCCCTTCGGCATCGCACAGCGCCATACGCACGCCCTGCGCGTATAGCTCTATGCCTGCAAACTGGCCGTACCTGCCGTTGATGGAATAGATGACAGACCGGCGCCCGCCTATGGATTTCTGCATGCCGTCCGTATGTACAAACCCGGTTTTCAGCATGGCATTGATGGTGTCGGAAACCGTTGTGTTGCTCAGCCCTGTCCATTGGACAAGGTTCTGCTTGGTAGCGTTCCGATAATCCAGAAGACGCAGCAGCAACAGCCTCCGGTTTTGATAATCCAGCTTGTCAGCCATGGCATCGACATCCCTTCGCCACTTTTTACGGAATCCGTAAAAAGTGTAGTTTCATCATAATTCCTGCATAATGAAAAGTCAATAGGTTGCAAAAAAAGTGTGATTTTTACCAATTTTGCAGAAGTGAATTTATAAAAAACGCCCATATCAGGCGTGTTGCCGCAAGAAAGTGTTGCCCGGGGAAGATAATTTTTGCGCATAGCTTCTTCATATTTCTCCGACAGCTGCAAAGGCTGCCTGCGGAAGGCATCCCTGCGCTGCATCAAAAATTGCCGCTTTAGGGGGCTGGGCAGTTTTGGCCGGGCTTTTTGCGTGTGTCAGGCGCCAAACCCGCCGGCAAAAACCGATGTCCTCTTGCATCAATGCGCCTTTTAGGGCAGAGTTTGAAAATAAAAGCGGCGAGACCTGAGCGGCCTTCCCCTGCGGCGCAGTTTCTGATATAATAATCAATATTATGCTGCTTTTTGGCGGAAAATGAAGATAAGGAGTTGTTATTTTGCGTTCCCTCATTCGGCCGAAGGAATGCGCCATGGCGCTGCTGGGCAGTGGTATTCTGGCGTTCGGCCTGTACCACATCCACTCCCTCAGCGGCGTTACGGAGGGCGGTGTGCTTGGCATGACGTTGCTTTTGCACCATTGGTTCGGCATTTCGCCCTCGGTGTCCGGCTTCGTGATGAATGCCGCATGCTATGCGCTGGGCTGGCGGCTGCTGGGCAAAAGCTTTATTGTCTATTCCATTGTGGCTGGCGGCGGCTTTTCCGTGTTTTATGCATTGGTAGAGCAGTTTCCGCCTTTATGGCCGGGCCTTGCACAGCACCCGCTTGTTGCTGCGCTGGCAGGCGCGTGTTTTGTGGGTGTCGGCGTGGGGCTGGCGGTGCGCGCCGGCGGCGCACCCGGCGGGGATGACGCCCTGGCCATGAGCATCTGCAGGCTGACAAAGTGGAACATCCAGTGGGCTTACCTGGCAAGCGACCTTGTGGTGCTGGCGCTCTCGGCCAGTTATATCCCGCTGCCGCGGCTGGGCTATTCCCTGCTCACTGTGCTGCTGAGCGGCCAGTTAATCGGCCTTGTACAGAATATCGGGAAAAACAAAACCGTACAAAAGGATGGTTGAGCTATGCGCATGCGTTTCAAACCCTATGCCGGGCCGGAGCTTGCGGCCTGCCCCTTCTGTGTGGATGAGCCCATGCAGAATAAGGGAAAATGGAACGGGCTGTTTGCCCGCCCCGCCCAGCCGCTGATGCTGGAGCTTGGCTGCGGCAAGGGAAAATTTCTGGCCCAGATGGCGGCCGCACACCCTGAGAACAATTATATCGGCATCGACATCACGGCAAAGGTGCTTATCCTTACAAAGCGAAACATCGACCGCGCCTATGCGCAGGCGGGCCGCGAGGTGGACAACGTGCGCATCCTCACGCACGACATCGAGCGCATCCGCAGCATGATGGGTGGGGGTGACAGAGTGAGCCGCATTTATATCAACTTCTGCAACCCATGGAACCGCAAAAAAGGCCATAAAAAGCACCGTCTGACGCATTCGCGCCAACTGGAGCAGTACCGCGATTTTCTTGTGGACGGCGGCGAGGTGTGGTTTAAGTGCGATGACGAAGACCTGTTTGAAGATTCTGTGGGCTATTTTGAGGAAATGGGCTTTGCGGTCACCTGGCTGACGCGCGATCTGCACGCCGATGAGCCTGCCTGGAATATCCGCACAGAGCATGAGGCCATGTTCACGGAAATGGGCATTCCCATCAAGGCGCTTATTGCAAAAAAGCTGCCGGGAGAATATTTTGCGCCCAAAAAGAAAAAGCCGCCGCAGGCGGCGCAAGAGGCACAAGGGGAATAAGATAAAAACCGCCGCGCGGCCCGAACAAATGGTGCCGCGCGGCGGTTTTATAAACCTTTAGTTTAGTTTTCAAAATCACAGCATACGCGCTCGGATATCACGCTGTGCACATACTCCTTCACGGCCATGTGCGCGGGGTGGCACTGATAGGCGTCCAGTGCCTCGCGGCTCTCCAGCGTGCACACAAGGCCCACGTCAAAGCCGTTGAAGCCGGGGCCCGCCTGGGCGCTCAAAAGGCCGGGCACAACGCCCACCAGTGCCTCCAGCCTGCGTTTCATCTCGCCGCCCTGCTGCGCCTTCTGTGATTTGTCCTTCAGGTTCCAAAGTACGATATGCGTCACCATGTGTTTCATTCTCCTTTTGTGTGTTTTTCTTCTATTTTCAAGCCGCCAAGCCCCATGTCGGCGCGAAGGGTGCTGCCGGAGGCGATGGCGCTTTTCCCGAATTTGTCCCGGATGGCATCCAGGCTCTTTTCCAGATTCTCCCGCCGGCTGCAGTCCTGCCCCGCCTCCGGCTCGAACAGAGAGAGCTGAGCCGCGGCGCCGTGCGAGACGTTCAGGGCCGTCACTGTCAGCATGCGGATGGGCGCGGGGAAACGCCAGTTTTGCCGCAGGAGCGCCACGGCTGCCCCGGCAATGTCTTTGGCGAGGTGGGTAGGCGAAGCAAGCTGTGTCTGCCGGGTGATGGTTTTGAAGCCCGCGTCCTTCACGGTAATCTGCACGGCGCCCGCATACAGCCCGTGCGCACGCAGGCGCGAGGCTACCTCATCGGAAAGGGCCACAAGGCCGGCGCGCGCGTCGGTAAGGGTGGTGAGGTCCCGCGGGAAGGTAAGGCCGTTGCCCACGCTTTTCACCTCGCGCTTTTCGTACATGCTGCGCACGGGCGTGCCCTCCTCGCCGTGGGCAAAGCCCCAAAGCTCGGCGCCCAGCTTTCCAAGGGCGGCTTCCAGAACGCCCGGCTCCGCACCGGCAAGCTGGCCAATGGTGGTGATGCCCAGCCTTTCCAGTGCCTGCCGTGCGGAGCGGCCCACATACAACAGCGAGCTCACCGGCAGGGGCCAAACCAGGGCCTGATAGTTCTGGGGGGAAAACTCTGTTACAGCGTCCGGCTTTTTGTAATCGGAGCCAAGCTTTGCGAAGGCCTTGGTAAAGCTGACGCCCACCGATATGGTAAGGCCCGTCTGGGCCTTCACCTCGCGGCGGATGCGGTGCGCCACGGCTGTGGGCGAGGGGCCGAACAGATGCCAGGAGGCCGTCATGTCCAGCCAGCTTTCGTCAATCCCGAAGGGCTCCACAAATTCAGTGTAACGCGCATAGATGGCGTTCACCCGCCCCGAGTATGCGCGGTACAGTTCGTGATGCGGGGGCAAAAGCGTAAGCTGCGGGCATTTCCGCCGGGCGCTGGCAACAGTCTCGGCAGTTTGGATGCCGTACCTTTTTGCTGGCTCGTTTTTGGCAAGGATGATGCCGTGCCGGTGCTGGGGGTCGCCGCACACGGCCACGGGCATATTTTTTAATTCCGGCCTTGACAAAAGCTCTACCGAGGCATAAAAGCTGTTACAGTCGCAGTGAAAAATCACGTGGTTCCCGGCCATGTGCGCACCCCTCTTCCTTCTTTGCCTATTATAGCATTTTATGCTACAATAAGAAAAGCAGCCGGCCCGTTTTTTACAGGCCGCAGTGCGGGCGGCCGCAAAAGAAAAGGATGTGAGCCTATGAAGCCGTTGCAGAAAAAAGATATGGCATACACGCTGTTTTGCTGGGTGTTTGCCGCTGTGTTCGCAGGCATCTGGCTGGGCTCTGTTGTGAACAACCGCACCTCGTATTACCAGTACCGCGTGCTGCCCATCGTTGTATGCGGCGCTGCGGCCCTGCTTGTGCTGGCGGGCGCATGGCGGTTGTGGAGGCGGTGGAATTTCACCCTTGCGCCCCGCAGGGAGGCTGCGCTTGTGGCCGGGATGCTGGCGGCTTATTTTGCCGTGCAGCTTGGCTTTTCTTTCCTGATGCAGGTAAGCGCTTCGCCCACGTGGGATTTCGGCATTGTATTCAGCGCGGCGAGGGAGTATGTGCTGAACGGCACCATGCCGGGGGAATATTTCACCCAGTTTCACAATAATGCGCCCATGTATCTGCTTCTTGTGGCATTTTTTAAGCTGCTGCACGCATTCGGCGCAGAAAATTTCATGCCCTTTGCGCTGGTGCTGAACAATCTGCTTATCAATGCGTCGCTGCTGGCTCTGTACTGGGCGCTGCGCCAGCTGTACGGCGCAAAGAATGCGCTGTTTGGCCTGGCGGGCTCCTTTCTGTTCCTGTGCTTTCTGATGTACGGGCCCATTCTGTATACAGATACGGCGACCATGCCTTTTCCCATTCTGGCGCTTGCCGTGTGGCTTCGCGCGCGCCGGCTGCCGTGGGGGAAGGGCGCCGCGCTGCGCTGTGCCGCCGTGGGCCTGCTGGCGGCTGTGGGCGCATGGCTGAAGCTGACGGTGGCCATCATGCTCATCGCCGTCCTCATCGACGCGGCCCTTGGCACGGCCTGCGGGGCAAGGTGGAAGCGGGCGGGCTGCGCGCTTGCGGCCTTTGCCGTGCTGTACGGGGGTCTTTCCGCTGCGGCGCTGCACACGGCCTGGCTGCCAAAGTATGAAAAGGAGAAGTCTATCCCTTACCTGCACTGGGTGATGATGGGGCTGTACGACGACGGCGGCTATAATGATGACGCCTATAAGCTGACGCTTCAGGGGGAAACCTATGAGGAGCGGCTGGAGATAGATAAAAAGGAAATTGCCCGCAAGGTGCGGGAGATGGGCCCGGCCGGCCTTGCAGCGCATGCCGCCAACAAGCTGATTTTTACCTTTGGCGAGGGTATGTATCACGCCCCCATCAAGCTGGACCTCGGCGCTGTGCACCAGAACCCGCTTCAGATGTATTTCATTCAGGGCAAGCAGCATTTGGGGCGCACGGCCTATGCCACCCTTGCCGTGCAGCTTGCGCTGCTGGCAGGCTTGTGCATGGCCGCCGCCCGTGCGGCACGCTTTCGGGCACATGGGGCAACAGTGGCGCGGGTGGCCGTGTTTGGGCTGCTGCTGTTTTTGCTTTTGTGGGAGACGCGCAGCCGTTACCTGATGAATTTTTTGCCCGTGCTTTTGCTGGCGGCCTTCCCCGGCACGCCTGCGCCCGTTGACGAAGCCGCACACAGTGCGGTAAAATAAACTGTCCGGGCCTGTGCTGCACATGGCTGGCACAGGCGGTTCGATGTATTTAGGAAGGAAGTGCCCGGAGATGGATAAAAACCTTGCCAAATTTTTGCAAGATATTGCGGCCACAGCCGCCAATGCGGCGGATTCGGCCCGCAGCGCGGTGGAGACGGCAGGTAAGGCCGCCATGGAGAAATATGATGAAGTGAAGACGCTGCGCGAGCTGAACCGGGAGCGCGCCGCACAGGAGGACATTTTTGCCGGCCTTGGCCGCATGCTGTATGCCATGCACATGGGCGCGGCTGGCGAGCATGTGCCTACCGAAGAGGGAGAAAAGACGCCGCAGCAGGTGATAGACGCCCTTCTGGTGAAGGCTGAACAGGCGCAGCAGCGCATCGATGTGTTGGCGGAAAAGCTAAGCGCAGAAAAAGCCGGGCCTGTGTGCCCGCAGTGCGGCCATGGCTGCGGCACGGAGGATGCGTTCTGCCCGGCCTGCGGCACCCGGTTGCCGCGGAAGGAGTAATGCATGGAATTCAGCCTGTATGAGATATTCTGGTATTTTGTCATCTATGCCGTGCTCGGCTGGGTGGTGGAGGTGTGCTTCTGTTCCATCAACACGGGCAGCTTTGTGAACCGTGGGTTCCTGAACGGGCCCGTGTGCCCCATTTACGGCTTTGGCATGGTGGCGGTGCTGGTGTGCCTGTGGCCGTTGCGCCATAACATTCTGGTGCTGTATGCAGGGGCTGTGGTGCTCACCAGCGCGCTGGAGCTTGTGACAGGCTGGGTGCTGAAAAAGCTGTTCCACACCTCCTGGTGGGATTATTCCAACATGCGTTTCAACCTGGGCGGCTATATCTGCCTGCGCTTCAGCCTCGTGTGGGGTGTGGGGGCCGTGCTGGTGGTAAAGCTGGTGCACCCGGCCATTGCCGCCCTAGTGGCGCTGGTGCCCCGCACGGCGGGCGTGGTGCTGGCCGTGCCGGTGGCGGCACTGTTTGTGTGCGACCTTATCATCACTGTGCTGGGCATTGCCCACATGAACCAGGACATCGGCCGCATTGACGATATTGTGCGTGCCATGCGCGCCGGCTCGGATATTTTGGCCGAAAATATTGGCGATACGGCGCTGGCGGTGGATAGAAAGGTGACCGGGGCAAAGCCCGCGGCGGCTGCAAGGTTGGACATTGCGCGCGCCGAGCTGCTTGACCGCCGCCGCCTTGTTGCCATGCGCCTGATGAAAGCCTTCCCGCACATGCGCAGCACACGCTATGCTGAAGGTTTCGAGCGCATCCGCCAGTGGGCAGAGGAAGAAAAACAGAAGCGGGCCGCAGGGAAAGCGGCGGCCCGCAGTGAGGAGAGAGAACAATGAACAAAGCGCCCCTGAAAGGCATGAAGGATTTTCTTCCCGAAGAGATGCGCGTGCGCGACTATGTGCAGGGGAAGATATTGGAGGTGTACCGCGCCAGCGGGTTTGAGCGCATCTCCACGCCTGTTCTGGAGGATATGGAAAACCTAGATAAATCGGACGGCGGCGACAACCTGAACCTGATATTCAAGGTGCTCAAGCGCGGTGAAAAGCTGGAAAAGGCGCTGGCTGCCGGCGGGGAAAAGGAACTTTCCGACATGGGCCTGCGCTATGACCTGACGCTGCCCCTTTCTCGCTATTATGCCGCCAACAAGGAAAAGCTGCCTGTGCCCTTCAAGGTCATCCAGACAGACCGTGTGTACCGCGCCGAGCGCCCGCAGAAGGGCCGTATGCGCGAATTTGTACAGTGCGACATCGACATTCTGGGGGACGAAAGCCTCAACGCCGAGGTGGAACTGATTGACGTGACGGCCCGCGCGCTGGTGGCCATCGGCTTTTCGGGCTTCACTGTGAACGTGAACGACCGCCGCCTGTTGCGCGGCATGCTGGGGGGGCTTGGGTTTGAACAGGAAAGCCTTGATTCCGTCTGCATCACCTTTGATAAACTGGATAAAATAGGCCCCTCCGGCGTGGCGGAAGAGCTGCGGGAAAAAGGTTTTGCGGAAACTGCCGTGGCTGCGCTGGAGGCATTTCTTGCAAAGGGTGTTTTCGGGCTGGACGATGTGGCCGCCCTGTGTGAGGATAAGGCGCTTTCAAATAATGTGCGCTATGTGCTGGAAACGGCGCGCGCGGCGGCAAAAGGCGCCTATGCGGTGGAATATAACCCTTCGCTGGTGCGCGGGCAGGGCTATTACACCGGCATGGTGTTTGAGGTGACGTGCGCAGAGTTTTCGGGGGCGGTGGCCGGCGGCGGCCGCTATGACGATATGGTGGGCAAGTTCCTGGGGCAGAAGGTGCCGGCGGTGGGCTTTTCCATTGGGTTTGAGCGCATCTGCTCCATTCTGCTGGAGCGGGGTTTCACTGTGCCGCAGGCGGCAAAGCGCCTAGCGCTTTTGTACGGCCCGCAGGATGATTTTGCCTCTGTGCTGGAGAAGGCTGCGGCCCTGCGCGGCGAATATGAGGTGACGGTGCTGGCCGCCGCGAAAAAGCCGGGCAAGCAGTATGAGCGGCTGGCCCAGCGCGGGTTTGCCGCGGCCTGTCTGGCCGAAAAATACCCAGAGCTAAAGCCCCTTGCCTGAGCGGGAAAACACTCTGTTTTGAAGCCGCCGCCCGGCGCGCCTTTTCCGGCGGCAGGGGAGGAATGCAGCTTCTCCGGCGGCGCAAGGCCGCCTGTTCAGCGGCGCCCGCCTCAGGCGTACAAGAGTGGGCGGGCCTTCGCGACGGCTGCCGGGGACTTGCGCAATGCATGTGCCGAATACGCCAGGCGCCGGGCATCCCTTTTCCGCCCGGCCCGGCATGCTGTACACAGGACGGTGCAGAAACAGAAAAACAGGCGTTGTACGCACGGCTTTGCATACAGCGCCTGTTTTTCCATATGAGGAAGAAACTTCGCACTTGGCGAAAGATAGCTGGCTTTTTAGAATATGACCATAGCCACGGACAGAATGACGACGTGCACCAGCAGCATGGCCAAAAGAACTTTCCAGATGTATTTCACCCAGGTGGAGAACTCGATGCGCGAGATGGAGATGCCGCCCATCAGCACGCCGCTGGTGGGGGTAATGCCGTTGATCAGCGCGCAGGCGCCGCTCAGCACGCAAACCATCACCTCCGGCGCAAGGCCCAGGCTCTGCGTCAGCGGGCCCATGATGGGCATGGACACCGTGGCAAGGCCCGACGAGGACGGGATGAGGAAGGAGAGCAGCAAATATACCAGATAGGCAAGCCCTGTGAACAGGAAAGAGGAGGTGCCCTCCAGCGCCTTTGAGGCGTTTTCCAGAATGTACATGTCAAGGCCGGTGGTGCTCATGATAACAGAGATGCCGCGCGATACGGCGATGACAAGCGAAACGCTGATCAAATCGCCCGCACCGGACAGGAACGAGCCGACGATGTCGCGCTCTTTCAGGCCGTACACAAGGCCCACCACAATGGCCATTACCAGGAACCAGGCCGTCAGGTCACCGAAGTACCAGTCGCCCAGGTTGTTGCCCGTGAGGATGCTGGTGTGGTCAAAGATATGGATGCCGAACTGCCCCCAGGGAATCATGCCCACAATCATCACTACAAAGGAGACGGCAAACAGCGCCATGACCACCTTCTGGCGCGGGGTGAAGGTAACACCCGCATCCGGCGCCTTTTCGCCGCCGTATTCCTCTTCCACGGCCTTCCACTCTTCTGCGGTAAGCAGCGAGGCCGCCTTGTTGGCCTTCACCTTTTTGGCATAGCGCATCACATAGAACGCACCCACCGCATAGCAGGCCAGCCATGAAATGGCGCCCACGATGATGATGACCGTCTGGTCGATGGTGATGCCGGAGGTCTTCAGCGCGTCTACGCTGGAGGAAACAACAAAGGGGTTTACCGTAGAGCCCAGCACACCGGCCGTGGAGCCCAGCAGGATGGTGGAGGCAGCCGTGATGGCGTCAAACCCGGCGGCCACCATGGTGGCGGTGACCAGCGCATAGAAAGCAATGGTCTCTTCCGCCATGCCATAGGTGGTGCCGCCCAGGCTGATGAGGAACATCAGGATGGGGATCATGTAAATTTCTTTGCCGTTCAGCTTCTTTACAACAGTGGTGATGGCGGCGTTCAGCGCGCCGGTCTTCATCACTACGCCCAAAAAGCCGCCCAGTACCAGCACGAACAGGGAAACGCCCAGCGCGCTGGAAAAGCCGTTGATGGGGGCCATAATCACATCGGAAAGCTTTGCCGGGGTGATGGCGGGAATGAACCGGGTGATGATGGCGATCACGATGGTGAGCAGGATAAGCACTGTGAACGCGGTTGGCATGCGGAACGATTTTTTCTGCTTTTTCACAAGAGATGCTCCTTTCGGGTAGACGCCCCTATGTTTTTTCGGCCCCTGTGAAGGGCCGGGGATCCTGATTGGGCTAAACACGCCCTGCGCGGCGGTTTATTTTGGCTTTGCGGCTGAAAACGGTTGACAGAATGAAAAACATTTAATAGAATATGTTCATAGAATATATTCGATGAATGAATTCTATCACGCGTTTGTGGAAAAAACAAGTGCTTTTGAGAAAAAACTTTTTGGCAAAAAGCACAAATTTTACTCAAGTATTATAGGCAAGGAGGCAAATCTGTCATGAAAGAATTGTTGCAGCGCGCAAAAGAACTGGAGCCGGAACTGTTGGAAAACCGCCGCTGGCTGCACCGCCACCCGGAGCTGGGCTTTGAGCTGAAGGAGACATGCGCCTTTGTGGAGGAAAAGCTGAAGGCAATGGGCTATGCCCCGCAGCGCATGAGCAAGGCAGGTATCGTGGCCACTGTGGGCAAAACGGGGGGAAAGACTATCCTCCTGCGAGCCGACATGGATGCGCTGCCCATGAAGGAGGAATCGGGCCTTGATTTTTCCGCCACCGGCAATGCGGCGCACACCTGTGGGCACGATACGCACACGGCCATGCTGCTTGCCGCCGCCAAAATGCTGAAAGAGCGCGAGGAAGAGCTGAACGGCTGCGTGAAGCTGATGTTCCAGCCGGACGAGGAGGGCACGAACCCGCTGGGCTTTTCCGGCGCGCAGGCCATGCTGAAGGACGGCATTCTGGAAAACCCGCATGTGGACGCGGTGGTTTCTATGCATATCATGTCGCAGAGCCCTTACAGCGCGGGCACCATTTACACCCGCCGCGGGCCCATGATGTCTTCGTGTGACACCATCACCATCACCATCACAGGCAAGGGCACGCACGGCAGCATGCCGCAGGAGGGCGTGGATGCCCTGAACGTGGGTGTGCACATCTATTCGGCCCTGCAAAATCTTACTGCACGCGAGCTGGCGCCGGAGGAGCAGGGCGTGCTCACCATCGGCAGCTTCAACGGCGGCGAGGCGGCCAATGTCCTGCCGGAGAAGGTGTGCCTGGTGGGCACCATGCGCACTACGGTGGAGGCCACGCGCACCCGCTTCAAAAAGCGCATCGAGGCCATCTGCGCGGGCATGGCGCAGGCGTTCGGCGCCAAAGCGGAGGTGGAATTCACGCAGGGCATCCCAAGCGTGTACAACGAGCCCGCACTGACGCAGCGCGTGATGGACTACACAAGCGAGCTGCTGGGCGAGGAAGTGCCCGAGATGCGCGCGCCCTTCTCCGGCTCGGACGATTTGAGCGAGTTGTCGCAGGCAGCGCCCACATGCTACCTTATCCTCTCAGGCGGCACGCCTGAGGAGGGGTATCCGTACCCGCAGCACAACCCGCGCGTTACGTTTAATGAAAGCGTGCTGTACCGCGGCGCGGCGGTGTTTGCCAATGCGGCTATGGAATGGCTGCGTGAAAACGGCTGATATCTTTGCCTGAAAAATAAAAAAGCGGGGCCCTCTGCCGGTGTGCAGGGGCCCTGCCTTTTTGCTGTTAGCGAAACGACAACCCGCGGCTGTGCCGTGGAGAATAAAAGGGCTTTCGCTGCCGGCTTCGAGCGAAGCGAGATTGGGTATTCAATACCAAAAGATGCAGCACGCAATGGAAAGAACTCCGTTTACGGGGGGCGGGGCGAGCGATGCAAAAGACAGAGTATTCAGTGCCTCTTGAGAGGCTTGACGGCAGTATGCTCTTCCAGAGCTTACGCAGCCCCCGGCTGTGCCGGGGGGCCTGACTACATATGTCAGCCTGTTGTGAAAATGTGCGCCGGCTGGTATAATGGCAGGTAAGCGGGCCTGTACAGGCCCTTTGTGCATGGGTGTGCACAGAAGGTGGTGGAAAATACGGTGGAGAAAAAAGCCACAAAGCGGGCGCTGCAGGCGCAGAGAACAAAGGAGAATATTTACCGCTGCGGTGTGAAGCTGTTTCGGGAATATGGTTTTGAGGCCGTAACTGTAGAGCAGCTGGCAAAGGCGGCGGGCGTAGGCATCGGCACATTTTACCACTATTACCCCTCGAAAATGGCGCTTTATACCGAACTTTTCATCCATGCGGAGGATTATTTTGAAGAGTTTGAAACCGGGCAGGCCCTGCAGGGCAGCGCCTATGATGTGCTGCAGCAGTATTTCAAAAAATATGCCGCGCTGAATGCAGAGCCTGGGCAGGAGTTTGCCCAGGTGCTGGTTACGCGGGAGGGCCGTGCCTTTCTGGGCGGCAACCGCGATTTTGAAAAGAAGCTGGAGGCCTTGCTGGCCCATTATCAGCAGGAAGGGCAGCTGAACACGAGCCGCACTGCTGCCGAATGGTGCGAGTATTTGTTTATCTGTGCACGCGGCGTGCTGTTCGACTGGTCCATTCACCCCAGCACGGATTATGATGTGGAAAAAAAGATGCATTTTGTGATAGGCAATGCTTTGCAGGCAATGCTGCAAAAGTAAAAAACACTCCCGCAGAAGAGCCGAGGCCGGCCTTTCTGCGGGAGTGCTTTTTACTGTTCAGGCAAGTTCTTTTTCCACAAGCTGTGCCAGCTCGCGGGCGATAGTGCCGATCTCGGCCTCATCCTCGCCCTCTACCATCACACGCACCAGCGGTTCGGTGCCGGATACACGCACCAGCACGCGCCCATGGCTGCCAAGCCTGTCTTTGGCGTCTGCACAGGCTGTTTTGATGGCGTCGTTATTGTAAAACTGCAGCTTGCCCTCTTTTGAAACCGTCACGTTCACCATCACCTGCGGCATGCGGCGCATCACGCGGGCCAGCTCGCTCAAAGGCCGGCCGCTGCGCTTCATCAGGCATAAAAGTTGAATGGCTGTCAGCTGGCCGTCGCCGGTGGTGGCAAAATCGCGGAAAATCACATGGCCGGATTGTTCGCCCCCCAGCACGTAGCCCTCCAGCTCCATTTCCTCCAGCACATAGCGGTCCCCCACTTTAGTGGCGGCAAACTTCAAGCCGTTCTCTTCACAGAAGCGGGAAAACCCCATGTTCGTGAGCACGGTGCCCACAATGGTGCTGCGGCGCAGCTTGCCGCGGCGGGCAAGGTCCAGCCCGCAGATGGCCATGATAAAATCGCCGTCCACAACTTCGCCTGCCTCGTCCACAAACAGGCAGCGGTCTGCATCGCCGTCGAAGGCCACGCCCGCCGCAATATCGCTGTGCTCTTTTACATAGGCCTGAAGGGCCTGCATGTGGGTAGAGCCGCAGTTTGTGTTGATGTTTACGCCGTCCGGCATTTCGCTGAGGATGACGGCATCCGCCCCCAGTTCTTCAAACAAAAGGCGGGCCGTGGCGCTGGCAGAGCCGTTGGCGCAGTCCACCGCCACCTTCACACCCTCCAGCGAATAGGGTACAGTGGCCTTCAGGTGCTCTGTATAATCGCGCACGGCGGTGGTACAGTGGGTAATCTGCCCCAGCCTGTCGCCGCCCACAAGGGGAATGGCGGCCTCGTCCAGCACAAGGGCCTCTATCTGGTCTTCCAGCGCGTCGGGCAGCTTGAAGCCCTCGCCCCCGAATATCTTGATGCCGTTAAACTGGTACGGGTTGTGCGAAGCGGATATCATCACCCCCGCGTCAGCTTTGTATTTTCCCACAAGGTAGGCCACGGCGGGTGTGGGCACCACGCCCAAATCTATCACGTCCGCCCCCACGCTGCACAGCCCGGCGGAAAGCGCCGCGCCCAGCATATCAGACGAAAGGCGCGTATCCTTGCCCAGCACTACCAGCGGCCTGCGGCGCCGCCCATATGTCAGCACAGTGGCCGCGGCGCGGCCGATGTCCATGGCAAGCTCACATGTCATATCCTCGCCGGCCACGCCGCGCACGCCATCGGTTCCAAACAGTCTTCCCATCTGTATCTCTCCCTTCCCTGCACCACCGCGCTTAACGGCGCGCGGCGATATTGCCTGCGGCCTTGTAAATGTGATTTTCCGGCACATAGCCGCGCACACAGCTTGTGGGGTAGACCTGTGCGCCGCGGCCCAGCACGCTGCCGGGGCAAAGCACGCTGTTGCAGCCCACCTCGGCGCCGTCGCCCACCATGGCGCCCACTTTTTTGCGGCCGGTGGGCAGTGCTTCGCCTGCGGCCTTCACCACCACAGGGCTTTTGTCGCTTTTTACATTGGAGGTGACGGCCCCCGCGCCCAAGTGCGCTTTGCAGCCCAGCACGGAGTCTCCCACATAATTGAAGTGCGGCACCTGGGCGCCGTCGAAGAGGACGCAGTTCTTTAGTTCCACGGAATTGCCCACCACGCAGCCCTCGCCTACCAGCGCCGAACCGCGTATGAATGCACCGTGGCGCACCTCTGTGCCCGGCCCAATGATGCAGGGCCCACCCAGATAGGCGCTTTTTGCAATGCGCGCCGTTTTGGCCGCCCACACATAGTCGCCCAGGCGCTCGTACTGCTGTGGGTCAAGGCTTTCGCCCAATTGAAATATAAATGTTTCCAGGCCGGCCAGCGCTTCCCATGGGAACGTGGTGCCCGAAAGCAGGGGCGCGGCCTGCGTTTTCGTCAAATCGAACAAAGCAGCCGTGCTGCACGGATGTACCATAAAGGGCTCCTTTCTGAACAGGCCTTCGTGCCGGGCGCCGGAAGGAACACGGGTGCCCATGCGCCCGGTCGAAGAAATTTCTCTCCCCATTATACGCACCGGGAAGTGGATTTTCAAGCAGAAAATATAAAAAAAGTAGCTGATAGTATAAATTTCAAGACGGAGGGAAGCGCCTCATCCGGCTTTTTTCCTTGTTTTTTTTCATCTCAAAGGGTATGATGGAAACAGGTATTTTTATGCTTCTGTGCAAAAGAAAAAGGGGGAAAGGTGTATGAGGCCCTTCACTGCGGCAGACATTCTTCTGCCCGGCGCCCAGGCAGACCTTTCTGCCTGGGCCGTGCTGGCATGCGACCAGTTCACAAGCGAGCCGGATTACTGGCGGCGGGCGCAGGCGGTACGTCAGGGAAAGCCCAGCGCGCTGGATATCATCCTGCCCGAATGCTTTCTGGAAAGGCAGGATACACCTGCGCGCATCGAGGCGATTCATGCCAATATGCGGTGTGCGGCACACAGCGTGCTGCAGCGCAGCGTGCACGGCTTTGTATATGTAGAGCGCACCACGCAAAGCGGCGTGCGACGCGGCCTTGTGGGCGCGATAGACCTGGAGGCATACAGCTATGAGGCGGGTGCAGAACCTCTGGTGCGCCCCAGCGAGGGCACAGTGGCTGCACGCATTCCGCCGCGTCTGGCGGTGCGCCGCGGCGCGGTGCTGGAAAGCCCCCATATCATGATGCTGATGGACGACGCCCCGCTGGACCTTTTGGGCGGGCTGGCTGCGCGCAAGGCGAAGCTTGTGCAGCTGTACGACACGCCGCTGATGCTGGGCGGCGGGCGTGCAGCGGGCTGGGCCGTCACGGCCGGGGAGGATATTGAAGCGCTGGAGCAGGCCATAGAAGGGCTGGCGCAGCCCGAAGCCTTCCGGGAAAAATACCCCGGCGCGGGCACGGCGCCCTTTGCATTGGCAGTGGGCGATGGCAACCATTCGCTTGCCGCGGCGAAGGCATATTGGGAGGAGCTGAAGCCAGCCCTTTCCGGGCGGGAACAGCAGGTTCACCCGGCACGTTTCTGCCTTGCCGAGGTGTGCAGCGTCTCCGGCCCGGCTATGCATATAGAGCCCATCCACCGGGCGGTGTTCGGCATCGAGCCGGGCAGGTTCCTTTTCGCATTCGAGGCATTCTTGCGCGAAAAGGGCGCGCTTGCGCCGCAAGGCGGGGCCCGGCAGCTCCGCATCCTGGGAAAAGGCGGCGAAACAGCGGGCGTGCTTTGCGTGAACAGCGCCGTGCACCCGCTGGCGGTGGGCACACTGGAGGCGTTCCTTGGCGTCCTGTGCGCGCAAAGCGGCGTGCGGGTAGATTATATCCACGGCGAGGCTGCCGTGCGCGCGCTGGCGGCGCGCGGGGAGGCCGTGGGCGTGCTGCTGCCGCCCTTTGAAAAGAGGGATCTTCTGCGCGGCGTGGCAGAGGGCGGCGTGCTGCCGAAAAAGACGTTTTCCATGGGCAGCGCCGAAGAAAAGCGCTATTATATGGAGTGCCGGTGCATTTTGCCGTAAGGGCCCCTATGCGCCGCTGCATGTCATCTGCTGGATACTATGTTGTAAACAGGCGGAAAATGCGCTATAATAGGCGCACTTGAACAGATGCCCCGCGGGGCTTTGCAAACAAAATGAAAGCAAGGGGAAAAGCAATGGAGAGTATGGGAAACCTGCGCCGCACGCACTATGTGGGCGCGCTGCGCGCAAAGGATGCCGGCACCGAGATGACGGTGGCGGGCTCTGTGGCCAAATGCCGCGACAAGGGCGGCGTTATTTTTGCAGACCTGCGGGATACCACCGGCATTCTGCAGCTGATTTTTGACGATTCCACCGACAGGGCCGTGTTCGAGAAGGCTGCCGGGCTGAAAAGCGAGTATGTTGTGATGGCAAAGGGCACCCTGCGCGAGCGCGAGGCCAAGACGGACAAGATACCCACCGGCGAGGTGGAGCTGTTCGTCACCGAGCTGCGTGTGCTGAGCGGCGCGCAGACAGCGCCGTTTGAAATCCGTGACGAAATCAACGTGAATGAGAACCTGCGCCTGAAATACCGCTATCTGGATTTGCGCCGCCCCTCTGTGCATGCGCCTATTGTGCTGCGCTCGAAAATAGCGAAGATTATCCGCGACTACTACGAGGAAAACGCCTTTGTGGAGATAGAGACGCCGATGCTGATGAAATCTACCCCCGAGGGCGCGCGCGATTACCTTGTGCCCAGCCGGGTGCAGCCGGGGCGCTTTTATGCGCTGCCGCAGTCTCCGCAGTTGTACAAGCAGATTTTGATGCTGTCCGGCTTTGACCGCTATTTCCAGATTGTGCGCTGCTTCCGCGATGAAGACCTGCGCGCAGACCGCCAGCCCGAATTCACGCAGGTGGACATGGAGATGGCGTTTGCCGATGAAAACGACATCATGGCGCTGAACGAGGGCCTGATGAAGCGCGTGTTCCAGCAGGTGCTGGGGGTGGAGCTCGAAACGCCGTTCCAGCGCCTGCCGTATACCGAGGCCATGGGGCGCTTTGGCTCCGATAAGCCTGATACGCGCTTTGGCCTGGAACTGATGGACGTGACACACGCTGTGCAGGGCTGCCAGTTTGCCGTTTTCCAAAATGCGGTGGCCGCGGGCGGTACGGTGCGCGCCATTTGCGTGAAGGGTGCGGCGGCTTCACTTTCCCGCAAAGAGATAGATAAGCTGGTGGAAGTGGCGAAAACGTACGGCGCAAAGGGCCTCGCCTATACGCGCTGGACGGCTGAGGCACGGTCTTCCAGCTTCGAAAAATTCCTTACGGAGGAAGAGACAGCCGCGTTGGAGGCTGCCGTGGGCATGCAGCAGGGGGATGTGCTGCTTATAGCCGCAGATGCAGACTGGGAAAAGGCCTGCACTGTGCTGGGCGCCGTGCGCCTTGCCGTGGGTGAAAAGCTGGGCCTTATCGACAAAGATAAATTCAACTTCCTGTGGGTGACGGATTTCCCGCTGTTTGAGTATTCCGAGGAAGAGGGGCGCTACATGGCAAAACACCACCCCTTCACCATGCCGCGCGAGGAAGACCTGGACAAGGTGGAGACCGAACAGGGCGCCTGCCGCGCCAAGGCTTACGACATGGTGCTGAACGGCTGCGAGGTGGGCGGCGGCTCTATCCGCATCAACGACCCCGCCCTGCAGGACCGCATGTTCCGTGCGCTTGGCTTCACAGAAGAAAAGGCGCGAGAGAGCTTTGGCTTCTTGATGGACGCCTACCGGTACGGTGCGCCGCCCCACGGCGGCATGGCCTATGGCTTTGACCGCCTTGTGATGCTGATGCTGAAAAAAGATTCTATCCGCGATGTCATCGCCTTCCCTAAGGTGCAGAACGCGGGCGAGCCCATGAGCGGCTGCCCCGAAACGGTGGAGGAAAAGCAGCTGCGCGAACTTTCCATCCGGCTGGATCTGCCGCAGGAATAAACAGAAAAAGCCCGGCCCCGGCCAACATTTGTTGGCCGGGGCCGGGTGTTTTTCGCGCATATCACGCCGCACCCTGCACGGCATCGGGCAAAATCATGCCGATGCCCTTTTCCAGTGTTTCGGCATCCAGCATGCCCTCGCCGTATGCTGCGATGGTGCCGTCTGCATGAAGGAAGAAGGTAGTGGGAAAAGCGCGCAGGCCAAAGGCCATCACCGCGCTTTGTTCGTCGTCGAAATAAACGGGGAAGGTAAAGCCCTGTTCGGCAACATAATCGCTGCCGGCCTGCCGGGTCTCTCCGTTCATGGAGCCCACGGCGTCCACCATAATAAACTGCACCTCGCCGCCGTATTTCTGGAAAGCTGCCTCAAAGTCCGGCATTTCGCTGCGGCAGGGCGGGCAGGTGCTGGCCCAGAAGTTCAGCACGGCGGGTTTGCCCGCCTCCATCAGGCCCGCAAGCGTTACCTCGCCGCCGCTTGCGTCATACACGGTGAAATCCGGCGCGGGCTGTGATGCTGTGGAGGAGGCGCCGCTGCCGGAAGTGCTTTGCGTGCCGCCCAGCGTGCCGGAAAGGGCGGCCTGCGGCGCCAGAAGCTTGTAGCCCGCGCCCGCCAGAACAAGCACCACCACCAGTGCCAGCGCCAGAATGATAAATTTTTTCTGTTCCATACACACTCTCTCCTTCGTTTATGCCAGAACGGCAAGGAAACGGCCCATCAGGCCCGTCATCATTAAAATACCCACTGCAACCAGAAACACGCCGCACACCGTGTTCACTGCAGAATAGTGGGCCTTTACCCAATCCAGCGCGCCCTTCAGCTTCTGAATGAGCAATGCGCTTAAAAAGAACGGCACCCCCAGGCCCAGCGAGTAGGCCAGAAGAAGCAGCGTGCCCTGCACCGCAGACCCCTGCTGCGAGGCAAGCATCAGCGCCGAGCCGAGAAATGCGCCCACGCAGGGCGTCCACCCTACGCTGAACACAAGGCCGAACAGAACGGCAGAGAAAAAGCCCAGCGGCTTTCCGGCGGCATTCCACTTCATGCCGCCGGAAAACAGCCTCAGCTTCAGCACGCCCAGAAAGTTCAGCCCGAACAGCACCACCACGGCGCCGCAGATAATATTGACTGCGAATTGCCAGCGGCGCAGCAGCATGCCCACGCTGCCCGCCAGCGTGCCCAGCACGAGAAACGTGACGGTGAAGCCCAGAATAAAGCCAAGCGCATTTTTTGCCGTGGCACGTGTGCCGCCCGGCCCCTGCGCGCCTGCAGCAAAGTAGGAGAGATAGATGGGCAGCATAGGCAGCAGGCAGGGAGAAATGAAGGTGATGATGCCCTCCAGAAATGTGACGAGATAACTCATGAAAACCTCCGCGGGTATGAAAATAGGGCCGGGCAGGCGCCGGAAATACGGGCGCGCAGGCCTTGCGTGCAGTGTTGCCGGGCACACAGTGCCTGGGGCTCACGCTTTGCCTGCGGGCCGTATTCATCAGGAGCAGGCATGGCGCCGCACAGGCCGGGCACGTGCTTCGTATTCCGGCGAACCTCTGTTAGGGGCGGCGCAGCTTCGCGCAATTTTGCGCTCTGCCAGCGGGCGCGCCCTCTGAGTGGAATATGATACCACATTCACGAAACCCGCCCTTCGCCATGTGCCCGGCCTCGTTGAGGGTGTGGTATCTGTTCCGCCAGGCGTATCTTTCGCTTGCGCCCGGATTCGCCAAGTGGACACATTATACCACATTGGAGGCGCGGTGTGTGTGATAAAATCACGAACGGCGATAAAACGCCTTCCCCCGGCGCATACTAGCGCAAAAGGGGGCGGCATTTTGCAGGCGTTCTTAAAGAAATGTCCCTGGAGCATCTTGGCTGCCGGGGCGGCCATACAAATTTTGACGGGCGTGCCCAGTGCGTGGGGCGTGTTTCAGAAGGCCGTGTGCGAGACATATGAGCTGGCAGAGGCAGATGCGGCGATGATATTCAGCTTTGTTATCTGCTTTTTCGGCATCGGCTGCATTTTGGGCGGCCTTTTGCAGGATAAGGCGGGCCCGCGCGCCGCGGGCCTTTCCGGCGCCGTCCTGCTGGGCGGCGGCTTCTGCATGGCCGGATGGCTGGTGCCCGCGGGCATCCCGTGGGCTTTTTATCTGGCATTCAGCGTGCCGGTAGGGCTGGGGTGCGCGTTTTTGTACCCCAGCGTCATGAGCTGCGCGCAGAAATGGTATGCTGAAAAAAAGGGCCTTGCGACGGGTGTCATCGGCGGCGCGGTGGGCCTTTCCGGCGCTGTGCTCACATGGCTTGGGCGATTTCTCATTGCGCGGGCGGGCATCCGCGGCGCCTTCCTCTGGCTGGGCGCGCTGATGTTTGCCGTGTGCGCCGCTGCATGCGTCCTGCTTGAAAACCCGCAGGGAAAAGCTGCGGCGGCCGCCGCGCAGGGCGCCGCACAAAACTATACGGTGGGCCAAATGCTGAAAACAAAGCAGTACTGGCTTTTGTTCTTTGTGGTGGCGCTGGCCACCCCGGCGGTGCTGCTGTTCAGCCCGGTTATTGTAGAGCTGGCCCAGCAGCGCGGCCTTTCCGAGGCGGCGGCGCTCAGCTGCATTGTAGTGGGCAGCGTGGCCAGCGCCGCAGGCCGCCTGCTGATGCCATGGCTGTCGGATAAGATAGGCCGCCGCTACACAGATATGCTGCTGTTTGCAGCGCTGGCAGGGCTCAGCGTATGGTTCGCCTTTGCACAGGGCTGGCTGGTGATAGCCGTATACAGCCTGCTCACCTTCTGCTATTCGGGCGAGGCCGCCGTGATACCTGCGGCAGTGACGGACCTGTTCGGCCAGAAAAACGCGGGCGTCAACTATGGCTTTGCCGCCCTGGGCATGAGCCTTGGAAGCATCGGCTTTCCGCTGGCGGCCCGCTTTCTGGGGCTGGAGGCAGGCCGCCACTGGCTGGCCGTGGGCGCCGCGGCGGCGGGCCTTGTATGCCTTTTGTTTTTGAAGCCCACACAGGGCAAGCGGCTGTGAGCAAAACGGGCATGCAGGGCAAAACGCATTTTTTACGGCCTGGGCGCGGCAGCTTTTTCCTGTGTGCCGGGACGAAGGCCGAAACGGAAAACAGGCGGGGCAGCCTGCGGCCGCCCCGCCTGAGTGCTTTAGCGAAACGCCCCCAGCTATGCTGGGGAGAGCAAAAGGGCTTTCGCTGTCAGTTTCGAGCGAAGCGGGATGGTATTCAATACCCAAAAGCTGCAGCACATAATGGGAGGAATTCCGTTTACGGGAGGCGGGGCAAGCGATGCAGGAGACAGAGTGTTCAGTGCCTCTTGCTAGGCTTGCTGGCAGTATGTCCCTCCAGGGCTTACGCAGGCCCCCGGCTTTGCCGGGGGCCTGACTTTTCCGGCGTTCCGGTGAAGCCCCTCTCAGCACGCCGCGCTGCGGGCCCGGCCCTTTCTGCCCTCGGCCAGCACATATGCAAGGGTGTAGCACGCCATAATGCCGGATACCACAGGCGCAATCAGGCCCAGCATGCCGGGGTCGTCCGCAAAGCGGGCACTGAACAGATACACCAGCGGCATGCGCAGGCAAAGCGCGCCCACGCTGCAGCTTATCATGGTCCACACTGTCTTTTGGCGCCCGTTCAGGTAACCATTCAGGCAGAACACCACGCTCACCAGCATATAGTCGTAGCTGCATGCGCGGAAGAAGGGCACGCCTGCGGCTATCACATCTGCGTCCCGGCTGAACAGGCCTATCATGCTCTGCGGCGAAAGCTGCGCCCACAGCCAGAACACTGCAGACGCGGCCAGCGCAAAGCCCATGCCGTACCACAGCGAGCGGCGTGCCCGCTGCGGCCTGCCCGCACCGATGTTCTGCGCCGTGATGGCCGCCAGCGCGCTGGCCATAGAGGTGGCTGAAAGCATGGCGAACACATCGTATTTGCTGCTGATGCCCACCACCGCTGCGGCATATACGCCGCAGCCGTTCATCACCGCCGCAAGATATAAAAACGAGATGCGCACCATCAGCTCCTGAAACGAGATGGGAACCCCCACCACGGCCAGCTTTTTTATCATGCGCCTGTCCGGCAGAAAGCTGGGCAGCCTGAAATCGAACAGAAAATCGTGCCGCCGCAGGTAGACTACTGCAAGGGCCATGCTGATGCCCTGCGAAATCACCGTGGCCAGCGCCGTGCCCGCCGCGTCCAGCACGAAAAAGCGAACGAACACAACATCCAGCACAATGTTGATAGCGCAGGCAACGCCCACAAACCACATGGGCCGCCGGGAATCGCCCCAGCCGCGCAGCACGGCGCTGATGGCGTTATAGCCGCAGATAAAGATGTTGCCCAGCATGCAGATGGTGACATACTGCACGGTGAGCTCAAACGATGGCTGCGGCGTCTGCAAAAGGCGCAGAAGCGGGCGCAGCACCGCCAGCATGCCTGCCGTAAGCGCCAGCGCCACGCCTGCAAACACGGTGAGCGTGGTGCCGATGGCGCGCTTTACTTTGCCGTATTCCCTCTGGCCGGTATATTGCCCGATGATGACGGTGCTGCCCAGCGTAAGGCCGGTGACGAGGCTGGTGACGATTTGTGTCACCTGCGTGCCGGTGGAAACGGCGGCCACGCTTTGGGCCCCGCAGAAGGCCCCCACCACGAACAGGTCTGCCGCGCCGTACAGCGATTGCAGCACGTTGGCAATAAAAAACGGGCCGGCAAAGCGGAACAGCGTCCCGGCTGCGCTGCCCTGCGTCAGGTCGTTTGCATCCACAGGCAAGGCCCCCCTTTCTTACAAGCGCCGCAGCGCATGAAGGGCGGCAGTGCCTGCCGCCCTCTGCCCGCAGGCCGCCCTGACCTCAGCAAAGGGCGTACAGAGCCTTGCGGTCCAGCAGCCTTACCCCGCCGCGGAACACTTCCACCAGGCCCCGCGCCGCCATCTGGCGCAGCGCGCGCGTGACGGCCTCGCGCGCAGAGGCGATGCCGAGTGCAATGGCCTCCTGCGTGATGGCGAGCGTGTCTGTGCCGCGGCGGGCGGCCTCATCCAGCAGGAAGGAGGCCACGCGCTGCTCCAGCGTCATGAACAAAAGCCGTTCCACCGCGCCTATCACATCGGAAAACAGCTCGGTTGCCGTGCGGTATACAAAACATTCCACATAAATATTTTCCGCCATCAGCGGGCCGAATATATGCGAGGGAAGCACCAGAACGTCGCTTTCCTCCTCGGCGGTGATCTCCACGTCGAACGTCACGGCGCTCAGCACGCACGAGGCGCTCAGCACACATACCTGCCCGGCACCCAGCCTCGCGATGGAGGCCTCGCGCCCCTCCTCGCTCAGAAGGGAAAGCCGAAGCCCGCCGGTTTTCACATATAAAATGCCAAGGCAGCTGTCGCCCGCCGCGCGCACTGGCGCATGCGGAGCATAATGCGCCTCGCGCACTTCTTCGAAAAGCCTGTCCTTCTGGGGCTGCGTAAGCTGCCGCCAGAACGGGAACAGGGCTGCATCAGCACATGGCATAAAAGCCCTCCTTTTGCGCAGGCCGCCCGGGCTGCGCTTTTTTAGGGAAGTTGCAGCGGCGCCTGCCCGTATGGGGCAGGGCCGGTTTGCCCTTTCTCTTTGATTCTATCATACTTTTGTAACTTCGTCACGGTTTGCCGTGCCGCGGCGGGGTATACTGAAGCCAGAGACGAAACGGCGCACAATGCCGTGCAGTACGGCGCAGCCGGACAAAAGGAGAGAACAGTATGGAACAGGTTTTTACAAAAGAAAACTTTGAACAGCAGGTGCTGGGCGCGAAGCAGCCCGTCCTGGTGGATTTCTGGGCGCCATGGTGCGGCCCGTGCCGCATGCTGGGCCCGGTGGTGCAGCGCGTGGCCGGCGATGCGCAGGGCCGCTGGCAGGTGGGCAAGGTGAATGTGGACGAGCAGCCCGAGCTTGCCCGGCGGTTCGGCATCATGAGCATCCCCACGGTGATGGTGTTCAAAAACGGCGCCCTGCACGCGCAGGCTGTGGGCGTACAGACACAGCAAAAGCTGGAAGAGATGCTGCAAAGCGCGCTGTGACGCCATGGCCCTGCGGCCGGGCTGCAGGGCGGGCAAAATGTTTTGCGGCCGCCGGGGCCGGCGGCCGGAAAGGGGAAAACGGATGAAGCACTTTCTGAAACGGCATGCAGGTGCATGCTTTCTGGCAGCCTTTACAGCCGCGGGTCTTGCCTTTGGCCTCGGCTATTACTTTGCGGTGGGCTGTGCGCTGGGCGCCTGCCCCATCACATCAAACCCCGCGGCCTCGGCACTGTACGGCGGCGTGATGGGCTTCCTTTTGGGGTATATCCTGCTTCCGCAGCGCTGGACCGTGCGGAAAAAAGCAGACGGCGCTGAAAAATAGGGCTTGTGTTTGAAAAGGGCCTCTCTCTGGCAATTACCTGCCAGATGGAGGCCTTTTTTACGCAGCTTACAGTACGGCAAACACAAGGCATGCCACGGGAAGATACATACACAGCAGGGTAAGCCGCTGCCACAGCCCCTCCCACGCAATGGGCGTATGCCGGAAGCTGGGCTTATCGGCCATGATGAACGCAGTGAAGAAAACAATGGCCAGAAAAAAGCACAGCCAGGAAAAAAGCGCCAGCATGCTGAAACCGGCCCTGTATGCAAGAAAGCCTACCAGCGGCGGCGCGGCAGCCAGCAACATAAACCCCGCTGCAGAGCTGTAGCCATGGATGCGTGACGAAAGCCCGGCAAGGTCTTTTTTCTCTTCCACCGGGAAAAAAGCGGGCAGCACGCAGCCGCCAACCGCATACAGGCACAGGATAACCGCCAGTATTGCCGCGGCTGTTTTGGAATACACGGCAAGAAGCGGCCGCAGCATCAGGCTGTTTAGGGCAACTGCCGCCCCGCAGGCGGCAAGCCATATATTATAGATTGCATGGCAGGGCGATTTTTTGTTTCCCAGCACGCTCATGGCCTGCGTCAGATGGCTGTACCCTCGGTAGGGAGCCGCCAGCAGAAAGGGAAGGGCAAGGTCCAGCGCCAGCACGGCGGGCAGAGACAGCAGAAGGTTATTTTTCATGAAGCCCTCCGCCCAGAGTGCCCAGGCCCTTCAGAATGTTTACAGCCAGCTCCTGCATGACATCTGCCTTGACGACGGCAAGCCCCTGCGCCTCGTCCCCCAGCACCAGCAGCGTGTCGCCTGGTTTGATGCCAAATATCCGGCGGGCCTCTTTGGGGATTACGATTTGCCCCTTTTCACCCACTTTCACTGTGCCGAAAATATGCTGCCCTTTTTTCACGGGTAGCACCTCCTTTTTCATTTTGGTTATACTTTTCATACTTGTTATAATAGTATAACCTCCGGGCGGCAAAGAGTCAACCGTTTTCCGCATCCTTACAGCCGGCATGCCTCTTCGGCTGCGCGGGCCATGGCCTGTGCGGCCGGCCGGATATCCTGCTGTGCCAGCCCGCCGAAGCCCAGCACCAGCGCTGGGCCGGCCCCGCTGCATCCGCCTGTGTGGCAGTAGGCGTCCAGCGGGCAGGCCAGCACGCCGTGGCGCCGCATGGCTGCGGCCAATGCCTCGCCCGTGCAGGGGCAGGCAAGATGCAGCACGAAATGGAGGCCGGTGTGCGCGTTTTCTATATGTGGTGAAAATGGAGCCAGCGCCTCAAGTAGGGCCGTGCACACGGCGTCCCGCCTGCGGCGGTAGGCCGTGCGCAGGCGCGCCTGATGGCGCGCATACTGCCCTGTTTCCAGAAAGCGGCACAGTGTCTGCTGCTCAATGCGCCCCACTGTGCACGAATAAAAGCCGAAGCGGCTGAAAAACGCCTCCAGCAGCGCAGGTGGAAGCACCAGGTAGCCAATGCGCACCGCAGGGGCGATACCGCGTGAAAATGTGCCGATATAGATGACTTGTTCCGGCCCCAGGCTCTGCATGGCAGGCAGCGGACGCCCGTCCAGACGGAATTCGCTGTCGTAATCATCCTCAATGATGAAGCGGCCTTTACGCTGTGCGGCCCACTGCAAAAGCTGTGTGCGCCGCCACACGGGCATGGTGGCCCCGGTGGGGAATTGGTGGCTGGGCGTCACATAGGCCAGCGCAGCGCCGCTGGCGGCAAGGGGGGCAGGCTGCATGCCGTATGCATCCACCGGCACATAGGCCACTGCGGCGCCGCAGTTTGCCAGCACGCGCGGCGTGCGGGTGTAGCCCGGCTCCTCCACTGCGAACACGGCACCCGGAAAAAGCTGGGCAAGCAGGCCGGCCAGATATTCGCTGCCCGCGCCCACCACCACCTGCCGGGGATCGGCATGCACGCCGCGGAACTCGGCCAGATGGGTGGCAATGGCTCGGCGCAGGGCTTCGTCACCCTGTGCACAGCCTGCGCGCAGCACGGCCTCATCCCCGGCCAGCACCTGCCTTTGCAGCCTGCGCCAGGCGGCAAAGGGGAACAGGGCCGTATCGACGCTGCCGGTGGAAAAATCAAAGCGCAGCGGTGCCTGCACCGGCGCGGGCGCCGCTGGTGCAGGCGCTGCCGGGCGCGACAATGCAGAAAGGCGGCACACGCGAAAGCCGCTTCGCGGCTTTGCCTCCAGATATCCCTCTGCCACCAGCATGGCATAGGCTGTTTCCACCGTGCTGACGCTCACCCCCACATCCTGTGCAAGGCGCCGCTTTGAGGGCAGCCTTTCCCCAGGGGCAAGCGCCCCGCTGCGGATTGCGGCGGCAAAATAGGCATAGAGCTGTTCATAAAAGGGCGTTTTTCCGCCTGCCTCCAGCCGGATAGCGGCATGCTCCATAAGAACCTCCTTGATTTATGCATGAATGAACGAAAAACTGACCTGATAAAAAATTCAAAAATTGGGCATTTTGAACATGTCAAATTGTGTGTACAATTACCTTAACGCTTCCGTGCGGCGCTGTCAAGCCGCAGAGCAGAAAGAGAGGAGATGCCCGTATGCAGAAAAAAGAACGCTTCACCACCAGGTCGCTGGCTGTTATCGGCCTTTTGAGCGCGCTGGTGTTCGTATCCAGCTGGATGCAGATAGAGGTAGGCCCGGCCCGGTTCCATCTGGGAAATGGCTTTTGCGCACTGGCGGGGCTTCTGTTCGGCCCGCTGACGGGCGGCCTTGCGGCGGGCTTTGGCAGCATGCTGTTCGATTTTACAAACCCGGCTTATATCTCCGGCTGCCTCATTACCTTTGCCACTAAAT
The DNA here is from genome assembly GCA_018380115.1 of Oscillospiraceae bacterium. Lineage (GTDB taxonomy): Bacteria > Bacillota > Clostridia > Oscillospirales > Ruminococcaceae > Ruthenibacterium. Next base: position 18,526 of record JAGZUF010000004.1, on the reverse strand, counting down.
TCGTCATTGGCTACCTGGCGGGGCTGATCGCCCACAGGGGGCCGGTGAGCACCAGAAAGGACATTCTGGGCACGCTGGCGGGCAGCGTTGCCTATATTGTGCTGTATATGGCGAAATCGTTTGTAGAGATGTATTGGATAGAGGGGCAGGCCATGGGTGCTGTGCAGGTACGGCTTGCGGCAAAGCTTTCGGCCTCCTGCGTAAATGCAGCGGTGGCGCTGGTGGTGGCCACGCTGCTGGCCGCAGCGCTGCGCCCGGCGCTGCGGCGTGCAAAGGTGCTGGCACAATAGGCATTTTTCTGCGCAAAGCCCTGAAAGCATGCGGCGCAAAAACTGGCGAATTGCAGAAAGCGTGAATTTTCGGTTTCCTTTTGTGGGAGAATGGTGTAGAATAGACATTACACTATTTCGCCCGGAGGAAGAGCCTTGGAACAGTTGCAACATGCTTTCGCGCTGCTGAAAAAGGAATGGGCTGCTTATATAGCGCGCCTGAAGAAGGGCAGCCTTGTGGATATTGCCATTCTGGTGACAGCGGCGCTTCTGGCAGCTATGCTGCTGGCCATTCTGATATTCTCGCTGCTGGGAAAGAAGAAGTCGGACGGGCTGCCGAGCTCGGCCTCCGGCGTGGTAGATGCGGCGGAGTCCGACTATGACAAGGATGCCAATAAAATTGTAGATTCCGAATTTGACGGAACAATTCTGCCCGAGACGGAGGATGCCGGAGAGGATTATATCGACAACACGCTGTTTATCGGGGATTCCAACACCTACCGCATGGAGGTGCTGGGAAAGACCACATGGCAGAATAACCTTTCCGCCGTGGGCATGGGCATCGGGCATGTCACAGGCTCGCGCTGCATGTACTTCAGCGGCTATTCCTCGCCGGTGACGGTGGTGCAGGCTGTGCAGATGATGCAGCCCCAGCGCATCATCATCACCTATGGCACCAACAATACGGCCGAGAGCACCGAAACGTTCATCAAATGGTACCGCACTGCGCTGGAGCAAATCCACGAGGCGTATCCCTATGCGGATATCATCATCAATTCCATCCCCCCTGTGGCGCAAAAGCGCAGCTACCCCAACATCACAATGAAGACCATCGACGCCTTTAACAAGGCGCTGGTGGAGCTGGCGAAGGAGGAGGGCTACACCTTCCTGAACTCTGCCGAGGTGCTGAAGGACTCCACCGGCTATGCCAAAGCTGCGTATATGGAGAGCTCAGACGGCATCCATCTCAGTCGGGAAGGCATGGACGTGCTGTTCGATTATATCCGCACGCATGCTCATGAAACGGAAGACACGCGCCCGGCGCTGAAAAGCGTGCCCACACATATTGCCACCCCCGAGGAGTTCTTCGTGCCCAAGGCTACCCCTGCGCCGGAGTCCTCCTCAGCACAGGCCACGGCCACGCCCAGCCCCACCCCCTCCCCTACGGTGACACCTACGCTGAAGCCCACGGCGACGCCCTCGGCCACGCCGGATGCGACGCAGACACCGGCGCCGACACAGACACCGGTTCCAACGGCTACGCCGGAACCGACACAGGCACCGACACCGCAGCCAACCCCTGTGCCAACGGCAACGCCCGTACCTACTGTACCGCCGCCTTCTTCATCAGACGGGGTGAATGATGAAGAACCGCAGTCTGCGCAGCCAACCTGACGGCTGTGCCTTGAGGCCCTGCAAAAGCGGGGCCTCTTTTTGCACCCAAAGCTCTATGCGGCGGCTGTTTGCGTTGCCAGCGCGTGAAAAAAGAAGAAAATGCCGGGCAAAATGCACCTGCGTCCCCGGTAGGCCCGGCCCGGCCCGAAAACGGTGCAAACCGGGCGGCGGCCCGCCTTGACGCGCCCCGCCGTATTTTGTTATGATAGTTTTAATTGGAACCTGTGTGCAAAGGCGCTGCAAAACCGGTGCAGGTGCGGCACACCACACAGCCGCGCGCTGCGCACCGGCAAAGCGCCCGGCTCATTACAGAAAGAGGTCGATTTTTTTCATATGGACATATGGCCCAGTATCGTGCTAATCTTTATGCTGATCTTCGTCAATGCCTTTTTCGCCATGAGCGAAATCGCTATCATCTCCATCAATTCCCAGAAGATGAAGCGTCTGGCAGAGGGCGGCAACAAAGCGGCGAAGCGGCTGCTGGCCATCACAGATTCTCCTTCAGATTTTCTTGCGACAATTCAGGTTGGCGTAACTTTGTCTGGTTTTCTGAACTCTGCTGTAGCAGCGGATAATTTTGCGGGGCCTGTGGCGGGGCTGCTTTCGTTTCTGCCGCTGCCCGCTGCGGTGCTGCGCAGTGTGGTACTGGTGGTCATCACTATCATCATCTCTTATTTTACGCTGATTCTGGGCGAGCTTGTGCCCAAGCGCGTGGCCATGAAAGACCCGGACGCTGTGGCCCTGAAGGTGGTGGGCATCGTGTGGGGTATGTACCGCGTATGCAGGCCGTTCGTGCGTTTTCTGGCCTTCTCCACCAACCTTGTGCTGAAGCTGTTCGGCATTGGGGCGGAAAATGAGGAAGAACCTGTGGGCGAAGAAGATATCCTGATGATGGTAGAGGCGGGCGAAGAGGCTGGTTCGCTGGAGCCGCACGAGCGCGCGATGATAGAGAATATCTTCGAGTTCGACGATTTGCATGTCAGCGAGGTGATGACGCACCGCACCGACATTGTGGCGGTGGAGCGCGCAGCCCCGCTGGCCGCATTGGTGGCCCTGCAGAAGGAGGAGCGCTATTCGCGCCTGCCGGTGTATGAGGGCGATTTGGACGACATTGTGGGCATTGTATACCTGAAGGATATCATTCCCGCCCTCAGCGGGGAGGACGATGGGGCCAAAACAGCCGCAGATTTCATGCAGCCTGTGCTGTATGTGCCGGAAACGATGCGCTGCAGCGAGCTTCTGCGCCAGTTCAAAGAGAAAAAGCAGCGCATGGCCGTGGTGGTGGACGAATACGGCGGCACCGAGGGCCTTGTGACGATGGAGGACCTTCTGGAGGCCATCGTGGGCAAAATAGACGATGGCCATGACGAAGACGGCGGCATTGTGCAGCTTTCCGAAAACTGCTGGGAGCTGGACGGCGAAGCGGAAGTGGATGATGTGGAGCACCTGCTGGGCAGCGATTTGTTTGAAAACGATGATTCCGAGACACTGAACGGCTTTATCACCAATATGCTGGGGCGTATTCCGGTGCAGGGCGAGGTCATTCCGCTGCGCTCGGACGAGTGGATGTGTACCATTCTGGCCGCGAACCGCCGCTGCATTGAGCGGCTTAAAATTGAGCGCGTGTTTAAGCTGGGGCTCGAACAGCCGCAGCCGGGTGCCGAAAACGAAAAAACAGAGAAATAAAATGTGCCGCCCGCGCGGAAAGCTGCGGGCGGCATATCTTTTTTGACTGCTTTTGATTGAAAATGATTTCTGGTATGGTATGATAAAAACAGAGAAAGCAGGCGCTGAAATTTGAAAAGGGCGGCGATGGAGCGATGATGGCACAGCAGAGGTTTGACAGGATACTGGCATATGTGAACAGGCGGCGCGCTGCCAGCGTGGCTGAGCTGTGTGCGGCCACCGGCGCGTCGGAGGCCACCATCCGGCGGGACCTCACCGAGCTTGCGCACCTTGGGCATGTGCGCAAGGTGCACGGCGGCGCTGTGGCCCTGCGCCCCGCCTTTGAGGCGCAGGAGGCAGATGTAAGAACAAAAGCGCAGCTTCAGGTGCCGCAGAAGGACGCCATTGCCCGCCGGGCGGCCGCCCAGGTGACGGACGGCGACCTGGTGTTTCTGGATGCGGGCACGACTACTCTGCATATGGTGGAATATCTGGGGGCCTCCAGGGCGACCTTTGTCACAAACGGAGTGGCCTGCGCCCGGCGGCTGGTGGAAAAGGGCCTGCGCGCCTATGTGCTGGGGGGCCTGCTGAAGCCGCGCACAGAAGCCGTGGTGGGCGGCGTGGCGCTGGAGATGATGGCGAATTACAATTTTACCAAGGCATTTCTTGGCGCAAACGGCATTTCTATCGAGCGGGGTTACACCACGCCAGACACGGAAGAGGCCTGCATCAAGGAAAAGGCCGTACAGCGCGCCTTTACCAGCTATGTGCTGGCGGACGCCACCAAATTCGGCAAGGCGGCGGCCATCACGGTGTGCCCGCTGGAAAAGGCGCGCATCATCACCGACAGCCTGCCGGACGAAAGCTACCGCCGGTACACCGTGATAGAGGAGGTTCAGGCGTGATTTACACTGTCACCTTCAACCCGGCGCTGGATTATGTAGTGCGTCTGCCGAAACTGCGGCAGGGAGAAGTGAACCGCACGCAAAGTGAAGAGATACAGTTCGGCGGCAAGGGCATCAATGTATCATGTGTACTGGGCGAACTGGGCGCGGCCAGCACAGCGCTGGGCTTTATTGCAGGGTTTACAGGCGATGCGCTGCAGCAGGGCCTGTGCGCCATGGGCCTGCACACGGATTTTGTGCGCCTGGCTCAGGGGGCCACGCGCATCAATGTAAAGCTGAAGGCGCAACGCGAAACCGATATCAATGCTGCCGGCCCTGCTGTGGATAAGGCGGCTCTGGCTGCGCTGCTGGAAAAGCTGGACGCGCTGGGGCCGCATGATATTCTAGTGCTGGCGGGCAGTGTGCCCGCCGACGTGCCTGCAGATATTTACCAGCGTATTCTGGCCCGCTTGCGGCCGCGCGGTGTGCGTGCTGTGGTGGATGCGGAAAAAGCGCTTCTGACCGGGACTCTGGCGTACCGCCCGTTCCTGATAAAGCCAAACCATCTGGAGCTGGGCGAGATGTTCGGCAGGCCCCTGCAAAGCGAAGCGGAAATATGTGATTGTGCCGCCCGGCTGCAGGCGTGCGGCGCGCAGAATGTGCTGGTGTCTATGGCGGGCGAAGGCGCTCTGCTTCTGGACGAGCACGGGGAGCTTCACAGGGCGCACGCCCCCTGCGGCACTGTGCGGAACTCTGTGGGCGCGGGTGATGCCATGGTGGCGGGGTTTCTGGCGGGCTGGCTGCAAACGGGCAGCTATGCCCATGCGCTGAAATGGGGCGTTGCCGCCGGCAGCGCCACGGCCTTTTCCGATGGGCTTGCCACAAAAGGGCGGATCTGCGCACTGCTGGACGCGCCCTGAAAAAAGGGCCGCGCGGGAAAGACGGAAAGGGAGGATGCGCTGTGGTGGCAAAAAAGGTGACGGTCACAAATGCCATGGGCCTTCATATGCGCCCGGCCCAGTTGCTGGCAAGGGCGGTGGCGCCGTTCGACTGCTGTGTGGAAGTCATCTGCGGCGGAAGGGCGGCAGATGCGCGCAGCATCATGAGCCTGATGGCAGCCTGTGTCAGGCAGGGGGATGAGATTGAAATACGCTGCTGCGGCAGGCAGGAACAGCAGGCCCTGGCGGCAGCTGTGGCGCTGGTGGAAAGCGGCTTCGGCGGGTGAGGCCCTGCGGGAGGGGAAAGCTGTGATACTGGAGAATGAAATACTGCGCCTTCTGCCGGCAGACCCGGCCCTTGCGCCGCGCGCCGCGGCGTATTATATCAGAAACCGGGCTTTTCTGCGCCCGTTCGAGCCGGAGAGGCCCCCGGCCTTTTTTACTCCGGAGGCCCAGCGGGGCATTTTGCTGCGGGAGATGCTGGACGCACAAAGCGGCCGCGCATACTGTTTTTATATTGAGCCGAAATGTGCGCCCGCCCTTCTGATTGGCGGCATCGGGCTGAATAATGTGGTGTGGGGCGCGTTCTGCTCGGCCTTTCTGGGTTATAAGCTGGACGCCGCATATACAGGCCAGGGTTACATGACGGAAGCTGTGCGTCTGGTTGCAGAATATGCGTTCACACAGCTTGGGCTGCACCGCATCGAGGCCAATGTGATGCCCCGCAACACAGCGTCTTTGCGCGTTGTAGAAAAAAACGGGTTTGCGTCGGAGGGCCTTGCCCAGAAATATCTGAAAATAAACGGTGTGTGGGAAGACCATCTCCATATGGTGAAGCTGAATGAGGCCATGCACCGGCAGCCCGGCTGAGAGAAAATGCCGGAGACAAACGTGCGGCGCCGGCTTCAACCGGCGCCGCGCGTTTTGCATGGGCAGTTCAGTGTATATAAACGATGCCCTCTCTGATGCGGGCGCTTTCGGCCGACCCGGCAATATGCCCCACCAGCGCCAGCCCGAATGGGATGGCTGCACCCAGCCCGCGGCCGGTGATGATGTTGCCGTCTGTGCACACCTCGTCTCCTGTCAGGACGGCGCCGGTGCATTTTTCTTCCACAGATGGATAGCATGTGGCGCGCCGCCCCTGCAAAAGCCCCCATTCGCCCAGAAGGCCGGGCGCGGCGCAGATAGCTGCCACCCACTTTCCCTGGCGGGCAAAGGCCAGCGCAGCCTGCTTTACAAGCGCGCTGCGCGAAAGGTTCTGCGTGCCCCGCAGCCCGCCGGGCAGCACCACCATGCCGTATTCCTCCAGCGGTAGGCCTTCCGCCAGAGTGTCCGCTGTTACACAGATGCCGTGCGCACCCTGCACGCACAGCGAGGCGCTGATGCTGGCAATTGTCACCTCAGCACCGGCGCGGCGCAGAAGGTCTACCGGGATAAGGGCTTCGCCCTCTTCAAAGCCATCGGCCAGAAACACACATACTTTTTCCATTTTTGCAGCTTTCTCCTTTCAGCCCGCGGCATGCTTTTCTTCGCGGGCAAAGCATGGTACAATAAAAAATACGTTCAAAATGGGAAGGGGTGTTCATGTGAACTTTTTCGGGCATCTTTCCACCATCAACCACCACAAATGGCTGGTGATGCAGCACTGCTTCAAGGTAGGGCTTTACCGCCAGGGCCTTCTGCACGATTTATCCAAATATTCCCCAGTGGAGTTTTTTGCCGGAGTGAAATATTTCAGAGGCTTTGAAAGCCCCAACAATGCCGAGAGGCGGGCCATCGGCTACAGCCGTGCTTGGCTTCACCACAAAGGGCGGAATAAGCATCATCTGGAATACTGGACGGACTATGTGGTGGACGGCACGCACCGCTATGCGGGCATCAAAATGCCCGTGAACTATGTGGCAGAGATGCTGTGTGACCGCATTGCCGCCTCCAAAACCTACTTGAAAGATCAATACACAGACGCCGCAGCCTACGATTATTACATGCACGCGCGGGACGTTTATCTTATCCACAGCGAGACGCGCGCCCTGCTGGAGAGCTGGCTGCGCATGCTGCGCGACGAAGGGGAAGAAAAAACCTTTGCATACGTGCGGCAGTATCTGAAGGAGCACAAAAGTGAATGGGTGCGCTGAACGCATCTTCTACTCTCTATTTTACCTGTCTGTACATGGAACTGCAAGGCCCGGCAGGCCGGGGCAGAGGGAAAATAGGGGTGTACATTTTGACGGAAATACGGTACACTATTTATGCAATTCAGCGTTTTGCGCCCTGAGGCGCGGCACCCCCCTGCATGCGGCAGGGGCATAGATAAGGGGGAAATGGTGTGAAGGTAAGGAAGGCGCGCGGCAATCTGCTGCTTTTGCTGACAGCCATGATATGGGGCTCGTCGTTCGTGGCGCAAAGCGCCGGGGCGGACGTGATAAGCCCTGCTTTTTTCAATGGCTCGCGCATGCTGCTGGGTTCGCTGGTGCTGGCGCCGCTTGCCGTTTACCGCATGCGGCGCTATGTGCCGGCATCGTCCCGGCGTACGCTGCTTACCGGCGGCGTGTGCTGCGGCCTGCTGATGTTTACCGGCTCTTATCTGCAGCAGATAGGCATTGCCTACACCACTGCGGGCAAGGCGGGCTTTCTTACGGCGCTGTATGTGGTGCTGGTGCCGGTGCTGGGCATCTTTTTGAAAAAACGTCCGAAGCCTATTTTATGGGTCAGTGTGGCGCTGGCGTGTGTGGGGCTGTATTTTCTGTGCTTTACAGATAAGACCTTCAGCCTGGCCATGGGTGATACGCTGATGCTCAGCGGTGCCGTGCTGTTTGCATTCCACATTCTCGTTATTGACCATTTTTCACCGCTGGTGGACGGCGTGTGCCTGTCCTTTGTGCAGTTCCTCACGGCCGGCTCTCTCGGCCTGCTCGTGGCCTTTGCCACCGAGCAGCCCACGTTTGCGGCCCTGGGCGCAGCGGCGGTGCCCATTCTGTATACGGGCATTTTTACCATGGGCGTGGCCTATACGCTGCAAATTGTGGCCCAGAAGGATACAGACCCCACCGTGGCTTCGCTGATTTTGTGTATGGAATCTGTGTTTGCCGTGGTGTTCGGCTGGCTTATCCTGCACGAGACGCTCTCTCTGCGCGAAGGTGTGGGTAGCGTGTTCATGTTCATTGCCATCCTGCTGGCGCAACTGGCCTGAGTATAGAAAGAAAACCTCCCTCGGCACCCCGGCGGGTGTGAGGGAGGCTTTTATTTCAGGGCATCAAATGCCGATGCGCGCCACACGCACCTCGCCGCAGTGCCCTTTGGCAAGGCGGTGGCAGGGCTTTTTTGCGTGGAAGGTCACGGTCAATGCCGCTTTCACGGCGCCCTCTGCGGCGCGGCCGGTGTCCGCCTCTATGCCGCTGGGCACATCCAGCGCCAGAACAAAGCCCTGGGCGCCGTTTATCAACTGCGCGGCAAGCCGCGCGTTTTCCCGAAGCTGGCCGTGAAAGCCTGTGCCTGTCACAGCGTCCACCACGGCCTGTGCCGTGCGAAGAAAGGCCTTTTCTGCTTCGTCCGCCTGCTCCAGTGCACAGATAGGTACCCCAAGCCGCTGCGCGCGCAGATAATTGGTGCGGGCCGCGCCCGGTGTGCCGGGCACACCATCCGCCAGGCAGATATGCGCACAGCAGCCTGCCTCGAACAGCTTGCGGGCCGCCACAAAGCCGTCGCCGCCGTTGTTGCCCCTGCCGCACACCACGGCCGCCGTGCGAAGGCCCGGCAGCCGTTCCAGCAGGATGCGTGCGGCTGCCTGCCCGGCGTTCTCCATCATATCCTCATAGGAAAGGCCGGCCTCGCTGGCCTTTCGTTCCAGTTCCTTCATTTGTGCCGCTGTCACTTCCAGCATGGCGCTCACCTCGGTTTTCTATGTGATTTGCCGTATGGGAAAGCCCCGGCCCGCAAACGGCCTCTTTCCACATACGTATATTAGTATACCGCGCGCGGTGCGTTTGTGCTATCATAATTTTGTAAAAATTGCCGCAGGAGGGATACCCGTATGAAAAATACCACCCTTTGCTATCTGGAACATGGCGGATGTTATCTTATGCTGCACCGCACGAAAAAAGAACAGGACGAAAATGCAGGAAAATGGGTGGGCGTGGGCGGCAAGCTGGAGCCCGGCGAAAGCCCCGACGCCTGCCTTGTGCGCGAGGTGAAGGAGGAAACCGGCTTTACCCTGCACGGCTGGCGCTTTCGCGGCGTGGTGAGCTTTCTGTCTGATATTTATGAAGCAGAGCAGATGTTCCTGTTCACAAGCGAAGATTTTTCTGGCGTGCTGCACGAGTGCGACGAGGGCGAGCTGGCCTGGGTAGAAAAAGAAAAAGTGCCGGGCCTGCCTTTATGGGAGGGCGACAGGGTGTTTCTTCGCCTTCTGGCGCAGGATGCGCCGCCGTTTTTGCTCACGCTGCGTTACAAAGGCCAGCGGCTGGTGCAGGCTGTGCTGGACGGCGTGCCCCTGCCGCGGATATGAATCCGCGCTTTTTTGCGCGATTTTTATACACCGGCAGGAATACTTTCCCGTGCGGTGGCAGATACTACCTGTAAACAGAACGCCGCGGGCATGCAGGGCAAGGCCCCGCCGCGCCCCGGCAGGATACAGGGAGGCAGTCAAAGCCAATGAAAGCGACTGGAATCGTGCGCCGCATCGACGATTTGGGGCGTGTGGTGATCCCGAAAGAGATTCGCCGCACGCAGATGATCCGTGTGGGCGACCCGCTGGAGATATTCGTATCTGCAAACGGCGAGGTCGTGTTCAAAAAATACAGCCCTGTGGGCGAAATGAGCCCCATGGCCGCCACATGTGTGGAGACTGTGTACAAAGTGGCGGGCGTGCCGCTGGTGGTGACAGACCGCGACCACACTGTGGCCGCAGCGGGCGCCGGGCGCGAGGCGCTGGAAAAACCGCTGCACACAAACTATACGCATCTGATGGAGCAGCGCCGTGCCTGGCAGGCAGCGCAGGGGCCTGCGCAGCTGTGCGACGGCACGCGGGTGCAGGCCGCGGCCATGGCGCCCATTCTGGCAAATGGAGACCTTGTGGGCTCTGTGGCGCTGGTATGCCGCGGGCAGGCGCCCGGCGAAGAAGAAATCATGCTGGCAAAACTGGCGGCAGCATTATTGGGCCGCGAGCTGGAGGGCTGAGCGGGCCCTTCCGGCGCCGCAATAGAAGAAGGCCGCCCCTTTCCGAACGCGCGGAGGGGGCGGCCTTTTTTGGCGTGCTTTTACAAATCGTCTGCGTCCTGCACCGGGGTTTCACCGTCTTCCAGCGGGCGGCCCGTATAGCTGCCCATGGGGTCGGTTTTGCTGGCGGCCTGTTCTACAATGGCACGCACGGCGGCGCTTCGGATATTCTTTTGTTCGTGTTTCATGGGGAACGTGCCCTCCTTTCTGCATAGTTTCTGCAAAAAGCGCCCAAGCTATCCATGAATATCCGCGGCATGCCCGGTACGCAGCCGCAGGGCAGAAAGGAAGAAAAACATGAGCAAGAAAAAAGCGTTCCTGCTGGGCTTCTGCCTCACGCTGGCCGTGCTGGTGCCAGTGTATCTTGCCGTGTGCGCATACAGCCTGTCGCGCACGGCGTCAGTGGAACAGAAACAGCAGGGCGTGCCGGTAATACAGCCCCTCAGCACAGATGCCCGCACCCTGGCGCTGATGACGGGTGAGGATGGGCCGCAGACCTTTGTGCTGATACGCTTTGACGCCTATGAGGGGCGCATTACTACAGCGGCGCTGGACGCACAGACCGTGGTGCTGTGCGGCGGGCAGGGCATGACGCTTCTGGAGATTGCGCAGCAGATGGGCCCGGCCGGCGTGACGGCGGCGCTGGAGGAGACCTTGGGCGCGCCGGTGGATAATTATATTTACTGCACACCGCAGAGGCTTGCTTCGCTGACGGAGAATTTCGGCTCTGCCCAGCTGAAGCTGACGAACTATATGACAAGCGAGGCGCTGGGCGAATTACAGCTCAGTGTGCCGGGCGTCAACGGGCTGACGCTGTCCACACAGGTGCTGCGCGAGACGCTGGCGGCGCAGGCGCTCAGCCGGGACGCCCAGACGCTGCTGCGCGCCCAGGGGTACCTTGCCTTTGCGCGCGCGGCCTGCGGCCAGCTGGAGCAAAAGGGCACAAATGCCCTGCGCGCCGCTGTGGCGAAGGATTCCACCGACATTACCGCAGTGCAGCTGTACGACTATCAGCGCATATTCAAATTTCTGGATAAAATTGTGCCCGAGGCGCGCGCCCTCACATTCCCCGGCCGCTGGAACGGCGACCGGTATGAGCTGAGCAGCGATTTCTTCACCGAGGCCGGGGCATTTCTGGGGGCGGCACAGGAAAAGGAAGAGAACGGCGGCGCTGTGCGGCAGAGCAAAAGCGAGGAGGCCGATGCGGTGCAGAGCGAAAGCGGCCCTGCGGCCTGAAGCACACCGCAGGGCCGACGTGCACAAAGGGGACAGGGCCGGCGTGCGCGCCGGCCTTTTTTGCCCGGCAAAGATTTTCGTCATTGTACGGCCAATCTTAAAACTTGTAAAAAATATTATATAAATCAGTTGACAAATTATTATTCTGGTGATACGATATCAATATGAAAGGAAGGTGGGCGATATGGGAAAAAGTGTTTACAGCCTGGTGCTGATGGATGACATCGTGGCCGCGGTAGACCGCCTTGCTTATCAGCAGGGCACCAGCCGTTCAAACATGGTGAACCGTATCCTGGCAGAATATGTGCAGATGGACACGCCCGAAAACCGCATCCGCACGATTTTCGATGCGGTGAATGCCGTGCTGGACACCCAAAGTGCGCTGCAGCCCATGATGTCTGCGGGGGACGCTGTGGTGGCCATGCGCAGTGCTTTGCAATATAAATATAACCCCAGTGTGCGCTATGTAGTGGAGCTTTACACAGCAGGCGCTGCGCTGGGCGAGATGCGCGCGGCCCTGCGCACACAGAACCCTACGCTGCTTTTATATCTGGGGCAGTTTTACCGCCTGTGGGATAAGCTGGAGGCCGCATACCTGCCCGGCCCCCGCCGGGAGAGCAGCGCGGCGGGCGGGCGCTATACGCGCAGGCTGCTTTGCCCGCAGAGCTGCACAGAAGAGCAGGCAGGCGAGGCTATTGCCGCCTATGTACGCCTGTTTGACGCGTGCCTGAAAGAATTCTTTGAACATCTGGATGAAGCAGAGCACACCGTAGCCGCTGTACAGCGGGTATACACACAAAATCTGGATGCGCTGACAGCGCAGTTGTAAAGGAGCGTGACAGAACATGAACGCACAGAAAATGACACAAAAATCTCTGGAGGCATTGCAGGCCGCCCAGAGCCTTGCGGTGGAATATGAAAACCAGGCCCTTGCACCGGAGCATCTGTTCTGCGCCCTGCTGGGGCAGGAGAACGGCCTTATCGGCCAGCTGTTCCAGAGGATGGGGGCCGAGCCGGGCAACCTTGCCGCGGCATTTGCAAAAAAGGTGAGCGAGCTGCCCCATGTGACGGGCACAGGCCGTGAGCCGGACAAGGTCTACCTGACGCCGGAGCTGGACAAAGCCCTGACGGCTGCCGAAAAACAGGCGGCCGCCATGAAGGACGAGTATGTCTCGGTAGAGCATCTGGTGCTTGGCATGATGGAGCAGCCGAACGCCGCGGTAAAAGAGGTGCTGCGCCAGTTTGGCATAGATAAACAGCGCTTTCTGGAGGCGCTGGCGGCTGTGCGCGGCAACCAGCGTGTGACCAGCGATAACCCGGAAAGCACCTATGACGTGCTGAACAAGTATGGGCAGGAGCTTGTGGGCCTCGCCCGCCAGCAGAAGCTGGACCCGGTGATAGGCCGCGATGCGGAGATACGCAACGTAATGCGCATCCTGAGCCGGAAAACGAAGAACAACCCTGTGCTCATCGGCGAGCCGGGCGTGGGCAAAACGGCCATTGCCGAGGGCTTGGCGCAGCGCATCGTGCGCGGCGACGTGCCCGAAAACCTGAAAAACCGCAAGGTGTTCAGCCTCGACATGGGCGCGCTGGTGGCAGGCGCCAAATACCGCGGCGAATTTGAAGAGCGTTTGAAGAGCGTTTTGCAGGAAGTGAAAAAGAGCGAAGGCGAGATCATCCTCTTTATCGACGAGCTGCACACCATTGTGGGCGCTGGCAAAACGGACGGCGCCATGGACGCGGGCAACCTGCTGAAGCCGATGCTGGCGCGCGGCGAGCTGCACTGTATCGGCGCCACCACGCTGAACGAGTACCGCCAGTATATTGAGAAAGACCCCGCCCTTGAGCGCCGCTTCCAGCCGGTGATGGTGGATGAACCCACGGTGGAGGATACCATTTCCATCCTGCGCGGCCTGAAGGAACGGTATGAGGTGTTTCACGGCGTGAAAATTCACGACGGCGCGCTGATTGCGGCGGCCGTGCTCTCGCACCGCTATATCACAGACCGCTTTTTGCCCGATAAGGCCATCGACCTTGTGGACGAGGCGTGCGCCATGATCCGCACCGAGCTGGATTCCGCCCCGGAAGAGCTGGACACCCTGCGCCGCAAGATTATGCAGCTTGAGATAGAGCAGGCGGCGCTGAAAAAAGAGACGGACCAGCTTTCGAAAGAGCGGCTCTCTCAGCTGGAAAAGGAATTGAGCGACATGCGCGACCAGTTCCAGGCCATGAGTGCGCGCTGGGAAAACGAAAAGGCCGGCATCGGCAGGGTGCAGAAGCTGCGCGAAGAGCTGGAGCAGGTGAACGCAGATATCGCCCGCGCCGAGCAGGAATACGACCTCAACAAAGCGGCGGAGCTGAAATACGGCCGCCTGCCGGAACTGCAAAAGCAGCTTGCCGCAGCCGAGCAGGCCGCCGAGGCCGAAGGCGCGCAGGATTCGCTTCTGCACGACAAGGTGACGGAGGAGGAGATAGCGAAAATCGTAGCCCGGTGGACGGGCATCCCGGTTGCCAAGCTGATGGAGGGCGAGCGCGAAAAGCTGCTGCATCTGCCGGATGTGCTGCACAAGCGCGTCATTGGCCAGAACGAGGCCGTGGAAAAGGTGAGCGAGGCCATTTTGCGCAGCCGTGCGGGCATTGCGGACGAAAACCGCCCCATTGGCAGCTTTTTGTTCCTTGGGCCAACGGGTGTGGGCAAGACAGAGCTTGCCAAGGCGCTGGCGGAATGCCTGTTTGACGACGAGCGCAACATGGTGCGCATTGATATGTCGGAATACATGGAAAAATACTCTGTCTCGCGCCTGATTGGCGCTCCTCCGGGCTATGTGGGCTATGATGAGGGCGGCCAGCTGACCGAGGCAGTGCGCCGCAAGCCTTACAGCGTGGTGCTGTTCGACGAGGTAGAAAAGGCCCACCCGGATGTGTTCAATGTGCTGCTGCAGGTGTTGGACGACGGCCGCGTCACTGACAGCCAGGGCCGTACGGTAGATTTTAAAAACACCATTATCATCCTCACATCTAATTTGGGCAGCCAGTATATTCTGGACGGCATTGAAAACGGCGCCATCACCGGGGCAGCCAGGGCGCAGGTGGATGCCCTGCTGAAAACCTCGTTCCGGCCGGAATTTTTGAACCGTCTGGATGAGATTGTATACTACAAGCCGCTTTCGAAGGAAGAAATAGGCGGCGTGGTAGACCTGCTGCTGGCCCGCCTGAAGGCGCGCCTTGCAGATAAGCAGCTCACTCTGCGCGTGACGGACGCGGCGAAGCGGCACATCATTGACGGCGGGTACGACCCCGTGTACGGTGCCCGTCCGCTGAAGCGGTATATCCAGGCCAAAGTGGAAACGCTGGTGGCGCGCGCCATCATTGCGGACGACCCGGCGCCCGGCACGGTACTGACTGTGGATGAAAAGGGCGGCGAGCTTGCGCTGGCCTGAGGCCGTGCCTGTGCCCATGCTGCAGGACTTTGTGAAAACGAACAGGGGCATCTCTTGCAATGAGATGCCCTTGTTTCTTTCTGTGTATTCGTGGTATGATGACGAAGGGGAGGGCATTTGCCTTCCGCCGGAGGCCTGACGGGGCAGCCGGTGCCGTCTGCAGACAACAGCGGGGGAACACAACATGATAGTACCCGTCACAGATGAAAATGTGCGTGAGGCAGCCGGGGTATATGCGCGGGGCTGGCGTGCCTCGCATGAGGCTTTCTGTACGCCGGAGTTTCTGGCAAAGCATACGGATATATACCAATTGGAATATTTGAAAAAAGAAATACAAAACGGGAAATCCTTTTTTCTGCTGCTGGCGCCGGGGCCGGCGGGCGTTGTATCGGTGCAGGGGCCCCTGCTGGAGCATTTGTATGTGCTGCCGCAGATGCAGGGGCGCGGCTTCGGCACCCGGCTTCTGCGCTTTGCGCTGGCGCAGGGCGCGCATGTGCTGTGGGTGCTGGACAACAACCGCCGGGCCATCGGCTGGTACGAAAGCTGGGGCTTTGCCTTTACCGGGCGCGCGAAACGGCTGTCGCCTGCGCTGCGGGAGCTGGAAATGGCCAGGCGCGGCCTGCATGCTGCGCCCGGCGTTCATGAAAGGGAGAATGGGATATGAAGCTGAATATCGGTATTTTGGGCGCAGGGAAGATAGCCGCGAAAATGGCGGACACCGTGGCGGCCATGCGGGACGATGGCGTGCAGGTGCTGGCCGTGGCCTCGCGCGGGCTGCCCAAGGCGCAGGCCTTTGCCGCTGCGCACGGCGTGCCGCGCGCCTATGGAAGCTATGAAGCCATGCTGGCGGACAAAGACATACACCTTGTGTATATAGCCACGCCACACTCTCACCATGCGGCGCACACAGAGCTGTGCCTTGCGGCAGGCAGGCATGTGCTGTGCGAAAAAGCCTTTACTGTGAACGAGGCGCAGGCAAGGCGTGTGACAGCTATGGCGAGGGAAAAGGGCCTTCTGCTGGCAGAAGCCATCTGGACGCGCTATATGCCCTCGCGTCGGCTTATCTCCGGCATTATTGAATCAGGTGGGCTGGGACGTGTGCACAGCCTGCAGGCGAACCTCGGCTACCCCATCTGGGAGGTGGAGCGCATGCGCAGCCCGCAGCTTGCCGGGGGCACCCTGCTGGACCTTGGCGTATACCCCATCAACTTTGCCCTCATGGCTTTTGGGGACGGCGCAGTGGACATCACGGGCGAAGCGCGCCTGCTGGACACAGGCGTGGATGCGGTGGAGAATATCACCATGCGCTGGCCGGACGGCAGGCAGGCCTGCCTGCACGCCACCATGATGGGCCCGGCAGACCGCAGCGGCTTTATCTACGGCGAAAAGGGCTATCTGTTCGTGCAGAACATCAATAATCCCGAAAAGCTGGAGATATACGATGCTGGGCACCGCCTTGTGCGCAGCGTGCCCGTGCCGCAGCAGATATCCGGCTATGAATACGAAGTGCTGGCCTGCAAGCGCGCTATTGAACAGGGCCTGTGCGAGTGCCCGGAAATGCCGCATGAGGCCAGTTGCCATGTGATGGCCCTGGCCGACAGTCTGCGCAGGCAGTGGGGCGTGCGCTTCCCGCAGGAGATAGAGGCTTGAACAGATAAAAGGAAAAGCGGCCCGCGCTGTGAAGCACAGCGCGGGCCGCCTGCTGCCGGGGACAGCTTAAAATGCGGTTTTTTCCTCAATATAGCTGCGAAGCTGTTCGATGGGGATGCGCACCTGCTCCATGGTGTCACGGTCCCGCACGGTGACGCAGTTGTCGGCAGGGGTGGTACCGTCGCCCACGGTCTGGAAATCTACCGTGATGCAAAGCGGGGTGCCCACTTCATCCTGACGGCGGTAGCGTTTGCCGATAGAACCGGTCTCGTCGTAATCCACCATAAAGTATTTGGCAAGCCCGGTGTAAATTTCGCGCGCCTTTTCGCCCAGCTTTTTTGAAAGCGGAAGCACGGCGGCCTTGTAGGGGGCCAGCGCCGGGTGCAGGTGCATCACCACGCGGGTGTCGTTCTTTTCGGCGTCCACCACCTCTTCGTCATACGCCTCACACAGGAAAGCAAGGGCCACGCGGTCTGCGCCCAGCGAGGGCTCGATGACATAGGGGATGTAGTGCTCGTTTGTCTCAGGGTCAAAGTATTCCAGGCTTTTGCCGCTGGCCTCCTGATGGCGGCCAAGGTCGTAGTTGGTGCGGTCTGCAATGCCCCAAAGCTCGCCCCATTCGGTGAACGGGAAGGCATATTCAATATCGGTGGTGGCGTTGGAATAGAAGGCCAGCTCTGCGGGCTCGTGGTCGCGCAGGCGCAGGTTTTCTTCCCTGATGCCAAGGCTGAGCAGCCAGTTTTTGCAGTAGTCCTTCCAATAGGCGAACCATTCAAGGTCTGTTCCGGGCTTGCAGAAGAATTCGCACTCCATCTGCTCAAACTCGCGCGTGCGGAACGTGAAGTTGCCCGGCGTAATCTCGTTGCGGAAGGCCTTGCCCACCTGGCACACGCCGAAGGGCAGCTTGCGGCGCGTGGTGCGCTGCACATTGGCAAAGTTTACAAAAATACCCTGCGCGGTTTCGGGCCGCAGGTAGCATGTGCTGGACGAATCCTCCGTTACGCCGATAGCCGTTTTGAACATCAGGTTGAATTTGCGGATGGGCGTGAAATCGTGCTTGCCGCACACGGGGCACACCACGTCGTCATGCTGGGCAATAAAGGCGTCCATCTCGTCGAAACTCATGGCGTCCACGTTCACATCGGGGTGCACATCGCCAATCAGCTTGTCCGCCCTGTGGCGGGCCTTGCAGCTTTTGCAGTCCAGCAGAGGGTCTGAAAAGCCGGCCACATGGCCGGTGGTCACCCACGTCTGCGGGTTCATGATGATGGCGGCGTCCAGCCCCACATTGTACGGGCTCTCCTGCACAAATTTCTTCCACCAGGCGCGCTTCACATTGTTTTTGAACTCCACGCCGAGGGGGCCGTAATCCCACGAGTTTGCAAGGCCGCCGTAAATTTCACTGCCCGCATAAATAAAGCCTCTGTTTTTGCACAGGGCTATCACTTTTTCCATTTTCTTTTCGTTGCGTTCCATGCCTGCCACCTTTTCCTTTCGAGATATGTTCTATTGTACGGCGGCACGGCCTTTGCGTCAAGCATTTTGCTTGACGCGAGGCTGTTTTTTGCCTATAATAAACAATGCGTGCAGAGCCTCGTGCGCCATGTGCGCATAGCCGCCGCGCCGGACGAAAACTTGCGGCGCGGCCCGCGCGCAGGGGCGGCTTGAAAGCGCTGCGCGCAGCTGTAAAAAAACAGAAGAAGGGAATACCGGGGTGTAGCGCAGTTGGTGCACGTAGCCGAGCGCCGCCAGCGGCGGAAACAGCGAGGCGGAAGTGCTGGGCAGCCATGCGAGCGATGCAAGGCCGCGCCAAGGCCGCCGCAGCGCGACACATG
>JAGZUF010000026.1 GCA_018380115.1 Oscillospiraceae bacterium | reverse complement strand
CTTCCCTTGACGGCCCGCGCCTGCATGATACAATAGAAGGGGCGGACGGCTATTTTCTGGATAGGGGCCTGATGGAGGAATTGGAGAACAGCGGGGCCAAATACACGCCGGAGAATGTGATGTGCATTGTAAAAACCCCGGATGGACTGCTGCAATGGCTGGAAACCGGAAAAGAGAGTTCCGGGTGGATGCATATAGAAGAGCATGCAACAGACTTCCAGAGAAGAGGGGTTGGCGACCTTTATTCCTTTTTAAACGAAGTGCTGCAAACCCAGCCGGTAAGGCGTGGCATCAGGCCGACAGGACCCTATGCCGTATACGAGATTGATGGCAAAGAGTACACATTGGCGTACGGCAAAAACGGGTATATCGTTTCATTTTATCCCAGCAACTGAATTTATTGAGGTGAAAAATATGTATAAAGCAATGGGTTTTAAAGAAGCTGTGGCCACGCGTAAGGTGTTTCTTTTGAACGAAGAGACGGGTACGCGGGAGACTTGCTTTGATGATTCGGCGCTGAAAGGTTATGAAAACTTTTCGTTCATGAAGCAGGGCTGTTTGGCAGGCTTGGCCTCCCGGAAGACAGCGACCTGCTGGCCTGCACGGTTTTAGAGCGCCGCGTGCCGGTTGGGGTGCGCAAACTGGCAAAGGTGCAGGTGGGGCAGGATATTTATTATATTCTGGAAAAGGAATTGAAAGATGTGGGCGATGTCGACGTTATTTACTACAGTTCCTCACGCAGGGATCTGATTCAGGTGGACAACGTGCTTCACGCCGATTACCTTGATCCCTTCTATGCCGATTGACACGGCCGCGCTTTCCAGAGTGGCGATAAAGTGAAAAGCAGTAAATAACAGAGGATATCAAAAGGCGGGCAGCGCCAATGGCGCTGCCCGCCTTTTCTTTTCTTTTTCGGAATGGCAAGCAAAGTAAGGCCCAAAGGGCAGCGGCAGGGCCGCTGCCCTTTGGGCTGTTATTCCGTCTGCATACCGGGGCCGCCGGGGCGTTTCTGAGCACGGAAGCGCCAACATCCTCTGCCCTTGACGGCGGCGGGTTAGATGGTACAATGAATAATACTCCCTTAAATATGTATGGGTATAATACAACCATTCATCATGGCAGGCAGAACATTGAGGTGAAAAATATGTATAAAGTAATGGGTTTTAAAGAAGCTGTGGCCACACGTAAGGTGTTTCTTTTGAACGAAGAGACGGGTACGCAAGAGACCTGCTTTGATGATTCGGGACTGGCTGGTGAAGAAAATTTTTTATTCATGAAACAGGGCGAACACTATGAATGTAAAATTAAGCTGTTTGGCAG
Organism: Oscillospiraceae bacterium; assembly: GCA_018380115.1. Lineage (GTDB taxonomy): Bacteria > Bacillota > Clostridia > Oscillospirales > Ruminococcaceae > Ruthenibacterium. The sequence continues at coordinate 29,301 of JAGZUF010000026.1, read as the reverse complement.
GCTTGGCCTCCCGGAAGACAGCGACCTGCTGGCCTGCACGGTTTTAGAGCGCCGCGTGCCGGTTGGCAAAGGTGCAGGTGGGGCAGGATATTTACTATATCCCGGAAAGGGAATTGAAAGATGTTGGGGATGTGGGCGTGATTTACTACAGCTCCTCACGCAGAGACCTGATTCAGGTGGACAATGTGCTTCACGCCGATTGTTTTGACCCCTTTTTCGCCGATTGACACGGCCGCGCTTTCCAGAGTGGCGATAAAGTGAAAAGCAGTAAATAACAGAGGATATCAAAAGGCGGGCAGCGCCTATGGCGCTGCCTGCCTTTCCTTCCCCCTCCGAAATGGCGGGTGGTGCCGGGCGGGGGGCTGTGCGTCTTGCGTGCTTTTTTGGCAAAAGGATATAAAAATGCGGCGCCTAGAAAGCGCCGCACGGCTCGCTTTATTCCGCTGTGCTCTGGCTGCCTTTCTGCCGCCTGCGGCGGCGGGCCAGCATGCGCATGAACAGCTTTACGTCCTCGATGTCATCCGCCGAAAGGGCGTCTTTGGCCTCGGCATAGGCGCTGAACAGCTCGGCGGCCAGAGGGTCCATCTGTTCGGCGGAGGGGGCGGGTGCATACATGGGCGCGCCCTCGCAGCCGGAAAGCCATGCTTCGTTCACGCACAGAGCCTTTGCCAAAAGGCGCAGGCGGCCCGCCTTGGGGCTGAAATCGCCCTTGAGGTACTGGCACATGGCGCTTTTGGGGATGCCGGTGGCGCGGCACAGGTCTGTCTGGCGCAGATGGCGCACTTCCATAGCCTCGCGCAGACGCTTCGCGGTGATAAGCCCTTCCCGGCCCGCCATGCTGCGCCCCCCTTTCCGACAAAAGTGTGCACCGCGCCCGCGGGCATGCTGCCCCGGCGGCGGTGCATTTGTTATGAAAAGTATAACATGCCGGTTCAGAAAAGACAATATTCTAAAATGGGGTAAAAATGGTAAAAATCGGGCAAAACCGAGCGCGGGCGGCCCGGCAGCATGCGCCCCGCCTGCCCGGCGCATGCGGTACGGCTTTGCAGCGCATCGCCGGGAAAGAGGGGCCGGGGGGCGGCGCGTTTTGCCGCCGGACGAAACAACGGCCTGAAAGAGAGGCGCGGGCGGCAGGGGGGAAGGCCTTTTGCCCGGCAGCCGGCCGCTCTTCCCGCCGCGTGGTATGCACCTTTGCCGCCGCCTGCCCCGCATGGGCATGCTCTTTGCGCGCCTGTGCTGTTGCGCCTGGCCTATCCCATGCGCCTTTGTCTGTGCTTCTTACCCGACGGCTGCCCCGTGTGTGGATGCCCTCTGTGCACCTGTGCCGCCTGTCTTGCATGGGTGTACCCCTTTGCAGTCCTGTGCATATGCGGGCCTGACCGCCCGCATATGCCCTGCGCCCCGGTGGCCGCGCACATGCTTTGCCGCGCACGGCGCGCCTTGCGGCAAGGGGCTGTTTTTGTTATACTGAACACGTTGCATGCGCGCGGCACAAAGCGGGCCGCAGAGCGCGCCGGGCTATGTGCCCGCGCACCGCGGCGGCTGGGGCGAAGTTCCTGCCGCGCGCAAAAAGGGGGAGACGCTATGAAGGCCCTTTGGCCGGATCTGAAAGGCTACCGCGCACAGCTTGTGCTGGGGCCGCTGTTCAAGCTGGCAGAGGCCATTCTGGAGCTGCTGGTGCCGCTTTTGATGGCGGATATCATCGACGTGGGCGTGAAAACGGGCGACGTGCGCTATATCGTCACCCACGGCCTTGCCATGCTGGGGCTTGGCGCGGTGGGCCTTGGCTGCGCGCTTACCTGCCAGTATTTCGCCGCCGTGTGCGCGCAGGGCTTTGGAAGAAGCCTGCGCCGCAGGCTGTTTTCGCGCGTGATGGCCCTCAGCCGCAGCCAGTACGGCGCCGTGGGCACCGATTCTCTCATCACGCGCCTTACAAGCGATGCCAACCAGGTGCAGACGGGCGTGAACATGTTCATCCGCCTTGCCGTGCGCGCGCCGTTTCTGGCCATTGGCTCCATCGTCATGGCCTTCACCATCAGCGCGCAGATAGGCCTTGTGTTCCTTGTGTCCACCCCGCTTATCGTGCTGGTGCTGTATGCCGTGATGCGCAAAACGGTGCCCATGTACGGCGGCATACAGGCCGGGCAGGACGGCATTGCACGCCTTGCGGGCGAGCACCTGGAGGGCGTGCGCGTTATCCGTGCGTTCGGCCGCCAGCAGGCGGAGGTGCAGGCCTTTGATAAAGCGGGCGCTTCGCTTGCCGCCGCCACCGTGCGCGTGGGCGTCATCAGCGCCGCGCTGAACCCCGTCACCAGCGTCATTGTGAACCTTGCTATTGTGGCCATCGTGTGGATGGGCGCGGGCCTTGCGAACACCGGCGGGCTGGAGCAGGGGCAGATTATTGCGCTGGTGAACTATATGACGCAGACGCTGCTGGCGCTGATTGTGCTGGCGAATATCATCGTCATTTTCACAAAGGCCGTGGCCAGCGCAAAGCGCGTAGGCGAGGTGCTGGCGCTGACGCCGGAAATGGACGCCGCGCCGCAGGCCGCAGCCCCGGCGCAGGCCGGAAGGGAGGGCGCCCCCGCGCTGGAATTTGACAGCGTGGCCTTCACCTACCCCGGCGGCGGCAGCCCGGCGCTGGAAAACGTGTGCCTGCGCGTGGGCGCGGGGCGCACGCTGGGCGTCATTGGCGGCACAGGGTGCGGCAAAACCACGCTGGCGCGCCTTGTGGGGCGGGAATACGACGTTTCGGCCGGGGCCGTACGCCTTGCGGGGCGCGATGTGCGCAGCATGCCTCTGGCCCAGGTGCACCGGATGGTGGGCATGGTGCCGCAGACGGCGCGCCTGTTCAGCGGCACGGTGCGCACCAATTTGCAGATGGGCTGCCCGGACGCCGCGGACGATGAGCTGTGGCGCGCGCTGGAGACGGCGCAGGCCGCGGCCTTTGTGCGCGAAAAGCAGGGGCTGGACACGCCTGTGGAGGAGGGCGGCAAAAACTTTTCCGGCGGGCAGCGCCAGCGCCTCACCATTGCGCGCGCGCTGGCCGCAAAGCCCGCCGTGCTGGTGCTGGACGATTCGGCCAGCGCGCTGGATTACGCCACCGACGCCGCCTTGCGCCGCGCGCTGAAAACAGCCGCGCAGGGCATGACGGTGGTGCTTATCAGCCAGCGGGCTTTTGCCGTGAAGGACGCGGACGAGATACTGGTGCTGGACGACGGCCGCCCCGCGGGCCTTGGCACGCATGAAGAGCTGCTGCGCACCTGTGAGGTATACCGGGAGATCTGCCGTTCGCAGAAGCTGACGGAGGGCGGCGCCCATGAAGCGGGCCTGCCCGCGCAGGCCGGGCAGGGCGCGGCGCATGCGCCCGCCGCAGATGAAAAGCCGCGCCCTGCCGCGGGCCAAAGCCCCGCGCAGCAGGGCGGCGGGCGCCCGCGCGCCGGGGCCGCCGCAGGCGCCGGAGCGCCGGGCTGGGGCGAAAGTGCGCAGGGCGCGTCCGCGCGCCGCGCAGAGAGGGGGGCAGGGCAATGAAAAAGCAGACGCAGACGCTTCGCCGCACGCTGGCCTACACGCGGCCCTGCCGCGGCCAGCTTGCGCTGGGGTGCGCGGCGGCGCTGCTCAGCGTGCTGTTCACCCTGCTGGGGCCGGTGTTTATCGGCCGCGCGGTAGACTGCGTGCTGGGCCCCGCACGGGTAAATTTCGCCGGCGTGGCCTTCTGGCTGGCCCTGCTGGCGGCCAGCACGCTGGCCGCGGGCGCGGCGCAGTGGGCGCTGGGCGTGTGCACGCGCAGGGTGTCGGCCCTGGCGGCCAACGAAATGCGCCTTGCGGCCTTCCGCAACCTCAGCAGGCTGCCGCTTTCCTACATTGACAGCCACCCCCACGGCGACATCATCAGCCGCATGACGAACGACGCCGAGCTGGTGGCCGAAGGGCTTTTGCAGGGCCTCACCCAGCTTTTGCCGGGTGTGGCCACCATTCTGGGCACGCTGTGCGTCATGGCCGTGCTGAACCCCTTCATCGCCTTCGTGGTGGTGGCGGTGACGCCCCTTTCCATCTGGTTTGCGGGCTTTGTGGCAAAGCGCACGGCGGGCTTTTTTGCCGCCAACAGCGCGGCGCAGGGCCGCCTTTCCGGCTTTGTGAACGAGATGGTGGCCGGGCAGGAGGTGGTGCGCGCCTTCGGCTGCGAGGCCGCGTGCGAGGCGCGGTTTGCCGAAATTACAGACGAGCTTTACACCACGGGCCTGAAAAGCGTGTTCTATTCCTCGGTTACCAACCCCGGCACGCGCTTTGTGAACGCCGTGGTGTACGCGGCGGTGGGCGTGTTCGGCGCGGTAAGCGCCATCGGCGGGGGCATTACGGTGGGCCAGCTTTCCAGCTTTCTCACCTATGCCAACCAGTACACAAAGCCCTTCAACGAGGTGACGGGCGTGCTCACCCAGATGCAGACGGCCCTTGCCAGCGCCGCGCGCCTGCTGGAGCTGATAGACCAGGCGCCTGAAACGCCGGACGCCCCCGGCGCCCTTGCGCCCGCCGCGTGCGCGGGCCGGGTGGACGTGGAGGACGTGAGCTTTTCTTATGTGAAGGCTGTGCCGCTTATCCGGAATTTCACGCTGCATGTGCAGCCCGGCCAGCGCGTGGCCATTGTGGGGCCCACGGGCTGCGGCAAAACTACGCTGATCAACCTGCTAATGCGCTTTTATGATGTGGATTCCGGCCGCATCTGCGTGGACGGCGTGCCCGTGCGCAGCATGCGGCGCAGCGCGCTGCGCGGCCTGTACGGCATGGTGCTGCAGGAGACATGGCTGAAAAACGCCACCGTGCGCGAAAACATCGCCTACGGCAGGCCGGGCGCCAGCCTTGAGGAGGTGCAGGCCGCGGCAAAGGCGGCGTGGGCGCACGGCTTTATCCAGCGCCTGCCGCACGGGTACGACACCGTCATTGCACCGGGCGGGGGCAACCTTTCAGCCGGGCAAAAGCAGCTTTTGTGCATTGCGCGCATCATGCTGTGCCGCCCGGACATGCTGATTTTGGACGAGGCCACCAGCAGCATCGACACGCGCACCGAAATGCTGGTGCAGCGTGCCTTCGAAGCGCTGATGGCCGGGCACACCAGCTTTGTGGTGGCGCACCGCCTTTCCACAGTGCGCACGGCGGACGTCATTCTGGTGATGGAGGCCGGGCGCATTGTAGAGCAGGGCACCCACGAGCAGCTTCTGGCGAAGGGCGGGGCCTATGCCCGGCTGTATGAAAGCCAGTTCGCCCCGGCCTGAGGGGCGGGCCGCAAAGCGAAAGCCAGGGCTCTGCCGCTGCCCCCTGCACCGGGGCCGGCGCCCCAGCCTTCGCACGGCGCGCCGCACAGGGAGGGCCGCGCGCAGAAAGGGTTTGCTTTTTCGCGCGCAATGCGGTAAAATATGAATATGTCAGGCGCTGCATAAGGCGGCGCAGCGAAAGGGGCCCCTTTCCATTCTCCGGCAATGCCGGAGAAGCCGTTTGAATACCGGCGCGGGGAAAGGAGGGCGGGCCGAAAACCTGTGAAGGAGAGAAAAGTCATGAAAAAATTCAAACAGCTTTTGTGCGGCCTGCTGGCTGCGGCCCTGCTTGTGTGCGCCCTGCCCGCGGCAACGGCCGAGGGCGGGCCTCAGGGGCAGTGGAAGGACTATGCGGCCGGCGCCTTTGCCGGCGGCGCGGGCACGCAGGGCGAGCCGTACCGCATTGAAACGGCAGAGCAGCTTGCCAAGCTGGCCGCGGACGTGGCGGCGGGCAGCAATTACAACGGCACATACTTTCTGCTCTGCGAAAATATCAACCTTTCGGCCCACCGCTGGAACCCCATCGGCAGCTATATCTGGCAGCAGAGCGGAAGCACTACAGTGAAAGCCTTCGGCGGTATTTTTGACGGCGGCGGCCACACCATCACCGGCATGTATGTGGATGAGCGCGAAAGCGGCAGCGCGGCGGGGCTGTTTGGCCGCATCTCCAGCAATGAACAGCAGGGCACCAGCGTCCCCAGCCCGGCGGTGAAAAACCTCACGGTGGCGGGCGCCACGGTGTATGCCTCCAGCGCGGGCATGCAAGAAACCAGCTCTGGTATTCTGGTGGGCTTTTGCATCGCAAACGAGGGGCTTGCCGTGCAGTTTGAAAACATCGCGGTGTCCGGCACTGTGGTGAATGAAATGGGCGATACAAACTGTATCTCCGGCGGGCTTGCGGGCAATGTCACGCGCGGCGCATTCAAAAACTGCAGGGCGGAAAATATAGCGGTAAGCGGCGGCGCGAACAGCGGCGGCTTTGTGGGCATGGACACCCAGTGCACGTTCGAGGGCTGCACGGCCAGCGGCACGCTGCAGGGCAGCTGGGGCCTGGGCGGCTTCACCGGCTATTCCACCAGCGCCGCGCTGCAGGATGCCTCTACGGCCTCCGCCTTTACCCGCTGCCTTGCAGATGTGCACGTGACGGCAGGCGACTGGCGCGCAGGCGGCTTTGCAGGCTGGGCCGAATGCGGCGTGTTCCAGAACTGCGCGGCGCTGGGTGATGTGACGAGCGAGGTGAGCGGCTGGCAGCCCAAGGCGGGCGGCTTTGCGGGCGAGCTGGGCGCAGACGCCCGCGTTGCGGCCAGCCATGCGGCAGGCGCCGTGACGGGAAGCAACCCGGATATACCTGCGGGCGGCTTCCTTGGGCTTGACGCTGGCGGCACTACCGAAGAGTGCTCGTTTGACGGCGAAAAGAATGCGGCGCTTGCCGCCGTGGGCGAAACGGATACCGGGGGCACGCACGACATTGCGAAGGTGGGCACGGCCGGTGCGCTGGCGGGCATATGCCGGGACTATTACGGCGGCCACGCCTGGGGCGCGCAGCCTGTGGTGGATAAGCAGCCCACCTGCGGCGCGCCGGGCAGCCAGTCTGTCCGCTGCACGCGGTGCGGGCAAAGCCAGCCCGGCAGCCAGCAGGCCATTGCGGCTACAGGCAGGCACAGCTATGAAAACGGCAAATGTACGGTGTGCGGCGCGGCACAGCCGGGCCAGGGCGCAGGCGAAGGCGCCGCGCCCGCCCCGGCGCAGAAGCCCAACCCCAAAACGGGCGTATAAAAACACCGCGCGGCAAAGTGGGCATATGCGCCCCGGCCCTGTAAGGCCGGGGCGCATATTTTGTTGCCGCTTTAGCGCAACGACATCCCCCAGATGTACTGTGGAGAGGAAAAGGGCTTTCGCTGCCGGTTCCGGGCGAAGCGGGATGGTATTCAATCCCCAAAAGATGCAGCGCGCAGCGGGAAGAACCCCGTTTGCAGGGGCGGGGCCTTTGCCGCACAGGGGCGCGCCCTGTGCCTGACACAGCCCGGCCCGCCCTTTTGCCTGCCCGCACACAGGCTGCCGCCCCTGCCCGCACGGCGGCCCGTTCATGCCGCCGCGCGCCGCTCAGCCGTAGTGGTAGTATTCGCGCTTTGCGGCCAGGAAAGCGGCGGTGACCAGCAGTGCCAGCGCCTCGGCCACCACAATGGCAAGCCAGATGCCGTCCAGCCCGATGAGGGCAGGCAGCGCCAGCACCACGGCCACCTGAAACACGAACGTGCGCAGAAACGAAATGGCCGCCGAAATGGCCCCGTTGTTCAGCGCCGTAAAGAAGGCCGAGCCCCACACGTTCACGCCCATAATGAGGAAGGCCAGCGAATACAGCCGGAAGCCGCGCACCGTCATGGCGTACAGCTCTGCGTCATAGCTTGCGAAAATGGCCACCAGCGGCGCGCTGAACGCCTCGGCCAGCACCGTAAGCACAAGCCCGCCCGCGCCCAGCAGCACAAGGCTTTTGCGGAACAGGCTTTTCAGCTCCGTATGGTTGCCCGCGCCGTAGTGGTAGCTTACCACCGGCGCGCTGCCGATGGAATAGCCCAGAAACACGGCCATGAAGATAAAGTTCACATACATAATGACGCCGTATGCCGCCACGCCGTTTTCACCTGCAAGGCGCATCAGCTGGAAGTTGTATAAGATGTTCACCACCGAGGCAGAAAGGTTCGTCACCATTTCAGACGAGCCGTTGGTGCACGTTTTCAAAAGCACGCGGCCATAAAATTTTGTGTGCAGGGTAAGGCGCAGCAGGCTGTCGTTTTTGCGCGCAAAGTAGATAAGCGGCACCACGCCGCCCACCACCTGGCTCATGGCGGTGGCGGCGGCCGCGCCCGCAAGCCCCCAGGGCAGCACGGCCACGAACAGATAGTCGAACACCATGTTGGTGGCCCCGGCCAGAAGGTTTATCTTCAGGCTGAGGCCCGGCTTTTCCGCCGCCACGAAAAAGGTCTGGAACATCGTCTGCAGCATGAAGGCGCCCTGCGCCAGAAACAGAATGCGCCCGTACACCACGCACTGCTGCATCAGCGCGCCCTGCACGCCCAGCAAGGCGGCTATCTGCGGCGTGAAGGCAAAGCACAGCCCGCTGAGCACCGCGCCCGCGCCGATGGCGACATAGATGATGAGGGAAAAGTAGCGGTTGGCAAGCTGCCGGTCGCCCTGGCCCAGCGTTTTGGACACAATGGCGCTGCCGCCCGTGCCCAGCATGAAGCCGATGGCCGTGACGCCCATGGACACAGGGTAAATGAGGTTCACCGCCGCGAACGCCGTTTTGCCCACATAGTTCGAGACGAAGAAGCCGTCCACAATGCTGTACATGGACGTGCAGATGAGCATGAGTATGGTGGAAAGCGTGAAGCGCAGCAGCTTTCCGTAGCTGAAATGGTCGGACAGTTGGATGCGCATGAAAAAACCTCCAAAGAAAAAGTGGGACGGCCCGCAGGGGCCGCCGTGCGCGCTGCGCGCAGACGCCGCGGAACAAGGGCGGCACAGGGCGGCAGGGCGTGCAAAGGTGCGGGGCCTTATGCCCTGCGCCGTGCACGGGGCGAAGCGGCGGCATATGCCGTGCGCGCGGGTTTGTATGTAGTAAAGCCAGGGGCGCGAAACGCGCCGCAAAGGCGCATGCCCTCAGCCCGGCGCGCGCACATGCCGGCGGTAAAGCTGCACATAGCGCCCCAACAGCCGCAGAAGCTGGGCGCGCTGGGCCGCGGGCATGCTGGCAAGCACGCTTTCCTCCAGCGCGAAAACAGGCGCCAGCTTCTGCTCCATCACCGCACGCCCTGCCGGCGTAAGGTGCAGGTGCATGCCGCGCCCGCGCCCGGGCGCAAGCGAAAGAAAGCCCTGCTGCACAAGGCGCTTTACCGAGGTGTTGATGGTCTGCCTGCTTACGCAGTATTCGTCTGCAATCTGCGTTTGAAGGCAGCCGTCGCCCAGCTCGCCGATGGCGTAAAAAATCAAAAACGCACTGTCGGAAAGGCCCGTTTTCAGCGAGAGCTCGTGATACAGACGCTCCATCTCGCGCGAAAGGCGGCTTATCTCTTTTGCGGCGTCCGCTGGCTGCACCATGGCGGCAGCCTCCTTTCCAGCAGGAAAATAAATCCGATTTCGGAATTGCACAAGTGGTATTATAATCCGACTTCGGATTTATGTCAACTGCTTTTCGGCATGTTTTCTGCGCATGCCCGGCAAAGGCACCGCCGTGCGCAGGCAAGGGGAAAGGCCGCCTGTGCCTGCCAGACACCCGGCGGGCGGGGCCGAGGCCTTCTGCGGCGTGCCGCGCACACCGGACGGAAGTTTTGACTTCACGCGGCCGGAAAGCAGGCCGCCCCTGCGGGCAGGCTGTGCCTGTTTGCGGTTCACCTTGCCGCCTGCGCTTTCTGCGCGGAAGGCAAAGGGGAAGGGCGGGCGCCTGCAAAGCGCCCCTTTGCCGCCGGGCATAAAGAAGGAGGAACGGAAGGCGGAGGCGGCCCTTCCAAAGCTGCGCGGCCTTGACAGGCGCGCAGCTTTTTTGGTAAAATACAGTCAATAAATTGACTGTTTGCGCAGGGGCGGCCCATGACCGGAGAGGACAGAAAAAACGCATATTTGTACTGTAAATTCAGAGATGAACAGTTTGCCCTGTATGACGAATATGCAAAACGCCACGGCATGCTGATGAAAACCCTGTTGGTTGTAAACGCGCTTTTTTATAACAAAGACGGAATGACGCAAACAGAGATATGCAAAAGAACCTTTCAATCTAAACAGACCGTGAATTTAATCATTAAAAACCTATTGTCGGGCAGCTATGTTACCGTTGCCGAAGTGCCGGAAAACAAAAGAAACAAAATTGTCCAAATGACAGCGGCGGGCCGGGCATACTGCGAAAAGGTTGTCCGGCATATCACATGGGCGGAAGACACAGCCATGTCCATGTTTACGCCGGAGGAACAAAAGAACCTCATTGCCCTGTCGAGGACTTTTACAAAAAATCTCACCAAGCTGGTAAACCAGGAAACGGAGGATTAACAGATGGAATTTTACGAAGTTATCAACAAGAGAAGAAGTATCCGCCAGTTTGAGGACAGGGAAATTCCCAGAGAAATATTAGAAAGGATTTTGGACGCAGGGCTGAAAGCCCCTTCCTCCAACCATCAAAGGCGCTGGGAGCTGGTAACTCTAACAGATAAGAACATCATTATGGAACTTGCTAAATTTATCCGCCCCTACCCCTGCCGTATCGGGGAGCCGAAAACACCGCAGCAGGAGATGTTCAAAATTGCCTACCCCCGCCAGCGTACCATGATTGAAGAAGCCGCTTGTGTAATCCTGCCCTATTTCAAACAGAAGTACCCTTTGAGCGAGGATAAAAACGGCTATGGGCTTATGGATTACGGCGCAGCATGGGCGCTGGTGGAAAATATGCTGCTTGCCGCCACGGCCGAGGGGCTGGGGGCTGTCGTCCATATCCCCGTGAAAAAAGAGCCGGAGCAAATCAAAGAATTTTTGAAAGTGCCGGACGGCTGGGCTTTGCCTGCGCTGGTGGTTATGGGCTATGCTGTCAAAGACCCGCTTCTGCCTGCCCAAGTCAAGGCCACGGTTGAGAACAAAGTGCGCTGGAATAAATGGTAACTGCGGGAGAAAATAATATGGAATTTAACGAGGTTATTGAGAAAAGAAAGACAAGCCGGGAATGGACAGACAAAGAGGTTGATTTTGAAGCAATCAAACGGATCATTGCCGCCGGTATGAAAGCGCCCTCATGGGATCACTACCGAAACTGGCAGTTTATCGTCCTCCATGAGCGTGAAGATAAAGAGAGAGCCTTCGCATACGCCAAAGCAGTTGCCAAGCGTTATGTGGACAGCAACCGCATTTATAGCCGTCCCAATCTGGCGCAGAAAATGTACGCCCATGCCATGCCGAGGCAATATACCATGCTGGTGGACTGCCCCTATGTGATCGTCCCGCTGTTCAAATGTGCCAGACTCAACGCGGAATGGGTCAGCAAGCTGAACCCTCTTTCGACGGCGTGGTGCGTGGCGGAAAATATCATGCTGGCCGTTATCAACGAGGGGCTGGGCTACTCTCTGCGTATTCCGTTAAACAAAGAGCATGATCTGGTGCTGAAGGAATTGGGCGTGCCCCAGGGCTGGATGACCCCGTGCTTTATTGGAGTAGGCTATCCCAAGGAAGATGAACTGGTTTTGGAGCAGTATGACAGCACCCCGGACGGCCATATTCACATGGGGGGCTGGCAGCAATGAGCAGCCCCCTGATTCGAGAAATTGAGGTAAAAGGCGTTATCACAAAATCCAACCTGCCTGTGTGCGAATACTCTGTCAATCCCTATGTGGGCTGCACGCATGGCTGCCGGTACTGTTATGCGTCCTTTATGAAGCGGTTCACGGGCCATACAGAGCCGTGGGGAGCTTTTTTAGACGTCAAAAACTGGCCGGAAATCAAAAACCCGAAGAAATATGCAGGCAAGGAACTGTTTATTGGCTCGGTTACAGACCCTTATCTTCCGCAGGAAGAAAAATACGGGCGCACGCGCGCCTTGCTGGAACAGCTGAAGGGAAGCGGCGCAAAGCTCAGCATAGCTACAAAAAGCGATTTGATACTGCGGGATTTGGAGCTGATACGCACTTTCCCGCAAGCCCGCGTGTCGTGGTCTGTGAACACACTGGACGAAGGGTTCAAAAACGATATGGACAGCGCCGCCAGCATCGGGCGGCGGCTGGCGGCCATGAAGGCGTTTTACCGCGCGGGCGTGCGGACCACCTGCTTTATTTCCCCCATATTTCCGGGCATTACAGATGTAAAAGCAATTATCGGCCGGGTAAAAGGGCAGTGCAACCTGATTTGGCTGGAAAACCTCAACCTGCGGGGCAGCTGCAAAACGGTGATTTTGGGGTATATTCAAGAAAAATACCCGGCCCTGCTGCCCCTTTACCGCGAGATTTACCAGAAGGGGAGCCGCAGCTACTGGGAACGTCTGGATGAACGGCTGAGGGCTTATGCCGCAGAAACAGGCCTTGCCTATGTAACGAATGACGACAGCATGAAGCGCCCCTTTGAAGCGCCCCCTGCCATTGTCAATTACTTTTATCACGAGCAGGTCAGAAAGCGGGCCGCTAGGGCAGGCGGCCTGCCGGGCCGCGCATAAAAAGGGCCCGGCGGGCCGGGCCGCATCAATGCGGAAAACCCCCGCGGCAGCCGCACGGCTGCCGCGGGGGCTTTTGTCTTAGCGAAACGCCGCCCCGCGGCTGTTCCGGGAAGAGTAAAAAGGCTTTCGCTGCCAGTCCCGGGCGAAGCGGGATGGGGGATTCAATACCAAAAAGATACAGCACGCAATGGGAAGAACCACCGTTTACGAGGGGCAGGGCAAGTGACGCAGAAGACAGGGCGTTCAGCGCCTCTTGAGAGGCTTGCCGGCAGTATGCCCTTCCAGGGCCAGCGCAGGCCCCCCGGCTTTGCCGGAGGGCCTGACTTCACCCTGTGCTTACAGCTTCAAAAATTTTTGCAGGTCCGCATTGGCGCCCAGCACCAGCATGGTTTCGTCGCCGGTGAACACATGGTCCGGCTTGGGCAGGGGAAGAAAGGTTTCGCCGTGCTTGAAGGCCAGTATGCTGATGTGGTAGCGCGTGCGCACCGAAAGCTCGATGATGCTGCGCCCTACCCACACAGCGGGCACCGTCACCTCGTAGATGGAGTATTCCGGCGAAAGGCTGATGTAGTCGAAGATATTGTCTGCGCTGAACTTCACCGCCGCGCGCACGCCCATCTCCTTTTCCGGGTACACCACATAGTCGGCTCCGTTGCGCAGAAGGAACTTGGCGTGCACATCGCGCGAGGCGCGGCTCAGCACCTTGGCGGCGCCCAGCTCCTTCAAAAGGGCCGTGGCCTCCAGCGAGCTTTGAAAGTTGTTTCCGATGCATACCACGCATAAATCGAAATTGCGCACGCCCAGGGCCTCCATAAACGGCTCGCTTGTGGCGTCGCCTATCTGCGCGTCCGTCACAACGGGCAGAATGTCGTTTACGCGCTGCTCATCCTTATCCACGGCCAGCACCTCGTGGCCAAGCTCGATGAATTTTTCCGCCATGTGGCGCCCAAAGCGCCCAAGGCCAACCAGCAGGATGGATTTCATAAAAAGACGTTCTCCTTTTCTGTTCAAACTCTCTTTCATACAGGGCTGCCTTCCGGCAGCGTGCACACGGGTAAAAGCCGCGCTGCGGCAAAGCGGGCGGCGTGCACGGGCTTTTCTGCCCTCAGCCCACGGTTATTTTTTCCTCCGGCAGCATGCCGCGCGGCCCGTGATGGCCGCCCGCCACGGCATACAGCATGGTAAGGCAGCCCACGCGCCCGAAGTACATCAAAAACACCAGCACAAGGTGCGAGGCCAGGCACAGGCCGGGCGTCACGCCCATGGAAAGGCCCACCGTGGCAATGGCGCTGGCCGTCTCGTACAGGGCTGCGGAAAGGGGGATGCCGTCCCACTCGCACAGCATCACGCCGCCCGCGAGGAATAGCCCCATATACAGCGTGATGAGCGTGGCCGCATGCCGCAGCACCACCGGCGGAAAGCGCCGCGCAAACACCTGGATGCTGTCGCGCTGCTTCAAAATGGCCACCACGCACAGCGCCAGCACCGCAAGGCTGGTGGTTTTGAAGCCGCCCGCGGTAGAGCCGGGCGAGCCGCCCACCAGCATCGTCAGAATACACAGCAGCACCGCCGGGCCGGAGAGGGCCGTCTGGTCGACGGTGTTGAAGCCCGCCGTGCGCGTGGTGACAGACTGGAACAGCGCCGCCAGCACCCTTTCCCCGCCGGAAAGCCCCGCCCACTGCGGGTGTGAAAACTCCACAAAATACAGGTACAGGGCGGGCAGAAGCACCAGCAGGCCGCTTGTCACCAGCACAATCTTTGTCTGAAGGCGGTAGTGGTGGAAGCGCAGGCCATGGTGCAGAACATCGTCCCACACAAGAAAGCCGATGCCGCCCACGGTGATAAGGCCCATGATGGTCAGGTTCACAAGGGGGTCTGCGCTGTAGTCTGTCAGCGAGGAAAAGGCACCGCTTTCCCCCATCAAATCGAACCCCGCGTTGCAGAAGGCAGACACGGCGTGGAACACCGCAAACCACACGCCCTTGGCCACGCCGAACTGCGGGCAGAAGCGCAGCGCCAGCAGCACGGCGCCCGCCGTCTCTACGCACAGGGTGCCGCGCACGATAAAGCCCACCATGCGCACCATGCCGCCCACGTGCGGCGCGGCAATGGTCTCCTGCATCACCACGCGCTGCTTCAGGCCGATGCGCCGCCCGGTGATGGTGAAAATGGCAAGCGCCATGGTTACAACGCCCATGCCGCCTATCTGAATCAGAAGCAGAATGACACCCTGCCCGAAGGGCGTCCAGTAGGTGTAGGTGTCGTGCACCACAAGGCCCGTCACGCAGGTGGCACTGGTGGCGGTGAACAGCGCGTCCTCAAAGCTGGCGCCCTGACCGTCGCGCGTGGCGAAGGGCAGCGTCAGCAGGGCCGCGCCTGCCAAAATAAGCGCCAGAAAGCCGAAGATGATGATGCGCGCAGGCGTCAGGCGCCGCGTTCTCGCAATAAAGCCGCTCAAACGATATTTCCCCTCTCAAGGCAAGGCAGGCTGTGCGCCGCACCGGGCCGGGTGCCGGCGAAGCGAAATAAAGGCCGCATAAACAAATGCGCGGTTTTTATAAAAAAAGCGCAAAGAGGCGGCATTGCCTCATATTATATCCGTTTTACGGAAAAGTGCAAGAGGGAAGATGCCCCGGCCCGCCGCCCGCGCGCACAGGGCCTTTTGGCCTTTGCGCCCGCACGGGGCGCCCGCGCGCATTTCTGCGGGGGCTGGGGCCGCGCCGGCCTTGCGCCGCGCGCGTGTTTCTGCTATACTTGCGGCACAATATGACGGATAAAGGGGAGGCGCCGCCGTGCAGGCACAACTTCGGGAGCTTCAGAAAAAAGATTACAGCCAGGCTATGCAGTATGCCATCGAGGGCATGCACTTCAACTGGTATATGGAAAACAGGCTGCTTTTGAAGCTGTATGCCCGGTATTTCTGGTATTTGGAGCTGACGCGCGCCACCCATGTGCTGGCCGCTTACTGCGGCGATGTGCTGGCAGGGGTGCTGCTGGCCGAGATAAAGGGCGGGCAGCCCTGCTGCCGAAGCTGGGGCACACGGCTGTATGTGCGCGTGTTCGATGTGCTGCAGCGCCTGTTTGCCCCCGGCGGCGCGGGCGTGTATGAGGCGGCGAACCGCGCCCTGTTCGAGGCCTACCGCCGCACCCACACGCCGGACGGCGAGGTGCTTTTTCTTGCCGCGGCGCCTGCGGCCCGGGGCACGGGCGTGGGCAGCCTGCTGCTGGCAGAGCTTGCCCGCCGCGCGCCGGGCAAAGAGGTGTATCTTTACACGGACGACGCGTGCACCTATCAGTTCTACGAAAAACGCGGCTTTCACCGCGAGGGCGAGCGATGCATCACCGTAGAGTTCGGCGGCCGGAAGACGCCGCTGCGCTGTTTTTTATACAGCAGGGTGCTGGGCTGAGGCATGCCGCGGTGTGCGGCAAAGGGGCCCGGCCCTCTGGGCGGCAGGCGAAAGGCCCCGGCCAAAGGCGCGCTGAGATAAAAGGCGCTTTGCAGGTGCGTGCAGTACACGCCCGTAGGCGGTTTTACAAAGCGGACAAATGTGGTATGATGGCTTTATAAAGCGGATGCAGGCGCAGGCCGCGGTGTGCATAATGCCGCCTGCCCCCTTGCATAGTGCGCCTTCTGTGCACCCGCGCAAAAGCGGGCTTGCCTGGGGCGCCGCATCTGCATGCCTTTGCGCGGGCGCGCCCTTGTGCGCCAGGCGGAGGGCAAAGGAGGAAAAGACGTATGGAGTGGGCAGACGGCAAACAGCGGTGCTGGTGGGCAAACCCGAACAACGAGGCGTATGTGCGCTACCACGACGAAGAGTGGGGCGTGCCCGTGCGGGACGACCGCATGCTGTTTGAAATGCTGATACTGGAGGGCTTTCAGGCCGGGCTTTCGTGGGAGTGCGTGCTGAATAAGCGCGCGGCCTTCCGGCGGGCCTTCGATAATTTTGACGCGCAGGCGGTAAGCGCCTACGGCCCCGAAAAGCTGGCCGCGCTGCAAAGCGATGCGGGCATCATCCGCAACCGGCTGAAGATACGCGCCGCTGTGGGCAACGCACGGGCCTTTCTTGCCATCCAGCAGGAGTTCGGCAGCTTTGCAAGCTACCTGTGGGGCTGGACAGATGGACAGGCGGTGCATGAGACGGGGCTGGCAAGCTCGCCCCTTTCCGACGCTGTATCGAAGGATTTGAAAAAGCGCGGCATGAAGTTTGTGGGCACCACCATCATCTATGCCTATCTGCAGGCCGTGGGCGTCATCTGCTCGCACGAAAAGGGCTGCTTTCTGGCGCACGGGGCGGGCCCTGGCGGCTGACAGTCTGGGCCTGACGCGCCGGCGTTTCCGCCTCAGGGGCACGGAGCGCGGCGCGGCCTTTTGCGCGGTGAGGCCGGATGCGCAGGCAGTTCCGCCAGTGTTTCCGCCTCGCGGGTACGCGCACGGCGCCGCTTTTTGCGCGGTGCGGCCGGGTGCGCAGACATTTCCGCTGGCGTTTCCGCCTCAGGGGCGCAGCGCGCGGCGCCGTTTTGCACGCGCGGGGCGCCCCTGTGCGTGCATTTGCCCGGCCAGCTTTTTGAAATGCGAGAAAACAAGAGAAAAACGGAGAAATAAGAAGAAAATAGAAGAAAATTCTAAAAATCCTCTTGAAAAAATGCGGAAAACCGCAGAAAAAAACGGAAATATGCAAGATTTTGCGTAAATTTTTCGAAAAAAACATTGACAAAGTGTGAACATGGCCCCATAATAGATGGCACTGTGTCGTATACGCATCTGACACACAGCCGCAGACGGCAAAAGGGCGGGGGAAAGCGCTTTCCCTTCAGCCCTGCGCACGGCCTGCGGCGAAATTTGGCGTTTTGATGTGCCGCTGTAGCCGCCCTTCCGGATGGGGCGGTGTAACAAACCTTTTGCGGGGCGGTAACATGGGCGCTGGGCCGCGGGGCAGGCAGCCCTTCGGTAAATTCCGCAAAGGGGGATGCAGTCTGTAATGGAGAACAAGAAAATCGTTTCACTCAAGGACATTGTAGTCGATTTCGACGGAGACCGCGTTTTGGACGGCCTCAACCTCGATATCCACGACAAAGAGTTCGTCACCTTCCTCGGCCCGTCCGGCTGCGGCAAGACGACCACGCTCCGCGTCATTGGCGGGTTTATCGAGCCGAAATCGGGCAATGTCTTTTTTGATGGCAAGGACATCACGCGCCTGCCGCCGTACAAGCGGCAGGTGAACACCGTGTTCCAGAAGTATGCCCTGTTCCCGCACCTGAACGTGTTCGAGAACGTGGCCTTCGGCCTTCGCCTGAAAAAGGTGGAGGAAAAAGAGGTGCGCCGCGCCGTGATGGAAATGCTGGAGCTTGTGGGCCTGAAGGGTTTCGAGCGCCGCAGCACCACAACGCTTTCCGGCGGCCAGCAGCAGCGCGTGGCCATTGCCCGCGCGCTGGTGAACCGCCCGCGCGTGCTTTTGCTGGACGAGCCCCTCGGCGCGCTGGACTTAAAGCTGCGCAAAGATATGCAGATAGAGCTCAAGCGCATCCAGCAAAGCCTTGAGATAACCTTCATCTATGTCACGCACGACCAGGAGGAGGCCCTCACCATGTCCGACATGGTGGTGGTGATGAAGGGCGGCAACATTCAGCAGATAGGCACGCCGCAGGATATTTACAACGAGCCGAACAACGCCTTTGTGGCCGATTTTATCGGCGAGTCGAACATCATCGACGGCGTGATGCTGCGCGACTTCCGTGTGGAGTTCGCCGGGCAGGAGTTCACCTGTGTGGACAAGGGCTTTGCGCCCAAGGAGTTTGTGCAGGTGGTGGTGCGCCCGGAGGATATTCAAATTGTGCCGGCCATTCAGGGCCAGCTTACGGGCGTAGTGGAAAACGTCATCTTCAAGGGCGTGCACTATGAGATGCACGTGCGCCAGGCGGGCTATGAGTGGATTATCCATTCCACCCAGGCCGCGCAGGTGGGCGAGCTTATCGGCATGAACATCGGCCCGGACGAGATACACATCATGAAGAAGGAGGGCTGAGCGGCTGTGAAAAGCAAAGCGGGCGCTTCGCCCTACATCGTGTGGATGGTGGTGTTCGTGGCAGTGCCGCTGGCCATTGTGGTGTACTTTGCGTTCACCGACAAGGCCGGCAGCTTCACGCTGGAGAACATCATGGGCCTGGGCGCGTACACCACCGTGTTCGCGCGCGGCATCGTGCAGGCCGTCATCGCCACCGTCATCTGCCTTGTCATCGCCTTTCCCATCGGCTATATGCTCAGCCGCATGGCCCCCGCGCACCAGAAAATGATGCAGATGCTTATTATGCTGCCCATGTGGATGAACTTTCTGCTGCGCACCTATGCGTGGATGACGCTTTTGGAAAACAACGGCCTTATCAACCGCTTTCTGGGGCTGTTCGGCATTGGGCCGCTGCACATGATAAACACCTCCGGCGCCGTGGTGCTGGGCATGGTGTACAACTACCTGCCGTTCATGATACTGCCGCTTTACACCATTATGGTGAAAATAGACCAGAGCGTCATCG
This sequence comes from Oscillospiraceae bacterium, assembly GCA_018380115.1. Taxonomy (GTDB): domain Bacteria; phylum Bacillota; class Clostridia; order Oscillospirales; family Ruminococcaceae; genus Ruthenibacterium. The sequence goes on along the minus strand of JAGZUF010000026.1, from coordinate 10,284 downwards.
AGGCCGCGCAGGACCTTGGCGCAAGCCAGTTCCACATTCTTTCGCGCGTGCTGGTGCCGCTGGCCATGCCGGGCATCACCACGGGCATTACCATGGTGTTTGTGCCCAGCATCTCCACCTTTATCATCAGCCGCATGCTGGGCGGCGGCTCTAACCTGCTGCCGGGCGACCTCATTGAAATGCAGTTCCTCGGCAACAGCTACAACTACAACCTGGGCAGCGCCATGAGCCTTGTGCTGATGGTGATTGTGCTTTTGTGCATGAGCTTCACCACCGCCGACACGGAAGAAATGGAGGCGATGGTATGAGGCGCTGGAAAAACCTTGGCCGCGTGTGGATGGTGGCCGTGTTCGGCTTCATGTATGTGCCCATCGCGGTGCTTATTGCCTTCAGCTTCAACGAATCGAAAAGCCGCAACGTCTGGGCGGGCTTTTCGCTGCGCTGGTATAAAAACCTGCTGGGCGACGAAATGATTCTGCAGGCGCTGGGCGTTTCGCTTGTGGTGGCCTTTGCCTCGGCTATTATCGCCACGGTGCTGGGCACGCTGGCGGCCATTGGGGTGAACAACATGAGCCGCCGCAGGCGCGCCGTGGTGCTGAACCTTTCGTATGTGCCCATCGTCAACCCCGAAATTGTCACCGGCGTTGCCACCATGCTGCTGTTCGTGGTGCTGAACGGCGGCATCAGCAAGGTGCTTACGGCCCTTCTGGGGCAGGAGGTGCGCGTGGGCTTCGGCATCGGCACGCTGCTTATTGCGCACGTCACGTTCTGCCTGCCGTATGTGCTGTTCAACGTCAGCCCCAAGCTGCGCCAGATGGACGTGCGCATGTACGAGGCCGCGCTGGACCTTGGCTGCAACCCGCGCCAGGCGTTTTTCAAGGTGGTGCTGCCAGAGATAATGCCCGCCATCATCTCGGCATTCCTCATCAGCCTGACGTATTCCATTGACGATTTCATCATCTCGTATTTCAACTCCGGCACGGTGCAGACGCTGCCCATCGCCATCTACTCCATGACGAAAAAGCGTGTCAGCCCCGAAATAAACGCCCTTTCCACCATCATGTTTGTGGTCATTCTGGCTATCATTCTCAGTGTGAACGGGGTGGAGGCCGCGCGCGAGAAGCGCACGGCCCGCGCCGCCAGAAGGGAGGCGCGCGTATGAAAAGGCACCGCCTTGCCAAAAAGGCCGCCGCGCTTGTTCTGTGCGCCGCGTGCCTGGCCGCGCCGTGCGCGCCCGCCTTTGCCGAGGTGGAGGTAGAGCCCGGCTACGATTACACGCGCTTTGCCGGCGACAACATCACCCTGAACGTGTACAACTGGGGCGAGTATATCTCTGACGGGGCGGACGGCACCATGGACGTGGTGAAGGAGTTTGAAGAGCTTACCGGCATCGACGTAAACTACACCACCTACGACACCAACGAAAGCCTGTACGCCAAGTTGAAAAGCGGCGCGGGCGATTACGACGTCATCATTCCCAGCGATTACATGATAGGCCAGATGATAAACGAGGGCATGCTGGAAAAGCTGGATTTTTCCAATATCCCGAACTATGCCCTCATCGACGAGACGTGCAAAAACCTGGAATACGACCCCACCAACGAATACAGCGTGCCCTACACCTGGGGCACGGTGTGCATCGTGTACAACACCACCATGGTGGACGAGGGCGATTTGTCCCAGGGCTGGGGCATTTTGTGGGATGAAAAATACGCAAACAACATCCTCATGTTTAACAACAGCCGCGACGCCTTTGCCATTGCAGGCAAAATGCTGGGCAAATCGCTGAACCCGCAGAGCACGGCCGACGTGGAAGAGGCCGCCCAGAAGCTGAAAGAGCAGAAGGGCGTGGTGCAAAGCTATGTAATGGACGAGGTGTTCGACAAAATGAGCGGCGGCGAGGCCGCGCTGGCGCCGTATTATACCGGCGACGGCATGACCATGATGCAGGATAACCCCGACCTCGCCATCTTCCTGCCCGCCGAGGGCACCAACCGCTTTGTGGACGGCATGTGCATCCCCAAGGGCGCGCGCCACAAAGAGGCCGCCGAAATGTTCATCAACTTCATGTGCGAAACGCAAGTGGCCCTGGCCAACGCAGAGTATATCTGCTATTCCTCGCCGCAGACGCAGGTGCGCAGCCTTCTGCCGCCAGAGCTGGCAGAAAGCGACATGATGTACCCTTCGGCCGATTACCTTGCCCTGTGCGAGACCATGCTGGTGCTGCCCACAGACGTGAACGACGCCATGAGCAAGGCGTGGAGCGATGTGCGCAGCTACGATTCCAGCGGCAAAGACTGGGTGTTCCCCGTTATGCTGGCCGCCATGCTGGCCCTTTCGGCCTATGGCTACTGGCGCAAGGCCGCCCGCAAGCGCAAAAGCCAGTATTAAACACCTTCTGTAAGGGTGCATGCCCTGCAAAAAACGCCGCCCCGGCCATGCCGGGGCGGCGCTTTCTTCTGCGGCAGTCACAAACCTTCCAAATCAAAGGGCGGGGTATATTCCTCCCTGGCGCTGCTTTTTTCCTGCATATAGCCGTTCGTCAGGCCAAGGCGCACGGCCTCGTTCACCACGGTGCGGTATTCGTAGGTGGAAATGCGGCGCGAGAGCGCCCTGTGCTGCGCCGCGCGGTAAAACGGGGTGTACTGGCTCATGGCGCTGAACAGGAAATTCTGCGGCCCAAGCCCGGCCAGAAAGCGCAGCACGGCCAGCGAATCGCGCAGGGCGCCGGGCAGGGCAAGGTGGCGCACAATGACGCCGCGCTGCAAAAGCCCGTCCGCGCCGAACACGGGCGGCCCCGCCTGCGCCAGCATCCGGCGCAGAGCGGGCGCGGCCACGGCAAAATAATCCGGCGCGGCGGAATATTCGCCCGCAAGCGCGCTGGAAACGTACTTCATATCCGTCAGCCATATATCCACATACGGCGCCAGGGCGCGCACCGTCTGCTCTGTCTCATACCCGCCGGTGTTGTACACCACCGGCAGCCGCAGGCCCTGCGCGCGTGCCTCGTCCAGCGCGGCCGTCACCCACGGGGCATAGTGCGTGGCCGTGACAAGGTTGATGTTGTGCGCGCCCTGCGCCTGCAAACGAAGGAATACGGCGGCAAGCTGCGGCACGGTAAGCGCCTTGCCGAAGTTTTCTGCGCTGATGCGGTAGTTCTGGCAATAGCAGCACCCAAGCGGGCATCCCGAAAAAAACACCGTGCCGGAGCCGCGCGTGCCGGAAATGCACGGCTCCTCCCAAAAGTGCAGGGCCGCGCGCGCGGCGCGCACCTGCGGCCCGCCGCCGCACAGGCCCGGGGCCTCCTTTGTCCTGTCTGCCCCGCAGCGGCGCGGGCACAGCCCGCACGCCTCCGGCACACGCAGCGCCATGTGCGCCGCCCCCTTTCATTATGTTGCGTCAAAACCTAATATACCATATTTTTCTGTGATATGATATAATAAACCTGTAAGCAGACGGGCGCGCGGGGTGCGGCGCGCCGCGCGGAAAAGCGGTCATGCACGCGGCGCACCTCTGCCGCCGCGCAGGCGCAGAAAAGGAGGCGGGGCCCTTGCCGCAAAGCTACGAGCGGAAATTTCTGCAAAGCCTTTCGAAAGATTACCCCACCGTGGCCGCGGCCACGGAAGAGATTATCAACCTGAACGCCATCCTCAAGCTGCCCAAGCCCACCGAGCATTTCATGAGCGACGTGCACGGCGAGGCCGAGGCGTTCGGGCATATTTTGTCCAGCGCGTCGGGCGTCATCCGCGAAAAGGTGGACAGGGTGCTGGGCCCCGGGGTGCCCGAGCGCGAGCGCGCGGAATTCGCCACCCTCATCTATTACCCCGAGCGCAAGCTGGCGCAGCTGAAGCCTTTGCAAAGCGACGTGGGCGCGTGGTACCGCCAGACGCTGTACAGGCTGATTGACGTGTGCCGCTTTATGTCCTCGAAATACACGCGCAGCTTTGTGCGCAAGCGCATGCCGAAGGGCTTCCGCTACATCATAGACGAGCTGCTGCACGCCCATTTTGAAGACCACGACAAAGACCGCTACTATGGCCGCATCCTCACCGCCATTGTGGACACGGGCCGCGCCGATGCCTTCATCGAGGCCATGTGCACGCTCATCCGGCGGCTGGCGGTGTTCCGCCTGCATATTGTGGGCGATTTGTTCGACCGCGGCGCAAGGCCGGATGTTATTTTAGACCAGCTTATCGCCCATCACTCGGTGGACGTGCAGTGGGGCAACCATGACGTGCAGTGGATGGGCGCCGCCGCGGGCAGCGAGGTGTGCGTGGCAAGCGTCATACGCACGTCGCTTGCCTACAACAACCTCGAAACGCTGGAGGACGGCTACGGCATCAGCCTGCGCCCCCTTTCGCTGTTTGCCGAGCAGACATATGCCAACAGCGACGTGTCGCGCTTTCTGCCTCGCGCGCAGCCCGGCTGTGAGGATTCGCAGGAGGATTTATGGCGCACCGCGCGCATGCACAAGGCCATTGCCGTCATCCTGTTCAAGCTGGAGTGCGCCGTCATCGCCCGCAACCCGGACTTTGGCATGCAGGGCCGCGCGCTTTTGCAGCATATCGACTTTCAAAGCTTTACCGTGCAGGCGGACGGCAGGCGCTGGCCGCTGCGCGACACCTATTTCCCCACAGTGGACAGGGCCTGCCCCGCGCGCCTTTCCCGCGCAGAGGAGGACGTGCTGGCAAGGCTGTGCCAGAGCTTTGCCGAAAGCGAGCGCCTTTCGCGCCATGTGCGCTTTTTGTACGCAAAGGGCGGCATTTATAAAAAAGAGAACGGCAACCTTCTGTTCCACGGCGCCGTGCCCATGGAGGCGGACGGCCGCTTTGCCACCGTTCATCTGGGCGGCGAGACGTTTGCAGGCCGCGCCTGGATGGATAAATGCGAAACGCTGGCCCGCCAGGGCTTTTTCGCCCCGCCCGGCAGCGCCGCGCGCCAGAAAGGGCAGGACTTTCTGTGGTATTTGTGGTGCGGGCCGCTTTCGCCCGTATTCGGGCGCGCCAAAATGGCCTGCTTCGAGCAGTATTTTATCGGCGAGCCCGAGGCCTGCGCCGAGCAGAAGAACCCTTACTATTCCTTTGTGGAAAACGAGGACGCCGCCGTGGCCGAGCAGGCCGTGCGCCGCCTGTTTGCCGAGTTTGGGCTGGATTGGGCCGCCGGGCATATCATCAACGGCCATGTGCCGGTGCTTGCCAAAAACGGCGAGCGCCCGGTGAAGGCGGGCGGCAAGCTGATTGTGATAGACGGCGGCTTCTGCAAGGCATACCACACGCGCACGGGCATTGCGGGCTATACGCTGGTGTTTTCGTCCCACGGGCTCAGCCTGCGCAGCCACGGCCCCTTCGAAAGCACGCAGAGGGCCGTGGAGGAGAATTTGGACATCCTCTCTACCGTGAACGTGTTTGAAACGGCCGACAGGCGCATTTATGTGGAGGACACCGACGAGGGCTGCCGCCTGAAGGGGCAGATAGACGATTTGGAGCATCTGGTGGCCGCCTATGTGCGCGGCGACATCAAAGAGCAGGCCTAACCGCCTGCCGGAGGGAAGCGTATGTACCCTGTGAAGGTGAAAGATTATACCCGCATGGGCGGGTGGCTGCTGCTGTTTGCGGTGCTGACAGCGCTGCGCAGCGTGAACTGCCTGCTTGCGCTGGTGCGCATCCCATTGCAGCTTGCCACATATGGCACATACGGCCTGGGGCTCTATTATGTGCTGGAGGGCGTAAATCTGGTGGTAGGCGCGCTGGGTGCGGCATGTATCGTGCTGCTTGCGCAGCGGAAAGGCGCCGCTCTGCGCCGCGTGTTCCTTACTATGGGTGCGGTGAATATTGCGGTTTTCGGGCTGGAACTGGCTGGCCTGATAGCGTTTTTTGTGCAGGGCCCGGTAATTGCAGAAAGCCTGCTGGCCACTGTGCAGCAGGTTATCTATTACGGAATATGGTATTTGTATCTGCTTCGCTCGCGCCGCGTGGCCGTGTATTTCGGTGAGGCGCAGCCCATGTGGTACGAGTGCGGCGGCTTTGCGCCTTACGGTGCGCAGCCTTCCTTTGGTGCGCCCGGCCAGCCGCCGTACGGCTATGGCCCGCAGGGCCCGGCCCAGGCGTACGGTGCACCCGCACAGCCTGCCGCGCCGTAGACACCCGCGGGCGCCCTGCAGCCGGGCACGGGCCCGCAGGGCGCGCCGCCGCCGGTTTACCAGCCGCAGGCTGTGCAAAGCCCCGTGCCGCCCGCACAGCCCGCCGCGCCGCAGGCGCCGCATACCTCACCGGAACAGCCCGCGCCTGCAGGCGGCATGGTGTGCCCGGCCTGCGGCATGCAGGGCCTGCCGGGCGCGTCGTTCTGCACGGTGTGCGGCGCGCGCCTTGTGCCCGCTGCACAGGGCGGCCCGGCGCAGGGCCGGGTACAAACGAAGGAGGGTGAGCCCCATGTGTGAGATGAAAAAGCCGCGCCCGGCCGCGCCGGGCGCGCCGCTGCCCTTTGAGGCGGTGACAAACTTCCGCGAGCTGGGCGGCTACGAGGCCGCGGGCGGCAGGCATGTGAAATACGGCGTGTTCTACCGCGCGCCCGCGCTGGCCAATGTGAAAACGCCGCACGATGTGTCGCTATACAAAAGCCTCGGCGTGCACACCGTGTTCGATTTGCGCAGCGCGGCCGAGCGCGCCGCCTGGCCGGACCCATGCTTCGGCGAGCCCGCCCGCTTCGACATTCACGCCATCACGGCGCAGAACGGGCAGGAGGTCAGCTTCGATTTGGAGGCCATCTTCCGCGACAACGGCGAGGTGGACACCCTGCTTCGCATGGTGCGCGAAAGCTACGGCACCATGCCGTTTGCAAACGAGGCCTACCGCACGCTGCTGCGCTGTGCCGCAGAGGGCAAGGGGCCCATTCTGTTCCACTGCACCGCAGGCAAGGACCGCACCGGCGTGGCCGCCATGCTGCTTTTGAAGGCGCTTGGCGCCCCGGACGAGACGGTGCTGTACGATTTCGAGCAGACGAACGCATGCAACGCCGCCGCGCGCGAGGCCTTCTGCGCCCAGCTTTGCGAAAAGCTGCCGTCCCAAACGGCCCGCGCCGTGGCGCAGGTGGCAACGGGCGTGCAGCGCGAAAACCTTGTGCGCACCATGGATGCCGTGCGCGGGCGCTACGGCACCTTTGAGGCGTATTTCAAGGCCGAGCACGGCCTGGACGCAGACGGCCTTGCGGCCCTGCGCGGCATGTATCTGGAATAGGCCGGGCCAGCGCTGCGGCGCGCCGCCCGCTTGCACCACAGGAAAAACATGAATACAGAAAAGGAGAATGAACCATGTCCACCCCCCACAACGCCGCCCAAAAGGGCGATTTCGCACCCACCGTGCTGATGCCGGGCGACCCGCTGCGCGCCAAATTCATTGCCGAAACCTTCCTTGAGGGCGCAAAGCTCGTCACCTCGGTGCGCGGCATGCTGGGCTACACCGGCGCCTATCAGGGCAGGCCCGTTTCGGTGATGGGCTCCGGCATGGGCATGCCGTCCATCGGCATCTATTCGTGGGAGCTGTTCACCCAGTACGATGTGGAGAACATCATCCGCATCGGCTCTGCGGGCTCGTACAGTGAAAAGGCAAAGCTGTTCGACGTGGTGCTGGCCACGGCGGCATATTCGGAATCCAGCTATGCCAAAACGCAGAACGGCGATGCTTCCGATACCCAGAAGCCCAGCGAGCTTTTGAACGCAAAGCTGCGCGCCTCGGCGCAAAGGCTTTCCATCCCGCTTATCGAGGGCGTCATCCACTCGTCCGACGTGTTCTACCGCGATGCGCCCGCCGCGCCCGGCCAGCCCCTTTACTGGCAGGCTTTGCGCGACGAAAAGGGCTGCCTTGCCGTAGAGATGGAGAGCTTCGCCCTGTTCCACAACGCCAGGGTGACAGGCAGGCACGCGGCATGCCTGCTTACCATTTCCGATTCGTTTACCTCGCATGAGGAGACAACGCCCGAACAGCGCCAAACCAGCTTCACCCAGATGATGGAGGTGGCGCTGGGCACGGTGCTGGAATAACGGGGAAGGGGGAGGCACACCGTGGAGGTTGACCGCAGGGCGCTTATCCGCGCCGCCTTTGCCGCGCGCGAAAACGCCTATGTGCCGTATTCGCATTTTGCCGTGGGCGCGGCGCTGCTTGCCAAAAACGGAAGGATGTACACGGGCTGCAACATCGAATGCGCCACCTACACCCCCACCAACTGCGCCGAGCGCACGGCCCTGTTCAAAGCCGTGAGCGAGGGCGTGCGCGAGTTCGAGGCCATTGCCGTAGTGGGCGCCAAGGTGGGCGCACCGGACGACGCCCTTGTCACCTCGCCCTGCGGCGTGTGCCGCCAGATGCTGTTCGAGTTCGGCGGCGAGCAGCTGCTTGTCATTATGGCGAAAAGCGAGGCCGATTATATCGAAATGCCCCTTGGCCGGCTTCTGCCCCTGGGCTTCGGCCCGGAAAAGCTGCTGTGAAGGCGCGCGGCCCAAAAGGCCGCAGGCTTTGGCCCGGCGGGCGCTTTTGGCCCCTTATGGCCCAAAGCGGGCATTTGTAACGGAAATGTTATGCCTGTGTAAGGGCGCGCTATTGAAAGCGCACGCTTTTTCTGCTATACTAAATTCGCTCAAATCTGCAATTTTGCAGGAGAGGAAGGTGCACAGGGCGCAGGCTGCCCCTGTGCGCGCGAAAGAAAAGGAGAGAAAAACATGAAGAAACTGCTTGCTATCATGTCTGCCATGCTGCTGGCAGCGTCCCTGCTGGCAGGGTGCGGCGGCGCGCCTGCTGCCGGCTCCGGCGCCGGCAGCGGCGGTTACGAGCTGGCGCTCGTAACCGACATCGGCACTATTGACGACAAGTCTTTCAACCAGGGTTCCTGGGAAGGCCTTGTGAAGTATGCCGAGGAAAAGGGCATCAGCCACCAGTACTACAAACCCACCGAGAAGAGCACCGACGCCTACCTGTCGGCCATCGACCTTGCGGTGAAGGGCGGCGCGAAAATCATCGTGTGCCCGGGCTTCCTGTTCCAGGAGCCGGTGCAGATTGCCATGGAAACCTACCCCGATGTGAAGTTCATCGCCATCGACTGCACGCTGGAAAACCCCGCTGAAAATGCCATCGGCATCACCTATGCTGAAGATCAGGTAGGCTTTTTGGCCGGCTATGCGGCCGTGAAGGACGGCATGACGAACCTGGGCTACATGGGCGGCATGGCCGTGCCTGCCGTGCAGAAGTACGGCTTCGGCTTCCTGCAGGGCGCCGAGTACGCCGCGCAGGAGATGGGCCTGGGCGAAGGTTCCATCACCGTGAAGTATCACTACACCGGCGGCTTTGACGCTACCCCCGAGGCCAAGGCCATGGCCGCCTCCTGGTATAAGGAAGGCGCCGAGGTCATCTTTGCCGCGGGCGGCGCCGTGGGCAACTCTGTAATGGCCGCCGCCGAAGAGGCCGGCGCGAAAGTTATTGGCGTGGACGTGGACCAGTCCGGCGAATCCAACACCGTTATCACCTCTGCTATGAAGGGCCTGGGCGCGTCTGTGTACGACACCATCGCCGCTATCTATGACGGCACGTTTACCGGCGGCACCAACGTCACGCTGGACGCCGCGCAGGGCGGTGTTTCCCTGGCCATGGATACGGCCAAGTTCGACACCTTCACGCAGGAGGATTACGACAAGCTGTTTGCCGCGCTGTCCAACAACACAGACGGCATTGTGGATGGCATTGTGAACACCACCTCTGAGGACGGCTCTGTGGCCTCTGCGGGCCTGACGCTCAGCTGCGTCACCGTGGAAGAAGTGAAATAAGCCTTTTTTCACAAAGGCATGTGCCTGTCACAAAACCAAAAGCCGGGCAGCCCCAAACGGGGCTGCCCGGCTTTTTGCTTTGTATGCTTTAGCGAAATGCCCCCCAGCAGAGCTGGGGAGAGTAAAAAAGCTTTCGCTTCCAGCATCGGGCGAAGCGGGAAGAAATGAACAACTTTACGATTGCCAGAAAGATAATCTTGGCCAAATGGCGCCCGTTCACGGGCCGTAGGGCAAGTGATGCAGGCGGCGGATTTTTTCAGCGCCTCTTAAGAGGCTTGCCGGCAGTATGCCCTTCTGGGGCTTACGCAGGCCCCCCGGCTTTGCCGGGGGGCCTGACTTTTCCGTTTAGGCGCAGTTTGGGCGGTGGAGGGCAAAAAACTTGGGCCAAATTGGGCCTCATTCAATTATTGCGCACAGCCATGCGTTTTTTCTGAAAAATGCGGTTCGCTTTTCGCTGGGGAATATACGGCGCATGGCCC
>JAGZUF010000056.1 GCA_018380115.1 Oscillospiraceae bacterium | reverse complement strand
CTGCTTGTTTACGCCCGAAACGCCTGTATTATAGTTCTGTTCCAACTGCCCCAGTGTGGAATCATAGTTGCTGTTCAGGCCGTTTTTCATCGTATTGTAAGAATTATTCAGGGCTGCCATGCTGCGGTCATATGCAGCCTGCGCGGCGGCGCGGCGCTGGGCCTCTAATGCGGCTGCCGCCGCCTGCTGCTGGGCATAGATGTTCTGTATAATTTCTGCTTGGGAAGGGCCGCGATAATAGTTCGAGCTACTTCCACTAGTATTTTTATTTGTATCACCATATAATTTCTCTCTTGCCGCCTCTATGGACGCTTGAATTTCATCCTTGTTCCCCGGCAAGAAATGAGCATGTGGCTGAGGGTCTTGATTTGATGCCCTTATCATGTTTCTTCACCTCTCTACTAAAATACCCGCCCCTCTTTCCGAAGGGCGGGCAAAAGCTATATCTGATGTAAAAAATTTTCTTCCAAGTCGCGCAGCGCTCTCAACTGCAATTCCAGTTCGCGGGTTTCATCATAACATCCTTCGTCTCGATATTCCCGCAAAACTTCGTCTGTCCATGCTATTTGCCGCTGAATGCGTTCCATCTCATCCATGGTTCAACGGCACCCATTTCTTGGCGTCCGCATAATACTGTTCATCTACCCAGCGTTCGGCGTCGTGCATTCCCTCCGTATCTTCCTGAAAGGATTCAAATGTTTTCTGCTCGTCCGGGGTGCATTCAAAGCAGTAAGGTTCCGGCCACACAGCAGCCTTTATTCCTTCTTCATCAAAATAAATTTTCCACCGCATCCCTTTGTTTGAGCCTGTGAATGTTCGGTTTGCTTTCAAAAAGGTCATGCTTGGAACATGGGCAAACGCTTCCATTTCCTTCTCTCCTTTGCGTGTTATCAGGTTATATTATCCTCGCATTCACGCTCAAAATCAAGAAGGGGAATTGTTTTATTTACCCGCCTGCTTTTTATAATTGATGTTGCTGATACCCAGCAGCACGCCGAGGAAGGTGGTTACTGCCGCGCAGGTAGAAACCACCTGTTCCCCAAGCGGGAAGCCCCATATGGAGGCCAGCGCAGAATACAGCGTGCCAAGGCCGGGAATGACTATCATTGTCACCCATTTCAAAATGTCGTAAAGTTTATCGGGCATTTTCATTTTTGTTCCTCCTGTTTTTTGATTTCCAAAATCTTAATTCTGCATTCGTGATTTTCCAGTTTTTCATCCTGTTCTTCATTGTGCTCCCAAAGCCGCCTGTGGCTTTCTTTGGCCGCCGCCTTTTGCGCATCAACATCCTTGCGCATTTGGTCTAATGTCACATTCAAGTGAGTAATATTGCCATTCAGCTTTATCAGCGGGGCCGTTACTGTAGCCAATAACCCCACCAGTGCAACAATGACGCCGAACACACCCCATTCGGTCATATTACCCCTCCAGCGCCGCCTGTGCGGCCTTTATTTTGGCCTCTGCATGCTCGGCGCGCTCTGCCGCAGCCTGCGCCTGTGCCTCCGCCTGTTCCGCCCGCTGCACCGCTGCATCTCGTTCCGCTGTCACGCTGGCAAGGCTGTTGCGCAAAGCCTGTGCCTCGGCTTTGCTCGCCTCCAGTTCTGCGCGCAGAGCCTCTAGCTCATCTGCCGCGGGCTTGTCCGGCGCTTCCGGCTCCTCCGCAGGCGGTGTATAGATACCATAACCCAGCCCCAAGGCGGCGGCTTTTGTCAGCACAATACGCTGGTCGCCGCTGGAGGCCGGGCCTATGTATACAAGCGCATTGCCGCTGCCATCTACAGGCCCTTCGCTGTAACCAAGGCCCAGGCTCTGGGCCTGCTTTTTCAGCGCCGCCCTGTCTCCGCTGCTGGCAGGGCCTATCTGCATCGTGATGTTAACCGGCGATAATGGCTGTACCATCTCAAAATCCTCCTCTGCAGCGGCACCATATGTGCCCACCGCATTTTCAAAGCCCATGTACTGCGTAGGGTCAAGCCCCTTGCCCGTGGATGTGGCCCGCACCTCAAAGTGGCAGTGC
>JAGZUF010000055.1 GCA_018380115.1 Oscillospiraceae bacterium | reverse complement strand
AATGCCGCAACTATAACCTGTCGATTCCCCGCGATCTGTCCGTCATCGGCGTGGACGATATTTTTCTGTCCGACATCATCTATCCGCCCCTCACAACCGTGGCGCAGCCTGTTTCGGAAATTGCCGCCCGTGCTGTGGACGGAATGCTTCACCTGTTGCAGGATCCTCAAAACAGGACCGATACCGCCAAGCTAAATCCCATCCTGAAGGTGCGCGGCAGCACAGCGCGCTTTTGCCAGGGTTCTGTTTGAATGCAAGCATTTGGCAGCACGAAAAATCAGAATATTGTTTCTTCCCAAATCATTTCCATGAGGCCCGAAACTGAAAAAAGGGGGATACGCAATTGCCGGACGGCAATTGCGTATCCCCCTTTTAAACGCGCGCTCAATATGACAGTGTAACCGGCCCATCCTGTATGTCCACCCATACGGCCGGCTGTTTGCCGGCCGTGGCCAGATAGTAATATCCGGCCCGCCTGCCAAGCCCGCGGCAGGCGTCGTGCCAGACCTCGCGGTCCATCACAGCCCCGTCGCCGGGATACAGGATCACCGCGCGCAGATCGCATGCCCGCGGCGGTGCGCCGCCGTTGGATGCGGCCACGCACAGGATCACCGGCTCGGCCATACAGAGGATCGCCTCCTGCGTATGGCTGTGCTTCTCCATCGATGTGACCGGGCCCGGCGCCGCCGCTCCGAAGGTCAGCCCCAGATGGGCGGGCGTATCGATCAGCGGCGACCGCGTCATGTGATCCTCATAAGCTGCGGCGAGCGTATGCGAAACGCCCTCGCACGCGTCCGGCATCCTGTAATACGTTCCATAGGAGGTAAAATCAAAGTCCCTGATCGGGACGGCCATGAGCTGCACAAAAATCCGACCTTTCCGCATGCCGCGTTCAGACGGCATTTTTCTTGAGCTGATCCAGGTTCGTCAGGCACATAACGACGATTGTCGCGATGTATGGCGTCATCAGTACGATCTGCGTGGGAATATTGAAGCTTTGCAGGCCAACCGAAACCGCATCCGCAAAGGCGAAGATCAGACATGCGAAAAATGCCTTGAGCGGGTCGCCCTTGCCGATGCGCGCGGCCGATACCGCCAGAAACCCCTTGCCGGCCGACATATTCTCCGTGAACATCGAGATGCCGCCAAGCGGCAGGCACGCGCCGGCCGCGCCGGCTAGGACCCCGGTGATCAGCAGCGACGCCCACTTGTATTTGAGTACGGAGACGCCGGCGCTCTGGATCGCCTTTTCATTCAGTCCAACGCCGCGCAGGCGCAGGCCGAACGGCGTTTTATACATCAAAATCTGCGACAGGATCACCACGATAAATGCTGCATACACAAGAACATTGTGGTTGTTAAATATCTCTCCGATCCCCGGGATTTTTCCAAGCAGCGGGATGTCGATTGAGCTGAAGCTCTTGATGCGCGGGTCCATAATGGAGCCGCGGATATGAAAGATATTGTACAGCAAAAGCGAGGTCAGGCCCCACGCGCTCAGATTCATTGCGATGCCGACGACAATCGGGTCCGCCTTGAAGTGCAGGACAAATGCGCCGAAAATCGCGGACATGACAATCCCGCTGGCAATGCCGAACAATAATCCCATCAACGCGTTTGCAAACAGATAGCTGCCCCATGTGGCGAAAAACGCGCTTGTCAGCACATAGCTCTCAAGACCGATGTTGAAGATTTTCGCCTTGTGGCCAAATACGCTTCCCATGGTGGCCAGCGCCAGCGGCGCAGACAGGCGGATGGTCGCGGCGAGCGTTGATGTGCTCAGAAGGATTGCGAGCATCTTACCGCACCTCCTTTTCCTGACGGCGGAGCATCCTTAGCTGGCGCTGTTCGCCAAACCACTTGCCGAGCGCCTCGTAATCGATTGCGACCAGCAACACGAACAACGCCTGCAAAACCGAGATCACAAGGCGGTTGGTCGAAGTGACGCGCTCCATATGGAACGACCCGCTCTTGAGCGCGCCCCAGATAAAAGAAATGAAGATGACGGCAATGGGATTGTTGCGGGCGATGGAGGCGATCATGACGCCG
>JAGZUF010000003.1 GCA_018380115.1 Oscillospiraceae bacterium | reverse complement strand
GATTTTGATTGTGTATGAGTATGAGCAGGCATTTCGTTAATAGTGAGGGTATGGTTTATCTCGCCGCCGGTTGTAAGGGCTTCAAAATTAGCACCACAAACAAGTGGAAACCTCTCTGCCAATTTTTTGCAGTTGAACATGCCGTCTGCGGCGCCGTCGCTCATGGTGTCGCCAATGGCCGCATACAGCGCGGCATATACTGTTTTGTCGAGGTCGTCATCATAATTTACCCATGGGTAACGCTTAGAGTTGACGCTCTCATCACCATATGTCAAGCGATAGGGGGCAAATACCCAATGGCCGGGCTGCGGTATCTCGCGCTTGAGGTCAGCGATAAGGGCCTGTACCTCTTCAGCAGGGATATACGGCTTGCCCTTGCTCTGGGGGTCATACACTGTGCGCAGCATCATCTCACTGCCCTGCTCGATGCCAGCGATAACGTCCTCCAATTCAGCGGCCTCTGTCTCCATCTGGTCAAAAAGCCCCTGAAAAATCGCCTTGAACTGCGCAAAAATTTCCGTGGTGTCGGTGATTTCCAACGAACCCGTGATGATGCCGCAAAGAGATGAATCCATGCGAAGGTCTGTAATATCGGCATCTGTGATACTTTCCGCACCGGCTTTAAGCAAAACATCAGCAATGCCCAGCTCATGTATATCTGCTGTGCGTGTGAGAGACGGCGCCTGCGGTTCAGCGGCCGGAGTGCCGTACAAAACAACAAAATCGCCTGTGCGGTTGGGCAGGTCACAGCGGAACACAAGCCGGGCAATCAAGTTCTGTTCGCCGCTGTTCTGGGTAAAAGTCACCGGCGCGGCTTCCGTGTCATAGGCAAATTTGCCCTGGCAAAACAGGGCCCCCGGCTGAATAGCGGCGGTCAGGCCGGTACCGGCGCGCAACTGGAATGCTGTGGAAGGTGAGGGGAAAACCCCATCCCCATATACCATGAAAAAAAGCTTTTCCAAAAACTCTTCCGTCACCGCCCTGTCGAAAATAGGCAGGCCCAGCCTCTCATCCTTGCCTATCACCTCCGAGCGAAAAATGCCAACCTGTAAACTCATTCCGATGCCTCCCTTTTTACCTTCTGCATAATTTTCTTTTCTTCATCGCCAAAATAGATTTCCACAGCTTCTTCGCCTCCCTCGTAGGTTTCCACCACTTTTGTAATTCGGGCTTCCACCATAATGCCGGCCTCGTCATCGTGGTACTCGGCCAGGTCGCCCAAATCAAAATCCTTTCCATACACAAGGTTTGACTGAGGCAGCAGGGTAGGCGCCGCGCTTTCCGTGCGCTTATACTTTGCCAGCTTTTCATCTCCACGTTGCACCAGCAATTCTCGATATTCCTCGTCGGTCAATGTAGCCCGCGAAGAACTTTCCTTGCGGATGTCGGCGGCATTTACCCATAGCTCTTTGCGTGGGGCGCCGTTTGTGCGGTCTACCTCTACAATGACACGCTCGGCGCCTTCGCCCTCTCCGGCCACCCACGCAACGTTTTTCTCGTCGCGCGTGGAAAGCGTATAGTCTCCCAGTTTGACGTTTTCTTCGTCCCCGCCGAAAATAGCGAGCGGGTTGTCTGTCTGGCTGCTGCGCCGGTCAAGCCCCTGCCAAACCTCTGCCCGCAGGGTGTCGGTTGGAAAGTCATATACATTTCGAAGTGACAGGCCCGCCGCGTAGGCGAGGGTATACACATAATCCCCCAGGGGCTTGCCCGTCACCTGAAAGGCCACATCTCCGCCGCGCTGCTGCGAGGCGGCCAATACTGGACGGCAGGGCACCGGCCGGGCCGATACTGCAAAATCATCCAGCAGGGAAAGGATGGCGTCTTCGCGGTTGGTGTTGATATCCTGCACGCTCTCGATAATGCGGTCGTTATATTCCGCCTCGGAAAAACTGCCGGAAATGAAGGCAAGATGCCGAGAGCGCAGCAGCTTGAGCGTGTCAATGCGGCCCAGTTCTTTGTGCCGGTTTGTGCATAGATAGACGCCTTCCCGCAGTCGGGGAAAGTCCGGCTGGTAGCAGTACAAATCAAACCGCCCCGGTTCGGTGTAGCTCCGTGTCCATATCAACGTGCGAAACACGTCAATGCTGTGCAGCAACTGGCGGTTTTTGTCCAGAATGTTGATTTCCAAGCTTCCCATATTTTTCAGCCTCCGTAATATTCGTAACGGTGGCGGGGCACCACGGAAAGGTTTGCATAGCCATTATCGGCGCTGTATTTCAGCACATTTTCGCCCACGGCAAGCTGAAAGAACCGGCAGTTCTGGTCGCGGTCTTTTTTTTGTGTGACGGATACGCCGTTCAGCGTGATAGCGTGTTTCCCGCGCTGTGTGTTTATCACAAGCACGTCGCCGGCTGCCATATCCACCATTACGCGCAGAAATTCACCCGTGGTGAGGTTGTCAATTCGCGGGTTTTTCACCGGGCCGCTGGCACTGAACTCGAAGATGATTCCCGTGTCAACATCGCCGCGGTTTATAATGAGCAGTTCCTCATTGAACCGGCGCACGGAAAGCGCGCCGCCGTTTGGGTACAGTGCAAAGGGGGCCGTAAAAAGCGCCAGATGGTCGGCCATGTTAGAGACATACTCCGACACGCTTTTCATGTAAGGGTCAGGGCATATGATGTCGAGAAGAAAGCGAAAAGGCTCATAAAGGTTTGTGCGCTGCTGGCGGAACTTTGAAAGGCGGAAAGTATTCATCGTCTGCCTCCCGCAGTTATCCACCGTGATGGTAGTATCCACATGGGGGACAAAAAAGCGGCGCAGTTTTTCGGCCCATGCCTCGCTATCCTCTTTGCGGTCCACCTCCAGCACCATGGTAATGGGCTTGGAATCGTACCGGTCCACCGTTACAGTGCCGCCGTCGCCCTGTGCGTTTGCACTTAGCTGCAAATCTATATTTGAACTTTCCAGCCCTTCGCAGGAAAGGATGTGCAGCGGGGCGCGGCGGCCCGCCTCAATGACGGTGCCGCCGCGTGAAAAAGTGATGTTGAGTTTTTTTGCGTCAGTCATCGGCAAGCTCCTTTTTTGCAAGCTCAATTTGCCGTGCCGTTTCCGCGGGGCTCTCGCACGGCTTCTCAATGATGATGGTATCTCCGGCCCGCTGAATAACAGTAGGGACAGGAGCGGGCACTGGCGCAGCCTGTATGGGCGTGAGGCCCTGCGTGCTGGTGTCTGCCGCGGATTTTTTCAGCCGATCAAACACGGCGTCTTCCTGGGCCGCCAGCATACGGCGCCCGCTCTTTTCAATTTGCTTGACGTAGCCAACCTCTTCGCCCTCGGCCAGCGGCTTGCCCACTTCATCGCGTGTGCGTCTGGACGGAGAATTGATATTGGCCGCGCGGCGGGCGGCCTCGATGCCGGCGGAGACACAGTTGGCCATGGCGGTGGCGAGCGCGCCGGAATTGCTGTTGACGCCGTTCACCATGCCCTGCACCATCTGGCTGCCGATGGTGGAACACTGGGCAGTTTGTCCATTAGCTTTGGACGCTGCGGCATCTACAGCATTCCCTGCGGCGGTGGCCAGTTCTGGCGCCGCGCTTGTGGCGCCGTCCACGGCGCTTTGCATCATCATCTGCCCGGCCTCTGCCATGGGCGCCGTCGCATTTTGTATGCCGGTTACAGCGCTTTGCGCGGCCATGTTTGCCACTGTAGGCAAGGTGGAGGCAGCCCCGGCCGCATTGTTCATGCCTTCGGCTACCGCATTCGCGGCGCCGCTGGCGGCCTCGGAGTACTGGCCAAGAGACGCGGAGGCGCTGCCCATGCTCTGCGCTGCGCCGGATGCCTGTGCTCCGGCGTTTGCTATGGCCGCACCGCTTTCGTTCGCCATCTGGGCCAGCCGGGCGTTTTCCTCGTTCAGCCCGTTGATTTTCCCTTGCAGGCCTCCAATCGTGCCACTGGCGGTATCCATTGCGCCGGTCTGGACTTCAATACTATTTGACACTTCGCCCAGAACGTTAAGCAGGCCGGTCTGTGCAGCAGAAAAGGCTTGGTCGAGTGATACATGTTCCTGTAGTGCCCAGGTGCCGTCTTCCAGCTGCACAAAATAGCTTTCCAGGGCAGGGATTGCCTCGATGTAAGCGGCCGTATTGGCCATGAGGGCAGAAGCACGTCCGTTTTCGAGGTCCGTTTGCAGTTGCAATAGCTCTGCCTGCCGGGCCTCCAGTTCGTTTTTCTGTGCAAGGGCCGCATCGTATTCTTCTACGGCTTCCCGCTGTGCAATTTGCACATCTACAAGCGCTGCAGTGTTGTCCTTGATTTTTTGCAGATAGGCCTCTGTCAAGGCCATCTGCGTGGAAGCCTGGATATATTCGTGGATCTCATCCTTGGCAATTCCAATCAGGCGGCCCTGTTCGTCTATCTGCAGGTTGAGGTCAGGGTAAAGCGCATTCAAGCCTTCCACGGCTGCCTGCAGCTGTGCCATTTCCTCAGCGTTCAGGTCTTTGCCAGAGAGCCGGTCAATGATACCCGCATATTGCTCAGCTACTTCAGCGCTCGCCAGAATGCTTTCCTGCTGGTCGGCAAACGCCTCGTTTGCTTGGGCTATCTCGTCTTGAATATTTTCGAAGGCGGCACGCATATCTGCGGTTTGTTCCGCCACAGCGTCCGCAATACGGAAATAATCGGTGAACAGCGCCGTGAATACATCGCCGATGCCGCTCAGCAGCCGGGGAATCGCCGAGAAGATACCTTCCACAAGGCCAACCGCGAACTGAGCGCCTACTTTGATGAGAGTGGGCAGGTCGGTAAGCAGCGCCACCAGCGTGTCAAAAAACACATCAACAGCAGCAGGCAGCAGGTCGGGCAGGCTTTCAGCGATGGCCCCCACAAGCTCGGTGGCAAGCCTTACACCAGCCTTTGCAATGCTTGGCAGCGCTTTGCTGAGGCCAGATACGGCATCTTTCAGGGCCTTTTGCAGGTTGGTGGCAATATTTTTTGCGTTGCGCCGCAGGCCGGTGGCAAAAGCGTCTATGGCATCGGCGCCTACGTCGATGAGGTCGCCTGATTTTTCGGCCAGTACAGAAACCATGTCGGCCAGAATATCACCTGCGGCAAGCACCAGCTCGCGGGTGCCGCCGCTGGAAAAAGCCTGTGTCAGCTCGTCCACCCAGCCCATGGCAAGGTCAACGGCGCTGCCCAGCCCCTCGTCCGTGCTCTCATAGATGGCAATGCCAAGGGCCGCTACGCTGTTTTTCAACAACTGCAGGCGGCTCTCCATGGTTTTATACCGCTGCTCGGCCTCTTTGGAGAGCGCGATATTCTCATCCCATGCGGTATTGGCAATGTCAAGCGCCTCCGCAAACACATCGCTGGCGCCGGAAGCGCGCAGCAGGGCGTCGCGCATACGGATGTCGGAAAGGCCGATATCGTCCAGCGTTTTGATGGCACTGCCGCCCTCATCGTTGATGCGGGCAAGGCCCTGAATAAAGGAAAGAATGGCCTGCCCGGCGTCCTGCTCGAATGCCTCCCGGAACTCGTCGCCCGTCATGCCCGCCACATCGGAAAAGTCAGTCAGGGCCGCGCCGCCCTGCGCCACGGCCAGTGACATTTTGGAAATAAGTGTAGAAAAGGCCGTGCCGCCAGCCTCCGCCTCGATGCCCACGGAAGACAGCGCGCCGCTGAACGCCATAATTTGAGCTTCGGTCAGCCCCACTTGAGAGCCCGCGCCTGCAATGCGCATGGCCATGGCGGTTATTTCCGCTTCCGTGGTGGCAAGATTGTTGCCCAGCGCCACCACCACGCTGCCAAGTCTGTCAAAATTCTCCTGGCTCATGCCCACGATATTGGCAAACCGGGCAAAGCTGGTGGCAGCCTCTTCCGCTGTCAGGTTGGTGGCTACGGAAAGGTCAGCCATTGTGGCCGTGAATTCCTCGATGTTGTCCACATCAATGCCCAGCTGACCGGCACTCTCCGCAATGGCGGACAGCCCGGCAGCTGTCACGGGAATTTCCTTCGAGAGATCAATAAGGCCGTCATGCAGGGCGCTCAGTTGCTCGTCGCTGGCATCTACCGTCTTTTTTACGCCCGCAAAGGCGCTCTCAAATTCGATGCCCACCTTGATGGCGGCCGCGCCCAGCCCGGCCACGGTGGTGCCGGCAGCGACGATGCTTGCCCCCACGGCGGCCATGCCCTTGGCGGCAATGCCGCCCAGCTTTTTCACGCCGCTGTCAAAGCCCTTTTCATCAACTTTTGTTTCGAACAGCAGGCTGCCGTCTGCTTTTTGCGTGCTCATGCCGTGCCCTCCTTGCAATCAACTGCAAAATGCACGGCTCAAAGGCTCAAAGGTGCTTTTTCTGCGTGGGGAATATCTGCTTCCCGTCTTTGATGATGATTTCTGTTTCCGCCCCGCAGGTGCGGTTCCGGGTGCATTTGGCATAAATGCCGCCGCTGCACTGTGCGGTATTGTCATATAAAAGCAGCTTGGCCCCGCAGCCTGCGCAGCGGAGCCAGTGCCTTTCCAGAGGTGGATATTTCATCTTCTTATGGCCTCATATCATGCTGAACAGGGCGCTGCCGATATCCTCATCGGTAAGCTCGCGCTGTGGCAGGCTGATTTCATTTTTAATGCGCTGCACCCGCCTGCGCTCGGCCTTGTCCTTGATTTTGCTTGCATCGGTGCCGCGGTAGGCCATGCGCTGCTTGATTTCCGTATCGCCCGGAAGTGCCTCCAGCAGCCAGCGGAACGCCCACCAGTGCAGGTATTCCACCTGAAAAATATCAATGCGGTAAACCGCCAGAAACGCGGCATAGATGTATCCGGCATCCCATCGGTATGAAAGCACCGCTGGCCCGCTGGCCGTATCCTCTTCCTGCTCCGGCTCGCCGCAGGCCGCGGCTCGCAGGCGGCGCTTCTCGGCCGCCAACGACACTTCCTGCATCGTGACAAACCGCCATAGCGCATCCAGCCCTGCCGCACGGGAAGGGGGCCGCCGCGCAGTAAAATACTGCATGGCGGCCTCCTTTTTTACTTCGTCCGACATTTCCGCTTCCGGTAACTGCAGCATGTCCATCAGCTGCACAATGTCACGAAAATCTGTCGCAATGGGATATAGAGCCCCATCAATCTCCACAGCCTCCGGTAGCGCCTTGTAAAACGGGTTCATTTGCCCTTCGCCCGGGCTTGTGCGCGCCTTGCGGCCCGGTTGGGCACCCATGCCTGCACCAGCTTTTCGCGGCGCGCAAGCGTGCCGGCATTCTGCGCCTTTACAAAGCCCAGGAAACTGTCGTACACTTCATCGCATTCGCGCGCATTCCTGCGGCCCTCAAACAGCTTCTGTGCGGCGCCCGCGCCGAACAGGTCATCAAACAGGGTGCAGTACATCTCGCAGTAGGCACGCACTATGGCAGATTTTTTTCCTGTGCGCACAAGGTTTCTTTCCGTCTCTGCCATTCTGGCAAAAGCGGCCTCATACCGCTCAAGCTCTTCTGCGTCCTCCATGTCAAAGCGCAGCTCGTGCCCGTGTATTTTCCACACGGTAAGGTCTGTAGTCTGGCTCATTGGCTCATATCCTCCATTTAATTTTCAGTTGCTGGCCCCGAGGGACTTCAACCCGCGGGGCTCGGTTCACCTTCCGTAAAAGTAAGCGTCTCCCAGTTATCGTCAGATGTGGCATATCCCTTGACGCTTTCTCCGGCCGTGCGCAGCGTGCCCGAGTAAGTATAGGCGTCCGTGCTGTCACCCTCAGTGTCAGGAATGACAGAATACGGCTTTTTCCATGCGACAAACTGGCCCGCTGTTTCGCCCGCAGGCTGTGAAAGGTCTACAATTACCACGTTGCGCACGGCTTCGCTGCCCAGCAGTTCCCCATCCGTGATTGACACGATTTCCTTGTGCACCGGCGTGTTGGTGTACAGGTCGAATGTGTACGAGATAGAGGGAGAGAAGCCGACAACGTCTGTCTGCTCAAAGGCCTCATCCACATACTGGCGCGAATATTCTTTGGGGTTCGAACTTTTCGAAAATGCCGTGAATTTGCGCATGCGGTGGAATTTCTCGGTGCTGGTTTCCACAATACCGAGGAACGCAACCTTTTTGTGGCGGCCAACAAGGGCCGCGGTGTTTTCTGCCATGATGTTAAACCTCCTTTGTGTAAATAAGGCGCCACTGTATTTGGTAACGGCCGGTTTGGCCGTCCTCGCTTTGCAGGTATCCGCTGGCAATCAACTCCACCCGCTGCGGCACCTTGTTTTTGCTTTTGATAAGCGGGATGATGCCCGCATCGTTCTGTGCCTCCACCCAGTCCTCCAGCCGCTCGTAAAAGCCGCTGTTTTCGATGTTGTCTACATCCCCGGGGGAAAACCATTCTCGGCTGGTAAATGCAAACTGATACTGCCGCAGGCTGTCGCCGTCCGCATATTGCGTAATAATAGGGTCGCAGGGCAAAACGTCCAGCGAATAGCTCACGGGGGCCAGCCCCAGCGCGTCAATCAGCAGCCGCCCGCGGCGCAGCAGGGGGCAGGCCTTGAAATATTCCCGGATGCCGTATATCAACAGGTCATCATTTTTCATTGAGTTTTCGCTGCCCCCTTCAAAATCTGCTCTTTGTTGCGGGCTTTCATGGTTTCAAACCATTTGGCCTTGGTTTTGTGCGTGTAATACTGCCGCCGTGCATAAATGGCAAGGTAACGGATAACGCCGCTGCCCAGCACAGTGCCCAGCTTTGCCGAGAGCTTTAACATGCCGGTGCGAAACGGCGTCAGCGGGTCCATGTAGCGCAGGCAGGAACTGTCCACATACTTTTGCCTGCGGCTGAAAGCCGCGCGGTGCTTCGGCGCGAAATTGGGGTTCCATTCAAGGCGCGCCTTGCAGTTTCCCACGCGGATTACCCGCCCGCGCGGTGTCTCAATACTCCATTCCTTTGCCATTGCTACACCGCCTTTGCGCGCCAGTGCTGCACCGCGGCCGTGCCGTTCCGGTTATCGGCGGCCTCGGTGATTCTCCACACCTTCCCGTATTGCTCCATTAGGGCGCGGGGGGAGATGGGCGGTGGCAGCTCATGCGCCCCGGCCAGCAGATACCCGCCCGGGGCCAGTGTCCAGTGTGCGGCCGCGGCGCTGTCATTCATCGCCTGCCACTCGGCAGGGGCACAGTACACACGCCCCCCGAAGCCGGCATCAATGGGGATACGCACGCGCAATTCGTCGCCGGGGTTATCGCCACCCTTGTGCACAGCGTGTATCCACACGCCCCGCACCGTTACCGCCGTGTATTCGTCCTGCCGCTGGACGGCGTCATACCGGGGAATCAGCAGCGTAATGTCTGCGTTTGCAGTCAAGTGCAGCACCCCCCGCACAGGTCGGTGCGGTAAAGCCCCGCGTACCGGATAGGCGAGTGCGGCGGGAGGTACACTCCCGCCGCCTCCAGCATTTGTGCTTCCATGGCGGCCTGCATGTCGGTGTGGGCGCCGTAACTCACGCTGTAACCGTCGCTGTTCTCGCTTTTGATGCCGGCAGCCGCGGCCTTGGCCCCTTGGGCCTGCGCTGCCTGCTGCGCATGGAGGGCCTCGGCAACGGCGCAGCAGGCCATTTTAACGGCTTCCGTCACCTCCCAGCCATGGTGCAGGCGCCCGTAGGTAAGCCTGTCCACAAAGGCATCTGCACGCGCAGAAATGCGGCGCCAGTCGGCTTCCGGGATGTCCTCGCCCTGGTAGGTGCCTGTATAAAAGGCATAGTCCGCATACATGGCCGCACCGCCTTTCAGCTTGCGGCGATGATGCCCGCTGCGCGCAGCGAGGCCAGCAGCGCGTTATATTCCTCCTTGGTAGGCGTTTCGCCCGCGGCGTCGGCCACGGCCGCACCCTGTTTGACAAGGCCCGCCTTTTCGGTGGTGGCCGCACCTGCGCCGCCCGCCGCGGGCCAGTTGTCGGCCATTTCCTGCACCACGCCCGCAATGCTGGTTGCGGCGGCGTCCTTGGTGGTAGCCTTTTTATACAGGGCCTTCAATGCGTCGATGATAAGCATGGCTTACGCCTCCTTTGCAGGAAATTTCACAGTGGCATTCGCGGCAGCGTCATTTACAACGATCTCGCCGCTCATCGGGTGGTAGCCCTCGGCCTTTACCGTGTAGGGGTAGGTGCCGCTGCGCAGGTTGAACACAGCCTTACCGGACGCATCCGTCTTTTTGATGGCGCCATTGACATTCACGCGCGCGCCTTTCACGGCGGCAGAAGCGTTGTCCTGCACGGTAAAGGTGGCGGCATAGTCCGTCACGGGCGTGTCGGCCTCGATATAGGCGAACGGTACGTTCGTGCGGTCTGCATTCAGCTGGGTTGCCGGGTTGGGCAGCGCCCAGCCCATGCGCATCACCACGCGCAGCGCAATCATGTCCTGCTGGGCAAGGTTGTACACAATTTCCTTTGTCACAGGGTTCTGCACCACGCCCTGGTCGAGGATTTTTACGGTCACATCCTGACGCATGGCCCACACAAGCTGGCTCCAGTTGCCGGCCACCATTTGTGCGGCGGATGTATCAAAAGAGCCGTTTTCGGGGAAGAACAGCGGCGCGCCGTCCAGCCCGTAGCGGGTGGGGCCCTGCATGTCGCTTACAAAGATGGGGCGGCCCGCGTCGTCCTTCAGGCCGCGCATGGCTCCGCGGGCACGCATGGCCGCGATGGCGCCGGTGACGGTGTAGCCCGCCTGCTCCACCTTGCCCAGCAGGCCGTCCTCACCCATCAGGGTGTCATAGGTGATGCCGCCGCTCACGTTGTTGCCCGCCTGGCGTGCCAGCGTGATAAGGTCGTTTTGCCATTCCACCGGGCGCTCCACGCCGAAAATAACGGCGCTGTCCACGCGCCTGCCCATGTATTCATTCACGCGGGGCGTCACTTCGCCCAAAATGTCAAAGCTGGCGTCGCTCAGCACCGCCTCCGGGATGGGGACGATCACGGCCAGCTCGGCGGCCGTCAGGTAGACGTTGTCCCACGCCTGATGCGAAGTCTGCTTGTAGCCGGTGTCGCCGTTCACCCAGTAGGCAATCGGCAGCATGTCCAGCACGGGCACTTTGGTCTGTTTGCTCGTCATATTGGGCAGGCGGCGGCCCAGCTGCATCACGATGCTCTGTTTCGGGGCCTCTTGAAAAATGGTTTCCACAATCTGCTCGCGGATAAGGGCTTCCGCCTGCTCGCGGTTGATAATGCTCATAGTGTTTTCCTCCTGTCAAAAAATCATGTTGCTTGTCCGTGGCCGAACGCCGCGCGGATGGCAGCGTTTGCCTGGTCCTTCTTTGTGCCAGCGGCGGCGGGGCCTGTGGCCGAGCCGGAAAAGCGCGGCGGCTTTTCGTTGGGCAAAAATGCGCCGGGGTCTCTTTCGCGGTAGCTCTTTGCGAAATCGTCAAAGCCCAGCACCTTGCCGTCCTGTATGGGCAGCTTTTGGGCTTCGAGGTCGGCCATAAATGCCCTTTTGGCGCTTTCGCTCGAGAATTTCAGCCCTGCAGCCTGCTCCTTCAGGGCAAAGCTGCGCTGCACGGCCTGCACCTGCTCATCGGCATCTGCCTTGGCCTGCTCGGCCTTTGCTTTCCATTCGGGGTCGTAGCCCTCCAGCTTCTTGTTTGCGTCGGCAAGGCGTGTTTCCAGATTGGTTTTCTCTGCGCTCAGGGTCTCGAACTTTTCCTTGCCCACATAGCCGCCTGCGGAAAGGTCGGCCAGCTTCATTTTCTTTTCAGCTACCTTTGCGGCAAGCTGTTCGTAGGTCAGCGCGCCGCCGCCGAAAATCTCCTTCAGAAATTCCATGTGTATACTCCTTTTCAGCCAGATTTTGCTTATAAACGCGCGGCCACTCCGCGCACGGCCTATCCTGCATTTAAAGCCCGGCAGGCAGGGGCAATTTTGTATCAAAAAAGCGCCCGCCCCGTATGGGGCAGACGCCTTGATGAACGATTCAGTTTTCAGATGGCATAAAAAAACCACCGCCCGCAGGTGGTGGTTCATCCAAACGCTTTTTTCTCGTCTTCTTCCGTCCAGAGGCCGGCAGCTTGCAACTCATCCATGGCGAGTGTGGCGAGCTCCCGGTCTGAATATTGGTACACAATATCAGCTAAAAATGTTCCCAGCTCTGGATAATTATATTTTTTGCGTTCTTCCGGTGTGTATGGTTTTGCTTTTTTCAAATAATTACGCAGCACTTTAACCACTTTGTCCGGGAGAGGCGAAGTGTAGGCCATATTTTTCGGCTCCCTCCATAAAACTCTGCATGAATTGGAATCTCTGCTCAAGATTTACATGCATTTCAGGGTATTGCCCCCAAACACCTTGATAAAAACTCACAGCTTTTTCGCGGTTATATCCAAATACCTTTTCGCAGGTGAATAAAGCCCCTTTATTCCCAACGGCGCCAATAGCTACCATATTGTCATGCCGTATCAGCGCCAATATGTCTTCCGGGCTCAGTATATCATTGCTGGCGTGGTTGTGCAAGAGAATATAAGACTGCCGCATGCCTCGAATTGTCACACGCATATCCGGCCCTGTGCCGGTAAAAACATGTTTCAGGCGGCCGTCTATGGCAAAAGAAATGGCGGCTTCTGTACCCTCGGGCAAGTCTTTTACATTGCGCAGGATTTCCCGTGCATAGTCTTGAGCCTTCCGGTTCATGCCATCAGAAAGAGCTTTGAAGAAGGGCTTCGGAACGGCTTGTATTGCTTTATCGGTCACTGCATAGAGGGTATGACCTTGCACAACAATATCAGCCGTTCGCCCGCGCTTGGCCGCCCACACAGCCTTGGCCGATGTGCTGCGCCCAAAGCCCTGTACCTGCACGCGGGAAGTGTCCAGCGCAAGGCCAGCCTGCCGGGTAAAGTCCTTCAGCGCAGCCTCCTGACGCTTCAAGCGTGCCGCGACGCTGTCAAAATCCTGCTGCAAGGCGTTCTTTACGGCCTCATCCGGGGCGGCCTTGATGCCGCCGTCCAGCCCGGCCAGCTCGCGGCGTGTGTCGCGCACGCGCCGTTCCATGGCCCGCTGGCGCTGTGTGGCCTCATAATAGGGCATTTCCTTTCCGTTTACGCGCACCCTGGCATTGGCGTATTCGTCCAGCTGCGCGCGGCTGTAGGCGCGCTCGTCAACGCCCTCGAAAAACATGTAGAAGCTGTGCCGGCAGTTCCAGCCGCACAGCCCCGGCCCGGTGCCGTAGCCCGTGGCTGTGACAAAATCAGGGTAGCGGCGGCTTTTGCCGCTGCGGCTGAACACCTGCCCCTGCCACACCGCGTGCTCCGGCCGGGCGCCCATGTGCGCCGTGGTCTCCACAAGGTCGCAGCCCATATCGTCGGCGTAGGCCAGCGTAAGGGCGGCGGCCGTCTGGTTTACCCCGGTCAGCACAGCCCGGCGCGTGGCCGTGTCAAGGCGGCTGCGTGCTCCGGTGGGGTAAAGCACCCATGCGCCCCCGCTGGCAGCAGTGTGCACGGCGTTACGTATGGCGGTAACATAGTCAAACGCACCGCTTTCCACCTGCATTTCGGCCAGTGTGGCCGCCTCAATAAAGGCGCGCTGTGCGCCGTTGGCCGTTGTCATGGTCAGGTTGTCCAACATGCCCTTAGTCTTTTCCATGCCGGAAAGCAGCACCTGCATGGCCGCGGGTGAGGCGGCGAGGGGCAGAGGGGAAAGCCCTGCCGCCCGGCAGATGTTGATGTCATAGGCCACGCTTTTCAAGCCGGCCTCCCGGAAAAGCTCCCGAACAGCAGTTTCCGTCTTGCCCGTCATCCTGGCAGCCTCAGCCACGATGTCATCATACAGCGCCCCGGCCTCCATCATCTGCTGTGCCTGCCGCTTTGCGGCATCCGTGATATGCCCGGCCTTTACCAGCCGCCGAACAAAATCGCGCATGATGCTTTCGTCCAGTTCGCCCAGCAGCCGGATAAGCTCATCGGAGCATTCGGCCAGATAATGCGGCGTCAGCATCAGCCATCACCGCCGTCTCCATCCAGCCCGAAGGGATCAAGCGGCTTTTTGGGGTTCTCGGAATACCCCACAGCCTTCTTTGCTTCGGCCTCGCTCTCGCCATAGAAACGCATACGGTATTCCCACCACCGTGCAGCACCGTCCCTGCAGTCCTGCCGCATTTGCTCGCGGGCCTTGTCCTCATCCACAAGGATGCTGTCATGCCAAAGATATGTGGCCTGCCAGTCGCCCGCAGGGCCAAGGCCATACAGCTGGGCCAGCTTGTCCATAGCGTAAAAAAGGCCGTTCAGAGCGGTTTCCAGTGCGCGCTGGATGTCATGCACGGCGGCAAAGCTGCGCTGCTTATTCATTTTTACCTCGGTTGCCGTTTTGTCCACACTGGATGGGTCGGAAATGGTACCAAAAGAAAGGTTGCTCTGCATCTCTATTTTGCGCAGCAGGTCGTTCAGCCCATTGAGATAAGAGGCATCGCGCAGGGCCGGGGCGAAGGCGTGATAAAAGTTGATATCACCTGTGGCGAGGCTTCTGCGGTACAAACGCTGCCCCAGCCTGTCAAGCTGCACGCCGCCGTCCTCGCCCTTGCGGATAGCCGCTTCACTCACATCAACGGCAAGCTGGCCGCCCTCATATTCCCATAAAAGGCGCCCGTATTGCGCATTGGCCTGCTCAATGGCAGGCACTGCACCGGCAAATACGGATACACCGAGAGGGGAGCCCCGGTCTTTGTTGTTGGCCAGCGGGATGCGGAAATAGGCAAACAACGGCTGAGTAAGATTTTGAATAGTGGCCTCGGGCGTGATGTCGGCCCATTCCGGCACCTGCGACAACGCGATTTCGCCTCCCAGGCTCGCATTTGAGGACGACACAAAGGCCCTGTTTTGTATCACTTCAACGCCAGTGCCAGGGTTGAAATCGTGGCTTTCCAGGCGCGTGTATATTTTGCCGCCCCGCGTGATTTGCTGCGAAAATACCGCCCCGGTCAGGCGTTGGGAGGTATCGAAGGCAGTGGGGAAAAAGGCATCGGCCTGCACCACATCCACGGCGATGGCATCGCCGCGCACATACGGCTTAAATACAGCGCCGCCCAGCGCGCAGGCATATTCCACGGAGGGGCGCAGGCTGTCACGGAATATGCTGAATTGCTCATCCATCCATTTCCCGCGGGTTCCCGTCAACTGGATGTCGCATTCCAGCGTGACAAGGCGCGCAAACTCGCCGGCAATAAAAGCGGGCAAGCCAAGGGAATAAGTATCCTGCGCGTGCACATCCTCATACATGCGCACCCATGTGGAAATCTGCGCCTCCATGGCCGGGGATATTACAAGGTCTGTATTTTCCTGCCCAAGCAGGCGCAAAAGGGTGGCACGTACCCATTGCATCATCTTTTGAAACATCTGTCAGGCTCCTTCTCGCCACGGCACCCAGCGGAATTCAAGCGCAAGCACCGTTGCGGCAAAATATCGGATGTCATCCATTGCGTGGTCGTACTCTTTTATGACGGCATCACTCGGCCTTTTATCATCCCAGCGATATAGGCCAAATTCCCGCAAAGCATCATGGCAGCTTTCGTGTATTAACATTCGGCCGCCCTCCAAAAGGGCAGATACCACATTGATGCCGGGAACAACCTTATTCACCGCAGGCCGCACCACGAATTTCCCGTGCCGCCGTATCGTCTCAATGAAAGACGCCGCCGAAGGGTCTATTATGACGCTGTCAATATATCTGCCTGCGGTGAGCTCCACCAAAGCGTGGTAGTGTTCCTCGTCCGTGCGCTGCCGCCCGGTCTTGCGGCTGTCATAGTAGCTTTCGGCAATGCGCACGGCCTTCCCGCCGTGCACGCACCACAGCCCCATGCTGCATGGATTGCGCGTGCCGTAGTCGATGGAAACATAAAAGCGCCCCTGCATGCCGGTAATGGGGCCGCGCATGAGGTATCGCTCTTTGTCGCGTGCAATCATGTCATACACAAGGCCCTCGGCCATGCACCAGCGCCCAAGTATATAACGCTCAAAAAATACCCCCACATACATGCTGCGGTATCTGCTTTTGATACCTTCCGACAAACTAAGGTTGTCCTCCATGGTGAAATGCAGGTAGAGTAATCCCTTGTTTCGGGCCTCAAGGATCCATGAGGTGTAAAACCAATGCTGCGACCCTTCTGGGTTGCAGTTGAACCACCACTTGCTGCCCTCAACAGAGCATCGGGCGGTTGCCTGATTGACAAAGCTTTCCGGCATCAAAGCCACTTCGTCAAAAAAGACACCCGCCAGGGTGATGCCCTGAATGGTGTCTTGTGAGCTCTCGTCCGAACCGCCGAAAATATAGAAAGTGTTATACTTCGTCCCGCGGGAAATAAGCAGGCAGCTATCGCCGCGGCGGTCTGTTACATGATACCCACGCCCGCGAAGCATCTTTTTGAGTGGCGGCAGCACATTGCGCCGGAAGCTGCCTATCGTTTTGCCGCACATAGCAAACTGCTCCCCGGCGAATGACGACATCGCCCACAGGACAAAAGAGAGCGACATGCATACCGTTTTGCCCGAACGAATGGCGCCGTCTGCGATGATGCCATTGGCGGTATGTGTTGGGCTATTCGCGCACCACCACGTCAAAACCTTCTGTTGGCGCCGGGAAAACGGCCGGAACTTAAAGACCTGATTCATTTTCCTCTGCCTCCGGCATTACAAAGTCATAATCATCCACGCCTTCTGCCCACAAATCCGATGCCTTTTCTTGCAAGGCGTCCAGAAAACCATCGTCTCTGATGTCGTCGCTGGTAACTTCTTCGCGCTGCCCAAGATATTGTTTTCCAAGGAAAATAGCCATGGTTGCATTTTTTTCGGCAAGCCGAAACTGCGAACGGCGCAGGGCGATTTTGCCCAAGTTTCGCTTTTGGGCAAAAACCTCCGCAAAACCGCTGTGATATATGCGTTTGCACCAACGCTCTATTGTATCTTCTGAACAACCGAAAAACACGGCAATCTCGGCAAGCGTGCATTGCAAAGAGCACAATTTTTCAAAGCTGGCCTGGTCGATTTTGATTCTTGGGCGGGCCATTTACGCCACCGCCTTTTTGGCATCATCCTCCAAAGCGATGCGCGGGAAATTATCCTGAATAGCCTTGGGTTCGCCCTTATAGAACACAAGCACATTTTGATGGCGCTTTCCGATTTTGCGATTCACGGCCATGGCGTGCCCCGCGCGAATGGGTAATGTGCCAATGGCAGTAGCCAGAATAATCTCGTTGTAGTAACGCATACCCGAGGCAATGAATGTGCGGATTGTATCCCCGACAAAGTTATAATAACTGCCGTCTTTCCCGCGCACCTCGCCTACCACAACAACCGCAAAGCGGTTTTGCTTCAGCTTTGAAACCGCCTTTTGCATGATGTCCTGATAGAGTTCCAAAAAGACAGGGTATGTCTTGTTTGAGAGATCGGCAGGGTTGTTGCTGTAAACCTCTAAATCTGCATAAGGCGGGCAGGTGAAAAGCATGTCCTGACTCTCGTCTGGAATATGCCTGTCCATATTGCGGCTGTCCTCGCATATCCATGTGGGGGATACACCGATATCCTCAGCGTTTTGCTTGTTTGCCTCTACCTGCTCGCGCCGGAGGTCTATGCCGGTATACTCATATCCGAGTGCGGCGGCAACCACACCTCGTACCGAGCCCCCGGCGAAAGGGTCAAATATTTTTCCGCCCGGAATACCAAACCACCGATACATAACTTCGCACAGAACAGGGTCAAAAATGGATACTGTGTTTTTGCAGTTGGCTGCATATTTGACATTTAAGCTGTAAGTACGAATATCATCGCGGCTTTCCTCGCTGCGGATGCCCAAAGCCAGCCATTCTTTTTTTCGAGCAGCCCACTGTTTTCCAGTCGTATCCAAAATCGAGAAAGGCGGGATGCCGAACGTCTCTGCCATGATGCCGGTTGTCCGTTTGCTTTTTTGCGCGGCAGGCTCTGTATCAAAGCCCACGCTGCGCAAGTCTATTTCCGTGCAGGCCGATAAATCTCGTAACTCTGTGGCAAGCCGCAAATCGTCCCACAGCGAGAACTCGGCTGTTTTGTTGTCGGCAAGGCGGTATGCCTTGGCCTGTTTGGGCGTCAAATCATCCGCCACAATGACAGGCGCAACTTTCAGGCGTAGGAACTGCGCGGCTTTGTATCGGGTGTGGCCGGCAATAATTACGCCGTCAGCGTCCACGATGATAGGTTGCCGAAATCCAAACTGCCGGATGCTTTCCGCAACCTTATGCACGGCGGCATCATTGATGCGAGGATTATGAGGATACGGCTTTATCTCTGGAAGCGCCCGCAATATGATTTTCTTTTCTTTTTCCATGTTTCGGGGCTCCTTTCTGCAAATAAAAAACCGCCCGATGGGCGGTTTTGTTTTTGGCATACTACTGGCCGCGGCATGCCGGCGCGGTGTGAAAGGATGTCGATGGGAAGCAAAGGGGAGAACGTCCTCTGCATGCTGGCGTACCCTCGTCGACGCTCTAAGAATATCACAGCAATCAACCCTCAATCTACCTCATTTACCCTCAAAATACCTCATTTACTGTTTTTATTTTGTGAGATAGTGGGCGAGAGCTGCCCGGTGTATTCGCAATGCGGCGTCAATATGACGCTTTTCGTCTGTGCCAAACAGCTTTGTTGCAATATCCCGCCACGGTAGGGGGCGCAATGTGTCGCTGTCCATATACCGCATGCGGAGAATATCTCTTTCGCGCGGCGGCAGGGTGCAGACAGCATGTTCAACTGCTCGCATCCTCCGCCTGTTTTCTGCGAGGATAGGGGCTATCTGTTCCTCGTATTCAAGGCGCTTTTCAACGCTGCGCGCCATATGCTCACCTGAACTTCCCGTGTGCTGGCTCCCATCGTTTCCGGCTCGCAGCGGGGGAAGCACTTCGGCGCTTTTCATGCGGGCAAGCCGTTCCTGCCGGTGCTCACATTCGCGGGCCATCGCTATGTAATTTTCCAGCCATTCACGGTTCATGCGGTGTTCTCCTTGTGAGGTCCTATTTGAATTGCTGTTTAACGTTTTCTATACCTTACTACAATATTTATCGACTTTTTTATAATCAAGTGATATCATAAACTTGAAAAATGTAGAGAAGAAAGGATGAAAAGAAAATGCGTTCTCATAAATTTGGAATTTCTTCGGAGGCTATTACTATAGACTGTATGGAATTTCGCGAGATTCAACCAACCCTTGAAGAACTCAATCAGCTATCTCAAGGTGGAATCCGTGTAACGGCTCTTCCTGATGAAATAGGAGGTCCGATATCTCCAGATGTAATTATATGGATTGCTAAGGAATTATTTGTTTCTGTCTCAGCCGGCCTTATTGTGGAATCCCTAAAGAATAAGATACCTCAAATTGTACGGTTTATCAAAGAAAAAGTGGATAAAAGCAATCGATGTTCGTCAATAGAGATATCTCCAGAAATCCATCTCGCTTTTAAGGGGGACAACGGAGAGTTTTCATTAAAAATTGCGGAAAATTTAAATTCTGAAGAAATGAATAAGCTCTATATTTTGTTTGTTGAGATGGCCAAGCTTCTTTCTAAAAAGTAATAATGTTTATTTATCTCGTTCTATCCTTTTGGGAACGGGATTTTTGTTTTTAACTATCTCACATCTTTCAGTTCCTGTAAGATGTTGATTTCAACTTCTAAACAAATTCCATAAGATTCGATTACTCCTTTCACGGCCTGCCGGATACCCAGCAGGCGATAGCGGCCACCACCGCCAGCCCGAGGATAAGCACCAAAGCACTCATTCGCCGGGCGCCTCCTGCCAGTATTCAACATAGGATGCCTTGGCAGTTTTGCTTCCGGGGCGATTGTCGCGCCCCTGGCGCACTGTATACCCGTTCCGCACAAGGATGACGGTTACTGCGTCTCGGTCGGCAGGGGAATTGATCCATAGCCTTTTGCGTTCCATGCCAGCACCTCCTTCATCGCACGCCCATCTTTCGGCGGCCGCATCACATTCAGTTCTTTTGCCCGGAATGTCTCACAGTATAGAGCCTTTCCGCTGTCAGACATGCACAATACGGTGGCCCAATGCCCAACCGGATGGATATACACAACGATGCCGGTGTGGGGGATGCGGGCCTGCATCAGCGCGACATCCTCTGGATCCATCCTGCTTTTTGCCCCGTTTTCTTTCCGGGTGATATGTACAAAATCGCCAACTTTCACTTTTTGCTCTCCCTCACTTGTTCTTCTCTTGGGGCGTCCTCGCCCGTGATGCATACTACCAGCCGGGCAGGGGAGCCCCAGCGTTTGACGATGTGTGCATCGTATATACTGGCATCGTCGCCGTAGGCGATGCCGTTCAGCGCGTCGCACAATGCCTTGCCGATGTTGTCCCAATCGGGCTTGCAGGTCGGCGGGGTGACATTCTGCGCGCATAGCAGCCTTTTGTTTTTGGAGTAGCTTTTCGGCACCTCAAAAAAGGCTACGCCCTGTATTTTTACGGGGCCGGAAAGGCGGACGCCTTGAAACCTTTCGAGCCAGCATTGCCGTATCCAGTTTTCGTAAAGCTGAGTGGCTGCAGGGGTGTGCAGGTGGGCATGCCCTGCCACAACGCTTGCCCGCGGGCGGCCCTTGCCCTGCGGCTTTCCCGGTACGGAAAAAATATACCAGCTCATGCTTGACACCCCCCGCCGTCGCCAAGCAGCAGCTGCCCGCACTTAAACGCCTGATACAACGTGCGGCCTTTGCCGTCTGTGAGGTAGGGCAGGAACGTCTCCGCAAGCTCGGCGCCGCCGCTCTCAATAAAGGCCATTTGTGCGGCTACCCAGTCTCGGATATTGCGCCACGCCGTACGCTCGGCCTGCTCGCGATCGGCCTTGACCTTTTGGCGCTGGAAAGCGGCCATGACGCCATCAACATTGGCCGGCAGCAAAAAGCCCTGCGTTTGACCATCAACAACAAGTGAAAACATGACGCCCACCGGGGCCCCGGCATCATACTCCACAAGGATTTTATTCGCCCCGTGGGCGGCCAGCATGCCCTGAATCTGCCCCAGCGATTCGTAGGCGCTCACAACGGTGGTGTAATTTTTTATCGGCATTTTCATCGTCCTTTCCAAGCTCCTGCTGCGGGCTGGGTGTTCCCCGGTGCACACGCAGCAGCAGTCTGTTCATTTCCGCTTGTAACTCTCGGTCGAATTGATAATCCATCATCTCATCCTTCCCGGACGCCATCCGGGGTCCTCCCGCTGGCTGTTGATACATCGCTGCACATACTTCCAGGTTGTGCCACCGTTTTCGTATGCACGCATAATGGCGTTCATCGTGCCGTCAAATCCCAATGCCCCGTAGGCTTCCAGCAGGCCGTATTTCACCTCATCGTTAAATTTGCCGATAAGCTCCTGATAGGTGCGGTAAATCTTTTCCGTGGGCTTTTCATCAACCGGCCTTTCGTCGTCTTTGCCAGAAGAAGACGATATGTTAATATCGTCTTCTATATCCGTTACCGTATCCGTAACCGTTACCGTATCCGTAACCGTTACCGTATCCGTAGGTGCAAAATCTGCATTTGCATTTTTTGCATGCTTTTGCATGTGGTTTTCAACGGGTTGTCCACAAGGCTCCGCATTTTCAACGACTTTTCCACTGGCTTCCCAGCGTTTACGGGCCGCCGCCGAACGCTTTTTGCTCTTTTCCGCGTAGGCGGCGCTGTCACGGTCATGCTGCTGGGCAATCATGTTATAGGCAAATTCTGCGGCGGGGTTTTGAGGCTTTTGCACTCTTTTCCCTTCGGCATGTGCGGAAAGGGCGCCCATGATGGCATAAAAATCCTCGGGGCCGAAGCTGTTAAGCAATAGCCGCAGCGTGTCGCGATAAATTAAAATGGATGGCTTTCCGTCTGCCATAATGAGCGCCCTCCCGTTCAGCTCTCTTCGATGCTTGCGCCGTCTGTGTCCACCTCATCGTCAGCCGAGAACAGCGCGTCAATGATTTCCGTTTCGTCCGATGTTCCAGGCACGTCCGGAGTCTGTATTTCCGCATCAGTTTCCACAAATTTGGAGCGTTCCTTTGCCTCGCGGAAAAAGGCTGCAAGGTGCTGTACATACAGCTTTTTTGCAATGTTTTTAAGCTTGTTCAGCAGGGTGTCCGTCAGTGTAAAATTATCGGAAACCTTTACTACAAGGCGCCCATCCACAAAGACAAAGCGAATGCGAGAATCACGGTTGTTGTGCCCCACATCATCTTCCAGCATGGAAATCTGGCCCTCCATGCTGGTATCAGGGCGCACCGTAAGCATGATTGGGTATTGCGCGGCGCTGAAATCTGCGACAAGGTTGTTCTTGTCGCAGATGCCGAGCAGCTTTTCATATTGGTCGTAAAAAAGGTCTTTTTCAATCATTGGAAGCTCCTTTCGTTAGTCCTGAAAAAAATCATCGGCCATATTGTTTTCTGCCTCAGCGGGTGGTGTTTCTACGGGCGGTGGCGTTGTGTGCACTTCCTGCCCGGTGGCCTCAATAGGGCTGCCGGGCTCCGGCGCATCCTCGACAAAAGCGGGTTCGGCGGTGCCATCCTCGGTAATGATATGCTCGTCTATCGAGAGCGCCTGCTGCATCTCTATGCTCATGACACCCCACCGGCTAATCAGCTGGCGCAACATGGTTTTGCATGCCATATCATCAAAGTTGCGATACCAAAATGAGGAATATTTCCACATATCCTTTTCGGGAATTTCTCCGTCCAGTAATTTTTGATAGCTCTCTGCACTGAATGCAGGGCTGTATTTATCTGCATGTGCCATCATCTTTTCGCGGCTCCAGTACATTCCCTTCTTGAAGCCGTTTGTGTACTCAAACATGGCATAATAACCTGCCGTGGGGGCGTTCTCTCGTGCGAATTCATCGTCGATGAGATTTACCTCAATTTCCTCGTTCAGCGGGTCGAAATGTACCAATTCTCCTTGCTTGATGGGCAGCACATTGAGTTTTTTGTATTGACCGCTGCGAATGGCAAGCTGGATATATCCTTTGTAACCAAGCTGGAATTGTGCTACCTTGCACCCTCGTTTTTTGTCGTTATAAGGCACTATGTAATATTGCCCAAGCTGCGGGGAGGGGGAGAGCTTGAGGCTGGCGCCCAGCAGCGCCGCCGAAAGTATGGTAGAGTTGTCGCACTCCGCCAATGCCGGGTTGGTGCTCACGGCGCTGGTGATAGCCGTAATAAAAAGCTGGCCGTCCTTGCCGCCGATGATGGTATTGATTTTGCGCTTTACAGCATCCCCCGAAAGGAATGTTGTAAACGTGGGCTTGCGCTGCGTAAGAGAATTTTGTACTGCCATAGTTTAAGCCTCCTTTGGCACGCGGCCGTATTTGATTTGGTTGTTGCGCAGAAATTCTTTCAGCGCCTGCAACTGGACTTTTGTTGCCCACACCCGAAAGTCAAGGCATATGGTTTCCGGCTCTGTCTGGGCCGCCGCAGGGGCGGGCTGTGCCGTGGGCTGGGGCACGGGTGCCGGGGAGGAAGCGGGTGCCGGGGCAGGGCCGCCCGCGGCCATTTCCCGCATTGCCTGCAGCTGCCGTTCAGCGGCGGCACGCTCCATTTTTTTCTTTTGCTCTGCCAACTCCGATTTTTTCTGCAGGGCAAGCCCCAAATCCAGAGATTCAAGGTATACCATGCGCACCGTGTCGCGGTATTCCGCCTCCACGGCGCCCTCGATGGAGTGCAGCGCGCTCCGCACCTTCGCAAATTGTGTCTTTACATCATCCTCGATGGCGGCGAGGGTATAGGTTTTGTTGAGCCAGCGCGGGTTTTGTATTTTTTCCAGCGGCACCAGTTCGCAAAGTTCTTTGCCCCATGCGACATAAATGTCGCGGATAGCCTCCTGTTTCTCGTCCTTTTCCTTTTGCTCCACGGCCTTCACCTGTGCGTCAATACCCTCTACAGCCTCGGCTACAAGTCCCAGCAGCTCTTTCATCTGGGCCTCAAATTCGTTGTAGGGGGCCAGAAAGTAGGCGCGCAGCTCCTTGCGGGCGGTGTCCAGCTGGTCGCGCACTTTGTTCAGGGTTGCGCGGTCTTTTTTTGCCTGCGGCATCTGTGCTGCGGTATATACCGCGCCCTTGTAGGCGGCCAGCTTTTTTTCCAATTCTGCCCGCATTTCCTGATAGTTCCACTCCACAGCCGGCAGGGGGGCGGCCGTGGTGGGGTTTTTCACAATAAGCTCCATGGTGTGTTCTCCTTTCCAAGGCGGCATATCAAAGCCGCATTTGCGTGGACGCTCCGCAGGCATGGCCTGAACGTGTGCTGTCATCTTCATGTCCGATGGGGCGGGTGGAAATCGTCTGCATCACATGCAGATAGTCTCGCACTTCGCGCTCATCCACATGCACCTGCGATACCTTGGCAACGCTTTCCCCGTATTTGGACGGCACTACTACAAGGTCGCCCACTTTCAGCGGCACCGCCGCATAATAGCTGTACTCCCGTGGGCTCCATTCACCCGGCTGGAAACGGCTTTTGAAACGTACTTTCACAATTT
Organism: Oscillospiraceae bacterium; assembly: GCA_018380115.1. Taxonomy (GTDB): domain Bacteria; phylum Bacillota; class Clostridia; order Oscillospirales; family Ruminococcaceae; genus Ruthenibacterium. Next base: position 114,362 of record JAGZUF010000003.1, on the reverse strand, counting down.
CTGGCATTGGCATAGCATCCTCCTTACTTACAGCGAGGCCAAGTCGTTTTGGCGTGCGTGTTTTTGCTCGTTGAGGTCTGCAATGATGCCCGCCAGCATATTGGCAAGCCCGCGTTCCGTCAGGTTATCGATGCGCACGCTGCAAAGCGTGATGCCTTTTTTAACCAGTGTCAAAGAGAGCATAGCGCCATTTTCCTCATTGCGCAGCAGGCTGCCAAGGCGGCGCATCTGCTCGTCCAGCATGTCAATTTCTGCGGCGATTGCCTTTGCATGGTTCAGCTTGTCGATTGTCATAGTCTTGTTCTCCTTCCAAAATTTAAAAATCAATAATGCGCGGCGGCTCATGGTCGTTTTGCACATACTCCCAAAACCGCAGCTCGTGCTCTAACAAAAAATCAAGGTCTGCCTGCACCTCGGCTCGCTCAATCACAAACGTGCGCCGCGTGGCCACAAATTCGTTGCCCCATGTGCTTTTAAGCTGGGCATGCAGCACGGCAAATTCCCAGCCCGTGGCAAGCAGCTGATGCAGCACCTGCACATAGTAGTTGTCCGGTAGGCGGGGGCGCCCGTCCGGCGTGCGCCATTTTTCGCGCTGCATACTGCGCAGGATTTCGGTGGTCTTGCCCTCATACACCCCCAGCCGCCCGGTGGCTGTCTCAGTAAGCCGCCCGTCCAGTGTGGCAAAAATAAAAGGGTGCTGTGCGCTGCGCACCATATCAAAGGCCCCGCGGTATTCCACCTTGTAGATGTCTTTGTAATCAAGTGCAAACAGCCCGCGGATGAGGGGCTCGGCATCATGCCCGTACTGCACACACGCCTTGTCGCTGATATCTTCGGCGGCCTTGCGGCCGGTTTTGATGCGCCACAAATCCACATTGGACATCCAGGGGTTTTTCCCGATGACGGCGCTGGCCTCGCTGGCTCCAATACCCTGCAGGCGCTCTGCCTGCCATTGCTCTGGCGCGGTGATGTTCATGTTCTCTTGCCTCCTGTGTGCGCCACAGCCCCGGAAAGGGCTGTAAAAGCCGCGAAAAGGAAAAAGGCATATACACCGCCGCCCGCGCTGAAAACGCCGTCTAGGGCGGCTAGGGCGGCCAAGGCAAGCGCCACGCATAATGTGTCGCGCAGGGCGCGCTTGACGGCCGGGCGTGTACGGGGTAAAATAAAAGCGTCAATCGGCCAAGATTTGACGCTCTGGGCGTTCGAGTGTTCCAGCACTCGGGCGCCCGCTTTCTTTTCTGTGCTCATTTTTGTGATACCTCCACAGCATTTTTCAGTGCGGTAAGGCATTCCGCCATGGCCTTGTCATGCGCGCCGTTCTCGCCGCGCACAGTGTACAGCCGCCCGTCAACGCTTACCGTCATCTCATCCTTGTAACTGCTGTAGCAAAAGGCCGCGCCTTTGGCCTGCAGGTTTTTGGGCTCCGCCAGTTGCAAGGTCAGTTCGTATGCCTGTGCCATTTTTTCATGCACTGCATTCATCGTGTTCACCCCGCTTTCTGTTCAGTGTTTTCCTCAGCCGGGCGGCGCAGCGCGGCAAGAATACCTGCCATCCGCCGCCCGGCCGGGCTTGCGTAGAAATTTTCGCTTTCCGGCGCCGCAGAATACAGCCCGCGCCGGTTGATTACCTCCGCCAGCGCGGTAATGTCCGCGGTGCACAGTGGGGCAGTCTCCACCCGCGGGGCGGCATCGACGGCCAGTGTTCCCATGTTGTTCACCTCGCTTGATAAATTACATCTGTCTCATTTTTAGGACGTTTTGGATAAAAAAATTTGAGCCTTTTCGCTGTTGTCTTTAATGCCCAGAATATCACAAATTAAGACTACTTCATCTGTGCTAAATTTCGTTCTATCGTTGATTTTATTGCACAATGTGTTTTTAGCCATTCCGATTTCTTGGGCAAGGCTTTTTTGAGTATAACCGGCAGCAATGAGTTTTTGCAGAAAGAGATTTTTATTCATGAGTTCACCTCCTATTCCTTTCTATCCCATTTTTAGGACAACATGAGTATAGCATAACATGTTTCGAAATGTCAATCCAAAAATGGGATGAAATTTAATTTTTTTGTTTTTGTATATTGTATTTTTGGGACGGCAATGCTATAATGAAACCAATAAAAAGAAGGAGAAGAGCTCATGAATGATATAGCAAAACGCTTGCAGCGATTGTTTGCTGATAGTGGATTGTCATATGGAGATTTGGCGGTAAAAACCAATCTGCCGAAATCTGCTTTGCAAAGGTATATCAGCGGTACAACGGATAAAATACCGTTGGACCGTCTCGAGAAAATGGCGATTGCATTGGGTTCTTCTCCCGAATACGTTATGGGTTGGGATGAAGATTCGGAATTGACTAAAATCGGAGCCGTGCCATTTTGGCCTTCTGCGCAGCGGATTCCACTGCTTGGCCGCGTGGCCGCTGGCATGCCGATGTATGCCGAAGAAAATATCGAGGGCTATATTCCGCTGGATCGCGACGACGGCCATAAATATTTTGGTTTGCGCATACATGGTGACAGCATGACGGCCGCCGGCATGGACGATGGCGATATTATCGTGGTGCGTCAGCAGGATATGGTGGAGGAAAACGATATAGCCGTTGTGCTGGTAAATGGCTATGATGCCACCGTGAAATACTGGCACCGCCAGGGCAGCACGGTAATCCTCACGCCGAAATCCTACAATCCGGAACACCAGCCGCAGATTTACGATGCCAAAAAAGTGCCCATCCGTGTGCTTGGCCGCGTGGTGCAAATTCGCAAGGATTTATAAAGTCTAAAGCAAGTAGGGGGAGAGGTTTCAATGGCAAGGTGTAGTCGTTGCGGGAGAGGCGGTCTGTTTCGAAAATTAAATGAAAATGGATTGTGTTCAGATTGCGCGACATTGGACGCGATTGAAAAAAGACAAAGCCACCTTACTGCGGCTGTTCATGAGTTAGAGAATAAACTGGAAAATAAGCAGGAAGAATACGAGCGATTAAAAAAAGAGGCAAAAGAAGCCGCGCTTTTGGAAGCGGAAAAGGATTTGCAGGCTGTAGAAATACGCCGGCAGAATGCGGAAACAGCGAGAATCCAGGCACAGGCACAGGCGGAAGAAGCTGCAGCAGATGCAGAAAAAAGAGAAAAAGCTGCGCAGGCTGCAATTCGCAAAGCCCAAAAAGGAAGGGAATTGCTTAAAGCAATTCAGCATGCCTGTGATTGGTATGATGAGGTCGAGTTTGCCACTGACAATGAGGCAACACACAAATTGCTGAATGAAGTAACGGATTTTATAACCCCCACCGTCGAACTTGATTTACAGTGCCTAAATGTTCGAGATTTGCGTAAAAGGTATCGCGAAAATGAAAAGCAAATACGGACACTCCTAGAAAAATACCAAGGCAGATATACAACCAAGGCGAATATGACTATCTATAAACTTATGGTCATCGCCTTGGAAGCGGAATTGCAAAACATTTTATATGCGCTTCACTTCGGCAAACTGGAAGATGCTCTTGATAATGTTCGGAAAGTAACAAAGAAGTATTTTACAATAGCCGTTGAAGGAAATCAGAGTATCGCTCCAACAATGCGGAAATTTATTGGAGAGATAGAATACTATTTTTGTGAAGCAGTTCGTATTGAATACGAGTATTATGTGAAAAAAGAACGCGCTAAAGAAGAACAGCGCGCCATTCGGGAGCAGATGCGGCAGGAAGCAGAGGAGCGAAGAGAGTTAGAGCGGCAGAAAGCGCAGATTGAAAAAGAAGAAAGTAAATTTCATGAGCAGATAGGCCAACTTAATGAGCAAATGGCACACTGCGAAGATGCCGAAAAACTCGCTCAATTACAAATCCGTGTGGAAGAATTGCAAAGGCAACTGGCGGCTGTTAGCGAGCAAAAGGATAAAATTATAAACTTGCAAAATGGCAAGGCCGGCAACGTTTATGTTATTAGTAATATTGGTTCTTTCGGAGAAGATGTGTTTAAGATTGGAATGACCCGCAGGTTAGACCCTATGGAACGTGTGAATGAATTGAGTAGTGCCAGTGTTCCTTTCCCGTTTGATGTGCACTCGATGATTTTTTCAAATGATGCAGTTTCGCTTGAAACAAATCTGCATCACATTCTCAATGATAAGCGTGTCAATAAAGTCAATCTGCGCAAAGAGTTTTTCCATGTTTCTCTTGATGAGCTGGAAGAATTGGTGGAAGAGATTGCGCCAACGGCCGAATTCCGTAGAACAGTTTTGGCAGAACAATATAGGCAGAGCCTTTCTATTGATAGGGTTGTAGAGAAGGATATTTTAGAAGAATCGTTCGAAGAAGATTGCGATGAAGAGGACTAAATATAAAATCTGAGGATAAATTATCCAGACACTTGCCAAAAACAGCAAAACCGCAAATAATACAGGTAGGCAGAGATGCTGCCGGTCGTCACGGCCAGAATATGACGAACGTGTATGTTTAGCCTCCGCGAGTGACGGGGTGCCGCATGGCGTAGAATATTGCTCACCTGTAAAAAGCGGGGTTTGCTGAAAGGCAAGCCTCGCTTTTCGTTTGCCAGCTCCCCTCACGGGGGACGTGGATTGAAATGAATGAAGGGTAGGACACAAAATGCCGGAACACGATATAAAAAATCTGTACCACAGCATCGTTGCGCTGGGCCGCCGTTACGGCGCGCAGAAGCTAGTGCTGTTTGGCTCTCGCGCGCGCGGAGACAACCGGCCGGCAAGTGATATTGACCTGGCCGTGTACGGCATGCCGGAATCTCAGCGCGGCGCTTTTGGGGCTGCCTGCGAGGAACTGCCCACCCTGCTGAAGCTGGACATTGTCCACATCCGGCCGGGTATGGCCCCCTTGTTTTTGCAAAACATTGAAAGGGATGGTATAGACTTGATGAACAAATTCAGTGAAAAATACCGGCAGTTGGTGGATGCTGTGGCGCGTCTGCGCGAGGCGCTGGCCGATTACGACAAAACCGCGCTCGAATCCGTCCGGGATGGTGTAATCCAGCGTTTTGAGTTTTGCACAGAACTGGCGTGGAAAACGATGCGTGAATACTTGATAGACCAGGGCTACACCGAATTGAACAGCCCGAAGGCTACCATCCGGCAGGCCTTTGCGTTTGGGCTCATTTCGGATGAATCCGGCTGGCTCAGCCTGCTGGAAGACCGAAACTTGACAAGCCACATTTACAATGAGGAAACGGCAAAAGAAATTTTTGGGCATATCAGCCAAAAATACTTGGCGTTGTTCGATGCGGCCATAACATATATGAAATAAAAAAACCGCCCACGGCGGCAACCGTAGGCGGTTTACATAGACAGCTTGTTCAAAAGAGGAACAATGCAGCCCAAGCAACTGCATTATACCTCTTTCGGGCGGGCTTTTACAAGTCTCCCGGAGGTGTTTTTTTATGAGTTTGGCGCTGGAGCTGGCACAAACGCAAATTGCACGGGCGAAGCCGGCAGAAGATCAGGTGCCCAAAACGGCAAGGGCGGCCATCTACGCCCGGTATTCCTCTCACAAACAGCAGGAATTGTCCATCGAGGGCCAGCTTCGTGAAATTCAGGAATACTGTCAAAAGAAAGATTTGAAAGTTGTGCGCGCATACATAGACCGGGCCAAATCCGGACGCACCAGCACTAAGCGCACTGAGTTCCGCCGCATGCTGGAAGATGCGAAGCGGGGCGAATTTGACACTATTGTGGTATACAAATTCAACCGCTTTTTTCGTAATCTCACAGAACAGGTCATCACAATGGAAGACCTGCGTAAAGTGTCTGTAACCATGCAAAGCGTGCACGATGTTGTGCCAGAGGGCAGCGGTGGGGTTTATATGCGCGCCATCTACGGCGCTGACGCCGAGGTGTATTCGCTGGGTGTAAGTGAAGACACAAAGCGCGGCATGCGTGATGCGGCTGCAGATTATCGCACGCCAGGCTCTCTGCCCATGTGGCTAATGGCAGACACCAACAAAAAAATTGTGCTCAATGAGCCCGCTGCGCGCGTTATGCGACAAGCCGCGGTAATGTATGATGAGGGGGCCACGTTGCGTCAGTGCTGCGAGTATATCAATGCGGCAGGCTACAAAACACGGCAGGGGCATAAGTGGAACCCCACTACGTTGAGCGCATCATTCCGAAACGTGCGCCTGATGGGGGTGTTTCGTTTTAAGGATGAGATACTGAAAGAGGGGATTTTCCCCGCCGCGGTGGAGCCAGACCTTTGGCGCCGCATAAACGCCAAGTTGGATGGAAAGCATATGCCGCAGCGTGCCCGCGCGCTGGAAGAATACTATCTCACGCCCCGTCTTTTCTGCGGCCTCTGTGGTGCTCCAATGTATGGGGCAATCGCTTATGGGGCCATGTCACATGGGGTGAAAAATGTATATCGTTATTATCGGTGCGACAATCGTCTGAAAAACCACAGCTGCAAGCAGAAATTGGTGCGCAAAGAGATTGTTGAGGATGCCGTCTTCCGTGCAGTAATAGGTACTCTCACCGATGAGAACATCGCCCGCATCGCCTTGCAGGCCGAAAAGCTATCGGCTGAAACGGCAACAACGGGCGCCGAAAAGTTGCGCCTGCTGGATGAGCTGGCCGCGGTGAATACAGAAATCAACAACATCAGCCGTGCCATTGCTGCCGGCATCATTACGGACACAACGAGGGATATGCTTATCGATGCAGAGCGGCGGCGCACAGGCATCCAGCAGCGCATAGAGGATGCCGAAGCAAAAGAAAAAGAAACCGTCCGCGCGGAAGATGTTGCCGCTTGGCTGTACTGCTTCCGTGAGGGAGCGAAAAAGGACGAAGAGCTCAAGGCGCAAATCCTGCAGCGCCTTGTGGCCCGTGCAGAACTTTTTGAGGATGGCCCGCATGACGGTCATGTGGTGGTCTGGTGCAAGCTGGCTGATGCCGAGACTGCCATTACAGAATTTTTTGAGCGCACCCCAGCCGGGGGAGCCAAAGAAGGCAGGCCGTCAGGCCTGCCTTTTTCTGTATCATTTCCGCCGCCTGAAGAATCCGGCGGGCGGCGCGCGTTTATAGGAATAGGGGGCGATGTGGTTATGTACAGGATTATGGTGGTAGAAGACGATGACGCCATTGCGGGCGTGCTGCAGCGCACGCTTGAAAAATGGGGCTATGAGGTGCGCCGTACAGAAGACTTTGAAAACGTGATAGAGGAATTTCTGCACTTTGAACCGCATCTGGTGATGATGGATATTTCTCTTCCGTTTTTTGACGGCTACCACTGGTGCGCGGAAATACGAAAGATAAGCAAGGTGCCTGTGCTGTTCCTTTCTGCCGCCGGCGAAAACCTCAACATCGTTATGGCTCTCAGCATGGGGGCGGATGATTTTATAACAAAGCCGTTCGATTTGTCTGTGGCGGTGGCAAAGGTAGAGGCCCTTTTGCGGCGCACCTACTCGTTCGGGGCGCAGAGCGGCGCGGCCCTTGCCGTGGGCGGCGCCATGCTGGACCTGAAAAGCGCCTGCCTGCATTATGAAGGCAAAAAGCTGGAGCTGACCAAAAACGAATTTCGCATTTTGCAGATGCTGTTCGAGCACAAGGGTGAAATCGTCACCCGCGACACGCTCATCAGTGCGCTTTGGGGGCAGGACGCATTTTTGGACGACAACACCCTTACGGTGAATGTGGCGCGCCTGCGCAGCCATTTGGAAGAGATAGGCCTGGGCGGGCTTGTGCGCACGCAGAAGGGCGTGGGTTATCTTGTGGAGGAGCAGACATGAACAAGGAATGTAAGCTAGCCTTTGCCTACCTGCATGAAAAACGGGCGGCGGCCTGCCTTCTGGCGGCGGCCGTCGCCTTTTTATTTCTTATTACAGAGCTGTACCATGCCCCGCGCGAGCTGGCCGTGTATACATCGCTGATGCTGAGCACGGGCGCGGCCCTGGCCTTTGCCGCCGGGCTATACCGCTACCGCGCCGTGCACAACGCGCTGCAGGTGCTGCTGCGCCAAAGCGGCACAGCGCTGGAGGAGCTGCCAGCGCCGCGCGGCCTTCTGGATGAGGATTGGCAGGCCCTTGTGCGCGCAGTGGATGCCGCGCGCCGCAGCGCGGTAGAGCGCAGCGAGGCGGCCCGACGGGACGCGCAGGAATATTACACCCTGTGGGCGCATCAGATCAAAACGCCGCTAGCGGCTATGCAGCTTCTGGCGCAGGAGGAAGAGTTCCCCTCGCAGCGCATGTTCCTCAGTGAATTGTTTCAGACGCAGCAGTATGTGGATATGGTGATGAGCTACCAGCGGATGGCCAGCATGACAAAAGACCTGTATGCCCAGAAGGTGGATGTGGATGCGGCGGTGCAGGCGGCTGTACGCCGCGTACAGCCGCTGTTTGCAGGCAAACAGCAGGTGAGGCTGGAGGTACAGCCCACAGGCATACAGGCCGTCTCTGACACAAAATGGCTGGGCCTTGTGCTGGAGCAGCTTTTGACAAATGCTGTAAAATATACCCGGCGCGGCTTTGTAAAGGTATACGCGCAGGACGGCGCGCTGGTGGTGGAGGACAGCGGCATCGGCATCTCGCCGGACGAGCTGCCCCGCGTGTTCGAGCGCGGCTTCACCGGGCTGAATGGGCGCGGCGAGCGGCACAGCTCAGGCCTTGGGCTGTACCTGTGTCGGCAGATTACGCAAAGGCTGGGCCATGTGCTGCGGCTGGAATCGGAAAAAGGCAGTGGTACACGCGCTGTGCTTACGTTTCCGCAGGTGCCGCTTGTGGTGGAGTGACCTCTTTTTCTGCAGATGGCCGCAGCGGCACGCACATGTGTGCCGCTGCGGCATTTTTCGTCTGTTTGTGGTTGCCGGCAGCATGCTTACAAAAGCGTAAGCCCGCTGCGGGCAGATGTAAGCGCACGCTATGGCACTGCAGCCTATATGCGGGTATCATAAAAAGCAGAACAGGCGCCCTGCCCTGTCACATAAGGCAGGCGCGGGCGCAGAGAAAAGGGGATAGAGAATATGGCTTTGCTGCAGGTAGAGCATCTGAAAAAGATATACACCACACGCTTTGGCGCGCACCAGGTGCAGGCGCTGAGCGACGTTTCCTTTTCCGTGCAGGCAGGGGAGTTCGTGGCCATCATGGGTGAAAGCGGCAGCGGCAAAACAACGCTTTTGAATATCCTTGCCACACTGGACAGGCCTACGCAGGGTGCGGTGCGCCTGAACGGGCAGAACCTGGCCGATGTGCCGGATAAGCAGCTTTCCGCCTTCCGCCGCCAGCGCCTTGGTTTTGTGTTTCAGGATTTTAACCTGCTGGACACCTTTTCGCTGAAAGATAATATCCTGCTGCCGCTGGTGCTCTCCCATATGCGCTATGACGACATGGTGCCCCGTCTGAAGGCGGTGAGCGACGTGCTGGGCATCACGCAGCTTTTGGAAAAATACCCGTATGAGGTGTCCGGCGGGCAGAAGCAGCGCGCCGCGGTGGCCCGCGCGCTGATTACGCGCCCGGCCATCGTTCTGGCAGACGAGCCCACAGGCGCGCTGGATTCCAAGGCAAGCGCCCGCCTGCTGGAGACCTTCAGTCAGGTGAACGAGGCAGGTCAGACCATTCTGATGGTGACGCACTCTACAAGGGCCGCAAGCTGCGCAAAGCGCGTGCTGTTTATTAAGGACGGCGTGGTATTCCATGAATTGTACCGCGGCACAGCCGCGCCGGGCGAATTTTTCGGCAAGATCAGCGACACGCTGATGCTGCTCAGTGCAGGGGGCGATGCCGTATGAAAAGCATGCTGTATCCGAAACTTGCTTGGCAGAACCTGAAAAATAACCGCACCACATATTTCCCTTACCTTCTTACGTGCAGCGTAAGCGTGGCGATGTATTATATCATGCAGTCCATCACCCTGAACGGCGGCTTGGCGCAGGTGCCGGGCGCGGCCATTGCCCTTACCATCTTCTTTTTAGGCACAGGCATTGTGGGCATCTTCTGCGTGGCGCTTATTTTCTGGACGAACAGCTTTCTCATCAAGCGCCGAAAAAAAGAACTGGGCCTTTACTGTGTGCTTGGCATGGAACGGGGGCACATTGCCGCCATGCTTTTGTGGGAGACGCTGTATACAGCCGTTATCTGCCTTGTGCTGGGCTTGGGCGCGGGCATGCTGCTCTCAAAGCTTCTGTTTCTGGGCCTTCTGTATATGATGGATATTTCCACCCCTATCGCCTTTGGCATAGAGCCCGCCGCCATGCTGATTACGGCGGTGCTGTTCGGCGCTATCTTTCTGTGCACGCTGGCCTACAACCTGTACCATGTGCGCCTAGCGAAGCCGGTAGAGCTGCTGCGCGGCGGCAGCATGGGCGAAAAAGAGCCGCGCGCCTCCTGGCTGCTGGCCGTGGTGGGCGTGCTCAGCCTGGGCTGGGGCTATTATACGGCTGTGACGGTAAGCCAGCCTCTGAACGCGCTGCTTCTGTTTTTTGCCGCAGTGCTGTGTGTCATTCTGGGCACATTCTGCCTGTTCACGGCTGGCAGCATTGCGTTTTTGAAATGGCTGCGCAGGCGCAAAAATTTCTATTACCAGCCGGGGCATTTCATCAGCGTTTCCGGCATGATATACCGCATGAAGCAGAACGCGGCCGGGCTGGCCGCCATCTGTATCCTGTTCACCATGGTGCTGGTGACGGTGTCCACAACGGTATGCCTTTACACAGGGCAAAGCGACACGCTTCGTACCCTGTATCCCACAGATATCCGCGGCTCGGTAACGCTGGAGGGCGGCCAGAACCTGGAAGATGTCTATCAGGCGGTGGAAAGCGCCGTGCAGCAAAGCGGCTCACGCGTGGAGCAGCAGTACGCCTGGCGCACATGCAGCTCCGGCAACGCGGTATCCATGGATGAGAACGGCGTGCTTCGGGAGGACAACGCCTCGCTTAATACCGTGCAGTTATTGGGCGTGGAGGATTATAACCGCGCCTTCGGCGCCAGCCAGGTGCTTGCGGAGGACGAGGCCCTACTGTGGTGCACAGGCAAAAGCACGCTGCCCCAAACCGTAACGTTTGCCGGGCACACGCTGGCTGTGTGCCCGCTGGAAGGGCTTCCGGAGGAGGTAGAGCAGTTCTATTCCAGCTATGGCGCATATATCATGGTGGTTTCGTCCTACGAGCAGGCCGCCGGTATGATGCAGGAATTTACAGGCAAGGAGGCAGGCGCGCCGAAGGTGAACCTGTTTTTGAATGTCTCCGGCAGCCCCGCGCAGCAGCAGCGCGCCTGCCAAAGCCTTGTCACCAACACGCCGGAGGGCATGCCCTTCAATGTCAATTCGCGGGCTGCGGCGGATGAAAGCTGGTACGGCCTGTACGGCAGCTTTTTGTTCTTGGGGCTTTACCTTGGCCTTATGTTCATGATGGCAACCGTGCTCATCATTTACTATAAGCAGATCAGCGAGGGCTACGATGACCACGACCGCTTTGTAATTTTACAGAACGTGGGCATGAGCAGGCAGGAGGTAAGAAGCACCATCAATAAACAGATATTGCTGGTGTTCTTCCTGCCGCTTTTGATGGCCGCCGTGCACATGCTGTTCGCTTTCAACATTGTTGCAAACATTCTCACGGTGTTCTCCATGACAAACCGGGCCCTTTTCGCCATATGCTGTGTGTGCATTTTTGCCGTGTTCTCGCTGGCCTATCTGCTGGTTTATAAGCTGACCTCCCGAAGCTATTACCGCCTTGTGCGCGCATCATAAGAAAGGGGAACGATTATGAAGCACTTTTTCAAGGCCGCGGCGGCCCTGACGGGCCTGGTGCTGGCCGCACTGTTTCTGCTGGGAAAAACGAGCAGGCGCAGGTGAATAAAAGCATGCAGGCATTTTCTTTCGCGCCTGTGCAGAAAGGGGCCCGGCAAAAGCCGGTGCCCCTTTTTGTTTGCGCATGAAGAACAAAAACGTGTAAAATTGTAAAATAATTTCATGCGAAGTGTTCATTTTTGGGCTGTGGCCTGATATAATCAAAGTGGCGGAAGGCCAAAATGCGTGTGAAAGAGGAAATGCTATGCTGAATGAGTTGAAAAAGGAAAGCCTTAAGAAGGTGCTGGTCTGGGTGGTGCTTTGGGCCGTGGTGGCCGCGGGGTGCTTTGTGTATGCCCTGCCGGGCGTGTTCGCTATGTTGGGCGGCGCAAAAGAGCTGGGCAGCCTTTCGGTTGAAGAACTGGAAGGCAGCTATGTAAAAACGGACATCAGTGATTTGATAACCGGCTATGCGCAAACCACGCGAAGCGGCGGTGGAAAGCCGGACGAGGTTATTGAAGAAGAATATGTTCTGGCGGTGTCCGATACGCTGTGCATCGGCGTGGCGTTTCCGAAAGAGACGCTGGCCGATGTGGGGCAGCTTGTGGAGGAGATAAACGCGTATTACAGCGGCGGCGCGGCACCGTTCACTGTGCTCAGCGTAAAGGGCACCATTGAAGCGATGGACGATGAGACGGCTCAGTTTTATCATGAGGCTATCGGCTACGATTATATTGCGGCCGAATATCAGGGGCAGTTCCCGGCGCTGGTGCTGAAAGTGAACAAGGTGTACGGCCATACCCCCACGTCCCTGTGGCTGGCGCTGGCAGGGGGGCTTGCGGCTCTGGGTGCGTGCATCTGGTTTCTTATACGCGCGCTGAGCGGCAGCTATCAGAAGGCCCTGCTGCAGTTCTGCGCCGATACTGGGGACAAGGACATGGCGCTGGAGCGTGTAGAGGCGTTTTATCACGATACACAGCCTGTGAACGGGCTGCGCATGGGTGAAGCCTTCACTATGTTCCACACGGGTGCGAAAACGCAGCTGCTGCGCACGTCGGACGTGGCGTGGGCGTATCAAATAACCACACAGCACCGTGTGAATTTTATCCCCACCGGCAAATCCTTTGGTATGCGCCTTTGGGCTTTGGACGGCCGAAGCTGGGAACTGCCCATGAAAAACCAGGATGCCGTGCAGGGTACGCTGCATATGATATTTCAGAAGTTCCCGCATGTGCTGACGGGTTATTCCGCCCAGCTGGCGGCGTTGGCTAAGAAAGACAATGCGGCTTTCCGCGCCCAGGTGGCACAGGGCGCGCAGGCGTAGCATGCGCCGCAGCCAGAGGCACAGGCACCGCAGGCGGCCCCTGTGCAGGAATAAACCGGCCTGAAAAGAACCACCCTTGTAAAGATATACTTTTACAGGGGTGGTTTTCTTTTGCTGTCTTTGGAGGAAAGAGCTCCCGGCTCTGCCGGGAGGGCAAAAAAGCTTTTGCTTCAAACTTTGTGCGAAGCGGAAAACGAAAAGCAGCTTGGCAGTTATGCAAAGGGTTAGCCTGAAAAATCAATGCCTGTTTCCGGGCTGACGCGCAAGTGATGCGGGAGGCGGAGCCTGCTCCGTGCCTTCTGAAAGGCCTGCTGGCGTGAGCCCCTTTCCATGGTTCACACGGGAATTCCTGCTTAGCCGGGGGCCTGACTGTGCAGGGAAGCCGTAGGCTGGCCCGGTGGAGATGTCCTGTAAAATTTTTGGTTCAAATGTGGAATGAAGAGGGATGCCGGCAGTCGGCTGGCAGGGCCGAAAAGCGCTGGAACAGAGGCGGCCCGCTTGCTGGTTGGGGTGCAATGATGCGGGCGGGATAATAAAATTCAGCGCACTTGAGACTCATGCCGCCGGCAGGCCCTTGTGGGGCCGGCGCAGGCCGCCGTTTTAGCCGATGGTCACAGCTTGCCCGGCTGAGGGCCGCAAAAGCCTCTTGACAAACTGGAGCTTTGAGGTATACTAAAAGCATACACCCCCCTGGGGGTGGGGGCTATATGAGGAGGGATAAATATGCCCAAACAGAAATATGACGTGACGGGCATGACGTGCTCTGCCTGCTCGGCTCATGTGGAAAAGGCTGTGCGCAAGGTGGCCGGCGTGCAGGATGTTACGGTAAACCTTTTGACGAACAGCATGGTGGTGGAAGCGGACGCTTCGCTTTCGCCGCAGGCCATTACGGCCGCAGTGGAAAAGGCCGGTTATGGCGCCAGCCCCGCCGGGCAGGGCTCGGCTGCACAGGCTGTGCCGGTGCAGAAAAAGGCAAGCCCCGCGGTGCAGCAGATGGCGGATATGAAAAAACGCCTTATCGTTTCATTTGTTTTTCTGGTGCCGCTGATGTACGTTTCCATGGGCAGCATGGCGGGCCTGCCGCTGCCCGGCTTTCTTACCGGCATTGAAAATGGCGTGGCGTTCGGAATGGTGCAGTTCCTTCTGGCCCTGCCCATTGCCTATGTGAACCGCAAGTATTATCAGGTGGGCTTCAAAACCCTGTTCCATCTCAGCCCCAATATGGACAGCCTGATCGCCATTGGCTCTACGGCTGCCTTTGCCTATGGCATTTTTGCCATCATGCGCATTGGGTACGGCTTGGGCACGGGTGACATGGCGCTGGCACACCAGTACCATATGGACTTATATTTTGAATCTGCCGCCATGATTTTGGCGCTTATTACGCTGGGCAAATATCTGGAGGCCAAAAGTAAAGGCAAGACCAGCGAGGCCATTGAAAAGCTCATTGGCCTTGCACCCAAAACCGCTACTGTCGTGCGCGGCGGCGAAGAGCACACCGTGCCTGTAGAGCAGGTGCAGGCGGGCGATATCATTGCAGTGAAGCCGGGCCAGAGTATCCCCGTGGACGGCGTGGTGGTGGAAGGCGCAACCAGCGTGGACGAGGCAGCCATCACGGGCGAAAGCATCCCGGTGGAAAAAAGCCCGGGCAGCACGGTGCTTTCGGCCAGCATCAACACCACGGGCTCGTTCCGTTTCCGCGCCACAAAGGTAGGCCAGGATACCACGCTTTCTCAAATTATCCGCCTTGTAGAAGAGGCAAGCGCCAGCAAAGCCCCCATTGCCAAGCTGGCAGACAAGATAGCCGGGGTGTTCGTGCCTGTAGTGATAGGCATTGCGCTGGCTGCAACAGTCATTTGGCTGGCCGTGGGGCAGACGGCAGAGTTTGCCCTTTCCATCGGCATTGCCGTGCTGGTGGTGTCATGCCCCTGTGCACTGGGCCTTGCCACGCCGGTGGCTATCATGGTGGGCACCGGCAAAGGGGCTGAAAACGGCATTCTCATCAAATCCGGCGAGGCACTGGAAACCGCCCATTCGGTGAACGCCGTGGTGCTGGATAAGACAGGCACCCTCACCAACGGCAAGCCGGTGGTGACGGATGTTCTGCCAGCGCAGGGGTTTGACGAGGCGGCCCTGACACGCCTGGCCGCCAGCCTAGAAAAGCCCAGCGAGCATCCCCTGGCCGGGGCCGTGCTGGCCTATGCAAAGCAAAGGGGCGTGCAGCCTGCGCCTGTGGAGGGCTTTGAGGCGGTGTTCGGCAAGGGTGTGCAGGCGAACCTTGCGGGCAGGGCTTGCCTTGCGGGCAATGCCGCCCTGCTGGCAGAGGCCGGCATAGAGCTGACAGCAGAATGGCGGCAGAAGGCCGACGTGCTTTCAGAGGACGGCAAAACGCCGCTGTTGTTTGCAGAGGGCGGCGCCTTTGCAGGCATTGTGGCTGTGGCAGATACCCTGAAGGAAACCAGTGTGGAGGCGGTGCGCGAACTGCAGGCCATGGGCATTGAAGTGACGATGCTCACAGGCGATAATGCGCGCACGGCTGCTGCCATTCAGAAAAAGCTGGGCATTGCGCATGTCGTTGCCCAGGTGCTTCCGCAGGACAAGGCGCGCCATGTGGCGGCGCTGCGCAGCCAAGGCCGGGTAGTGGCCATGGTGGGCGACGGTGTGAACGACGCGCCGGCCCTGGCGGGCGCGGACGTCGGCATGGCCATTGGGGCGGGCACGGACGTTGCCATTGAAAGCGCCGATGTGGTGCTGATGAAAAACGATTTGCGCGATGTGCCTGCGGCTATCCGCCTTTCCAAGGCGGTTATTCGCAACATAAAAGAAAATCTGTTCTGGGCCTTTTTCTACAACACGCTGGGCATTCCGCTGGCCGCAGGCGTATTCTACAGCGCGTTGGGCTGGAAGCTGAGCCCCATGTTCGGCGCGGCGGCCATGAGCCTTTCCAGCGTATTCGTGGTGTCAAATGCGCTGCGCCTGAAACGCTTTGATGCCTATAAGGCCAAAAGACGGTCTGCCGGGGCCGCTGCAGCAGCGGCACAGCCCCAGACGATAGATGAAATACAGCAGAAATCGGAGGAAAGAGTTATGAAAACTGTTACGCTGTCCATTGAAGGCATGATGTGCCAGCACTGTGTGGCCCATGTGACAAAGGCGCTGAGCGCTATTGAGGGCGTGACGCCCGTGGTGGACCTGGAAAAGAAAAACGCCGTTTGCACCCTGGCGGGCGATGTGCCTGCACAGGCGCTGAAGGATGCGGTGGAAGAGGCCGGGTATACGGTCACGGCCGTGGAGTGAAGCTCCATGCGGGCCGATAAGCAAACCGTGACGCGCCTGCTGAAAACAGCGCGCGGCCAGTTGGACGGCATCCTTGCCATGGTGGAGGCAGACCGCTACTGCATGGACATTTCGAACCAGATACTCGCCACGCAGTCTGTGCTGTCCAAGGTGAATAAAGAGATACTGAAGGCGCACCTGCGCGGCTGTGTGCGCGACGCCCTCGAGACGGGCGGCGACGTGGAGGCAAAAATAGACGAGCTTCTGCGCGTGCTGGATAAGCTGGATAAGCAATAGCCGCAAACCGGGCGGCCCGCATCTGACGGGCCCGCCCGGTTTCCCATTTTGACACACCGCGCCCATATGCGGTATACTAAGGCGGATACAAGCAATGAAATTGGGGGAGAGCGCCTTTGGCAGAACATATCATGGTGGTGGACGACGAGGCCGCCATTGCAGACCTGGTGGAGGTATATCTGCGCAACGAGGGGTATGCTGTGCATAAATTCTACTGTGCGGCGGATGCGCTGGCCTGTGCGGAGAGCACTTCGCTTGATATGGCGATTCTGGATGTGATGCTGCCGGATATGGACGGCTTCACGCTGTGCCAGGCACTTCGAAAAACGCACCTGTGGCCCATTATCATGCTGACGGCCAAGGTGGAGGATATGGATAAGATTATGGGCCTTACTCTGGGCGCGGACGACTACATCACCAAGCCCTTCAACCCGCTGGAGCTGGTGGCGCGTGTAAAAACGCAGCTTCGCCGCTACACCCGCTATAATGCAAAACAGGAGGCCGCGCCCGCCCAGCCCGCTGCAGAGCATGAGGTGAACGGCCTGTTCATTTCAAAGGCCACGCACAAGTGCACGCTGTACGGGCAGGAGGTGGGCCTCACGCCGCTGGAGTTTTCTATCCTGTGGTATCTGTGCGAGCGGCGCGGGCGCGTTGTCTCCAGCGAAGAGCTGTTCGAGGCTGTGTGGGGCGAAAAATATTTTGATTCGAACAACACGGTGATGAGCCACATTGCACGCCTGCGCGAAAAGCTGCACGAGCAAAGCAAAAAGCCGAAGTTCATCAAAACTGTGTGGGGGGTGGGGTACACCATTGAGCAGTAGAAAATATTCGGGCGCGCGCTATCACAGCCAGCTCAGCCGCAGGCTGCTGGTGCAGTTCCTTCTGGCTTTGGCGGGCTGGCTTGTCGCCTTCAGCGGGCTGTGCCTGCTGGCGTGGATTATATGCACCAGCTTTGTCTGGCAGCCGTGGGACCCCATGTATCAGTTTCTTCAGGTTGTAAAAAGCTTTCTGCCGGTGTTCTACTTTTGCCCCCTTTTGGGAGGCTGGGTGGCCATCAGCTATCATTTTCTCGGCAAGCCTCTGCGCTATCTGGACGAAATTGTCTCGGCGGCCAAGCTTCTGGCGCAGCCGCACGATGAAATGGTGCGCCTGCCGGGCGCATTGAAAGACATTGAAGACGATATGAACCTGGCAAAGCAGCGCGCTTTGCGCGAGGCCGCGGCAGCCAAAGAGGCCGAGCAGCGCAAAAACGATTTGATTGTGTACCTTGCGCACGATTTGAAAACGCCGCTGACGAGCGTAATAGGCTATTTGACGCTTCTGCGCGATGAGCCGCAGCTTTCCCCCGAAATGCGTGCACGCTATACGAACATTGCGCTGGAAAAGGCCCTGCGCCTGGAAGACCTGACCAATGAATTCTTTGAGATAACGCGCTTTAACCTCTCGCATATGGAGCTGGAGAAGGCCCCGGTGGACCTTGCTTTGATGCTGCGCCAGGTGGCCAGCGAATTCGAGCCTGCGCTGGCGCAGAAAGGGCTTTCCTGCGAGGTGGAGCTGCCGCAGGCCATGCCCTATGAATGCGACGCCGATAAAATGGCGCGCGTGTTTGACAACCTTCTGCGCAACGCCATGCTGTACAGCTTTGAAAATACAGCGGTGCATATCCGGGGAACATCGGGGCCGCAGGGCATAGCCCTGCGCTTTGAAAACGAGGGGCGCACCATACCGCCCGAAAAGCTGGCGCGTGTGTTTGAGCAGTTCTTCCGGCTGGATTCCGCCCGCGGCACAAGCACCGGCGGCGCCGGGCTCGGCCTTGCCATTGCAAAGCAGATTGTAGAGCAGCACGGCGGCGCTATTTCGGCGGCCAGCGCAGACAATAAAGTGGAATTTACCGTGACGCTGCCGCCCGCCGGCACGCCGTAAGAAAATCGTAAGGTTTTCGCAAACAGGCTGCAAGCCTTCCGCAAGGCAAAAGAAAAAAACGAAACGCCCTGTTCTGGTACCATAAAGGTGTCAAGAACAGGGCGCTTTTCATGCCCGGAGGAAAGGAAGGCAAAAAGATGGAAAAGCTTCGCATTGCAGTGCTGTTTGGGGGCTGCTCCACAGAATACGAGATATCTTTGCAGTCTGCCGGGGCGGTGCTTTCGCACATGGACGCCCGGCGCCTTTCGCCGCTGACGGTGGGCATTACAAAAGAGGGCAGATGGCTGTACTACACGGGCCCCTTCGAGCACATCACAGACGGCACATGGCACACGCGCGAGGTGTACTGCACGCCCTGCATGCTGTGCCCGGACAGGGGCGAGCCCACCCTGGTGGTGCGCGGCCAGCATGAAATGCGCTACCGCTTTGACGCGGCGTTTCCCATTTTGCACGGCAAAAACGGCGAGGACGGCACCGTGCAGGGCATGCTGGAAATGGCGGGCGTGCCCATTATAGGCTGCGGCACCCTGGCAAGCGCCCTGTGCATGGACAAGGACAAAGCACACAAGCTTGCCGCACTGGCCGGGGTGGAGGTGCCGCGCAGCGCCGTGTTTGCAAGGCGCGCATCGCGCGCGGCGGTGGAGAATGCGGCGCAGCTTTTGGGGTACCCGCTGTTTGTAAAGCCCGTGTGCGCGGGCTCTTCCTTCGGCATTACGAAGGTAGAACGCCCGCAGCAGCTTGCCGGGGCGGTGGAAGAAGCGTTCCGGCATGACGGGCAGGTGCTTTTGGAGGAGGCTGTGCCCGGCTTCGAGGTGGGCTGCGCGGTGATGGGCAACGGCGAGCTGTTCGTGGGCGAGGTGGACGAGATAGAGCTATCCGGCGGCTTTTTCAACTACGAAGAAAAGTATACGCTGAAAACCTCGCGCATCCACTGCCCGGCGCGCATCAGCGAAAGCGACGCCGTGCGCATCAAGGCGGCGGCGCAGACGGTATACCGTGCGCTGGGCTGCCGGGTGTTCGCGCGGGTAGACCTTTTCCTTACCCCGCAGGGCAAAGTGGTGTTCAACGAGGTGAACACCATTCCCGGCTTTACGGCGCACAGCCGCTACCCCGGCATGATGCGCGCCGCGGGCCTGCCGTTTGACAGGCTTGTGGAAAAGCTGGTGGAGCTGGGGGTGCAAAAATGAACTGTATTTCTCTTTCTGTTGCAGATACCTGTCGCGGCCCGCTGGTGCTGGTGAACGCCCGGCATCCATACAGGGGCGGCGTGCCGGCCCTTTCGCCTGCGCTGGGCGCGGAAGACGTGCTGATGGAAAAGACGGCCGCGGCCCTGCTGGCCGAGTGTGTGCGCGCAGCCGGCGCATCCGGGAAGATTGTGCCCGTTTCCGGCTGGCGCCCGTGCGCGCAGCAGCAGAGCATCTGGGACGATGCCATGCGCAAAGAGGGCGAGGCGTTTACAAAACAATTTGTGGCGAAGCCCGGCTGCAGCGAGCATGAGACAGGCCTTGCCATAGACCTTGCGCGCGCGGCGGCGCACATCGATTTCATCCGCCCGCATCTGCCGTACGACGGCGCATGCGGCAGGTTCCGCGCCCTGGCGGCGAAATACGGCTTCATTCAGCGTTACAGCCGGGAAAAGACGGAACTCACGGGCATCGCGTGCGAGCCGTGGCATTTCCGCTATGTGGGGGCGCCGCATGCGCAGCTGATGGAGCAGAACGGCCTGTGCCTGGAGGAATATTCTATTTTCCTGCGCGAAATGGGCCCCCAGCAGTGCCGGCTTGCGGGCGGGCGCGTGGCGCAGGTGCTTTATGTGCCCTGTGAAGGCGGGCAGGCCCGCCTGCCGGACGGATGCGTGCAGGTGTCCGGCGACAATGCGGGCGGCTTTATCGCCACGGTGTGGCAGGCCGCAGCCTGGGGGTGCGGCGCATGAAACAGAGTGCACGCCCCGTGCTGGACGTCTGCCGCCTTGCGGCGGCGCTGCTGGTCATCACCATCCACACGGCCCCGCTCAGCGATGTGAACGCGGAGGCGGATTTTTTCCTCACCCGCGTGCTTGCGCGTGTGGCCGTGCCCTATTTCTTCATGCTCACGGGCTATTTCCTGGAAAAAGGCCAGTGGCGCCGCGTGGGGCGCACGCTGGGGAAAACGGCGCTTTTATATGCCCTTTCTGTGCTTTTGTACCTGCCGCTGAACCTCTATGCCGGGGCGTTTTCACCATTTGCTCCCGGGCAGCTCCTGAAAGAGCTGCTGGTGGACGGAACGTTTTACCATTTGTGGTACCTGCCCGCCGTTCTGCTGGGCGTGCCCGTGGCATGGGGCCTGCGCAGGCTTGGGTGGAAGGGCGGCCTTGCGGCCGCGGGCGCGCTGTACCTGCTGGGCCTGATGGGGGACAGCTATTACGGCTTCGCGGCCCGGGTGCCATTTCTGAAGGCCTTTTATGAAGGGCTGTTTACCGTTTCTTCATATACGCGCAACGGGCTGTTTTTCGCCCCGCTGTTCCTTCTTCTGGGGGCGCTGTGCACGCGCGTACACCTGAAATGGGCGTGGCCGGCGGCGGCAGGCTTTTTTGCCGCCATGTGTGCGGAAGCGTTTCTTCTGAAAGGGGCGGGCGCCCCGCGGCACGACAGCATGTATGTGATGCTGCCATTGTGCATGCTGGCACTGTTCTGCGGCCTTGCCCGAAGCAACGCGGGCCGCTGCCGCGCCGCAGCCGGTACGGCCCTCTGGGTATATCTGCTGCACCCCTGGTGCATCGTGCTGGTGCGCGGCGCGGCGAAGGTGCTGGGGCTGCAAGGGCTTCTGGTAGAAAGCGGCCCGGGCCATTTCGCGGCCGTCGCGCTGGGCAGCTTTGCGCTGGCCTTCTGTGTGCAATGGGCGGCCGCACGCCTTGCACCCGTCAAAATGCCGCTCACGGCGCGCGCCTGGCGTGAGGTGGATCTCGCCGCCCTTTGCCGCAATGCGCAGGCGCTTATGGAGGCACTGGGAGGCTGCGGCCTGATGGCCGTGCTGAAGGCGGACGCCTACGGCCACGGCGCCGTAAAGGCTGCAAAAGCGCTGCGCCGCAGCGGCGTGCGCGCCTTTGCAGTGGCCACGGCGGCGGAGGGTATAGCGCTGCGCCGCGCCCTTGTGCGGGGCGAGGTGCTGGTTTTGGGGTATACCCCGCCGGAGCAGGCGCATGTGCTGCGCCGCTGGCGCCTCAGCCAGGCTGTGGCGGACGAGGCGCATGCAAAGGCGCTGGCTGCCGCAGGGCCGGGGGTGCGCGTGCATGTCGCGCTGGACACAGGAATGCACCGTCTTGGCATCCCTGCGCAGGACACAGCCGCCATTCTGCGTGTGTACGGCATGAAAAACCTGCGGGTAGAGGGGATATTCTCTCATCTGTGCGTCAGCGACATGCGGGCCCCGCAGGCCGTGGCGTATACGCGCTGGCAGACGCAGCGCTTTCAAAGCGCGGTGCAGGCCGTGCGCGCGGCGGGCTTCGAGCCGGGGCAGGTGCATCTGCAGGCCAGCTACGGCGTGCTGAACGGGGAAACACAGGGCTTTGATTATGCGCGTGTGGGCATTGCGCTTTACGGCGTGCTCAGCGATGCGGCGCCCACTGTGCGGCGCCTTCCGCTTCGCCCGGCACTGGCGCTGCGCGCCCGCGTGGCCAGTGTGCGCTGGCTGAAGCCGGGGCAGGGGGCTGGCTACGGCCTGGCCTTTGCGGCACAGCGCCCCACGCGCCTTGCATGCGTCACCATCGGCTATGCGGACGGCGTGCCGCGGGATTTTGCCCTGCGCGGCGGGCAGGTGCTGATAGGCGGGCAGCGCGCGCAGGCTGTGGGCCGCGTGTGTATGGATCAGATGCTGGTAGACGTTACGGAGGTGAAGGAGGTGCGGCCCGGCAGCGTTGTGACGCTGATTGGAACGGACGGCGGCCAGACGCTGCGCGCCGAAGAATTTGCCGCTGTGTGCGGCACTATCACGAACGAGGCCCTCACACGCCTTTCGCCGCGCGTGGCATATGTGTGGAAGAACTGAGGCCGTCAAGTCAGGCCCCCGGTACAGCCGGGGAACTTATATCACTAAATCAAAGAGTCAGGCCCCCGGCAAAGCCGGGGGCTTGCGTAAGCCCTGAAGGGCCATACTGCCGGCAAGCCTCTCAAAAGGCGCTGAATTCTCTGTCTTTTGCATCACTTGTCACGCCTCCCGCAAATGGGGTTCTTCCCGCTGCGTGCTGCACCTTTTCGATATTGGATACCATCCTGTTTCGCCCGGAACTGACAGCGGAAGCCCTTTTACTCTCCACGGCACAGCCGGGGGTGTTTCGCTAAAGCAGACACAGGCCCCGGGCAGGGAAATGCCCGGGACCTGTGTGCGCCGCGGGGAGCGGCGGTGAAAAATCCATACAAAATCCACATTTCCGTGCTATACTGCCGCTTGGGGTGATTTTCTTGAAAAAGATACTGGTGGTAGAGGATGAAGAGGATATTCAGGAGCTGCTCTGCACGTACCTGTGCGATGCGGGGTACGAGGTGTCAGCGGCGTGCGACGGCGTGCAGGCCATAGAAAAATTTCACCGCGGCGCCTTCGACCTTGTTTTGCTGGATATCATGCTGCCGAAAATAGACGGCTTCGGCGTATGTGAGGTGATTCGCCGGGAGTCGAAGGTGCCCATCGTGATGCTGACTGCGCTGGACGGCGAAGCCCAGCAGCTTCGCGGCTTTGACCTGGAGATAGATGATTATGTCACAAAGCCTTTTTCCATGCCGGTGCTTTTGCGGAAGGTGGCCGCCATTTTGCGCCGGGCCGTCGGCGGGGGGGCGGCCGGAGGACGTGCTGCGCTACCGCGAGCTCACCATGCAGCCCAGCGCAATGGAGGCGTGCCTTGCGGGCAGGCCGCTGACGCTGACGGCACGCGAATTTGAACTGCTGTACACCTTTGCCGCGCATCCGGGCCGCATTTATACCAGGCAGGCGCTTCTTGCAAAGCTGTGGGGCTATGACTTTTTCGGGGACGAGCGCATTGTAGACAGCCATATCAAAAACCTGCGGCGCAAGCTGAAGGCGGATTATATCGAGACCGTTTCTGTGTAAAGCCGCAGGCCGCTGGTTGACCAGTGGCTTGTGTTGGCACTGTAAAAGCCTGCGCCTCAGGACGCGCTGTATTTTATTTCACCCGCACCGTTTGCCCGGCTGCCCGTTACAGGCGGCCGTTGTTCTAACGAAGGCCTTTCATCCCTGACGGCTTTCTATAAGCAGCCTGCTTCGCCCGGCGCGGGAAACGAAGGCCTTTTGCAGGCTTTCATGAGCGGCATCAGCGCGGCCGGTGCTTTTTCCATCCAAGCATACTCACCGGTCATGCCGGCGGTTTGCACGCAGGCATCCTCGCAGCACGTTGCAGGAAGGGCAGCGTGGCTCATTATGCCTCGGAAAATATCCGAGCAGAGTTGAGGTAAGGCGCCGATATAAACAATGGAAACGAGCACAAATATCGGAATAGAATAAGCTGCGCCCTGCGGCTGTTTGAATACAGGCAGGGCGCTTCCTGCAGGCGCCAAGCATATAGCGAAAGCCTTTGGGTGCTGTCTGCTGTGCCCGTGCTTTTTATTTGCAAAAAGCCCACGGAACGTTGATTCCGTGGGCTTTTATGGTGGACCTGAAGGGATTCGAACCCTCGACCTCTCGGATGCGAACCGAACGCGCTCCCAGCTGCGCTACAGGCCCATAAAACACATCTCTGTAAAGAGTGCTTTTTTAATTTATAACATTTGCGAGGAATTGTCAAGGGCTTTTTCCAGCGTGCAAAGATTTTTTGTGCTTTTTATCCGCCTCTGCCTTTCTGCGCGCTGTGCAGCTGCAAACGGTGGAAGCGTAAAATTGCGGAAAAGGGTAGGCGCAGAACAGAGCAGCCTGCATGCATGCAAAGATATTTGCCCTATAAGTTTTTCGATAAAAGGAAACTTTTTGTTCATTAAAACAAAATGAAATAATATTCAAAATAATTTCTTGACATTAGTATAAATATGCATATATTCTAGTGTATAACACAGAAGAACTCTCTGTAAAATCGTTGAAATGAAAAGAAAATTTGAGTGAGGAGAAGCAAAATGAAAAAAATTGCATTTTTGGCGGCGACCTTCATACTGGCAACATGTCTGAACGCATGCTCAGGCGCACCGGCAGCTTCATCTGCGGGCCCCGCCGGTTCGGATGACGGCATTGTTATGGAGGCTGGAAATGTGGAAGAGCATACGGTAGAGGCCATTCAGGCGCGCGGCAAGCTGGTTGTGACGACAGAGGCGGGCTATGCGCCTTTTGAATTCCTGGATGAAGAGGGGAATATCGTCGGGCTGGACGCTTCGCTGGCGCAGGCGTTGGCTGATGACCTAGGCGTGGAGCTGGACATGCAGAACATTGCCTTTGACTCTGTTGTTACGGAAGTGCAGGCGGGCAATGCCGACATGGCTATTGCCGGGCTCACCCCAAATGCAAAGCGCAAGCAGAGCGTAGATATGAGTGAGCTTTATTATGGCGGCGGCCAGTGCATGCTGGTACTGGCGGAAAACGCAGAACAATATTCCACCAAAGAGAGCTTTGACGGCGAGGTGATGGCCACCCAGCGCGCGGCATTGCAGCAGACGCTGATGGAAGAGCAGTTCCCCAATGCTACGCCGCTGCTTTTGCCGGATTTCCCACAGTGCGTGATGAGCCTGATGAACGGAGACTGCGCCGCCGTGCTGATTGACCGGGTGAGTGCGGAGCAGTATCTGAAGACGATGGAGGGTCTGGCTATCGGCGCGGTGCCGGTGGAAACAGACCCGGAGGAAAACGGCAACGCGGTGGCGGTAATGAAAGGAAACACCAGCCTTCTGAAATGGGTGAATGCGCGTATTGCAGAATATGAGGCCGAAGGCCTGATTCAGCAATGGTTTGAAGAGGCGCAGCAGCAGGCAGAGACGATGGGGCTCGAATAATTGTGCTGCCCGTTGCGGCGGAAGATACGCGGCGAAGGTGCGCCCTTCGCCGCCGTATTCGTATCATGTGGGGGAGAATGGTATGTTTTCATTAGAGCGAATGCTGAAAATATGGGCCAAATATAACAGCTTTTACTGGGATGGCCTTGGCAAAACATTAATTTTTGCGCTGCTTGCCGTGCTGCTGGGGCTTGTGCTGGGGCTGGGGCTGGCATGTGGGCGCATGCAGCGCGCATCAAGGCGCCAAAACCCTGTTGTGCGGGGGCTTAAGGGGCTGTGCAGGTTTCTGTGCACGGCTTATGTGGAAGTGTTTCGCGCCACGCCCATGCTGGTGCAGATATTTATTATTTACTACGGCATCGGAAGCCTTATCAAGCTGCCGGAAACATCCGTGAACCGTATGTTCTGGGGAATGGTCGCCGTGGGGCTGAACTCGGCCGCTTACATGTCTGAAATCATCCGCGCCGGCATCGGGGCTGTGCCGCCGGGGCAGATGGAGGCCGCGCGGTGCCTGGGCATGAGCTACTGGCGTGCCATGCGGCGCGTAGTGCTTCCGCAGGCAGTGAGAAATATCCTGCCCGCCATGTGCAACGAATTTGTCACCATAATCAAAGAGACCAGCGTTCTGGGCATGGTGGGCATCGTGGAGCTGATGTTTCAGGCGCAGTCCATTTCCAAGCAGACATGGATTCCGCTGGAGCCATATGTGATAGCCGCAGCGCTGTATTTCATCGTCGTGTTTCCTCTTTCGAAATGCATTGCTGCCGCAGAAAGAAGGATGAACAGAAGTGTTGCAGGAGGGTAAAAACAGCATGATAGAGGTGCAGGGGCTTGTAAAACGCTTTAAGCAGCTGGACGTGCTGAAGGGCGTGAATATGAGGGTGAGGCGCGGCGATGTGGCTGTGCTGGTAGGGCCTTCCGGCTCTGGAAAATCTACCCTTCTGCGCTGTATGAATCTGCTGGAAGAGCCTGAAAAGGGGCGTGTGCTGTTTGAAGGGCGAGATATTACCGCACCGGGGGTAGATGTAGACGCCGTGCGCCAGAAGATAGGCATGGTGTTCCAGCAGTTCAACCTGTTTGCCAACATGACCGTGCTGGACAATGTAGCGGCAGGGCCGGTGTATGCAAAAGGGTTCTCTAAAAAAGAAGCGTGCCAGCGCGCGGAGCAGCTGCTGGCCCGTGTTGGCCTTTCTGAAAAGGCGCGTGCATACCCAGCACAGCTTTCCGGCGGCCAGCAGCAGCGCGTGGCCATTGCGCGCGCTTTGGCCATGCAGCCGGACGTGATGCTGTTTGACGAACCCACCAGTGCGCTGGACCCCGAAATGGTGCGCGAGGTGCTGGATGTCATCAAGCAGCTGGCTGAAGAAGGAATGACCATGGTGATTGTCACACATGAAATGGGGTTTGCACGCGAGGTTGCCAGCCGCGTGTTTTTTGTGGATGAGGGGAATATTCAGGAGGAAAATGCGCCGGAGCCGTTTTTTCAGCATCCCGAAACACCCCGCCTGCGCGATTTTTTGAAAAAAGTGCTGTAAAGGTCGAAAATCGTCGAGTTTTACCGATTGCCTTTTTCCTGCCGGAAGGTTACACTGAGTATATCTGCAGGTGGAAAATTTTGTTAAAGGCAGGGATATGCGGTATGGAAACAGACAAACTGGTTTTTTGCAGGAATTTTTCCGCACTGGGGCCGTTTCAAAGCGAGGGCCGCCTTTGGTATGAATTAAGCGGTGTGTTGGGCGCAGAACAGGAATTTTGCGTGCGCTTGCGCCGTGAAGTGGCATGCGGGCATTGCGGCATGCAGGCGCATATCTGCACGGGCCGGCAGCTTGCAAGGCAGTTTCTTCGCTTTTTATATGAAAATGCAATAGAGCCGGAACAGCTGCCCGCCCTTTTGCACGATTTTGGACTTTTACAGGCCGGCGCGCCGGAAGGCGGTGTGGGCGCGTAATGGAGGACGGGAAATATCGCATCCTTCTGGCAGATGATGACTGCGGCCTATGTGCCGTGCTTCAGGCGTATCTGAACCTTCAGCCGGATATGCGCTGTTGCTCGGTGGCCTACGATGGCCTTCGCGCCTTGGAGCAAGCGCACCGGCATAAGCCGGACCTTGTATTGCTCGATATTCAGATGCCGGGCCTGAACGGGGCAGATTTTATGGCAGAGCTGGCAGCCTCGCCCGATATCTGCGGCGTGCGTGTGCTGGCCTTCACCGCATATGACCAGGCGCTTATCACACAAGAGATGCTGCAGCTTGGCGCATGCGGCGTGCTGCAAAAACCATATCCGCTGGAGATGCTGATGCGGCGCATTCGCAGCATCCTGCAGGAAAGAAGGCCCGCACAGGGCATGACGCCCAGGCGCGCGGTTGCCACGGCGCTTTTGGGGTTCGGCGTGCCCACGGACCATATGGGTTACTGCTATATCCAGCAGATATTGCTTTTGCTTGTGGAGGAAGGAGCCAGAGGATACACGATAGATGAGCTGTATCACCGCGTATGCGAAATGTACGGTGCACCCGGCTCAGGCAGCGTGGAAAAGGCTATACGGGAAGAGGTGAAGCGTATTTTCAAGGCGGGCTCACCGGAGCTGGCCCAGCTGCTTCACTTTGCGCGGCGGGACGGCGTGCAGCACCTTTCGAACGGGGAGTTCCTCACATTGATAGCACAGGCCATTCGGCTGAAATATATGCTTTAGAGGGGAAGAAGAGCATGGAAGAAAAGCAGTCTGCGGCACTTGAGTGTCTGGCACACATTGCATACGAAACACGGCCCGATGCTGTATTTGAACATGTGGCTAAGGCAATGAAAGAGGTGCTGGAAGCGCAGGAAATATTCTTTTATGTGCGTCATGACGGCAGATGGCTTTCCCTTTGGCCGCAGGAGGGGGCACGGCCACTGCCTTTGCAGGGTATTATGCACATGCAGGCGCGTGGCGAGGCATTTTTTCAGGAGGACGGTTGGAATGGCGTGCTGGCACTGCATGGTGTGCAGCAGGCGGAAGGCGCTGTATGGGCCGTGCATATGCCGGCATGCCCATGCGCGCGTGCCAAAGCTCTGGCCCGCACACTGTGCACGGCGGCTGCGCCGAAGCTGGCAGCATTGTTCCGCCACAGCCAGAGCGGCGCGCCGCTTGACACAGACAGGCTGGCAGCAGTTTCTCACGAGGTTCGTACGCCTCTGGCCGTTGCAATGAGCGCTGTAGAGCTTCTGCGCGCAAAATTGAAAAAAGAAAATGAAGAAGTGTTCCACGCAGAGTATGAGCCGTACTTTTTCCATTTGGAACACAACCTGAACCGTACGCTGCATCTGGCGCAGAATATGATGGAAATAGCCCGGTTTGAAGCCGGGACGGACGAATATCCTCAGAAGAACGGCAGCATCCGGCAGGCACTGGAAGAGATGCTGGCCCAGGCCCGGCTGAGTGCTGCGGAATACGGGGTGAATCTGACGCTGCTGCCGGGGCCGGATGTCTGCGGCGCCTATCAGCCCGAACCATTTGAACATATAATGCTGAACCTTCTTACCAATGCCGTGCGGCACAGCCCGCGTGGAACAGGCCTGGTGCAGGTGAAACTGGACATGGAGTGCGTAAGCGGGCAGGCTGTGTGCAAGGTAGGTGTGCTGGATAATGGCCCGGGCATTGCGCCCGAGATGAAGGCGCACCTTTTTGAAAAATACCGCGCAGGGCTAAGTGGGCCGCATGGCGCAGGGCTGGGCCTTTATTTGTCCATGGGCCTTGCCCGCAGAATGGGCGGCGGCCTGTGTGCGCAAAACGTGCCTGGGGCAGGGGCCGCGTTCACATTATCTTTTCCCATCCAGGTGGCGCCCGGCGCCATGCTTGCCAGTGAGGCCGGGCCGTATAGAGTACAGGAGCTTGCCCGGCATGTGGCAGTGGAGTTCAGTGCACTGCCTGCCCGGCAAGCGGGCACTTGGCCCTAAGAAGGATACAAAAAGCATTTTTGAAAGCCGGCGCGTCATGGGCGGCAGCTCGCGGCGCCCGGCTTTTACTGTGCAAGAAAACGGCAGTTTGCGCTTTACTTTGGAGGGGAAATCATGTATAGTAGGAGTGAAAACCAAGCGGAAAATATGTGATTGGCGGTGTATGCATGGCGGTGAAGTATCACAGGGTACTGCTCAAGCTGAGCGGGGAAGCCCTTAGCGGTGAAAAAGGCTTTGGCCTTGACGTAGACACCATTCAGAAGATATGCAGCGGCATCCAAAAGGCCCATGAGTTGGGCGCAGAAATAGCAATTGTAGTGGGCGGTGGCAATTTCTGGCGCGGCAGGGCAAGCGGCGAGATGGAGCGCACCCGTGCAGACCAAATCGGCATGCTGGCCACGGCCATGAATGCGTTGGCTGTGGCCGATGCGCTGGAACATCTTGGCCTTACAGTACGTGTGCAGACAGCGCTGAGCATGCAGCAGGTGGCAGAGCCTTATATCCGCAACCGCGCTACACGCCATCTGGAGAAGGGGCGCATCGTGATTTTTGCCTGCGGCACGGGCAACCCCTATTTTTCCACAGACACGGCCTCGGCGCTGCGTGCGGCAGAGATAGATGCCGATATTATTTTCAAAGCCACCATGGTGGACGGTGTATATGATAAAGACCCGAAAAAGCATCCCGATGCGAAGAAGTATGACAGGCTGACGTTCAGCCAGGTGCTGGCCGATAAGCTGGCTGTGATGGATAGCACGGCGGCTACCATGTGCCGCGACAACGATTTGCCCATTCTGGTATTTGACATCAGCGACCCCGATAACATTGCCCGCGCGCTGGAGGGCCAGGCCATCGGCACGCTTGTGGCAGAGCAATAAGGTAAGGAGCGAGCAAAATGAACGAGAAGCTGCAGAAATATGAAGAGAAAATGGAGAGCGCGCTGAAGCATCTGAATAAGGAGCTTGCCTCCATCCGCGCGGGGCGCGCCAACCCGGCCATTCTTGACAAGGTGACGGTGGATTATTACGGCACGCCCACGCCCATCAACCAGATTGCGGCGGTTAGCGTGGCAGAGGCGCGCGTGCTGGCCATCAGCCCGTGGGATACTTCGCTGATGGGTGCAATTGAGCGCGCCATCCTCACTTCGGATATTGGCATCAACCCCACAAACGACGGCCGTGTGATGCGCCTTGTATTCCCGGCGCCCACGGAAGAACGCCGCCGCCAGCTTGTGAAGGATGCCATGCATCTTGGGGAAGAGGCCAAGGTGGCCGTGCGCAATATACGCCGCGATGCCATAGACAAAAGCAAGGCCATGAAAAAGGCCGGCGAGCTGACGGAAGACGATTTGAAAAACATGGAAACCGATGTGCAGAAATTGACGGATAAATATACCAAGGAGATCGACAAGATCTGCGAGGCCAAAAATAAAGAGATCATGGAGATTTGATAACAGCGCAACCTGTGATGCCGCGCGGGCCCCGCGCGGCAATTTTACGTACAGGAGGGCATGCGGTATGGAGCATGAAAAGGGTTTTGCGAAGGGCCTGAGCATCGGTATCATCATGGACGGCAACGGACGGTGGGCAAAGCGCCATGGCCTGCCGCGCACGGCTGGGCATAAAAAAGGGGCAGAGGTGTTCAAGGACATCATCCGCTATTGCAACGAGCTTGAAATAGCCAGTGTGACGTTTTATGCTTTTTCCACAGAGAACTGGGCGCGCCCATTGGAAGAAGTGAACGCCATCATGAAGCTGTTTGGACAGTATCTTCTGATGGCGTATGATTATCAAAAGGAAAATAATAAAGTAGTTTTTCTGGGAGACAGGGCCCCTCTTCCTCCAAAATACCAGGCGCAGATGGCCGATATTGAAGAAAAAACAAAAAACAACACCGGCACAGTGCTGAACGTAGCCATCAATTATGGCGGCCGTCAGGAGATATTGCACGCCGCACGTGCGCTGGCACGGCAGGTGCAGCAAGGAGGGCTGCAGCCGGAAGAAATAGATGAGGCTCGCTTTTCCGCGCAGCTTTATACGGCGGGCCAGAAAGACCCCGATTTTATCCTGCGCCCTTCCGGAGAGTTGCGCCTTTCCAATTTCATGCTGTGGCAGGCTTCTTATGCGGAATTTATCAGCATGGATGTGCTGTGGCCCGATTTTACGAGGGAGGACCTTGACAAGGCCATCAATGAATTCAACCACCGCAGCCGCCGTTTCGGCGGGTTGTAAAAAGAGAGGTGTATGCGTTTGAAGACGCGCGTCATCACGTCTGTAGTGGGGCTGGGCGTTTTAGCACTTGTGCTGTGTTTTTTTGACACGCTGGTGTTTAATGTGGCGCTCGCGGCCGTTGTGCTGATTGCCCTGCATGAAATATATAGCGCTTTTGCGCTGAAATGCCCGGCGGTGTATGCGGGGCTTGTGCCTATTACGCTGTTTGTTTTTTTGTGCGGCGAAAATGCGGCCCACAAACTTTTCTTCTGGGCATTTTTGTATGCCACAGTGTTGTTCCTAGCAGCGTGTACGGTATTCTTTTTTCATACACTGGATTATGCAAAGCTGGCCGGGACAACGGTGTTTTTTACGGTGGTGCTGGCGTGCTTTTATTCCATGCTGCACCTTCGGGCTGGCTTCCCGCGTTCGTCGGATGCAATCTATTTCATTCTCTTAGGCCTTGGTTTTGCCTGGGGCGGAGATACCTGTGCTTATTTTGCCGGGCGCGCCTTTGGCAGGCATAAGCTGGCGCCTGTGGTGAGTCCGCATAAAACAGTAGAGGGTGCCGCAGGTGGAATTTTGGGCAGCGTATTGGTGGGAATGGCCGTTACAGCTGTTTACACTGCAGTTTTTGGCGCGCCGGATAGCATTGTCATGGGTGCAAAGTATTATCTTCTTTTGGTGCCGGTAGGTGCTGTGGGCAGCATACTGGGAATTTTAGGCGATTTGTTTGCCTCTGCTGTGAAACGCCAGTGCGGCATCAAAGACTATGGAACCATTTTCCCCGGGCACGGCGGTATTCTGGACCGTTTTGACAGCGTGCTTCTGACGGTTCCCTTCGTGGCGCTGTGCGCCGGTTTTTTGACGGGGGTGTAATGGCGTGGCAAAAAAGATTGTTCTGTTGGGCTCTACCGGCTCCATCGGCACGCAGAGCCTGGACGTGGCCCGCGCACAGGGATACAAGGTGCTGGCGCTGGCTGCCGGGAAAAATGTGGATAGAATGCTTCAGCAGATAGCGGAATTCGCCCCAAAGGCCGTTGCCATGGCGGACGAAGGCGCAGCCGATACGCTGCGTGCGCGCCTTGCGGGCATGGCAGGCGCGCCGCGTGTTTACAGCGGCCGGGACGGTCTGGTGGCCCTTGCCCGCATGGAAGAGGCGGACGTGGTGCTGAACGCGGTAGTGGGCATTGCGGGCCTTCCGGCCACGCTGGCGGCTTTGCAGGCGGGGCACGACGTAGCGTTGGCAAATAAAGAGAGCCTTGTGACGGGCGGGTATCTTGTGACGAACGCTGCGAAGGAAAACAGCGTAAAGCTTTTGCCTGTAGACAGCGAGCACTCTGCCATCTTTCAGTGCCTTCAGGACGAATACTCGGCGCGCACTTTGCAGAAAATACTGCTGACTGCTTCCGGCGGGCCGTTTTTCGGCAGGAACAGGCAGCAGCTGGCGCATGTGACAAAGGAGGATGCGCTGAGCCACCCGAACTGGGCAATGGGGGCCAAGATAACCATTGATTCGGCAAGCATGATGAACAAGGGGCTGGAGCTTATTGAGGCTGTGTGGCTGTTCGGGCTGAGGCCCGAACAGGTGCAAATTGTGGTGCAGCGGCAGAGCATTATTCATTCCATGGTGCAGTTTTCGGATAATTCCATTCTTGCACAGCTTGGCGTGCCGGATATGCGCATTCCTATCCAATACGCGCTTACCTGGCCGCAGCGCGGCAAGGCCATTGCGCCGGAGCTGGACTTTACACAGCTGCGTGAACTTACCTTTGATACGGCGGACGAAGAGACGTTCCGCTGCCTTGCGGCCTGCAAAAAAGCCATTGCCAGGGGCGGCCTTGCCCCGTGTGCGGCAAACGGTGCGAATGAAGAGGCGGTGCGCCTGTTTCTGGAGGATAAGATACCGTTTTTGGAAATAGGCGAGCTGGTGGAGGGGATCGTGGACAGCGAGGCGTGGGGCGGTGCATATACGCTGGACGAAGTGTATGAATGTGACCGCATGGCACGTGCATATGTTTTAGCGCATATCTGAAATCCCAAAATCAAAATTGCGGGGAAAGGCGGAAATTATGGGGCAATTCCTGCAGGGGGCGGTCTCGTTCGTCCCCACACTGCTGATCGCCATCGTGGTGTTCGGCGCGCTCATCTTCATTCATGAACTGGGCCATTTCCTCACCGCGAAGTGGAGCGGCATCAAAGTAAACGAGTTTTCCATCGGCATGGGGCCGAAGCTGTGGGGCTGGCAGAAGGGCGAAACGCTGTATGCGCTGCGCCTGCTGCCCATCGGCGGCTATGTGAGCATGGAAGGGGAAGACGAAGAAAGCGACGAACCGCGGGCCTTTCAGCGCGCGGCCGTGTGGAAGCGCATCATCGTTACGGCTGCCGGCGCGGTGATGAACCTTGCGCTGGGCTTTATTGTTCTGCTCATTGTGGTATGCCTTCAGGGGCAGATTGTCAGCCGTACAGTATACGGCTTTCAGGAAAATGCGGCCTCTCAGCAAAGCGGCCTGCAGCAGGGCGACACTATCGTGGCGGTGAACGGCAGGCGCTGCTATATCGCAAACGATGTCAGCTATGAGCTTGCCCGTTCCGCAAACGGCACGGCGGACCTCACGGTAGAGCGCGGCGGAAAGACAGTGGAGCTTGAAAATGTCCGCTTCAACAGCTATACGCTGGAGGGCCAGCAGCAGAGCGGCCTTGATTTTATTGTGTACGGCCTGCCGCTTTCGCCGGTGGCGGTGCTGAAAGAGGCGGGCGCCTGGACGATGTCTTATGCCCGCCTTGTGGTGCTGAGCTTTGCAGACCTTGTCACCGGCCGCATCCCGGTAACGGATCTTTCCGGCCCGGTGGGCATTGTGCAGACGATAGGCCAGGTGTCCACCATGGGGGTGGAATCCCTTCTGCTTTTGGTGGCGCTCATTACGGTGAACCTGGGCGTGTTCAACCTTCTGCCTGTGCCTGCGCTGGACGGCGGGCGGCTGGTGTTCTTGATTTTGGAGGCTGTGCGCCGCAAGCCCGTGCCGCAGAAGTTTGAAATTGCAGTGAATGCGGCAGGGTTCATTTTGCTGATTGGGCTGATGCTGTTTGCTACCTTCAATGATGTGACGCGCCTGATTGCGTGACATTCCGCACTGGCCGGAAAAGGAAAAGGGGAATAAGAAAGCCATGGAGAGAAAGATTACAAAGGCCGTCCGTGTGGGCGGCCTTGTCCTGGGCGGCGGTGCGCCTGTGCTGGTGCAGAGCATGCTGAATGCAAAAGCGGATGACATACCCGCCAACGTGGCACAGGCGCAGAGGCTTCAGGCCGCGGGCTGCCAGATGGTGCGCGTAACAGTGCCCACGCCGGCGCATGCGCGTGTTGTCACGGCGCTGAAAGAGGCTGTATCCACGCCAATTGTGGCGGATATCCATTTTGATTATAAGGCCGCGCTGGCCTGTGCCGAGGCAGGGGTGGATAAAATACGGATTAACCCCGGCAATATCGGCAGCGATGTGCATGTGCGTGAGGTGGCCGACGCCTGCCGCAAAAGGGGCATTCCCATCCGCATCGGTGTGAATGGCGGCAGTTTGGAAAAGAATATTCTGGCAAAGCACGGCGGCGTCACACCCGAGGCGCTGTGTGAAAGCGCCCTTTACCATGTGGCCCTGCTGGAAAAACACGATTTCAGCGATATCGTCATTTCCATCAAATCCTCCAATGTGCCGGTGATGATGCAGGCCTACCGCCTGCTGAGCACGCAGTGCAGTTACCCGCTACATATCGGCGTCACCGAGGCGGGCACTTATCGGATGGGGCTTATCAAATCGGCTATGGGCATCGGTGGGCTTCTGATGGAGGGCATTGGCGACACGCTGCGCGTTTCGCTTACAGACGAGCCGGAAAAGGAAGTGCTGGCAGGTTATGATATCCTGCGCGCGGCTGGCTACCCGGTGGCCGGGCCTGAAATCGTCAGCTGCCCCACCTGCGGGCGCACCAACATTGATGTGGCGGGCATCGCCAATGAAGTGGAGCGCCGCCTGCGTGAGCGCGGCTGTACGCGCAGCATCAAGGTAGCTGTGATGGGCTGTGTGGTGAACGGCCCGGGTGAGGCAAAAGAGGCGGATATCGGCATTGCGGGCGGCAGGGATTGCGCCCTGCTGTTTGTGAAGGGCCAGCAGAAGCGTATGCTGCGCGGCGATATTGTGGGCGAGCTTATCCGGGAAATCGAGCAGATGGAGCAGACGAAATGAAACCTCTTTTGACAGATTTGTGGCCGCAGTTTGCCGAGGACGCGGAATTTCGCAGCGCCTTCGGCGGTGCGGTGGTAGACAAGGTGCTGGCGGACAGAAACCGCCGGCTTATCACTGTCATATACAGCGCCGCGGCGCCCGCGCCTCGCACGGCATGTGACAGGCTGGCGCTTTCTCTGGCACCGCTGTTCAAAGGCTTCTCGCTTCGGGTGAGGGGCCTGTTTCCGTATACGTCGCTTACGCCGCAGGCCGTGCTGGACCTTGTACAGGAACTGAAGGACGAGGGCGTGCCGATCAACGGCTTTTTTGACGGCGCCGAGGCAAGGCTGGAGGGCGAGCGCGTCCTGCTCACCCTGCGCAACGGCGAGACGATTCTGCGCCAGCTTGCGTTTGACAAAAAGCTGGCGGAAAAAATTGCGCAGGCTACTGGGTGCACGCCGGAAGTATATTTTTCCTGTGAGGAAATGATAGATGCACACGAGCTGGAAAAGAAAATGCTGGAGAAAACACCGGTAAAGGTATTCAAGGCGAAAAAAGACCTTCCCGCTTTGCAGGTGCCCGGCCTTGCTCTGGAGGATGTACCTACACAGGTGGTCTATGGGCATGTATTCAAGCCGGACAAGCCCACCCCTCTGCAGGAGATGGGGCAGGACGCAGGCAAGGTAACGGTATGGGGCGATGTGTTCGCCACAGAATTGAAAGGGAATTATTACAAAATGTATTCCATTTCTATCACAGATTACACCGGCTCTATCAATGTAAAGCTGCGGCTGCAGCAGAATGAGAACAGCGACAGGCTGGACGAATTGAAAAAGGGCGATACGCTCGTAATACGCGGGCGCTGTGAATACGACCGTTTTGAACGGGATTATGTCATCATGCCGGACGACATATTGAAAACGGCGCGCAAGCAGCGCACGGACGATGCCGAAGGGGAAAAGCGCGTAGAGCTGCACCTGCATACGAAGCTCAGCAGCATGGACGGTTTCTGCGACCCGGCGGCAGCCGTAAAAATGGCGCACCGCATGGGGCACCGCGCCATTGCCATTACAGACCACGGCGTGGTGCAGGGCTTCCCGGAGGCGATGCTGGCGGTAGACGACATTCACAAAAAAGACCCGGATTTCAAGCTCATCTATGGCTGCGAGGCCTATTTTGTGGACGATATGGTGCCGGTGGTGTACGGCGGGCAGGCTGTGCCCATGCAGGGCTCGTTCGTGGTGTTCGATTTGGAGACCACAGGCCTTTCCCCGCAGGACTGCGCCATTACCGAGATAGGCGCGGTGGTGGTGGAAAACGGTGAGATAGGTGAAAGCTACAACAGCTTTGCAAACCCCGGTGTACATATCCCGGAAAATATCACCAAGCTCACCGGCATCACCGACGATATGGTGAAGGACGCCCCCGGCCAGGAGCAGGCCGTGCGGGATTTTCTGCGCTTTGTAGATGGCCGCGTTCTAGTGGCGCACAATGCGCACGGCTTCGATATCCGCTTTATCAAAGCCGTATGCGAGCGCTATGGCATTGAGTTCCGGCACACTTATATCGATACGCTGCCTCTGGCGCAGTCGCTGTATATTGGCCTGCGCAATTATAAGCTGGACACCATAGGCAAATATCTTGAGATACCTCCCTTTGAGCACCACCGCGCCTGCGATGATGCGCGCGCCCTTGCGCAGATATTTGTAAAAATGGTGGAGGACCTTTCCCTGCGCGGCGTGCAGGAGGTGCAGGGCATAAACACGGGCCTTGGGGGCGCGCGCGGGCTTTCCAAGAAAAATTTTCATCTCATCATTCTGGTGAAAAACAAAACGGGGCTGAAAAACCTGTATAAAATTGTGAGCGAGGCGCATATCGAGCACTTTTTCAAGGTGCCGCGCGTGCCGCGCAGCCTTTTGAATAAATACAGGGAGGGGCTCCTTCTGGGCTCGGCCTGCGAGGCGGGCGAGCTGTACCGGGCCATCGTGGAGGGCCGCAGCTTTGAAGAACTGTGCGCCATTGCCTCCTATTACGACTATCTGGAAGTTCAGCCTGTGGGCAACAACGAATACATGGTGCGCGAACACATTGTGGACGGCATTGAGCAGATACAGGAGTTCAATAGAACCGTGCTGCGCCTTGGCGAAAAGCTGAACAAAATGGTGGTGGCTACGGGCGATGTGCATTTCCTGAACCCGGAGGACGCAGTGTACCGCGCAGTGCTTCAGGCGGGCAACGGCTTTCAGGACGCAGATAACCAGGCGCCGCTGTATTTCCGCGATACGAACGATATGCTGCGCGAGTTCAGTTATCTGCCCAAAGAGAAAGCGCGCGAAATTGTTATTGAAAACCCGAATAAAATAGCCGGCATGATAGACGCCGATGTGCGCGCTATTCCCAAAGGGCTGTATACGCCCACTATTGAAGGCGCGGACGTGACGCTGCGCGAAGACACCATGCGCAATGCGAAGCAGCGATATGGCGACCCGCTGCCGGAGCTTGTGGAAAAGCGCCTGACGCGCGAGCTGGATTCCATCATCAAGCACGGCTTTGCCGTGCTGTATGTTATTGCCCAGAAGCTGGTGCTGAAAAGCGAGGAGTACGGCTATCTGGTGGGCTCGCGCGGCTCGGTGGGTTCCTCTGCCGTGGCGCATTTTTCCGGCATTTCCGAGGTGAACAGCCTGCCGCCGCATTACTTGTGCCCGAAGTGCAAGTGGAGCAAGTTTTATACGGACGGCTCTGTGGCGGACGGCTTCGATCTGCCGGACAGG
This sequence comes from Oscillospiraceae bacterium, assembly GCA_018380115.1. GTDB lineage: Bacteria > Bacillota > Clostridia > Oscillospirales > Ruminococcaceae > Ruthenibacterium. The sequence goes on along the minus strand of JAGZUF010000003.1, from coordinate 75,727 downwards.
GTGTGCCCGCAATGCGGGGAAAAGCTTATCGTGGACGGCCACGATATTCCCTTCGAGACGTTCCTTGGCTTTGACGGCGACAAGGAGCCGGATATCGACCTGAACTTTTCCGGCGACGTGCAAAGCCGCATCCACCGCTACACAGAGGATATTTTCGGCAAGGACCATGTGTTCAAGGCGGGCACGATATCGGGCCTGCAGGATAAAACGGCCTACGGCTATGTAAAGAAATATCTGGAGGAGCGGGGCCGCACGGTGAACCGTGCGGAGGAAAACCGCCTTGTGCAGGGCTGTGTGGGTGTAAAGCGCACCACAGGCCAGCACCCGGGCGGCATGGTGGTGGTGCCCAGCGACCACGATGTATACGATTTCTGCCCTGTGCAGCACCCGGCTGATGACAAGGAAAAAGGCGTTATCACCACACATTTTGAATTCAAATACCTGCACGATACCATTCTAAAGCTGGACGAGCTGGGCCACGACGTGCCCACCATGTACAAATATCTGGAGGACATGACGGGTATCAAAATGGCCGATGTGCCTATGAACGATGAACAGGTGATATCTCTTCTTGTCTCTACCAAGGCACTGGGCGTTACCCCGGAGCAGATAGGCAGCGAGACGGGTACATTCGGCATTCCGGAGCTGGGCACCCGCTTCGTGCGCAACATGCTTATTGAGGCGCAGCCCAAAAGCTTTGGTGACCTGATACAGATATCCGGCCTGTCGCACGGTACGGATGTGTGGAACGGCAACGCGCAGGATTTGATCCGCGACGGCGTGTGCACCATTTCCGACGTAATAGGCACGCGCGACTCCATCATGACATATCTGCTGCATAAAAATGTGGAGCCGAAGCAGGCGTTCACCATTATGGAGCTGACGCGAAAGGGCAAGGTGGCCAAGGGCGGTTTCCCGGAGGGCGTGGAGGACATGCTGCGCCAGCACGATGTGCCGGAGTGGTACCTCGACAGCTGCAAAAAGATAAAGTACATGTTCCCCAAGGCGCATGCCGTGGCATACCTTATTGCGGCCATCCGGCTGATGTGGTTCAAGGTTTATCATCCGCTGGCCTTCTATGCCACTTACTTCACGGTGCGCGGCGAGGATATCGACTACGAGGCCGCAGTGGGCGGTGTGAAGGTGGCCCTTCAGCACATGAAGGAGATAGAGCAGCGCCCCAAGGAGGAAAAGACGGCCAAAGACGAGGACATGCTGGCCTCGCTGCAAATTGTGAACGAGATGCTTCAGCGCGGCTACGAGTTTTTGCCCGTGCGCATCGGCAAGAGCCGTGCGAAGACCTACGTCATTGAAGACGGGAAGATACGCCTGCCGTTTATGGCCCTGAAGGGATTGGGAGACGCCGTGGCTACCGCGCTGGAGGAGGCCACGATGAGCGGTGAGCAGTATATTTCTGCCGAAGAGCTGCAAACGGCCTGCGGGGCCTCCAGCACTGTTATGGACCTTCTGGCCGAAATCGGCGCGCTGGGCGATTTGCCTAAAACAAGCCAGGTCTCGTTTTTCTGAATATGCTGTCGGAAAGTAGGCTGTAAAGCACAAATGCTTTTCAACCTGAAATCCCTATACTCTGGAGGCATGGAGGATGGCTTTACACGCTGCTGCAAGCGCGGCGGCGCTTAAAATGGGGTGCTCGCGCGCAGAGACTTTTCTGCGTGCGTGCACCCTGTTTTGTGCACCTGCATAAAAACAGGGCGCGCGACCAAGCCGGATAGAGCGAAAAGGCTGACGCTTCAAGCATAGGCGAAAAGTGCAATAAAGGATGGAGTGATGATGGGACGGAAGCTGTTCATAAACGGGCGGAGATGCAAAGCTATGGGCATTTGATGCTTTTGTGGGAGACCCGATGGAAGGGGCTGCTTTCATAGGCCTCCGGCGGCCCTGGTTGACTTGGCCGGAGGCATCACTTTGCGGGGTACACATATTTTCACAGAGCTTTCACGAATCGGAAATTGTTTTTTTGCGTGTTTTTTCTATAATGAAGAAAGGCGCAAGCCTGCCCCATATTCCTGCACGGAAGGAGAGCCGCATGAGGAAGGAAATGTCAAAAGCAAAAAAGAGGCTTCTGGCTGCAGCGATTGCCGTGTGTGTGCTGCTTTTTGCACTGGCGGCTGCGGCCGCGCTGTATATCAACAGTAAAATGGCGCTTATCAGCCGCCCGGCCGCGGCCTCAGCAAGCGCCGGGAGCAGCGGGGCCGAAGATGGAATGCTCTCTTTCAGCGGCCTTGATCTGGATGATATTGATGTGATGGAGAACGGCGGTACCATAGAGCCGCCCCAGGGAGACGTGAATGTGCACGGCGATATCACGAATATCCTTATCATCGGCTCTGACGAACGGGAAGAAGGGCAGACAGCACGCGCGGACAGCATGATGCTTGTCTCTGTCAACAGCCGCGAAAATACATGGAAGCTGGTTTCCTTTGAGCGGGGCGTGGGTGTGTCCATCCCCAATGTGGGCGACGACTGGCTGACGCATACCTATGCATACGGCGGCCCGGAGCTTCTTTTGAAAACGCTGCAGGAATATTACAAGGTGGACGTGAGCCGCTATGTCAAAATTGATTTCTCTGTGTTTGAAGCTTTCGTAACGGATATTGGCGGCGTGGTGGTAGAGATGAGCCAGGAAGAGGCCGATTATATGAACAGCATTGCCGGTGAGGAAAAATGGTCTGCAGGCGAGGCAAGGCTGGACGGGCCCACGGCCCTGGTGTATGCGCGCATCCGTCATCTGGACAGTGACTGGGCACGGGTAGAGCGCCAGCGGCAGGTGATGCAGGCCGCTGCCGACCAGGTGGCCACACTGAGCCTTGCCAAAATAGACCTTATTGCCAACCACGTGCTGCCTATGATAGAAACGAACCTGACCAATGGCGAACTGTGGCAGCTTGCTCTAAAAATGCCTGCGCTTCTGGGCAGCCAGGCCCAGCAGATGACTGTGCCGGATCAGGCGCAGAGCTGGACGGTGGCGGGCACACTGGAGGAGTCGCTTATCGCGTGCGACTTTGAGGCCGAAGCCAAAAGGCTGGACAGCTTTTTGCTGGGGGAATACGAAGCGGATGCGGCCGGCTGAGGCACACCATATATGCGGCGCAGAATATCTGGTGCCGGCCCTGTTTGCCTCTCGCAGCACATAGGCGGCAGGCTGCGAAGAGCGCGGCGCATCCGTCTTGCGCGGCCCTGATACAGTGAAAAGCAAACCAAAGCATAAAACGCGCGGCAGGCCGCAGGGGATGAAGGGCATAGCATGGGCATGCTTTATAAAGATAAAGAGACGGCGAAATTTATTCCACTCACCGCCCTTGCTCCGCAGCCCGAAAAGGAGAGGCCTGCCGCCCTGGCGAAAGCTTGCCTGTTTTCAGGCTGTCGCTGCCGGCGGCCCGTCTGGCCCTGATGGAAGCGAAATCTTTACACAGGCACTCCCCGGCTTTGCCGGTGGCTTTCAAGTCAGGCCCCCGGCAAAGCTTGGGGCTTGCGTAAGCCCTGAAAGGGTGTACTGCCGGCAAGCCTCTCAAGAGGCACGGAATACGCTGTCTCCTGCATCACCTGCCCCGCCTCCCGTAAACGGGCTTCTTCCTATATGCTGTATCCTTTTAGTATTGAATATCATCTCGCTTCGCTCGAAACTGACAGTGAAAGCCTTTTACTCTACCCGGTACAGCCGCGGGTTGTCGTTTCGCTAAAGCAAAAAAATGAAAAACGGCATGGTTTTGCCATGCCGTTTTTTGCATTGTACCATCGGGCCCGGCGTGGGGCAGAGGGTCATTTCTGCCCGCAGCCGCAGCGGGGGCAGCCCGCTTCAACCAGGCAGGAAAGCAGGCCGGTAACGGTAAAGGCCGTGCCGCTCATCAGCGCACCCAGCAGGAAGGCAAGAATATAGCGAAGGATATTGTCATTGCCTGTTTCCAGCGCGATGAGTGTCACTGTGGCGACCACAAGAAGCGCAATAGCGGTAAGAAGCAGCTTGTGCCCGCAGCCGCACAGGCAGGAATTATAGGCGCTGTCCTGCCGCAGCAGGCTGCACGAGGCAAACGTGAGCAAAAGCAGCGCCAATGAGCCGAATACAATGGCAAGGCGCGGCGTGATATATGCGGTGAAGCCGAATTCGATGCTGTAAGCCACGGCAGCGGCGCCCACAAGCACACTGACGATGACGGTTACAATATCATACCATTTTTTGTTACACATAGGGGTAGCTCCTTTTTATCAAGGTTGATGCAAATTAGCCGCATCTGTGCATATCAACAGGCGCATTGCGGCCGCGGTGAAAACCGGGTGGGAAGGTCAGAAATGGCAGGACGATTCCCCAAAATCAATATAGTTCGTCATGATCTTGACGTTGATGCAGCGGCGGCGGCAGCAAGAAGCGCCCTCGCCGGTGATATTCTCCGGAAGGATAAAGCGCAGGCCGCTTACGGGGATATCCGCGCAGCGGCTGCAGGAGGTGGGGCCTACGGCGAACATTTTCATGCCGCATGGCGTTTCGCAGCCGCAGCTGTCCACTTCATACAGCGCCACACAAACGGCGATGCGGCAGTTGGGGCATACGCCGCGAAGCGTGAAGGAGAGGTCCAGAATGCGGCCCTGGCCGTCCGGCGGCACACAGCCTATCTCGGCTGATTTATAGGTCTCGCAGCTGTTGAAGCAGATGCCGCCGGCAATTTTGGAAGACAGGATGGCCGATGCGCTTTCGGGCGCTGGCGCCTCCTGTGCGCAGGGCTGGGCCTCAGGCGCAGGCTGCGGGCATTCATTTGCCGGAAGCTTTTCTTCTTCCAGACAGGGCAGCTCGGGGGCCATGGGCGGCTGCTGCGGGGCGTCACCGCCAATGGTGATATTGCCAAGGTCTATGGTTTGCATGAGGGAGTGCCTCCTTTCGATGGAAACGATATACTGCTACCGTATGGGCCCGGCGGTATACCGTATCTTATGCCCACGCTGCCTGCCATGCAACGCAGTGTGGAAAACACGGAAAAAACAGCGGATGCACGGTGCGAAAAAACTTTTTTCGCACCGTGCATCCTTTTTTTGCCGCAATGCGTTATACAAGGTGAAGGGAAGTGAAAGCATGCCGCAGGACAAGGCGCTGGTACATGGCCTGCGCAAAGGCAGTGAGGCGTGTGCGCAGGCGCTGGTGCAGCAGCATTACGGCGAAGTGCTGCGGTATGCACGGCATTTGTGCCGCAATGAGACGCTGGCAGAGGACATCACGCAGGAGGCATTCCTGCGCGTGCTAGAAAAGGTGATGCGCGGCCAGGTTGCGGGAAACCTGCGCGCCTATTGCTTTGTTACGGCAAGGCACCTGTATCTCGACAGCCTGCGGCGTCCCCCGCAGCAGGCGCTGGAAGAAATGGCGGCTGCAGAGGATGAATTGGCCGGGGCCGAAAGCGACAATGCCTTCCGGCAGATGGTGGCCGGCCTGCCCGCAGATGTGCGGGAAGCCGTGATACTGCGCTTTGCCTACCGCTTGAAATTCAAAGAGATAGCCGTAGTGCAGGGCGTTGCAGCGCGCACGGCACAGGCGCGCGTGCGCCGCGGCATACAGTGGCTCAAAGCGAATTGGAGGGAAGATATGTGAACAGGTTTGAAGCATCGCTTTACAGAGCATTTGAAAAGAACGGCGCCGGTGCCCCGGCGCGCCGGAAAGCCGTGCTGCGCACCCAGCAGGCGTGCGCGCGCCTTGTGCGCGAAAGACGCATGCTGGTGCGGACGGGCAGCGCGGCCATGTTCCGGCAGGTGGCGCGCTTTTCCGCACCCCGGCTTTGGGCAGCGCAGGCGCTGGTGCTTTTGGCCGGTGTGGCCGGCCTGTACTCGCTGGGCGATGTGCTGCAGGGGCTTGCGGGAGGCTATCTTGGCGGCTATGTCGCCTTTTTTTCTCCGGTGCTGGTGCTTGGCTGCCTGCCGGAAATGTTCCGCAGCGAGGCCTGCGGCATGGCCGAGCTGGAGTGTGCCACGCGCGCCTCCCGCATGCAGCTTATGCTGGTGCGCCTTGTCTCTGCCGCAGTGGCAGACCTTGCATGCCTGGCTGTCTTACTGGGGGCGGCATGGGCCTCCTTTGGGCGGCAAGCGGGCGTGCCGGTATGGAGCCTGGCATTATATGCGCTGGTGCCCTTCCTCACCTGTGCCGCCGCTCTGCTGAATGTATGCACGAAAGGCAGCGGGCATGGGCCGTCCTCCTGTGCGGCCCTGTGTGTGTTACTTTCCCTTGGCTGTGCGCTGATGACGCAGCTTGCCGCAGCTTTGTATATGCTGTATGCCGTCTGGGTGTGGCTGGCGGCGCTGGTAGTGGCGGGAATATGGTTTGCCCGGGAGGCGGCGCGGCTCGCGCGCCGGATGAGGCCCGCAGAGGATGCGTGCGCCTCCATATGAGAAAGGAGAGCTTCCAATGCAGTTGAAACTGGACAGATTGACAAAGCAGTATGGCTCCAAAATCGCTGTGGACAGGGTATCGGCCACGCTCACCCGCGGCGTATACGGCCTTTTGGGGGCGAACGGCGCGGGCAAGACCACGCTGATGCGTATGCTGTGCGGAATTTTGACGCCGACCTCGGGCGAAGTGCTGCTGGATGGCGAAAGCATCTATGCCATGGACGCGCGCTACCGGGATCTGCTGGGCTATCTTCCGCAGGATTTCGGCTATTACCCGGAATACTCCGCGCAGGATTTTTTGCTTTATATTGCGGCGCTGAAGGGCCTGCCCAGGCCGCAGGCAAAGCAGAAGACGGCGCAGCTTCTGGAAGAAGTGGCGCTGGCCGGGGTGGCGAAAAAACGGATAAAAACATTTTCCGGCGGAATGAAGCAGCGCCTTGGCATTGCCCAGGCGCTGCTGAATGAACCTGAAATACTGGTGCTGGACGAGCCCACTGCCGGGCTGGACCCAAAAGAGCGCGTGCGCCTGCGCAATCTGCTGGCAGACCTTGCGAAAGACCGTATTGTGCTGCTCTCCACGCACATTGTCTCGGATGTGGAGAGCATTGCGGACAGAGTGTTCCTGATGAAGCAGGGCGCGTTTGTGCTGGAGGGCACGGTGGCGCAGCTTGTGGAAAAGATGCAGGGCAGGGTGTGGGAATATGCCGTGCCGGACCATCTGGTACACCGTGCAGAGCAGGAATATGCCGTGGCAAACCTGCGCCATGAAGGCGGGCAGACGGTGCTGCGCATTGTGGCGGACGCCCCGCCGGGCCCGGAGGCGCGCGCCTGCACCCCTGTTTTGGAGGACCTGTACCTGTATCACTTCTCTGGCGAAACGGAGGCGCAGTGATGGCCCTGTTCTGGGAGGAATGGAAAAAATGCTGGCGCGGACGCACAGCGCCCCTGTGCCTGCTGGCATTGCTGGCGGCGGCTGTCTGCTTGGGCGTTTATACCGGGGTGGATGCTCTTTCGGATATGGACAGATACTATCAGCCGATGCACAACGGCCCGCGGGAAACGGCAAGACAAAAGGAATTTGCCGGGCGGTGGGCAGGCAGGCTGGAGGCGGAAGCGCTGGAAAAGGCCCTGAAAAACCTTCAGCATGCCTATGCGCAAAACGGGAACACGCAGGAGCAAAACGGCGTGAAGGCCTTTACCCCTCAGGCGCGCCGCCAATGGTACGACCCGGTGGAGGCTGTTGTGCCGCTGATGGAATCGGTGCTGAATATTTCCGGGGCCTACGAAGGCGCCGGGGCGCAGGAGGCCGGCCTGTATACAGCCGACGCTTCGCAGCTTCGCCGGTTTTATGAGCTGCGGCATGAAAAGGTGCTGGCCTCTGTTGAGTTCCGCCAGCAGAACGGCAGTCTGAACGAGGCGCAGGCAGATGCCCTGCTGAAGCGGGAGGCACAGCTGCAAACGCCTTTTGCCTACGGCTATACAAAGGGCTTTTCCGAATATACCAGAGCCCATACCATTGTGGCCTACCTTGCGGCCTTCTTTATCTGTATTTTATGTGCGCCTGTATTCGCAGGCGAAGTGAAAACAGGGGCAGACGCTGTTTTGAAGGCGGCGCGGCATGGGCGCATGGCGCTGGCGCGGGCCAAGGTGTGCGCGGCGCTGTGTGCGGCCAGCGCGCTGTATGCCGCGGGCACTGCCGCCATTGCGGCAGCCCAGCTTGCCTTTAGCGGCACAGACGGTTGGAATGCCGCCGTGCAGGTCTCGTCTGAAGATGCACTATACCTTGTCAATCCTGTTAATATGCTGCAATGTGAGGCAGGCGCCATTTTATACGGCTATATCTGCTGCCTCGGCATGGCAGGCGTTTCCCTGTGCTTCTCGGCGTGCCTGCGTTCGTCCTTTGCCGCTATGGCGGCTTCTGTGTGTATTCTGATTTTGCCGGAGATACTGCGCTTCCTGCCCGGCATGGACGTGCTGCGCCAGCTTTTGCCCGGAAATGTGAGCACGGCTTTTGCTTTTATGCAGGGCGAGATGTTTTTTGACGTGGCGGGCAGGCCCGTGCCGGCGCAGGTGCTTCAGCTTGCGGTGCCGCTGGCGCTTGCCCTGTGCGGCGCGGCCGCTGCCGCACGGTGCTGGCGCCGCAGGCAGACAGTATGAAGGAGGGAAAAGCATGCTGTTTTGGAATGAAGTAAAAAAGCTTTGGCGGCAGCGCACCGCCAAGGTGTTTTTGGCACTGGCGGCCGCCTTGCTTCTTTTTTTGTGCATCATGAATATTACGCTGGGCTCTTCAGCCTTCTTTTACAGCGGGCCGGAAAATACAGCTCTGCAAAAACAGTATGCGCAGCGGTGGAAGGGACCGCTCACCGGCGAAAAGCTGGCCGAAGCCCTTGCCTTTTACCAGCAGGGCTATGCGGATGAAAGCAAGCTTGTTTATGATGAGCAGTGGGGGGCATGGGAGCCCAGCAATGAGCAATACGCTGCATATCTCATCCCCACAATGGATGTGCTGGCCCCGCTGGAAAGCGTGCTGCAGAGGGGTACGTATGAACGGGGGACCCTGCGGGATGCAAGGCCGGAGGATGCGCTGGCCTTTTATGACCTGCGCGCACAGTGGCTGGAAGAATATCTCGCCGGGCAGTTCCCGCAGGATATGCCGGGTGCGGCGCAGGACAAGGCCTTTTTTGAGTCACAGGAGGCCCGCGTGGAAAAGCCGTTTTATTATGACTATTTCGGCGCCGGCAGCGTGAGCGGCGGCCTGCGCACCTGGGCGGAGATGCTTTCGTCCAATATCCCTTACCTGCAGTTCTTTCTGGCGCTGGGGCTGGGGCAGATATTTGCCGCCGAGTGGCGCCGAAAAGCCGCTCCCGTACTGCTTTGCACAAAGCATGGCCGGGGCGTACTGGCGCGTGCAAAGCTTCTGGCGGGCCTGTTCTGGATATTGGCGGCCAGCGTGTGCATGCTGGCGGTTTATCTTGCCTTCCAGTTTGCGGTGCTGGGCACAAGCGGCCTTGCCTGTCCAGTTCAGCTGATAAAGCCGCTGGCGACAGCGCCGCTCACCATCTGGCAGGCAGAGCTTGTCTGTATGGCGGGCATGCTGCTCTCGGCGGTATCTTTGGGCAGCATCGTCCTGTGGCTGTCCGCACGCCTGCACAGCGCGTTTGCCGCGGGCGTGGCCATGGCGCTGGGAATATTCGGGCTGCCGGTGCTGGCCCAGAACATGCCGGCGGGCGTTTCCCAGTGGCTTGACCTTCTTCCGCATGGCGCCAGCGGACTCTATGGCGAGCTGATGCGCACAAACCTGTTTCACATTTTCGGCCTGCGCATATGGTCGCCATGGATGTTCCTGTTTTCACAGGCGGTGCTGGCAGCCGCGTTTTCCATATTGTGCCTGCGCACATGGAAGCGCGGCAGATAAAGCCCGGGCCCGGGCAAAACGGGGCCGGTACAGCTTCAGCACGGCAGGCCGTGCGGTGCAAGGGGTATTTCCCGGCGCCGTGCGGCTCACTTTTTTCTTGCGAAAAAACACAAAATATAGTAAAATGAATTTGTATATTCGAGAAGTAGGCCCATTTTGTAGGAAGAAAGAGCAAGAGGTACCCCATGCAGAAGGTGCAGTTTGAGAGAAACAGCGCGGCGGCAGATGTCATAGCGGCTTATTACCGGCGCACACCGAAGCTTTATGTGCATTCGTTCGGCTGCCAGCAGAATGTGAATGACGGGGAAAAGATTGCAGGCGTTTTGTGCGATATCGGTTTTTCCATGTGCAGCAAGGCCTCGGATGCCGATATGATTGTATTCAACACCTGTGCCGTGCGCGAGCACGCCGAGCAGCGCGTGTTCGGCAACGTGGGGGCGCTGAAGGCCCTGAAGGAAGAAAACCCGAAGCTGATGATAGCGGTGTGCGGCTGCATGACGCAGCAGAAAAGCGTGGTGGATAAATTCCGCCAAAGCTACCCGTTTGTGGATATCGTCACCGGCGTGAACAAAATAGACCTTCTGCCAAAACTGCTGTGCGACCGCATAGCAAAGCGCCGCCGCGTGCTTCAGGCGCCGGACGACCGGCCCGATATCGTGGAGGGCATGCCCCTGCAGCGCGGGTGCACCTTCCGCGCGTGGCTGCCCATCATGTACGGGTGCGACAACTTCTGCTCGTACTGCATCGTGCCCTATGTGCGCGGGCGCGAGCGCAGCCGCACCAGCGCCGAAATCATGGAGGAATTCCGCAGCCTTGTGGCGCAGGGCTATAAGGATATTACCCTTTTGGGGCAGAACGTGAACTCCTACGGCAAGGGGCTGGAGGAAAAGACGGATTTTTCCGACCTGCTGGCCCTTTTGGATGCTGTGCCGGGCGATTACCGCCTGCGCTTTATGACGAGCCATCCGAAGGATGCCACCCGCAAGCTGATAGACACCATGGCGGCTTCGAAGCATATCTGCCATCATCTGCACCTGCCGGTGCAGTCCGGCTCAGATGAGGTGCTGGCGCGCATGAACCGCAGCTATACGGCAGAGAATTATCTGGGCCTGATTCGTTATGCAAAGGAAAGAATACCGGACATGACCTTCTCCAGCGACATCATCGTGGGATTCCCGGATGAGACGGAGGAGGACTTTGAAAAAACGCTGGAGCTTATCCGCACGGTGCGCTATGCCCAGCTTTTCACCTTTATTTATTCCAAGCGCGAGGGCACGCGTGCCGCCGCCATGCCGGACCATGTCACCCACGCGCAGAAAACGGCGCGCATGGCGCGCATGCTGGAAATACAGGACGGCATTGTGGCAGAGCTGTGCAGCAGCCTGCTGGGCACGAGCCAGCGTGTGCTGGTGGAGGGGCCCGGCCGGGAAGCGGGCATTATGACGGGCAGGCTGGATAATAATATGATAGTGGAATTCCCCAGCACGGACAAAAGCCTTGCGGGCACGTTCTGCACAGTGCATATCGGCGCCGCAAAAGGCGCGGTGCTGAAAGGCGCGTTGGAGGCCTGAGCCCTTCACCGCCGAAAAAGAAAGGAAGAAATATTTATGGCAAAAGATGCGATTACCATGTTCAAAGAGGCTGCTGCGCAGCTTCAGAAGGAGATAGAGTACGTCACGCTGGACAGTGCACGCAAAATGAACGATGAGGACGAGGCCCTGCAGGAGCTGATTGGAGATTTCAACCTTGCGCGCATCGATTTGAACAGCGAGCTCTCCAAAACATCGGACAGGGATGACGAGAAGGTAGCGGCGCTGAACGACAAAGTAAACAGGCTGTACAATGATATTATGATGAATGACAGCATGCAGGCCTACAACGACGCCAAAACTGATTTCGATGCCGTGATCCAGTATGTGAATGCCATCATCAACACGGCGGTGAACGGCGGCGACCCCATGGCGGTAGAGCAGCCGGCCGCCGGGTGCAGCGGCAGCTGCGCTTCCTGTGCGGGCTGCCATTGAGGGCAAAAACAGCAAAGCCGGGCAAACGGCCTGCCGTGCCACAGCGCGGCGGCCCGTGCCCGGCCATTTTGAATTCTGAACAGGATGGTGCAAGGCATGGCGGCGCTCTCTCCGATGATGCAGCAGTATTTCGAAATTAAAAAGCAGCACCCGGATAAGCTTTTATTTTTCCGTCTGGGCGATTTTTACGAGATGTTCTATGATGATGCCATTGTGGCGTCCAAGGAGCTGGAGCTCACCCTCACCGGGCGGGACTGCGGCCAGGCCGAACGCGCGCCTATGTGCGGCGTTCCGTTCCACTCGTACGAGAACTATGTGGCAAGGCTGATTGAGAAAGGATATAAGGTAGCTATCTGCGAGCAGATGGAGGACCCCGCGCTGGCCAAGGGCCTTGTAAAGCGCGATGTGGTGCGCGTGGTGACGCCCGGCACCGTCATTGAGCAGAGCATGCTGCAGGATGACAGGAATAATTTCATCGCCAGTATTCTGATAGAAAATGGGCAGGCCGGCCTGTGCTTTGCAGATGTCTCCACAGGCGAGGCGCATGTCACCTGTATTTCCGGGCAGGACCTTGGCGCGCAGATGATATCTGAGCTGTGCCGCTATGCCCCCAGCGAGGTGCTGTTCAACCCGGCCATTCTGGACTATAAGGATGTGACGGCTTATATCAAGCAGCAGCTCACCTGTGCGGTAGAGCTTTTGGAGGACTCCGATTTCGAACCCCAGGCCTGTAAGGCACGTGTAGAGGCACAGTTCTCCGGCGAGTTCTGCGCTGCCGCCGGCTGCGAGGCGGACGGGCTTCAGGCGCGGGCGCTGGGCGCGCTGCTTTTTTATCTGGAGGCCACGCAGAAGAAAGGCGTGGAGCGCCTGAAAAACGTGCATGCCTACGCGGAGGCACAGTACATGCACCTGTCGCCCGTTACGCGCGCCAATCTGGAGCTGACACAGACGATGCGCGGGCGTGAAAAAAAAGGCACGCTCTTGTGGGTGCTGGACAAAACCAGCACCGCTATGGGCAAGCGCCTTCTGCGCGCATGGATTGAGCAGCCGCTTGTGAGCGCGGGGGCTATCAACCGCAGGCTGGACGCCGTGGAGGAACTGGTAGGCGGCTCTGTCACGCGGGCGGAACTGGCCGAGGCGCTGGGCCATGTGTATGATTTGGAGCGCCTGATGACGCGCACGGTGTATGGCAGCGCCACGCCGCGCGAGGTGTATGCGCTGGCGTGCACCTGCGGCAGGCTGCCAGAGATAAAGCGCCTGTGCAAAGCCTTCCGCAGCGAGATGCTGACAAGCCTGGCGGACGGAATAGACGAGCTGGAGGATGTAAAAGAGCTTGTTTTCCGCGCGCTGAACGACGAGCTGCCCATCAGCCTGAAGGACGGCGGCGTCATCCGCCCCGGCTATAATAAAGAAGTGGACGAGCTGCGGGACATCATGCACGGCGGCAAGGGTTACCTTGCCCAGCTTGAGGCGAAGCTGAAAGAGGAGACCGGCATCCGCACGCTGAAGATAGGGTACAACCGTGTGTTCGGCTATTATATCGAGGTGAGCCGTTCGTTCACAGGCCAGGTGCCTGCAAGCTTTGTGCGCAAGCAGACGCTGGCCAATGCCGAACGGTATATTACAGAAGAACTGAAAACGCTGGAAAACAAAATACTGGGCGCATCCGAGCGCCTGCTGGTGCTGGAGCACCAGCTGTTCGACGACCTGCTGCACGCTGTGGCGGCCCAGCTTGCGCGCATTCAGCGCACGGCGGGCGCCGTGGCTCAGTTGGACGTGCTGGCTGCGCTGGCGCAGGTGGCGGTGAACAACGGGTATTCAAAGCCTGTGGTGGATACTTCAGACAGGCTTATCATCGAGGAGGGCCGCCACCCTGTTATCGAGCAGATGCTGGCGGGCGCGCCGTTCGTGCCGAACGACACTGTGCTGGACTGCGGCGAGAACCGCATGCTCATCATCACGGGCCCCAATATGGCGGGCAAATCTACATATATGCGCCAGACGGCCCTTATCGCCCTGATGGCGCAGCTTGGCAGCTTCGTGCCGGCGCGGCACTGTGAAATGGGCGTGGTGGACGCCATTTTTACACGGGTGGGCGCTTCGGACGATTTGGCGGCGGGGCAGTCCACCTTTATGGTGGAGATGACGGAGGTGGCGGAAATTCTCCGCTATGCCACGCCGAAGAGCCTCGTCATTCTGGACGAGATAGGGCGCGGCACCTCCACCTTTGACGGCATGAGCATTGCGCGCGCTGTGGTAGAGCACATTGCCGACAGAGAGGCGGGCATGGGCTGCAAAACGCTGTTCGCCACGCACTATCACGAGCTGACAGACCTTGAGAACGCCATTGACGGCGTGAAAAACTACAATATTGCGGTGAAAAAGCGCGGCGAAGACATCACGTTTCTGCGGCGCATTGTGCGCGGCCCTGCGGACGACAGCTACGGCATTGAAGTGGCGCGGCTAGCGGGCCTGCCGGAAAACGTGACAAAGCGCGCGCGGGAAGTGCTGAAGGTGCTGGAAAGGAATGCGCCGAATGCGGACAAGGTGACGCAGCTTGATTTCGGCACATTGGAAAAATTTGCACAGGCGCCCGTGCCCGGCGAGCTGGTGGATAAGCTGCGCGCGGCGGATGTGGAGACCCTGACGCCTATTGAGGCGCTGAACTTTTTATACGAGCTGAAGCAGACCCTGGCCGGCGCTGGAGCGTAGGCGGGCCGGCATACGGAAACTGGAGGTGGACACCATGGCACAGATACAGGTGCTGGACAGCCATACGGCAGAGCTGATCGCCGCAGGCGAAGTAGTCGAACGCCCCAGCTCTGTGGTGAAGGAGCTTTGTGAGAACGCCATAGACGCTGGTGCTGCGCATATCAGCGTCACCATCCGCCGGGGCGGGGTAGAGCTGATTGAAGTGAGCGACGACGGCACGGGCATTGAGGCCGAAAGCGTGCCCACGGCGTTTCTGCGCCACGCCACAAGCAAAATACGCACACAGGAAGATTTAGAGGCTATCCACACGCTGGGCTTTCGCGGCGAAGCGCTGGCAAGCATTGCAAGCGTGGCCCATGTAGAGCTTCTGACCAAAACAAAAGACGATGAATTTGCCTGCCTGTACCGTATCAGCGGCGGGGCCGAGCAGAGCTTTGAGGCGGGTGCGCGCGGCGTGGGCACCACCATCACGGTAAAGAACCTGTTTTACAATACCCCTGCGCGCATGAAGTTTCTGAAGAAGGACACAAGCGAGGGAAACTATGTTTCAGACGTGGTGAGCGAGCTGGCGCTTGCCCATCCGGAGGTGGCATTCCGCTTTGTGCGCGAGGGGCGTGTGCAGTTTCAAACACCCGGCGACGGCCAGCTGCTTGGCGCGGCCTATGCCGTGCTGGGGCGCGAATTTTCAAAAGACCTTCTGGAAGTGGACGGCGGCGCGGGCCCCTACCGCGCTGCCGGCCTCATCACGCCGCCCCGGGCATGCCGTGCCTCACGCGCCATGCAGTTCTTTTTTGTAAACGGGCGCTTTGTGAAAAACCGCACCATGATGGCCGCACTGGAAGCTGCCTACAAAGGTACTCTGATGCAGGGCAAATTCCCCGGGTGCGTGCTTTCGCTCTCCATGCCGGCGCAGCTTGTGGATGTGAATGTGCATCCGGCCAAAACAGAAGTTCGCTTTGCACGGGAAAAGGATGCTTTCGATGCCGTTTACTCTGCGGCGAAAAGTGCGCTGATGCAGAAGGACGCTTCCCACCAGAGGTTTGCGTTTGGCGGCGGTGAGGAAGAGGCGCCGGACGTGCAGGGCGCCTCTGTCCGGCCGCAGCCGGAGGAAAATGTGCCGCCCCAGCCGCCCGCGCACCGGCCTGTACCGGCCGTGCCTGTGGCGGCGCAGCAAAGCGTGTTTCAGGGGAAAGCGCCGGTGTACGGCGAGGTGCGCGCTTACGGCGAAATGCTCTCGTCGCTTGCCAGCGCGCCACCCGTGCCTTATGGGCGCGGACAGAGTGAAATGCCCGCTGTGCGCCAGTACAGCATTGATATTATGCCGGAAGATGCACAGCCGGTGCAGGCCGTGCATGCAGCGCCGGTTTCCTCCGCCCAGCAGGAAGAGCCTGCGCCGTCTGTGCCCGAGTCCGAACAGACGGCGCTGCCCGGCGCGCAGCAGGCAGGCGAGTCGCTTCGCGTGGTGGGCGAGGTGTTCCGAACCTATATCGTGGCCGAGCGCGGCAGCACCCTTTGCCTGATTGATAAGCATGCGGCACACGAGCGCGCCATCTATGAAAAGCTGGTGGCCGGCCTGGACGAGACCACGCCGGGGCAGATGCTTCTGGCACCGGTGACAGTGCGCCTCTCTGCCGAGGAGAAGGAGGTGCTGTTACAGAATGCAGAGCTTCTTGGCCGCAGCGGTCTGGAGGTAGAGGATTTCGGCGGCACCAGCGTGGTAGTGCGCACCATCCCCGCAGATGTGGAGGCGGAAAACGCCGAAGACCTTGTGGTGGAGCTTGCGGGCGGCCTTGCGGCAGACCCGCGTCAGGCGCGCAGCGAAAAAGCACAGTGGGTGATGCACTCTATCTCATGCCGCGCCGCTATGAAGGCGGGCGACAAAACGCCGGTGCAGCAGCTTGTGCAGCTTGCACAGGATGTGCTGGACGGAAAGATACCGCCGTTCTGCCCGCATGGCAGGCCGGTGGTGCTGGAAGTGCCGCAAAAGGAGCTGGAAAAACAGTTTGGCAGGCAAGGTTAAGCTTTTATGCATCTGCGGCCCAACCGCTAGCGGAAAGACCGCTCTGGCGGCAGAGCTTGCAAAGCAGCTTGACGGCGAAGTAGTTTCGGCCGATTCCATGCAGGTATATAAGGGCCTGTGTATCGGCACGGCTGCGCCGTCCAAAGAAGAAATGCAGGGCGTGCCGCATCATCTCGTCGGTATGCTGGAGCCGGATATGCCTTTTTCCGCCGCAGACTATGCCGCTGCGGCAGGGCGGGCCGTGCAGGACATCGTGGCGCGCGGCAGGCTTCCTGTTTTATGCGGCGGTACGGGGCTGTATCTGCGCAGCTTTCTGGAGGGCACAGTGTTTGCCAGCCAGCCGGGCAACGGCGCTGTGCGCAGCCGTCTGCAGAAGGAGCTGGCCCAAATGGGCCCGGCTGCCTTGTACGAGCGCCTTTGCCGGCTGGACCCGCAGGGCGCCGCAGCCGTTCATCCCAACAACCACACGCGCCTTTTGCGCGCGCTGGAACTGTATGAGGCGACTGGCCAGACGGCGGCCCAGCGCGCGGCTGCTTCCAGGCCGGCAGAAACACCGTATGACCCGCTTATTCTGGCGCTGGACATTGCAGACCGCGCGCAGCTGTATGCCCGCATCGATGCACGGGTGGACACCATGATGGAACGGGGCCTTTTGGCAGAGGCGGAAAACGTATATTTGCACAGGACAAGCTGGCCCGGCGCCGCTCAGGCCATCGGCTATAAGGAATTTTTTCCTTATTTTGAAAACGCGGCACCGCTGGCCGAATGTGTGGCGGCGCTGAAGCAGGCCTCACGGCATTATGCCAAGCGCCAGCTCACCTGGTTCCGGCATATGCCGGGGGTGGTTTGGCTGCCGGCGGGGGAAAAAGCGGCAGAACGGGCATGGCAGGCCTGGCAGGAATTTTGCAGATAAGTGAGGTGGCCGTACAGTGGCACGAGCTCCTTCCGGAAAAACGAAAAGTACAGGCACAAAGCTGCTGGTCGGCCTATTGCTGCTTGTGCCGGCAGTGTATGTTGCCGTGCAGCTTGCCACCATTGCGGGCCGTTCGTCCGCTCTGCTCACACAGACGGCAGTGCTGGACACCATGGCGGAGAGCGTGGTGTGCGAAGGCTTTCTTGGCATGACAGAGCAGAGCATCACCTATGAGGGCAGCGGCGTGCTCTCTTACATTGCGAAGAACGGCGAGCGCGTCAGCGAGGGCATCGGTGTGGCGCGGTTGTTTGCCAGCGAGGCAGATGCAGCGCAATATAAACGGTACACTGCCCTTTCGCAGGAGATAGAGCTTTTGACAAAAGCGCAGGCCACAGGCAGCGCGGGCGATGCCTCTCTGCTGGAAAAGCAGGTGCAGACGGGCGTGTACGACGCGCTGGATGCACTGGACTCGGGTGATTTTTCTTCGCTGGAAGCGGCGCAGAACGATATCCAGCTTGCGCAGAACAAATTGAGCGTCAGCCTGGGGGAGGTGGAGGATTACTCTGCCCGCATCTCAGAGCTCACTGCGCGCAGGGATGCGCTGAACGGCGCCTCCGGCACGGTAATCACCGCACCCGGCACAGGGTATTTTGTCTCTTCGCAGGAGAGCACGGCCGCGCTTTTCACCCCGGAACAGCTGGCGGAGATGACGCCCGTGCAGCTGCAGGAGGCATTGCAGCAGCCGGTACAGGAAAACCCGGAAAACTGTGCGGGGAAAATCATTTCAGATTACCGCTGGCGTTTCTTTGCCCTGGTGGATGCAGAGCAGGCGGAAAAATTTTCCGAAGGGGCGGATGTCACAGTAAGCTTTCCGAAGGTCTCACAGGAGAGCGTGCCCGCCAGCATAGTGAGCATACAGTTGGATGAAGATGCGGGCATTGCCAAGGTGGAACTTCTGTGCGACTATATCAACAGTGAAACGGTGGCCCTTGAAAGGGAGCAGGCTGTGATAGCACTTAAAACATACGAGGGCCTGCGCATCCCCACCAAAGCCTGCCATACGGTGAACGGAAAAACGTATGTGTATACGAAGCTGGGCAATATGGTGCATCAGAAGCCTGTTACCGTGCTTTGGACGGACGGCGAAGACACCCTCATTTCGCCGGAATATGTCAAAGATGAGAACGAGCTGGAAATGTATGACGAAGTAATCGTGGAGGGCACCGGCCTCTACAATGGAAAATTGCTTTGAATTTTGTGCGCCGCGCTGAAATTTACAAGGCTTTATTGACATTTCAGCCAAAACCTAGGATAATGTAAGCATTAAGATTCCGGCAGTGTGCGCATCTGCACCAGGCGGTGCTGCGCGCCTTCCACAGATCGAGAAGGAGTAAGAGAAGAACATGAGCTTCATCAACAAATTCAAGGAAATGATGGGAAACAACGAAGATTACGCGGAAGATGCGGATTATCCCATGGAAGAAAATTATGATGATGCGCCGCAGGACGACTATGCCGCCGGAGAAGAGCCCAGCCCCAAGCGCAACAAGGTGGTAAACATCAACTCCACCATGCAGCTGCAGGTGGTGCTGGTGAAGCCCGAGCATTTTGAAGATGCCAGCGCGGTGGCAGATCATCTGAATGCCAAGCGCACCGTGGTGCTGAACCTGGAGTCTACCAGCAAGGATATTGCCCGCAGGCTGATCGACTTCCTCTCCGGCGTGGCATACGCAAATAACGGCCAGATCAAGCGCGTGGCGGCCAGCACATTTATTATTACGCCGTACAACGTCGATATCATGGGTGATTTGCTGGATGAGCTGGAAAGCAGCGGCGTCTTCTTCTGAGGCGCGCCGCACACGCGGCTATACCCCGCCGGTCAACGAGGACGAGCGCCATTTTGTCCGCCGCATCGAGGACATTGCCAAGGCGGCGGCAGGCGGCAGGGCGCGCTGTACGCGCTTTTTGTCAGACCGCGAGCAGGCGCTGGCTTCGGCGGTGCTGGCGCGGTTTGATGCCGCATACGGCCTGTGGGGCGGCTATGGCGGCGCTGAACGGATGATTTTATGCATCGGCACGCAGCAGGCGCAGGACGCTGTGGATATTCAGTGCGTTCAGATAACGCCGTACCCTGCAGCTGCCGCACTCGAGCACCGGGATTATCTGGGCGCTTTGCTGGGCCTTGGCATTGAGCGCGCGTGTATCGGGGATATTGTGCCGCAGGAGGCTGGCGTATGCGCGTTTCTGGTGCCCGCCGCGGCGCGCCTTGCGGTGGACGAATTGCGCGAGGTAGGGCGCTTCAGCGTTCACACTATATTGTGCAGCGCGCCGGACGGAGCCGCTGCTCAGCCACAGCGGCATATGCGCACGGCAAGCGTAGCTTCTCTGCGGCTGGATGCGGTGCTTGCCGCCATGCTGCAGGCAAGCCGCACGCAGGCCGTGCAGTGCGTGCGCAGCGGCGCTGTGGCCGTCAACCATGTGCCCGTGCAAAGTGCGCATGCCGAGGTCTTCGAAAACGACATTTTCAGCGTGCGGGGGCATGGTAAATATAAGCTGTGCGAGGTAGGCG
The DNA here is from genome assembly GCA_018380115.1 of Oscillospiraceae bacterium. GTDB lineage: Bacteria > Bacillota > Clostridia > Oscillospirales > Ruminococcaceae > Ruthenibacterium. The sequence continues at coordinate 55,690 of JAGZUF010000003.1, read as the reverse complement.
GAAAAAGCCGCAAGGGCAGGACGATCATATCCTATTTTCAATATTGAATGGGGGCAATCTCGATGAATTCTGACGAGATCAGGAACGTAGCGTTCGACCGAACGATGCGCGGCTACCGCCCGGAGGAAGTGGATGAGTTTCTGGCGCGCGTGGCGGCCGAACTGGATAAGCTTCAGGAGGAAAAGGAAGACGCCGAGCAGAAGATGTTTATTCTGGCGGAAAAGGTAGACCAATACCGCGATGACGAGGAAACGCTGAAAACCGCATTGCTGAACGCACAGCGCATGGGGGAAAGCGTGATACATGAGGCACGCCAGAAGGCGGAGACCATTATTTATGATGCGAACAGCAAGGCAAGCCAGCTGAAAAACGAGGCGGAGGCGAGCGTGGCTGCTTCGCAGACAGAGCTGGAGCGCCTGAAAAGGGAAGTGGCCCAGTTCAAAAACACCGTTCTGGAGCTGTACCGCCAGCATATTGCCTCTTTGACGAACGTGCCGGGCGAGGAAACATTGAAGCCCGCGCAAAAGCCTGAGGTGAAGCAGCCTGCGGCCGAGCAGCAGCCCGCTGCGCCAAAGGCTGATAAAAAACGGCCGGCCAGGCCCAAGGCGAAAAAGGAAGACGAGGCCGGTGCGCCTTCCGGGCAGGCGCCGATGTATGACTATGATGAAGAACGTTCGGACGCGCCGGCACATTCAGGCGATGCGATGTTCGGCAGCTATAAGGGCATCACATTTGAAGATTGAAATTATGGGTAGCGGCGCTTTGTAAAAAACGCCGCTATTCTTCCATTCCATCAAAAAGGAGATGCGAGATTGCTCATTTATGCCATTTTGATTCTTTTACTGGTGGGGGCAGACCAGCTCACCAAGTATCTGGCGGCTTCCTATCTGGCTCCGGTGGGCACCGCCCCGTTTCTGCCGGGTATTATGGAGCTTCGCTATGTGGAAAACGACGGCATGGCGTTCAGCATGCTGAGCGGCAGGCAGACGCTGCTCATTGTGGTGACGGGCATCACCCTGGCCGCCCTGGTATGGTATCTTTTTTTCAAAAGGCCGCAGGTGCGCGCCGAGCGTGTGGCCGTGTGCCTTATTATCGCAGGCGGGCTTGGCAACCTTATCGACCGCGTAACGGCCGGACGGGTGATAGATTTCTTTGCTACGACATTCATTGATTTTGCCGTGTTCAATGTGGCCGATTGCTTTGTATGCATAGGCGGCGCCCTGTGGGTGCTGGCTGTACTGCTGGCAGAGCGCAAAAACAAAAAGGGGCAGGCCAATGGCGGTGCTTGAATATCTGGCAGGGGAACAGGACGCCCGGCACAGAGCAGATGCAGTGCTAAGCGCGGCTTTTCCGGACATGACGCGCAGTTTTTTGCAGCAGCTTTTTGCCGGCGGCCTTGTGCAGTGCAACGGCAGCCCGGCTATCAAAAGCCTAAAAGTGAAAGCAGGAGATGTATTCCTTCTCAATGTGCCGCAGGCAAGGCCTGCCGCTGTGGAGGCGCAGGCCATCCCACTGGATGTTGTATATGAGGATACCGACATCATCGTAGTCAACAAGCCGAAGGGGATGGTGGTGCACCCTGCAGCAGGCAACCCGGACGGCACGCTGGTGAATGCGCTGCTGTACCACTGCTGCGGGCAGCTTTCCGGTATCAATGGGGAAGAAAGGCCGGGCATCGTTCACCGCATCGACAAGGATACCAGCGGTCTTTTGGTGGCGGCAAAAACCAACGAGGCCCATGTGGGCCTTTGTGAGCAGTTTGCCGTGCACAGCATCACCCGTGTGTATCAGGCGGTGGTGTACGGCGGCTTTTCTGAGAATGACGGCGCTGTGGAAGGCCTGATAGGCCGCAGCCCGAAGGACCGCAAAAAAATGGCCGTGGTGGCGAAGAATGGAAAGTATGCATATACTTCTTACCATGTGGAGCAGCGGTTTTCCGGCTTTACCCATATTTCTGTACGCCTGAAAACAGGGCGCACGCATCAGATACGCGTGCATATGGCAAGCATTGGTCACCCGCTGGCCGGTGATGCGGTATATGGCCCGCGGGCGTGCATCACAAAGCTTCAGGGGCAGTGCCTGCACGCGGGTACGCTTGGCTTTGTGCACCCGTGCAGCGGGGTATATATGGAATTCACAAGCGGCTTGCCCGTGTATTTCCAAAGCTTTTTGCAGGAGCTTGCTCAAAAATCGTCATAAAGTCATAAAGAGGGATGTGCAGGGATGATTGGGACGTTAGATGAACTGCTGGTGGTAAGCGATATCGACAACACACTGCTCAATGCAGTGGAGGGCCTTCCCGAGGTGAACAGGGCTACCATACAGCTCTTTTCTTCGTTGGGCGGCAGGTTTACGGTTGCCACAGGGCGTACGCTGGAATCTGTCCGGCGCTACTTGGGCGATGTTGCCATCAGTGCCCCGGTGATTGCGCTGGGCGGGGCGGTTATTTACGATTTTGCCAAGGAGCAGTATATCCAGAACATCACTCTGAACAAGGAGGCTGCCCTGGCGGCTCTGCGCGAGGTGCAGCAGAATTTCCCAGGCGTAGGCATTGAGGTAATGACGGCGGACGGCGCCGTCAATGTCGTGCAGGCAAACGAGTTCACCCATATGCACACGGTGCAGGAACGGCTCATCTATCTTCTGTGCCCGCTGGCCGACATCCGGCAAGAGTGGAACAAGGTTCTGTTTGCCGGGCCGCCGGAACAAATGCGTGCAATTGCCTCTTGGGCTTCTGAAACAGAATATCCGGACATCTATTTCGTTTCGACGAACGACATGTATTTCGAAATTATGCCGCAGGGGGCTTCGAAGGGAAACGCGCTGAAGACTCTTTGTGAGTATCTGAACATCCCGCCCGCCAATTCCGTGGCTATTGGCGATTATTACAATGATATTGAGCTGATGCGCGCTGCGGGCCATTCCATAGCGATGGAGAATGCCCCGAAGGAGGTGCAGGTGGAAGCCGACGAAGTGACGGGAAGCTGTATGGACGGCGGAGTGGCGCAGGTGCTGTACCGTCTGATAGATCAGTATGGAGAGGCAAAGGCAGATGCGTGAATTTTTGCGCCGGTGCGCCCTGCCGGGGCGGTATGCTGTTTTTTGCGGTGTACTGGCGCTGGCGGTTTTTGCTGTGCTGGCGGCAGAGCTTCCACCCCTGTATCAGAACGTCCGGCCCGTCACACCAGAGGCGTATTTTTACCGCACAGGTGAATACCTTGATATCAATACCGCAAGCGCAGCCGAGCTGGAGCTGATAGACGGCATTGGGCCCGTGAAGGCGCAGCGCATCATAGAATACCGCGCGGCACACGGGCCGTTTGCCAGCGTAGAAGAGCTTGCGCTTATAGATGGAATTTCAGACAAAACCGTGCAGGCTGCCAAAGAGGTGGCCGTGGCCCTGCCGCCTAAGCCGGGCGTGCAGTAAAAAAGGAGCGTGTGCCTGTTATGGCAGAAAAAAACACGGAGGAAATGTATATCAACCGCGAGCTGAGCTGGCTTGCATTTAACCGGCGCGTACTGAACCTCGCCAAGGATAAAGCCGTGCCGCTGGGCGAACAGCTGAAGTTCGCAGGCATTTACGGCAGTAATTTAGACGAATTCTTTATGGTGCGTGTGGGTTCTCTGTACGACCGCACACTTTTGAAAGTGACGGCAAAAGAAAACAAAACAGGTATGACACCGGCCCAGCAGATAGACGCCATCATGCCGGCAGTGCGCGAGCTTCAGGCGCACTGTGATAAAATTATCGCAAAGCTTTATGAAAACATCGCCCGGCACGGCCTGCAAAAGGTGAATTTTGAAAAACTTTCCAAAAAGCAGGAGCACTTCTGGAAGAGATATTTTTTGCGTGAGATATTTCCCGTGCTGTCTCCGCAGATTATCGACCGCAGGCACCCGTTTCCGTTTTTGCGCGGCGGGGAAAGCTATGTGGGCGCCATGCTGCACGAAAAAGAGGGTGCCGCCGCATCGTTCGGGCTTGTGCCGCTGACAAGCCAGTTTCAGGAGGTAGTGTTCATTCCTGGGGAAAAGGGCGGTGTGGAATTCGCGCTGGCAGACGAGCTTGTGCTGCATTTTGCAGAGCTTGTATTTGGCAAGGCGCGTGTTTCCGCGCGCTGTGTGTTCCGCGTGACGCGCAATGCCGACATCACGGCAGATGAGGGGATGTTCGATCATGATGTGGATTACCGCGAAATCATGAGCGAGCTTTTGAAAAAGCGCCGCAAGCTGGCGGCTGTCCGCCTGCAGGTGACAGCAAAGGCCCCGCAGGAAATCGTGAGTTATCTTCGGGAAAAGCTGCTGCTGCCGGAAAAACAGGTGTTTTTCCAAACTGCCCCGCTGGGCCTTTCTGTGGCGTTCAAGCTGTCGGCCAAGCTGGCCGCTGCGAATGACGCCTCGCTGTTTTATCCGCCCAAGCGCCCCATGCTGCCCCCGCCGGGCTTTTCTCTGGCACAGGCCGTGAGGCGCAGCGATGTACTGCTGTCTTACCCTTATCAAAGCATTCGTCCCTTTGTGGGTATGCTGCATCAGGCTGCGTGTGACCCGTCTGTCATCTCCATTAAGATGACGCTGTACCGCATGGCGCATGAATCCAAAATCATTGAGGCCCTTATCAGCGCCGCAGAGCACGGTAAAGAAGTAGTTGCCATCGTGGAACTGCGTGCCCGCTTTGACGAGCAAAGCAACATTGATTATTCCAAGCAGCTGGAAGAAGCGGGCTGCACTGTAATCTATGGCTTTGAAGATTACAAGGTGCATTCCAAGCTTACGCTTATTACCCGCAAGCGGGAGGGGAAAATAGAATATATTTCCCAGATAGGCACAGGAAATTATAATGAAAAGACATCTGAGCAGTATACGGATCTTTCTTTCATTACAGCGGACCAGGAGATAGGTGCTGAGCTTGCCGCGGTTTTCAATAACCTTGCTGTGGAGCGCCTGACTGACAACACCGGCGAGCTGCTGGTAGCCCCGCTGTGCTTTAAAAGCGTGCTTTTGAAAGAAATGGACCGTGAGATAGAAGCTGCGCACAATGGCCGCCCTGCGCGCATCTGGCTGAAGTGTAATTCGGTGAGCGACAAGGATATCATCGAGCGGATATCGGCGGCTTCTTGTGCAGGCATTAGTGTGCGCATGATTGTGCGCGGTATCTGCTGTGTCAAGGCGGGTGTGCCCGGGCTTACCGAGCATGTGACGGTGCGCAGTATCGTGGGGCGGTATCTGGAACATGAGCGTGTGTATGTGTTTGGCTGCGGCGCGGACACAAGGGTATATATCGCCTCGGGCGATTTCCTCACCCGTAACACCGAGCGCCGTGTGGAGGTGGGCGTGCGCATCCGGGACACGGCCATCAAAAAAGAACTGCTGGATATGCTGGCCATGCAGCTTTCCGACAATGTGAATGCACACGAAATGCGCTCCGATGGGTCGTATGCCAAGGTGAAGCCAAAGGAGGGCCAGCCGCGCATCGACAGCCAACTGGGCATGTATGCAATGCTTGAGCATGCGTGGCCAGCCGCCACTCAGCCAGGCAGCCCGGCGGAGAAAAAGCCGGCAGTGCCCGGCGCACGCAAGACAAAGCGGAAGGAAAGGCCCCAGAAAAAGAAAAAGGCCGGGATGCTTGGCGTGCTGTCTGCCTTGTGGCGGCGCTGAACGCCTGAAAAGCGGCTGTGCCGCCTGCACAGCTCTTCAAAAGCTGGAACATGGAAATATATGGGCCGGGTCTCTGACAGCATTTCGCTGCCGGCGCCCCGGCCTTGTTCTGCTTAAAAGCGCAGTGTCATATACTGATTCAGATGTTTCCGGCGTGCCGTTGCCGGACAGAACCTGAAAAGGAAGTGACGAAGATGTGGGAAAAGCAGGCGGAAGCACAAACAATACTGAAGCCCCAAAAAGAAAATGGTAAAAAAGGGCTGCCGGGCGGAAAGCCACAGGAGCCTCTGCTTTTTGTTCAGCTTCTGCTGTGTGTGGCGGCGGTGGCATTTGCTGTTTTGGCGAAAAGCATGGACGCAGATTTTCTTCCTCAGCTTTCACAAGCCGTGGATGGGATGCTGTCACAGGGAGTGGATTTTTCACAGGAAAATACATTTGCACGTTTTGCAGGCGGCATGGTGGAAGGCTTGCGCGAAAGTGCCCGCGCGGTGATGGCGCGCCTGGACGGGGCGGCACAGAGTACACCGGCGCCCGCTTCTGCGCAGGGCGGCTATTTGCCGGCAAAACAGGCAGATGATCCGCCGGAGGGCTTTTCTCTTGAGACGTATGTGCCCGACCAGCCGCTTTACAGCCCGGTGCAGGGAACGCTCACCTCAGGATACGGCTACCGTGATAACCCTGTGAACGGGCAGGAGGATTTCCACGCCGGGCTGGACATAGCCGTCGCGGAAGGTACGCCTGTGCACTGTGCTCTGGCCGGGCAGGTGGTGCAGGCAGGCTTCAACCGGATACGCGGCAACTACATTATGGTGCGCCATGCAAACGGGGTACAAACGCTGTACCAGCATCTTTCCTGCGGGTTTGTGCGTGCGGGTGAAAGTGTGGAACAGGGGCAGGTGATAGCCAGTGCGGGCTCCACGGGCATGTCCACCGGAGCACACCTGCACTTCGAGCTTGTTTATAACGGCGTACGGTATGACCCCTCTGCTGCGCTCTCTTATTCATGAAACAGAATAATGGGGCAAACGTTGTCTTGCTTTTAGCAGCCCTCTCTGCCGGGCTTCTGTTCGACCCAATGGGCTTTTTGCGTATGGCACTGGCGGCAAGCGTGATGCACGAAGCAGGGCATATCTTGCTTTATAGTCTGTGCACGCACAGCCTGCCCCGGCTTGCACCCTCGCTTGGCGGCATCAGCCTGCGCATGGATAAGCTGCTCACCCGAAAGCAGGAGGCCGCCGTGATATGCGCCGGCCCGCTTGTCAATTTTTTGGCCGCCGCGTGCATGTTTCTTTCGGCATGGCACAAGGCCAGCTACGGGCTGTATTTTTTTGCCGCCGTCCATCTGTGCATGGGCCTTTACAACTGCCTGCCGTTCGGCGTGCTGGACGGTGCACGCCTGCTTGCTCTGCTGGTGCCCGCGCGCGGCCTGCCCATCTTGGAACGCTTTCAGCGCGCCGGGCTGTGTGTGTTTCTTACGCTTGCCGGCTTAGCGGCGCTGCTGGCGCCACTGCCTTTTGAGGCTCGCTGTGCGGCGGCGCTGGCGCCTTGCTATCTTTTGCTGCAGCAGACGGGCCGCAGGCGCACGTGAGCCGGAGACGGGCAATTGACGAGATGAAAAAGCGGAAGCGGAACTTATGTCCTTTGGGCGCTGCGATACAGATGCCGCTCCCAGGCAGACAGCCGTTCAAGAGCCGGCCGGCGCGGTTTTTATGACTACGGGCTGTGACCAGCGCAAAATGCCTTTTGACGGTTAGAACGCGGACATCCGCTGCGGGCGGATATATGATTTTCCGCACAGGCGGAGGGCATAGGCGCTCCCTCGCATATCAGCCTGCCCTTTTCACAGGCGCAGGACATAGCTGTATCCAAAGCAGGCGGCGGCCATGCAGGCCGGGCTGCCTGCTTTTTGCGTACCGGCGCCCGGTTGCAGAATCGCGGCCGGCCTGATATAATAAACCAGTATCATCTGCCTTCGGGGCATAATGAAGAGGTTGCATACATGCCGGATTTGAATGAATTGAGAAAAATACTTCTGAAGGTGCAGAAGCCTGCGCGCTACACCGGCGGGGAGCCGGGCTGTGTGTTCAAGGATAAGAAGGACGTGCAGCTGCGCTTTGCCTTCTGCTTCCCGGATACCTATGAGGTGGGCATGTCCTTTTTGGGCATGAAGATTTTGTACGAAATATTGAATGACCGCAGGGAGTTCTGGTGTGAGCGCGTTTTTATGCCGTGGGTGGACATGAAAGCGGAGATGGAGCAGCAGGGCGTCCCTTTGTATGCGCTGGAGAGCAAAGACCCTCTTTCAGCGTTTGATGTGGTGGGCTTTACCCTGCAGTATGAGCTCTCGTATACGAACATCCTTGCCATGCTGCAGCTTGGCGGCATCCCGCTTCTGGCCAGCCAGCGCGGCGAGGCGGACCCTTTTGTGGTGGCGGGCGGCCCCTGCGCCTGTAATGCCGAGCCGCTGGCCGATTTTTTTGACCTGTTCATGCTGGGCGAGGGGGAAGTGCAGCTTCCGGACGTATGCGACGCTATTCTGGCAGGGCGGAAGGCAGGCCTTTCCAAGCATGATATCCTAGTGAAGCTGGCGCAGATACCGGGCGTATATGTGCCGTCGCTGTACGATGTTTCCTATTTCCCGGACGGGCGCGTGCGGAAGGTAGAGCCGCGCTGCGGTGCGCCAGCCGTGGTGACAAAGGCTATTCTGCCGGATATGAACGCGCAGCCGCTTCCGCGCAATTTTGTGGTGCCGATGATAGGCGCCGTGCATGACCGTGCACAGATCGAGGTGCTGCGCGGCTGTGTGCGAGGCTGCCGCTTCTGCCAGGCTGGCTTTCTGTACAGGCCCATGCGCCAGCGGGATGCGGGTATGCTCAGCGCGGCGGGCCGCACGCTGTGCGAGAACACGGGCTATGATGAAATTTCGCTTACAAGCCTTTCCACAAGCGACCACGGCCAGTTGGAAGAGCTGCTGGACGACATGCTGGAATGGACGGGCAAAGAGCATGTGAGCATGTCTCTGCCCAGCCTGCGCATTGATAATTTTTCGCAGTCTCTTGTAGAAAAAACCTCCCGCGTGCGCAAAAGCGGCCTCACATTTGCGCCGGAGGCCGGCACGCAGCGCCTGCGTGACGTCATCAATAAAAACGTCACTATGGAGGAGATAGAAAAAACCTGTGCCCTTGCTTTCGATGCGGGCTATACTTCTGTAAAGCTGTATTTCATGATGGGCCTGCCCACTGAAACACTGGAGGACATCGAGGGCATTGCCCAAACGGCGCAGCGCGTTGTAGAATTGTTTTATCAAAACCCAAACCGCCCGAAGGGCAAAAGCGTGCAGGTGTCTATCAGCGTGGCATGCTTTGTGCCAAAGCCGCACACGCCGTTCGAGTTTGTGCCGCAGGATACGCAGGAGGTCTTGAGGGAGAAGCAGCAGCATCTTCTGCACAGTGTAAAAAGCAGAAAAATCAGCATCAGCTACCACGACAGCCGCACCAGCTTTCTGGAGGCCGTGTTTGCAAAAGGAGACAGACGCCTTGGCGCCGTATTGCTGGAGGCGTTTCGCCGCGGCTGTTATTTTGACAGCTGGGAAGAACATTTCCATTTCGACATATGGCTGCAGGTGTTCCGCGACATGGGCGTAGACCCCGCCTTCTATGCCAACCGCGCACTCTCTGCAGATGAGACGCTGCCCTGGGACCATCTGGATTACGGCGTCACAAAACAGTATCTTATCCGTGAATATGAGAAGGCGATGCAGGCGCGCACCACACAGCCATGCAACCGTTCGTGCGCAGGCTGCGGCGCAAACAACCTTCTGGGGAGGGCTTGCTTTGACTACCGTTAGGGTATGGTTCACAAAGACAGGCGAAGCGGCCTATATCTCGCTTTTGGACCTTCAGCGCGTGATGCAGCGCGCGCTGAAGCGTTCAGGCCTGCCCGTGTGGTATACGCAGGGTTTTAACCCGCATATCTATATGACCTTTGCCGCGCCGCTTGCCCTTGGGCAGGAGAGCCTTGTGGAATCGCTGGACTGCAGGATGGAGCCTCTGCCCGGCGACTGGGAGCAGGCGCGTGCGGCCCTGCAGGCCTGCCTGCCGGAGGGGGTGCGCGCGGTGAAGCTGGAGCCCGCAGGGATGGACCCCTCCAAAATTGCCAGTGCCGTGTATGAGATACAGTACCCGGCGCAGATGCGGCAGGACGTGCGGCATGCCGTGCAGGCGTACAATGCCCTCTCGCAGGCGCTAGTGGAAAAGAAGGGCAAAAAAGGGAAAACGAAGCAGATAGACCTCAAGCAGTACCTTCCGGCGCTGGAGCTTGTGGAAACAGAGGAGGCGGCAACTGTTCCGGTAGAGCTGCCGGCGGGCAACACGCTTACAGTGAACCCCGCTTTGCTGCTGAACTTCCTCGAAAAAGAGACCGGTCTGCCTTCAGAGGTCCCGCGTATCCTGCGCGTGGCGCTGAAAACACAGGAAGGGGAAATTTTCTGCTGATTTTCCTTGCATTGCGCCTTCTTTTGTGGTATTATATTTTAGCGTTATGCCGCTGTGCCAACAGCGGGGTTAATGTATCATCATTAAACGGACAGTCCTCTGCCGGTGTTCCGGGCATGAATGTCTCTCAAAACATGGAGGAAAAGCAATGGACGCAATGAAACTGATGACCGAGGGCATGATCAAAGAGAACCGGCCTGTATTCAACGTGGGCGATACTGTGCGCGTTTCTGTGCGCATTAAGGAAGGCGAGCGCGAGCGCATTCAGGCCTTTGAGGGCACTGTGATTGCGAAGCGCCACGGCGGCATTCAGGAGACGTTTACCGTGCGCCGTTCTTCCTACGGCGTAGGCGTAGAGCGTGTGTTCCCCGTGAACTCCCCGTTTGTGGAAAAGGTGGAAGTGGTGCGCAAGGGCAAGGTGCGCCGTGCGAAGCTGTTCTACCTGCGCAACCGCACGGGCAAGGCTGCCAAGGTCAAAGAGCAGCTGTGATTTGTGGCTATCGAAAGAAAGGGAGAATGGTTGCATTCTCCCTTTTTTCCGTATTCTGCCGGAAAGGGGGCGCACGGGCAGATGAATACTGCGCGCGAAAAGCATAATCCGGAGTGGTTCGAATGGTACGACGCGGCGGTGTTTGGCCTTGCAGTCATCGTGCTGTGCTTTACGTTTGCTGTGCGCATTGTCACGGTAGACGGTCATTCCATGGAGCCGACGCTGCTTTCCGGCCAGCGTGTGGCTGTACAAAGCGCCTTTTACCGCCCGCAGTACGGGGATGTCGTGGTGGTGGATTCCTATTCCCGCTATGGCGATATGCTGGTAAAGCGCGTGGTGGGTGTAGGCGGCGATGTAATTGATATCGACTTTGAGGCGGGTGTGGTGTACCGCAATGGCCAGGCGCTGGAGGAGCCCTATGTACTGGGCCCTACTACGCTTTCTTATGATATCCGGTTCCCCGTTACGGTGCCGCAGGGCAGCGTGTTTCTGCTGGGCGACAACCGCAACGGCTCGAAGGACAGCCGTTCCAGCGAGATAGGCTGCATTGACGAAAGAGACCTTTTGGGCAAAGTGCTTTGGCGGCTAACGCCGCTTTCTCAAATGGGGAAGGTAATATGAGCGAAAATATCAACCACAGGCAGATCCAGTGGTTTCCGGGCCATATGGCCCGCACCCTGCGCCTGATTTCGGAAAACAGAAAAAATGTCGACGTGGTGCTGCAGCTTCTGGACGCGCGCATCCCGCGCTCCAGCCTGAACCCGGAGCTGGAAAAGGCCACGCAGGGCAAGCCGCACCTGTATCTGCTGAACAAGGCGGACCTCGCGGACGAGGCCGTCACCGCGCGCTGGAAGGCGTATTTCAAGGCCAAAGGCGATGGGTGCCTTGCGCTGTCCAGCAAGCAGCGCACCGGCATGCAGGAAGTAAAGGCCGCCATTTCAGCAGATCTTTCCGCGCTTTTGGAAAAACGCGCCCAGCGGGGTATGGCCGGTGCGCGCACCCGCGCAATGGTGGTGGGGATTCCCAATGTGGGAAAATCTACTTTTATCAACAGCTTTACGGGCAGCGCCCGCGCAAAGGCGGCGGACAAGCCGGGCGTCACGCGCGGCAAGCAATGGGTAAGCGCCGGGGAATATGACCTATTGGACATGCCGGGCGTTTTGTGGAAAAAGTTTGAATCGGACGAAGTGGCTGCAAACCTTGCATTCATCGGCGCTATCCGCGACGAGATACTGGACATTGAGACGCTCGCCATGAACCTGCTGGCGCAGCTGCGGCGCATGTACCCCCAGCGCCTGGCAGAGCGCTACCGTCTGGAGGAAGACGATATGGCGCTGGATGCGTACGACCTGCTGTGCGCTGTGGGCAGGAAGCGTGGCATGCTGATGAGCGGCGGCGCAGTGAATACTGAGCGCGCGGCCATCATGCTGGTGGATGAATTCCGTGCAAGCAGGCTGGGGCGCATTTCGCTGGAAAGGCCGGAGAAAGCATGAACGAAGCGTTATTTGCATATGATGAGGCGATGCGCACAGAGTGCGGTGTGCTGTGCGGCGTGGATGAGGCCGGGCGGGGCCCGCTGTGCGGGCCTGTGTGCGCAGGTGCTGTCGTATTGCGTGAAGGCGATATCATCGAAGGCGTAAATGATTCCAAAAAGCTTTCGGAGAAAAGGCGCGAGGCATTGTTTGATATCATCTGTGCGCGCGCAGTGTGCTGGAATGTGGCGATGGTAGGGCCGCAGGTAATTGATGAAATAAATATTTTGAACGCCGCTATGCTGGCCATGAAGCAGGCGGTAGAGGGGCTTGCACAGCGCCCGGGCCTTGTGCTTGTGGACGGGAACCGCTGCCCAAAGCTGGAAGTGCCGGTAAGAAGCGTGGTAAAGGGCGACGCGGCCAGTGCCAGCATAGCGGCGGCCTCTATTCTCGCCAAGGTGACGAGGGACAGATATATGAGAAGGCTGGCGCAGGAATATCCGCAATATGAATTGGACGTGCACAAGGGCTACCCCACAAAGCGCCATTACGAACTGCTGGATCAATATGGTATTCAGCCTTTTTACCGTAAAAGTTTTTTGAAAAAACGGGGCTATGTTTGATGGACGCAAAAGAGCTCGGCAGGAAGGGCGAGGCGCTGGCCCGGCGGTATTATGAAAAAAACGGTTATACCGTGCTGGAAATGAACTACCGTACCCGCATGGGAGAGGTGGATGTGATTGCCCAAAAGGGCGGCCTTTATGTATTTTGTGAGGTAAAGGCGCGCAGCGGCGGCCCGTATGCCCCTCGCGAGGCGGTGACGGCCGCCAAAAGGCGGCGCGTGATGCTGGCCGCCCAGCACTATGTGGCCGTGCAGCTGGGCAGGGAAGCGGAGATGCGTTTTGACGTGGCGGAAGTGATATGGCAGGAAGGAAATTTTTTGTTTCGCTGTATCGAAAATGCATTTTCATTCTGAGAAAGGGGCTTGCAAATGGATTTTTTCGACCTTCACTGCGATACCCTGACACAGCTTATGCAAAGCGGCGGCAGCCTGTGGGATGCGCCGGGCTGCCACGTCAGCCTGAAAAAAGCTTCGGCCTTTGGCCGATGGGCACAGGTGTATGCCTGCTTTGTGCCGGACGCTCAAAACGGGAAGGGCGCCTTTGCCTGTTATGAGCGCCAGCGCGATGTTTTTCTTTGTCAAATGAAACAGTGCGCGCAGCAGGTGCGGCCCTGTGCGGACGGCGCGGCGCTTTCCGCCGCTTTCGCCTGCGGGCAGCGGGCTGCCATCCTGAGCGTAGAGAACGGCGCGGCGCTGGAGGGAGATATTTCCCGCCTGGAAATTTTTCGGCGTGACGGCGTGCGCTTTTTGACGCTTACATGGTTTGGAGAAAATGAACTGGGATATGGCAGCCTTGCAGGCGGACGACTAAAGCCGTTTGGCCGTGAAGTGGTGAAAAAGCTGCCGGAATACGGCATTGTGCCGGATATCTCTCATCTTTCCGATGAAGGGACAGCCGAGTTGTTCGCCCTAACGGACGGCCCGCTGGTGGCCACGCATTCCAATGCGCGCAGCCAGAACGGCCATTGCCGCAACCTTACAGATGCCCAGATACGCGAGGTGACGGCCCGCGGCGGCCTGATAGGGCTGAATTTGTGCAGTGCATTCTTGTCTGAGAATGCGGCCAGTGCTGGCGCGGAGGATATTCGCCGCCATATGGAGGCGTTTTTTGAGCTCGGTGCACAAAATGTCCTGTGCTTTGGAACAGATTTTGATGGGGCGCAAGTGCCGCGGGATATCCGTGATATTTCCGGGATGCCCGCGCTGTATGAAGCCCTTTTGAAATATTACAGTAAAACACTGCTTGACGGTGTGTTTTTTGAAAATGCCGCACGCTTTTTCAGGCGCATGTGGCCATAAAGGGGGAGTTGGAAAGTGAAATACCGTTCCACACGCGGCAGCGCGCCGCTTGCCGGTGCGGCCGAGGCCATCGTGCGCGGCATTGCGCCCGACGGCGGACTGTATGTGCCGTGCAAGATACCTTCGCTTCGCGCACAGGAGGTATACGGCCTCAGTTATGCGCAGACGGCGGCTAAGGTGCTGGGCCTGTTTTTGGAGGAATATGCGCCGGAGTTTCTGCTTGGGGCCGCGCAGGAGGTGTACGGCACCGGGTTTGCCGGCAGGGCCGGATATGTCCGCCCGGTAGAGGAGGGGCTCTATGCGCTTGAGTTGTGGCACGGCCCTACCTGTGCCTTCAAGGATTATGCGCTTCAACTGATGCCCCGCCTGCTGGTAGAGGCAAAACGCATATTGGGCGATACCCGTACCACTGAGATTCTGGTGGCTACCTCCGGCGACACTGGCAAAGCGGCGCTGGCGGGCTTTGCCGGGCTGCCGGGCATCAAAATAGCGGTGTTCTACCCCAGTCACGGCACCAGCGAGGTGCAGCGCCTGCAAATGGTTACGCAGGAAGGGGAAAATGTGGCTGTATATGCAATACGCGGCAATTTTGACGATGCGCAGACGGGCGTGAAGCGCGCTTTTGCCAGCGAAGAACTGCGCGGGTGGCTGGCTGCCCATCAAACCGCCCTTTCCAGCGCAAACTCTATCAACTGGGGGCGCCTTGTGCCGCAGATTGTCTATTACTTTTACTGCTACGCACAGCTTGTGCAGGCAGGGAAGGTGCCGGACGGCGCAGCGGTGGATTTTTGCGTGCCGACAGGCAATTTTGGAGATATTCTGGCAGGCTGGTATGCAAAGCAGATGGGCCTGCCTGTGGGGCGGCTGGTGTGCGCCTCAAACAGGAACGACGTGCTTACGCAATTCCTCTCCACAGGCGTGTATGATGCGAAGCGTCCGTTTTACAAGACCTCATCGCCTTCCATGGATATCCTTGTATCCTCGAACCTGGAGCGGCTTTTATATCATGTGACGCAGGACAGCGGCAAGGTTTCCGGATGGATGCAGGCGCTGGCGCAGGCTGGACGCTACGAGGTGCCGCAGGCGGTGCTGTGCCGCATCCGGCAGGATTTTGCCTGCACCAGTGCGGACGACACCGCTGCCGCGCAGACATTGGGGGACGTGTGGCACCGCACCGGCTATTTGATGGACCCTCACACGGCGGTGGCTTACGGAGCGGCGTGCCGGAATATGCGCGGCGGTGTGCCGTGTGTGGTGCTCAGCACAGCAAGCCCGTATAAATTTCCATCGGCAGTTTTGACAGCGCTTGGGCGGGCTGTGCCGGAGGATGAGTTCGAGGCCATGCATATGCTTGCCTCGGTGACGGGGCTGGCCGTGCCGCAGAGCCTGGCATGCCTGCGGGACAAGCCTGTGCGCTTTGATTGTGTAATAGAAAAAGACGGTGTGGCACAGGCGGCCAGACTGCTGTAACGCAAAAAGAGGGCGCCCGCACAAGAGGACGCCCAAAAGCTTTGAAAAGCTTTTTTACAGCTCTTCGAACGTTTCGCACATGGTTTCTTCGCCCAGAACAGCCATGCGGTTTTTTACCTTGATGGAATCGGCCGTGCAGCAGCAGTTGCCGTTGTTGTGCACACAGTTTTTCACTTCACAGCAGATGCCCTTCAAAATCTTTTCATTTTCCATGCTTTCGCCTCCTTTGCGGTATTAGTATTTCCCGGCACGGGGGGCATATTTCGAGGGAGTATATGGCAGTTTTTATCATCGGAGACCTTCACCTTTCGCTGGGCTGCGAAAAGCCCATGGATGTGTTTCAGGGCTGGCAGGATTATGTGCCGCGGCTTGAAAAAAGCTGGCGCGCCCTGGTGGCGCCGCAGGACACCGTGCTGCTTGCGGGTGACACCTCCTGGGGCATGAAGCTGGAGGAGGCCCTGGCAGACTTCCGCTTTTTGGAAGCGCTTCCGGGCCGAAAGGTGCTGCTCAAGGGCAACCATGACTACTGGTGGACTACAGCCTCTAAAATGGCTGAATTTTTTGAGACGAACGGCCTTCACACATTTTCTGTCCTGCATAACCGGAGCATTCTGTGTGAGAAAGAAAATATTGCGCTGTGCGGTACGCGCGGCTGGCTGGCCGGCCAGCCGGATGCCCACAGCGGCAAGGTGTATGCAAGGGAGGTGGGCCGCCTTCGTGCTTCGCTTGCCTATGCGCACAAGCAGTTTCCATTTGCCGAACGGGTGGCGGTGCTGCATTACCCGCCCATATATGCAGGCGGCGCTGCGCGGGAAATGCTGGATGCAATGGCACAGTACGGCGTGAAACGATGCTTTTACGGCCATCTGCACGCTGCAGCCATCCGCCGGGCTGTGCAGGGAAATGTGGAAGGGGTGGAATACCGCCTGATCAGCGCGGATGCGCTGCAATTTTACCCTTACAAAATTTGAATTCTGTGTGGAAATCCTTGGATTTGTATGGTATAATCTTTATTTGTAAGTTTCATTTAATGGAGGAAACGAAATGAATCTCGTAAAAAGTGAAAAGCTTGAAAAAAACCAGCACGAGCTGCAGTTCTCTATCGATGCGGCCTCGTTCAACGATGCCATTGCCAAGGCGTATAAGCGCGAGGCTGGCAAATACAATATTCCCGGCTTCCGCAAGGGCAAGGCGCCCCGCCATATGATTGAAAAGATGTATGGTGAGGATGTGTTCCAGTATTCCGCGGTGAACGATTTGTTCCCCGCCGAATACGATAAGGCGGTAGAGGCCAGCGGTATCGAACCGGTAGACCGCCCGGAGGTGGATATCGTTTCGATGAATACGGCGGACGGCGTTGTACTGAAAGCGGTCGTGACGGTGAAGCCTGAAATGAAAGTGGGCAATTACATCGGTTTGAAAGCAGAAAAGGCCGCCAATACTGTAGAGGACGCCGCGGTGGATGCCGAGGTGGACCGCCTGCGCGAGCGCAATGCCCGCCTGGTGGCGCGCGAGGGCAAAGCGCAGGACGGCGACATCACGGATATTGATTTCGAAGGCTTTGTAGATGGCGAGGCTTTTGACGGCGGCAAGGGCGAGCATTTCTCTCTTACGCTGGGGTCCGGCCAGTTCATTCCCGGTTTTGAAGAGCAGGTTGCAGGCCATGAAGCGGGTGAAGAGTTTGATGTGAATGTCACCTTCCCGGAAGATTATCATGCCAAAGAGCTTGCAGGTAAGGCCGCAGTGTTCAAGGTGAAGCTGAACGAGGTGCAGTATAAGGAACTGCCCGCGGCAGACGATGAATTTGCCAAGGATGTTTCAGAATACGATACATTAGAGGAGTTCAAGGCCAGCATCCGCAAGAATATGGAGGAGTCTGCTGAAAAGCAGGCTGAACTGGAAGTGGAGAACACTCTGGTGGACCAGCTTGTCGCCACGCTGGAGGGCGACATCCCCCCTGTCATGATTGAAACACGCATCGACGAGATGGTGCGCGATTTCGATTACCGTCTCAGCCAGCAGGGCTTGCGCCTTGCCGATTATCTCAAATATATCGGCGGCGATGAGGCAAAGTTCCGCGAGGGCTTCAAGGAGCAGGCTGAGAAGCAAGTGAAAATGCGTCTTGCGCTGGAGGCCGTTGCCAAAGCAGAAAACATCGAGGCCAGCGAGGAAGATTTTGAGAATGAAGTGAAGCGCATTGCCGACACTTACAAAATGGAAGTGGAAAAAGTGCGCAGCATCATTCCTGTGGCTGAAGTGAAGAAAGACCTTGCTGTGAACAAGGCAATCGACTTTATTAAATCGAAGGCTGAGATCACTGCCAAGAAAGCTGAAAAGAAAGGCGAGTAAAAGGCAGTAGTCTGTCGAACGGTGACCGATACGCAGGCTTTGGCCAGGCGTATCGGTCATCTCATACATTACCAAATAAGGAGGATATTCCCTTATGAGCCTTGTGCCCTATGTCATTGAGCAGACAGCGAGGGGAGAGCGGTCCTACGATATCTTTTCCCGCTTGTTGAACGACCGCATCGTCATGCTGAGCGAGGACGTAAATAGCACCACGGCAAGCCTGGTGGTGGCGCAGCTTCTGTATTTGGAAGGGCAGGACCCTGAAAAAGACATCAGCTTTTATATCAACAGCCCGGGCGGTTCCATTACCGACGGTATGGCTATTTACGACACCATGCGCTATATCAAGTGCGATGTTTCTACCATCTGTGTGGGTATGGCTGCCTCTATGGCATCCGTGCTGCTGGCGGCCGGAACAAAGGGCAAGCGCCTTGCGCTGCCGAACAGCGAGATACTCATTCATCAGCCGCTTATCGGCGGGCAAGTGGGCCTGCAGGGGCAGGCGACGGATATCAAGATTCATGCCGACCACCTTGTGCGCACGCGCAGCAAGCTGAACGGCATCCTTTCCGCGTGCACGGGCCAGCCGATAGAGCGCATCGAACAGGATACCGAGCGAGATAATTATATGACGGCTGAAGAAGCCAAGGCTTACGGCCTCATTGACGAAGTGATCACACAACGATAAGGGAACCGATATGGCGAATCAGAACAATAAAGATAAACCGCTGCTGTGTAATTTCTGCGGAAAATCGCAGGATGAAGTAGAGCGCATGATCATCGGCCCGGGCGTGAATATCTGCAACGAGTGCATCGAGCTGTGCGCCTCTCTTCTTGGGGAAGAGGGCATTGACGTACACCAGCCGAAGCCCCGTGCCGGCAGGCGCCGCGCGCAGCCCTCAAAAGCGGAAGAGCAGATCAATGTGCTTACCCCCGCGCAAATCAAGGCCGGGCTTGACCAGTATGTGATTGGGCAGGACGCTGCAAAGACCGTGCTGGCCGTATCTGTTTATAATCACTATAAGCGTATTCTTTCCTCGGAAAAGACAGATGTGGAGCTGCAGAAGAGCAACGTGCTGCTTTTGGGCCCTTCCGGCGTGGGCAAGACGCTGCTGGCCCAGACATTGGCGAAGATGCTGAATGTACCGTTTGCCATTGCGGATGCTACCACGCTGACGGAGGCAGGCTATGTGGGCGAGGACGTGGAGAATATTCTGCTCAAGCTTATTCAGGCGGCCGATTTTGATGTGGAACGCGCGCAGAAGGGGATTATTTACATTGACGAGATAGATAAAATCACACGCAAAAGCGAAAACCCCTCTATCACGCGCGATGTGGGAGGCGAGGGCGTTCAGCAGGCGCTTTTGAAGATTTTGGAGGGAACGGTGAGCAATGTGCCGCCTAACGGCGGCCGTAAGCACCCGCAGCAGGAGTTTATTCAGATAGACACAAAAAATATCCTGTTTATCTGCGGCGGGGCCTTCGATGGCTTAGAAAAGCATATTCAGAAGCGCACGGACGATTCGGCGCTGGGCTTTGGCGCAAAGCTGCGTGAAAAACCGGAGGAAAACCGTCAAAACCTGCTGCGTCTTGTGGAGCCGCACGACCTGGTGCGCTTTGGGCTTATTCCGGAACTGGTGGGCCGTATTCCGGTCGTCACTGTGCTGGACCCTCTGGATGAGGACGCGCTGGTGCGTGTTCTGAAGGAGCCCAAGAACAGCCTTGTGAAGCAGTATCAGGCCCTGATGGGGCTGGATCATGTAGAGCTGGAGATCACCGACGATGCCCTGCATGCCATTGCGAAAAAAACCATCGCGCTGAAAAGCGGCGCACGCGGCCTTCGCAGTGTGATGGAGCAGGCGTTGATTGGCGTGATGTTTGATATCCCCAGTGACGACACCATTTCCAAAGTGACAGTGACAAAAGACACCGTAGAGGGCGGCAGCCCAATGGTAGAGCACGGGGTACCGCGTGTGCGCTATCAGGCAGCCGCGGCCGCAGAACACAGAATGTAACAAACTACATGCATACGGCTGGGCGCCTGCCCGGCCGTATGCGCTTATATACCTGCAGGGAGCAGGTGATTTTTACATTGAATTTCACATAAATTTTGTATATAATATTTAATACCAGTATGAGAGGGACCGGTGTGCGGCGGCATGTTGATGCTGGCGTCCGGGTACTTTTGCAAATGGTGAGCAGTGATTATATTTTTTTGTGCCCTGAAGACACGTTTATCAGGGTGCTGTATACCGTGGTTTCGGGGCGCTTGCACTGCATACTGCCTTATATTTTGTGTGCGGGAGGCGCCCCGGGAAAGGAACAATATTTTATCATGGCAGAAAAAGTAAAAATTATTTTAGATAAAAATGCCGATATCCTTCGCCTGCCGGCCATAGCGCTGCGCGGGCTGGTGGTATTTCCGGGCAATGTCATCCATTTTGAAGTGGGCAGAAAGAAATCTATCGCCGCTATAGAATGGGCCATCGGCAACAGCAATGCAGTATTTCTCACTGCACAGCAGGATATTGACACGGAGGAGCCTTCTTTCAAAGACCTTTCGCACTACGGCGTTGTGGCGGAAGTGAAACAGGTGCTGCGCGTCTCCGACGAATTGGTCAAGGTGCTGGTAGAGGGCAAATATCGTGCCAAGCTGCTGACGCTGGATTCCAGCGGCCGCTTTCTGCTTGCGGCCACGAAGGCCGCGCCTTTGCGCGGCGTAAAAACGGCGGAGCCCGCGCGGGCAGAGGCGCTGCTGCGCAGCATCAAAGAGGCGTTTGAAGAATATTTGGCCCTTACGCCGCGTCTTTCCAAGGATGTAGTGTTTACCATTCTGCGCAGTGAAGACGCCAGATTTCTGTGCGACTACATTCCCGCCAACCTTCTTTTGAAATATGCGGAGAAGCAGGCTCTTCTTGACGAGGGCACAATGTTGGGGCGCCTGGAAAAGATTTTGGATGTGCTCAAACGCGAGGTGAAGGTACTTCGCATCGAAAAGGACATCCAGAACAAAGTAAACGAGCAGATGGACAAAAACCAGCGCGATTACTATCTGCGCGAGCAGATGCGCGCTATTTCCAGCGAATTGGACGATTATGAGGATACCAGCGAAGACGCTAAGGTATATGCGGAAAAAATTCAGAGCAGCGGCATGCCCAAGGACGCGCAGGAAAAGCTTCTGAAGGAAGTAGAGCGCCTTGCCAAAATGATGGGCAATACACAGGAGGCGGCGGTAATCCGCACTTATCTGGACACTTGCCTCGAACTGCCCTGGGCGGCCAAAACAGAAGATAACCTGGATATCCGCAAGGCGCAGGAGCTTTTGGACAAAGAGCACTATGGCCTGAAAAAGGTGAAGGAGCGCATTCTGGAGATTTTGGCAGTGCGCAAGCTGGCGCCGGATGTGAAGGGGCAGATCATCTGCCTTGTAGGCCCGCCGGGTGTGGGCAAAACCTCTATTGCGCGCAGCATAGCTGCCTGCCTGGGGCGCAAATATGCGCGCATGTCTTTGGGCGGCGTGCGCGACGAGGCCGAGATACGCGGCCATCGGCGCACCTATATCGGCGCTATGCCCGGCAAAATCATCAGCGCCATTATTTCGTCTAAAAGCTCGAACCCCCTTCTGCTCTTGGATGAAGTGGACAAAATGGCAAGCGATTTTCGAGGCGACCCTGCGGCTGCTCTGCTGGAGGCGCTTGACCCGGAGCAGAATGTGGCATTCAAAGACCATTATATCGACCTGCCGTTCGATCTTTCGGGCGTGCTGTTCATCACCACCGCAAACACATTGGACACAATCCCGCGCCCTCTTCTGGACCGCATGGATGTAATCGAGCTTTCCAGCTATACCCGTGTGGAGAAATTTGAAATTGCCCGCCGCCATCTTCTTCCAAAACAGCTTCTTGCCACCGGCCTGAAGGGAAAAGTGAAGCTGACAAACACGGCGCTGTATGGGTTGATCGACGGTTACACGCAGGAGGCCGGCGTGCGCAATCTGGAAAGGGCCATTACCGAGGTGCTTCGCAAGTGTGCAAAGGTGATTGCCGCAGGTGATGCACAGGCTATGACCGTGACGGCCAAAGACCTTGAGCCTATGCTGGGGCCCCGCCGCGTAAAGCCATCCTTCCTCAGCCGGAGAGACACAGTGGGCGTGGCCAACGGCCTTGCCTGGACAAGTGTGGGCGGTGAGATACTTCCCATTGAGGTGCAGGTGGTGCACGGCGGTTCCGGCAAGCTGGAGCTGACCGGCTCTCTGGGCGAAGTGATGAAAGAGAGTGCCAAGCTGGCCATCACATATGCCAAAGCGCATGCGGAGGAATATGGATATGGCACCGAATTGTTCAAAAATGCGGATATCCATATCCATGCGCCGGAGGGGGCTATCCCGAAAGACGGCCCCAGTGCGGGCGTTACGCTCACTACGGCGCTTATCTCCTGCCTGTCCGGCAGAAAGGTGCGCTCTGACGTTGCCATGACGGGTGAAATTTCACTGCATGGGCAGGTGCTTCCAATTGGAGGCCTGAAAGAAAAAAGCATGGCAGCCTACCGGGAAGGTATGGCGCTGGTGCTTATCCCGCAGGAGAATGTCCCCGATTTGTATGAAGTGGACGAGGCGGTAAAGCAGGCGCTTGTGTTCAAGCCGGTGACACAGCTTGAGAAAGTGCTGAAAACAGCCTTGCTGCCGAAACAGGAGGCTGTGCCTGTAAAAAAGGCGGGCCCGCGCGGTACAGAGCCTTCCCGGCGGAAAAAGACCGTGCCGGCGGCAGAGCCTGCTTCCGGCAGTACTGTGCAGGCGATGTGAAAATAATAAAATTTGCACCCAGGGCGCCCGCTCTTTCCATAGAGCAAAGGGCGGGCGCTGCTATGTAAAGGAGAACAGGATGCTGAACTATGCGAAAGCAGAGTTCCGCGCTTCGTACGGCCTGAAAAGCCAGCTTCCGGCGCCAAATGGCCCGGAGGTGGTGTTTTCAGGCCGCTCGAATGTAGGGAAGTCTTCGCTGATCAACAAGCTGTGCATGCGCAAAAGCCTTGCGCGTGTAAGCGCTACCCCGGGCAAAACGGCTACCGTCAATTTTTATAAAGTGGATGCCGCATGGTTTGTCGACCTGCCCGGCTATGGCTATGCGAAAACCGGCAGGGACGAGCGCCGCCGCTGGGACGAGCTCATCAACGGTTATTTTGAGGCGCAGCGTCCAGTGGCGCTTCTGGTGCAGCTTCTGGACAGCCGCCATGCCCCTTCGGCAGATGACGTGCAGATGATGGAATACCTGCGTTACCACAGCATTCCCTTCCTGGCGGCGCTGACGAAGGCTGATAAGCTGAAAACGGCGCAGAAGCGGCAGGCGATGCAGGATTTTCGGCAGTTTTGCCTGCCATACGGCGCAGAGGGGGTCATCCTTACCAGCGCGCAGGATGGCTTTGGTATGGAAGAGCTGCGCAGCAGGATAAGCCTTGCATGCGAAACGCAGCGGTGAAAGGGGAGGCAGCCATGGCATACGGTGCGTTTGCCGATATTTATGACGCCTTTAATGAGGATGCAGATTATGCCGCTCTGACCAGCTATGTTCTGCATCAGATGAAAGCGCACGGTATCCATGAAGGTATCGTGGCAGACCTTGGCTGCGGCACAGGCGATTTGACACTGGCACTGGCACGGGCCGGGTACGACATGATAGGTATCGATCTCTCTGAGGAAATGCTGTGCATCCTGCGGGAAAAAATGTACGAGCAGGGCGGGCAGGGCATCCTTTTACTGCAGCAGGACCTTCGTGTGCTGGACCTTTACGGCACTGTGCGTGCGGCGGTATCTACCTTTGATACATTGAACCATATCGGCCCCTACGAGCAGTTCGAACGCGCTTTGTGCCGCAGTGCCCTGTTCATAGAGCCGGGCGGTATTCTCCTGTTCGATATGAATACTCCTTACAAGCACAGGGCCGTGCTGGCAAACCATACTTACTCGCTTGAGGCAGAGGATGTGACCTGCCTGTGGAAAAACGAATGGGATGAATCGGCCCGCTGCACACACATTACTGTGGACATGAGTTACCCCGGCGAAGAACAGCATGATGTAGAAAGCTTTGACGAGTATGCCTATGCGCTTGCGGACATCCGGCGGGCCTGTGAGGCGGCCGGGCTGGAAATAGAGCATGTGGTGGACGGGGAGACCTTTGGGTCGCTTTGCCCGAAAAGCCAGCGCTATTGCGTCACAGCGGTAAAACGGGCAGATAAAAACAGCAATGCTGTATACGAAAAAGAGGTATAGATGTATGGGAAGGCTGCTAAGAGGCATTTCGAAAAATGGAGGCGTCATTTTTACGGCGCTGGATTCTACTGACATTGTCCGAAAAATGCGTGAGTATCATGACACCAGTGCCGTTACCAGCGCGGCATTGGGACGCCTTTTGACGGCGGCAGGGCTGATGGGTACGATGCTGAAGCAGAAGAAAAACACCGTCACCCTGCGGGTAGACGGTGGCGGCCCGGCGGGCATCCTGCTGGCTGTGGCAGACGGCGCAGGACATGTGAAAGGCTATGTGCAGGAACCCTTTGCAGAAGTGCCGCCGCGTGCAGACGGAAAGCTGGACGTCGGCAGCGCCGTGGGAAAAACAGGCATGCTGAGTGTAGTGAAAGACCTTGGAATGAAAGAGCCTTACACGGGCATGATCCCACTTGTAAGCGGGGAGATAGCAGAGGATATCACGCAGTATTATGCGGTCAGCGAACAAATACCAACAGTGTGCGCACTGGGAGTATTGGTGGACAGAGACCTTTCTATCCTGTGTGCGGGCGGATATCTGATCCAGCTTTTGCCCGGCGCTGCAAATGACGAAATCAGCCTGCTGGAAGAAAACATCGCCCACATGGAAAGTGTCACCGCCATGCTTTCACAGAAAATGCCCTTGGAAGATATGATGAACAGGGCGCTTTGCGGGTTTGAGCCGGAAGTGCTGGAGATATCAAGTGCATGCTATGCATGCGATTGCAGCCGGGAACGAGTGGAACGCGCGCTGGTATCTCTGGGCAGAGAGGAGCTTGAGCGCCTGGCCGTTGAAGAACCCGTGGCAAAGGTATCGTGCCAGTTTTGCAGCCGAGAATACAGCGTAGATGTGCCGGCGCTGCTGCGCAGTCTGGAATGACCGGCCGTATGAAAAAGCGCGCAGGAAGTTTTGAAAAACTTCTTGACAAACTATGGAAAATCGGGTAAAATAAGTCTCGCCGCTCAAAGCTCTGGGCGGCAGAAATATGCGGCTTTAGCTCATCTGGTAGAGCGCCACCTTGCCAAGGTGGAGGTAGCGAGTTCGAGCCTCGTAAGCCGCTCCATTTTTGCTTCGCACGGCCAAGCTGGGTGCGAAATGCAAATAGATTTTGCTTGACAAGCACAGGCCTGTTATGGTAAAATCAAATTCGTCAGTTTGGCCTCTGGAAGTTTAGCTCAGCTGGGAGAGCATCTGCCTTACAAGCAGAGGGTCACAGGTTCGAGCCCTGTAACTTCCACCACAATATGGCCCGGTAGTTCAGTTGGTTAGAACGCTAGCCTGTCACGCTAGAGGTCGTGAGTTCGAGCCTCATCCGGGTCGCCATTTGTGCCTCTGTAGCTCAGTTGGTAGAGCAGGGGACTGAAAATCCCCGTGTCATTGGTTCGATTCCGATCGGAGGCACCATTTGCGGCTTTAGCTCATCTGGTAGAGCGCCACCTTGCCAAGGTGGAGGTAGCGAGTTCGAGCCTCGTAAGCCGCTCCAAATCAAATTCCGCCGCTTTTTATGGCGGCGGAATTTGCATATGGTGCCGTAGCCAAGTGGTAAGGCAGAGGTCTGCAAAACCTCTATGCACCAGTTCAAATCTGGTCGGCACCTCCAGAAAAAGCCGCAGGCAGTTGCCTGCGGCTTTTTGCATGCCGAAAATCACTCGCCTGGTGAGTGGTGGAAAAAAAGACTGATGCCGATAATGAAAAAGAAGAGCGCCCTTGGCCATACAGGAAGTGAGGCCAGCCAGCTGCACAAACAGGTAGGGGCGCCTGGAAAGAGCTGCTTGAGGCTGTACGGGAAGCTTCCGGAACTGAAATGCAAATGCCGAAACTGAAAATTCCAGTCACGGAGGATGCTACATGGGCACAGCAGTAAAAAATAAAGAAAATAATATAGGAGTATCTTCGAAATCAGCATGAGCAGAAAAAATCAGAAGGGCAGCTAACTCTGCCGCGCTTCTAAAAAGTCCGTTTATGGGCAGGCAGCAGAACCCTCGCGGCTGGCAGAGCGTACCTGCGTGACGTGACGCGCATGCTGGTATTCTAGGGCTATAAGCATTCCCCCGGCTTTGAGAGCGCGGCGTTAAGAAACGAGGCAGGGGCGGTAATCAGCCGCCCCTGTTAAAATTTTCTTATCTTACCCGCACCATTGCCGGGGGATTTTTATTGAAAGAGAAGCAGGTGTTCTTTCGGCATCTTTTTTCATGTCCCAAACTGTTTGATAGAGGAATGCTAGATGCGGCGGCCCCGCACTGTATGTGGCCGGCAAGAAAGCTGCCGTGGCAGGTGTGCCGCCATATCTGGCATGCAAGCATATGAGGCTTTTCCCGCAGGCCGGCGGTTTAGGCGAGGTTTTTTCCAGCCCTGTAAGGGCCTATAACCGGGTTGCAGCCCATGACACATGAATTTCCATTTTTTCCATATTCTCTGCAGCACCGTTACGCAAACAGGCAGCTGCTGTTCCAACGAAAATTTTTCATCTGTGATAATCTGCTGCCGGAAGCCTGCTTCGCCTGACGCCTGGCTCCATAAAAAACGGCTTTGCCAGGAAAAGGACACCACCATGGCATGCCAGCACGCCGAAGCGAAAAGCTGCGCATATGCCGTCACATTTTCTTCTCTAGCAGGCTGCTGACGCATATCAGGCTCACAAGCTGCACAAGAATAATACCGCCTACCACGAGCGCCGGAACTGTATAGCCCATACACACAAAAACCACAAGGGAAATTCCCAGCAGTGTCGTAGTAAGCATGCCGGTGATATTGCCGGCCTTTTCTTTTATTGCAATATTGCGCTCATCCAGCGCCTCCTTCTGATAGGCGCCGTCCTTCTCCCATTTTGCAAGCACACGGTTTGTATTGCCCACACCGAATGCCATAGCGAACAGAAGCCCAAGGCCAATATCCACTTGGTGCGGCAGCTTCAGTAAAGCCAACGCCATCAGGGCCAGCGCAGCCGCTGCATAGGAAACATAACTGATTGTGCGTTTCATTCAAAAACTTCCTTTCATTCTTCTTCATAAATAAAAATATCTTCAATAGACATGCCGAAATAGCGCGCTATCTTGAACGCCAGTAGAATGGAGGGGTTGTACCTGCCATTTTCCAGCGAGCCTATTGTTTGCCGTGAGACGCACAGAGCATCGGCTAGTTCTTCCTGGCGAATGCCCCGCTGCCTGCGAAGCGCTTCCAAATTATTCTTCATACAGCCTTATCCTTTTTACTTCCCGTGTGCTTTTGAATGGAAAGCTCGCTTTCCATAACGGCATCATACTACTTCCTTTTCAAAATGTCAAGCATGCTTTCCATCGGTGGGTTCTTTTGTGTGAAATTTGAAAAACAATCCGGCATACCGACCAAAAGAGGCTGGATAAACTTGTAACTTCTGGCCAGATATAGTATAATACTTACTTGTGCTGGTACGCCTGTGGGAGGGCGGGGGAAACCTCACGGCACAAGAGGGAAAGTATCAAGAGAAAGAGGGAACAGGCACATGGCAGACTATTTGGCACTGGATAAAGCTGCACTGGAGGAAGAACACGCGGCGTTGCTGGCTGCATACGGGGAATATGCTGCGCGGGGGCTGAAGCTTGATATGTCGCGCGGCAAGCCTTCTGCTGAACAGCTGGATCTTTCCATGGATCTTCTTTATATGACGGACTATCATGGAGAAGGCGGGACGGATGCACGCAACTATGGCAGCCTAGAGGGGATGCCGGAGGCGCGCCGCTTTTTCGCCGAAATACTTCAGGTGCAGCCGCAGGAGGTTATTGTGGGGGGAAACTCCAGCCTGCAGATGATGTACGACCAAGTTGCCCTTGGCTGGCGCAAGGGCTTCCCCGGCGGGCAGGGGCCCTGGGGGAAAGAAGCCGCACCGAAGTTTATTTGCCCGGTGCCGGGCTATGACAGGCATTTTCGTGTTACAGAAGAATTCGGCTTTGAAATGCTGAATGTGCCCATGGGGCCGAGTGGCCCGGATATGGATATGGTAGAACGACTTGCGGCAGACAGCGCCGTAAAGGGTATTTGGTGCGTGCCGCTGTATTCCAACCCGGATGGTTACACTTACAGCGACGAGACCGTGCGGCGCCTTGCGCGCATGAAGGCTGCTGCGCCTGATTTCCGCATTTTCTGGGATAATGCCTATTGCGTGCATCATTTGACAGATTCGCATGACGCTGTGCTGAATATTCTGGACGAGTGCCGGGCGGCCGGAAATGAGAACAGGCCGCTTTTGTTCTGTTCTCTAAGCAAAGTGACATTTCCAGGTGCCAGTGTGGCTGCCATGGCTGCCAGTGAAGAGAATATTGCCCATATCGTGAAAAACATGTTCCCAATGATCATCAGCTATGACAAAATGAACCAACTGCGCCATGTGCGCTTTCTGAAGGACATGCAGGGCGTTGCAGCACACATGGAAAAACACCGCGCCATTGTGGCGCCTAAATTTGAGGCCGTGTGGCAGGCGTTTCGCGATGGCTTGGCCCCATATGGCGATATTGCGCGCTGGACAACGCCGAACGGCGGGTATTTTATCAGCCTGTACACGCTGGAAGGGTGCGCAAAGCGTACTGTGCAGCTTTGCAAGGAGGCAGGCGTTGTCCTCACAGGGGCGGGCGCGGCATTCCCGTATGGGCGCGATGAACAGGATTCCAACATCCGCATCGCGCCCACATATCCCACATTGCCAGAGCTTCGCCTTGCCTGCGAGCTTCTATGCATTGCCGTGCGCCTTGCAAGCGTGGAAAAACTTCTCGGGGCCTGACCAGCCGCAGGAGTGAAACATAAATTTCCGGAGGGATACCTATGAAGACAAAAGGAAGGCCCTGGCAGTTCTTTGTCGTTGCAATTCTCATCTTTTTGTTCGCATACAGCGCGTTTTTCGGCATTAAGTCGCAGTATGGCGACACGCTCAACACATGGATTAAGGGCGCGGCAGATATTCGCTTCGGCATTGACATCCGCGGCGGTGTAGACGTGACGTTTATGCCCGCAGACGGCTATGATGCCACGGATGAGCAGTTGGAGGCGGCCAAGGCTGTTGTAGAGCAGCGCCTTGTAAACCTGCAAATTACTGACAGTGAAGTATACGCAGATTCCAACAAGGACCGTATCGTGGTGCGCTTCCCGTGGAAGGAAAACGAGACGGAGTTTGACCCGGAGGCTGCCATTCAGGAGATAGGCGCCACTGCGCGGCTTACTTTCCGGGAAGGAAAAGAAACAGATAGTGAGGGAATGCCCTCCGGTATAACGGCAGAGAATATCATCCTGGAAGGGGAGGATATCAAAAGTGCCACAGCGCAGGTGGACACAAACTCTTCCAGTGCAACATATGGCGAGTATTATGTGGCGCTGGAACTGAACGATTCCGGCAAAGAAAAATTTGCCGAGGCCACCGAGCGCTTATCTGGTGAATCGCCCAAGGGCGTCATTTCCATCTGGATGGATGACACCATGATCTCCTACCCGCAGGTGCAGACGGCCATTACGGACGGCCATGCGCAGATTTCTTTGGGCGGCAGTGACGATGCCACGCGGGAGCAGGCTGTCACTCTGGCAAACCAAATTAATTCCGGCGCGCTGCCCTTTGCGCTGGAGGCGGAAAATTTCAGTACCATCAGCCCGTCTTTGGGCGCCAACTCACTGGATGCCATGGTGCTGGCCGGCGTCATTGCATTTGTGCTGGTAGCCCTGTTCATGATATTGAATTACAGGCTGCCTGGCTTTGTGGCGGCCATTGCCCTTCTGGGACAGACGGCTATGACATTGGCCTTTGTGTCCGGTTACTTTGCGGTGTTCCCCAGCTTCACGCTCACACTGCCGGGCATTGCGGGCATTATCCTTGCCATCGGTATGGGCGTGGATGCCAACGTCATTACAGCAGAGCGTATCAAAGAAGAAATCCGCGCTGGAAAGAGCATTGACGGCGCGCTGAATGCGGGCTTCCGCCGCGGGCTGAAACCCATTATTGACGGCAATGTCACAGTTGTCATTGTGGCTGTGATGCTGATGGGCGCCTTCGGCCCCACAGACGGCATATTTGCCAAGCTGCTGCGCCCTGTGTTTTTCGCCTTTGGCGCTTCTACCGCGGGCACTATCTATTCCTTTGGCTACACGCTTCTGGTAGGTGTGCTGCTGAATTTTGTGTTTGGTGTTGGCTGCACACGCGTGATGCTTCGCGGTATATCAAAGCTCAAATGCATGCGCAGCGCGGTTTTGTACGGCGGCCTCAGGCCTCAGGCGCAGCCAAGGCAGGCAAAAACCTGGAACATCGTGGGGGCGCGCAAAAAATTCTTTGCATTTTCGCTGTGCCTTGTGCTGTTCATTGCAATTTTCAGCGCCGTATTCGGCGTGAAAATGGATATCCAGTTCAAGGGCGGCGCCATGATATCGTACAGCTACGAGGGCGAGGTGCCTGTGGCGGATGTGACAAAAGAGGCCAAGGCCGCCTTGGGCAGTGATGTGACGGTGCAGACGGGTTCTTCTCTTGCTACAGAAGGGCAGACGCTGACGATATCTATGCCCGGCAGCGAGACGATGAGCGCTGAAACAGTAGAAGCACTGACGGCAGCCCTGCAGGAGAATCACCCGGATAACAGCTTCCAGCAGCTTTCTATCACCAATGTTGACCCCACCCTGGGCGGTGAATTTTTTGCCAAAAGCATCGTGGCTATTCTGGCCGCGGCTGTGCTTATCCTCATTTATATTGCAATCCGCTTCAAGAACATCGGTGGGCTGCGCGGCGCTGTGACAGGCATTGTTGCTCTGTTGAACGACATGGTAGTGATTTTCGGCATTTTTGTAGTGCTGCGCATTCCCCTGAACGGGAACTTTATTGCGGCCATGCTCGTTATTCTGGGGTATTCTATCAACGATACGGTTGTTATCTATGACCGCATCCGCGAAAACGAATCTCTGCTGGGCAAAAAGCATGCAGATTTCGCCCAGCTTGTGAACGGCGGTATCAACCAAAGCCTGAGGCGTACCATCAATACCACACTTACCACGCTGCTGGCGCTGGGAACGGTGTGTGTAGTGAGTGTCGTCTTTGGTTTAGACAGTATTTTCACATTCTCATTCCCGCTGATTATCGGCATGATTTCAGGTGTATACAGCTCTGTGTGCATTGCCGGGCCGCTTTGGGTGGCGTGGGAAAAACGCGTCGGTGTAAAAGCCAGAAAAAGATAATACAGATAAAAGAGGGCTTCGGAAGCATTTTCGAGGCCCTTTTTCTGTAATATTTCCAGAAAAGATAGTTTAAGAGATGCTTTATATCTTATCTTGTATCGGCTGACGGAGCAGGGGCGATAGCTCAGCCTTTTTCAGCATGTGCAGTACAAGCGCCAGCATACTGCTAAACAACCAATAGAACAAAACAGCGGCCAAAGCAGCGGGAACAATGTTTTTGTTGTGAAAAATCACAAGATTTTCTATAAAAAACAATATGGTTCGGTCGAAATATACGAACATAATTTCACTACTTTACTTTGATAAAATAATAAAGTATAATGCATTCATACGTTGAACCAGCAAATGAAAACGAGGGGGAAATAAATGATGAAAAAGTTGTTGGCAGGCATTATAAGTGCTCTAACTCTGTGCGCAGCGCTGGCTGGCTGCGGCGGCCAGCCAGCACAGACAGACGACCTTGCATATATTCAGGAAAAGGGCACGCTGAAAATTGGCATCACGTTGTTTCAGCCGATGAATTATTATGATGAAAGCGAACCGGATAAACTGGTGGGGTTCGATACAGAGCTGGCTGAAGCCGTGTGCGAAAAGCTGGGCGTCACACCGGAATTTGTGGTGATAGACTGGGACCAGAAGGTTATTGAGCTGCAGAGCAAAAATATCGACTGCATCTGGAACGGCATGACGATTCTGGATGAATTGAAAGAAAATACTGATTTCAGCATGCCCTACAGCGGAAACATGCAGGTGTGTGTGGTAAGCAAAGACAATGCACAAACATTCCAAAGCACCACAGATATGGCAGATGCAAAAATTGCAGTAGAAGCGGAAAGCGCAGGGCAGAAGGCCGTTGAGGGAGATGAAAGCCTCAGCCAGGCAGAGCTGATTTCCGTAGGCGCGCAAAGCGATGCCCTGATGGAAGTGAAGGCCGGCACGGCCGATGTTGCTGTAATAGACGCAGTTATGGCCTATGCCTCTGTAGGTGAAGGCACCAGCTACAGCGATTTGGCCGTTGTGGATGGCATTGAGCTTGGGAAGGAAGAGTATGGTATTGGCTTCCGCAAGGGCTCTAATGTGGTGGATGAGGTAAACAAAGCCCTTCAGGAGCTGACGGAAGAAGGTAGTGTGGAAGAGCTTCAGGCCAAGTATCCTTCTGTGCTTGTCACACTGGGAAAAGACGAGTAAGCCTTGCTTTTCTATACGAGTGTCATTTTGCCTGTGCATAGCTTATAACTAGGAGAATTTGAAAACTATGTCTTTCGCTGTCGTTACCATGAAGCTGCTGGAAGGCTTCGGCACCACTTGCCTGATTTTCTTCGTCACTCTGGCAGCCTCCCTTCCGCTTGGGCTCATCGTGTGCTTTGGCTCCATGAGCCGCTTTAGGCCCTTGCGCTGGCTGACGCGCGCTTTCATCTGGGTAATACGGGGAACGCCGCTGATGCTGCAAATCATTATTGTATTTTATGTGCCCGGCCTTGCCTTCGGTATGCCAGTACAGAGCCGCATGGCTGCTGTTCTGGCCGCATTTATCATCAACTATGCAGCGTATTTTTCCGAGATATACCGCGGAGGCATTGAAAGCATCCCCAAAGGCCAGTATGAGGCCGGGCAGGTGCTTGGCATGACAGACAGGCAGATATTTTTCCGTGTGGTTCTGCTGCAGGTAATAAAGCGCATTGTGCCGCCCATGGGCAACGAGATTATCACACTTGTAAAGGATACCTCGCTGGCACGCGTTATTGCCGTGGGTGAACTCATACGGGCCGCGCAGGACATCGTGAAGCAGTACGCGCTGCTTTGGCCGCTGTTTTATACGGGTGTGTTTTATTTACTGTTCAGCGGCCTGCTGACGCTTGCGCTGCGCGCACTGGAAAAGAAACTGGACTATTATAAGGGGTAAGCTATGGCGGTATTGGAAGTACGGGAACTGAAAAAAAGCTATGGCGGCCAGGAGGTGCTGCGCGGGGTAAGCTTTTGCCTTGAAAAGGGCGAGGTGCTTTCCATCATCGGCTCCTCCGGAAGCGGCAAGACAACGCTTCTCCGCTGCCTGAATTTTCTGGAAACGCCGCAGAGCGGCGCTATCTCGGTCAATGGCGAGGTGCTGTTTGATGCTTCGCAGCCGGAAAAATACAGCCCTGAGGCTATCCGTCAAAAACGGCTGCATTTTGGCCTTGTGTTTCAATCGTTCAACCTGTTTCCACAGTATACAGTGCTGCAGAATATCACACTGGCGCTGAACCTTCGTACGAGGGAACAGGCCAAGCAGCGGGGAGATAAGGCAAGCCCCCGCCAGTTTGGCAGAAACGAAGAAAAGGCGCTGGAGCTTTTGGAAAAAGTGGGGCTTTCTGATAAAAAAGACAGCTACCCCTGCCAGCTTTCAGGAGGCCAGCAGCAGCGTGTGGCGATTGCACGCGCCCTGGCGCTGGAGCCGGATGTGCTGTGCTTCGATGAGCCCACCAGCGCGCTGGACCCTGAGTTGACGGGTGAAGTGCTGCGGGTGATACGCGCGCTGAAAAGCGGTGAGACTACTATGATCGTGGTGACACACGAAATGGAGTTTGCAAAGCATGTTTCAGATAAGGTTATTTTTATGGCAGACGGGCTTGTAGAGGCAAGCGGCACGCCGGAACAATTATTTGGAAAAACGCAGAACGCCCGGCTGTGCGCCTTCCTGCAAACTGTGCAGAAGCCTTAAATCGCTATGCACTGCCGGGCATTTTCGAACGGGGCTTTTGCGGCCGGTCGGCTTTTACAAGGCTGGCCGGCTATTCTTATTTTTGGATAGTGAAAAAGAATTCCTCTTTTCGGCATATGCCATAGTATTTCGCTAAATATTGTGTTATACTAAATCTGATTTTACAGCGGAGGAGTGTGGGAAGGATGCTGCCTGGTCATAAGCCCCGGCGAAAAAATCGGCCCGCTTGAGCTGGGAATGACGCCCAAGCAGATATGGAATGCGCTTTCCTGCCTGTGCGCGGAATGGGGCTTTTCTATTTCAGACACCCACATTGATGAAACCTGGGAGAAGGGCACCGGCAAGCTTTGCTGCCGCTACTTGAATCAAAAATTCTTTTTTATTGTATGGTACTGTCAAAGCCGGGCCATAGAAATTGCGGTAGACCTTCTGCTGCGGGAACAGCTTCCCGTACTGCTCTACGGTATGGATATTTTTCAAACTGAAGCAGAAAAGGTGCTGGCGGCCTTGAAGCAGGTGGGGCCCTGCCTCTGTGATGCCGGGGATGAACAACTTGGCACCAATTATAAATTCAGCAGCCTTGGCCTGCGCCTTTGGCGGGAAAGAGCCTTTCACAGAAAGCTTCTTTTGGATAAGGCGTATAGAGAAGAAATGGCTCTGGTGCTTGAAGAAGAGTATCAGTATCTTTATTTTCAAATCGTTGCTGTTATGGAAAAAGCATGAGCGAACAAGGGAGTTTTTATGCCGAAGGATAAATTTAAAACCGTATATGTCTGCACAAACTGCGGCGAAACATCGCCCCGCTGGATGGGACGATGCCCTTCCTGCGGGGCGTGGAACACGATGGCGGAGGATGTAGTGCGCGAAGAAAAGCCTGTCAGAGCTTCCGCCGGGGGAAAAGGAGCTGTGCGCGGTATAAGCTCCGGCAGCCTTATTACAGCGCACACTTTAAGTGAAATAAGTGCAACCGAAGAAAAAAGCCGTATTATCACCGGCATCAGTGAACTAGACCGTGTGCTGGGCGGCGGCATTGTGCTGGGCAGTGTCGTCCTTCTGGGCGGCGAGCCGGGCGCGGGCAAATCCACCTTGCTTTTACAGCTTTGCGGGGCCATCAGCAAAGCTGTAAGCGTGCTGTATATCACTGGCGAGGAATCTACCCGTCAAATCAAGCTGCGGGCTTTGCGCTTGGAGGTACCGCAGGACGGCATCCGCCTGGCGGCAGAAACAGAGATAGACGACATCTGCGTATTGATAGAGCAGGAGAAGCCCGGCCTTGTGGTGATAGACTCCATTCAGACGATGCATTGCGGCGATATCTCTTCTTCTGCAGGCAGCGTTTCTCAGGTGAAAGAGTGCACCTCGCGCCTTCTGGCCGTAGCGAAAAACCATGAGATACCCACGTTTATTGTGGGACATGTCAACAAAGACGGCGCTATTGCAGGCCCTAAGGTAATGGAACACATTGTGGATACCGTGCTGTATTTTGAAGGCGATAAAATGCTTCCATACCGTATCCTGCGCGCTGCCAAAAACCGTTATGGTTCCACCAACGAGATCGGTATGTTCGATATGACGGGCAAGGGCCTGAAGGTGGTGGAAAACCCCTCCAAGCTGTTGCTGGAAGGGCGGCCCGTGGGCGTTTCAGGCAACTGTGTGGCATGTACGCTGGAGGGGTCCCGCCCTATTTTATCAGAGATACAGGCGCTTGTGAGCAAAACTGCCTTCGGCACGCCGCGCCGTGCAGCTTCCGGGTTCGATTTTAACCGCACAAATCTGCTGCTGGCTGTGCTGGAAAAGCGCGCCGGGTATTTTCTGGGCAATTTGGACGTGTATCTGAACATCGTGGGCGGGCTGCAGCTGGACGAGACGGCCTGTGACCTCTCTGTATGCATGGCAGTCGTCTCCAGTATGCTGGACAGGCCTGTGCCGGATGATATGGTAGCGATAGGGGAGGTAGGCCTCGGCGGGGAAGTGCGCAGTGTATCGAATTTGGAACTGCGCCTGCGCGAGGCACGGCGTCTGGGCTTTGTGCGCGCTGTGGTGCCGAAATATGCGCTGAAACAGATAGAGGCGCAGGAATTCTCTGATATGGAGCTTCTGGGCGTGACATATGTGCGCCAGGCGGTGCAGCTTTTGTGAGCTTCTAAACAGATTGCCCGACAAAGGTGCAGTGCGGACAACGGAAATTACTCAATTATTGATTATCTGGTTGCCTTTTCAGTTTGCTTTGTGCCGGTATAGAACTTTTTTCGCCGCAGATGTTGCACTTTTTGAAGAATTTTTTTTGCCTTTGTGTTGTACCTTTTCTTTAAGTTTATTGATAAGCCAGCAATCTTTTCAGCGTTCAGTATACTTTGATAAAAATGTGCCGGTTATAATTTCGTTATTGGTATTTATCTTTCTCGGAATGTTTTGACGAATACTGTGTAGTAGCTTTTTCCGTTTCGGGCAGCGGCACAATTTCGCTAAATCAAAATTTAGCGAAATATAGGGAGGCCTTTGTGGAAAAAACGGCTGCAAATATACCAGCTGCTTAAAAATTTGGAGTGTCATAAAGTAATCTGCATCTAAGAACAACTACTAGGCAGCATATAAGATATAGGAAAAATAAACAATTCAGCGGTGCTTGCACAGGCCGCCGCCCACCAGATTAAACTATGTTTGCTCATAGCTCCTTTAGCTATATTGGGATGCTGTCAGAAAACATTATTCATTTGTTGCCGGGCTTTTGCCTATGCTAAGAAAGAATTAAACGTGCAGACAGCTACGTTCCAGGTATTATCTCAAATAACCTGTAAACAGGTTTATATTGCCTTTCAAAATTAAGAACCCAGGAAAACCCGGCAAGCGGCCATATTTTTATTTAAGCGGCGCAGGCTAGAATTATCTGTATAACTTATAGAAATTTCAGCTTTGAAGCATCTGAAAATTTTTCTTAAGGAATTCAGAGCAGATAGGCTGTTAATATTTTAACAAAAATATAATTAAATAAGAAATCTGTTTAAGCACGGATAACTTTGGCAAGCGGTTTCACAGCAAAATTTAAAGCATGCAAACTATTAATAAAACTTATTTACTATGCGGCAGAACTTCGTATAACTAACCCCGTGTATGCTGTATTCATCACAATGAAGGATGCACCGCTCAAGCTCCCCTGTTCCCTGTTTATATTTTTATCTTTGTGAAAAGGCATTTTCCGAGCTTGTGCTCATTGGCAGTAATGAGAGAGGCAAAAGAGTATGGCGATGCGACGGACATCTAAGCCATGGCCAATAGTAATATTCTTGACAGAGGGCAGCCAATGAACTGGTCCAAACACCACTCCCACACAGGTATCTGTTTCTGTGTGGAGCGCACGGCCAATCTCTGCCGCAGTTTGCGCTGCATATCCGTCACCGCTACGGCATGGATATAGTTATATTTCAGGCGGAACAAAGATAGCATATCAAGGTACATCAGAAATGACAGAAGCCGTGCAGTAAAATTTGTTCGAAGGCAAAATATGAAGTGGAGGGTTCTCCTGCTATGAGCACTTATATTGATGCGCGGCGGCCAAGCCATCACGGTGATTATCAAGATTGTCCCGCACTGGCAGTGCGGTATCTGTACGACAGTGAAACCATCCGCGGGCTTTCGCCGCGCACAGTGAATGGATATTATATTGATTTGCGGACATTTTTCCGCTTCTTAAAGCTGCAGCGCGGCATGGTGCC
Source organism: Oscillospiraceae bacterium (assembly GCA_018380115.1). GTDB lineage: Bacteria > Bacillota > Clostridia > Oscillospirales > Ruminococcaceae > Ruthenibacterium. Next base: position 17,996 of record JAGZUF010000003.1, on the reverse strand, counting down.
GCAAGACACGCCTCTGGAAAAGATTGATGTGCGTGACATTGAACTGGATACAATTGAAAGCGTCACCAGCACGGAAATTTATGAATTTTTGCACTATGTCACGCGTGAGCGGGCCAACTCCCCTGCCGCCCGTGCCAGAAAGCTTTCCAGCCTAAAAGGGTTTTATAAATACCTTTGCACCAAAATGAAACTCATTCGGGCAAACCCAACGGATGATGTAGGTATTCCTGCGCAGAAAAAACGTTTGCCGAAATATTTATCCTTAAAAGAAGGTACAGAGCTTCTGCAAAGTGTGCAGAGCGATTTTTATGAGCGCGATTACTGCATGATAACTCTGTTTTTGAATTGCGGCATGCGTCTTTCTGAACTGGTGAATATCAATATCACGGATATTCAGGATGACGGCACAATCCGTATCATTGGCAAGGGCGATAAAGAACGCCTTGTCTACTTGAATGATGCCTGCGTGAAAGCACTGGCGAGGCTGTGTGAAGAACGGCGCAGGCTTCCCAATTTACAGGATAAAAATGCGCTGTTTGTCTCCAGAAAAACCGGAAAACGCCTTTCGGCGCGTCGCATACAGCAAATTGTGGAAAGCTGCCTGCGCGCAGCGGGGCTTTCCGGGAAGGGATATTCCACACATAAACTGCGCCATACGGCGGCCACAATGATGTATCAGGAGGGGCATGTAGACATGCTGGCGCTGAAAGAGATTTTGGGTCACGCACACGTGTCTACCACTGAAATTTATACGCATTTGGGTTCTGCTCAGTTAAAGGAGGCTGCCAAGGCCTCCCCTTTTGCCAAGATGGATTTTGAGCGCCCGTCTGCCCCGCACTCGAAAAGCGGAGAAATGACGGAAAAAGCAGACGATATCGACACAAAAAAATAAAAAAGAAACGGGCTGCCGGGCAGCAGTTCTGAATACGGGTACGCTGCCTCATTCCTGATTGCAGCTTGATGCCCAGCCGTAAAAGCATTCGGCTTTTTTGTGGTGTGGTGCCGGCTGCAACCTGCTCATAAATAAAAGAGGGAACGCCAGCATTTACGCCGATAGCCCCTCTTCTTGTGTATAATTATGTGTGCTGCCTTTTTTGCTTTGCCTGGCGCGGAACCTTTCCGGCTCATTCCGCAAAAAATACGGGACAGAATACACTGCACAGTGCACCAGCCAGCAGGGCTGCCGCAATACAGGCGATGCTGGCTGCCATATACGCATGAAGCGCACGGGTGCCTGTTTTTGTGCAAATGTCTTTTGCAAGAAATTGCGCGGCAAATAAGGATGTGCTGGTTTGCAATGCGCATCGTGCAGCCAGAACAAAGAATACAAAACGAATACATTCAGGAAGAAGAAAGAGCACAGCACTGGCAAACACGCCCTTTGCGCCCATCTGCCCATACAGCACGGCGTTCATTGCGCCGAAGGCTCCGCCTTCTACAAGCAGCAGCCCTGTCACGCACGGTGCGCCAAAGCAGGAAAACGCAAACAGAAGCAGAAGCGCAAGGCATAAAAAAGAAGAAAACAGTGAAGACGAAACCACCTGCCAGAATGTGCCTGTACATCTGGCGCGCAACAGTGCAGACGCATAATATGAGATAAACCCATCTTCCTGCCCGCCGGCAGCAGCGGAAACCAGCCAAGCGCCCAGCATCATGCCGCCTGCCAGGCACAAGGCTAACAGTGCATTGACGCCGCCTTTCCCGGAAGAAAAGCGCATTGGCATTCCAAAATGCTTGATTTTGCGGCCGGGAAGAAATGCTGTGCGGCGGCCGCTGTAAAAAGAGAACCGATGTATCATCATACACACATCCTTTTCTTTTCAAATCAAAGCCAGCATTAGCGTATCATGTCCCACCCTCATACCGCCGGGCTTTGCTGCAGAAGAAAATCAAGGCGCTGAGCGAGCACCTCGCGCAGCGGCGCATTTCATGCTCTGTGCTGAAGTGACAGGTTTTTTCTTATTTTTTATGGCTTTCTCTCCATAGAATGCCGGTATAGCCGCCTACCCCGCCGCACAGCAGGATACTGCCCGCCTTGATAGCGGTGAAGGTGGAAAAAGCAGGCTGGCCCTGTGCGGCGGAAAAGACACCTACAGCCAACACCGCAATGCCTGCAAACAACAGGCCGCACAACATTCCGTTTTTACCATGCAAAAGACTGGTGACGGCGCTTCCAGCCAATACGCTCAGGCACAATGCCCCTGTGCCAAGGGGGACGGTCATTTCTAATGGAATATCTATCCGGCACAAAAGCGCCGCGCTAGCACATAAAAGTGCGGCCAGAACAGCAGCACAGGCTGCTGCACCTGCAATCATATGCCCCAAAAGCAGGCTGGATTTCTTTTGCGCATGAATCATTGTTGATTTTTTTGCCTTTATCAAAACAAACACCCCCGCACATACCTCTATAACACAAAGGTACGCGCGGGGGCGCTGGTTTATGAATGAAAAATGGCAGATGCCAGGACTGTTGAGTGCAAAAACACCTGCCTCTCTTTTGAAAGGCAGGCATTTTTTTGTTTGTTTTTTCTTTGTGCAGGCCTTGCGAAAAAGATCAGGCTTCCTTTTCGCCTGCATTATCCAACTGCAGCTTTTCCACTTCCTGAATTGCCCAGCGTTTGAAACGCATTTTGACGCGGTCCGAACCTGTCTCGAGTACGAAAGTATCCTCTTTGATGCTGGCCACACGGCCCACGATGCCGCCGATCGTGGTGACGCCGTCACCAACCTCGATGGAATTACGCATGGCCGCAGCCTGCTTTTCCTTCTTGTTCTGAGGGCGGATAATGAGGAAATACATAATAACAAATACACCAAGCAAAGGAATAAGCATGGTTAAGGTAGACATTGCGCTAGACTCCATAGTAAAACGATTCCTCCTATCAAGATTTGAACGTCATGATACAGTATACCGAAAATACGCGGTTCTTTCAAGGGGCTTTTCAGAAATTTTGCATTTCATATGCGGGTATCCAGCAGCTGCACATATTGCTTGTAAAACGCCTCAAAGCGGCCTTCGTCCAGTGCAGCGCGTATTTTTTCCATTAAAGTGTTGTAAAAATACAGGTTATGCATCACGGCAAGGCGCATGCCAAGCATCTCGTCTGCTTTGAACAGATGGCGGAGGTATGCCTTAGAGAAATTCCGGCAGCATTCACAGCCGCAGGCATCATCCAGAGGGCTTTCGTCCAGTTCATATTTGGCATTTTTAATATTGACGATGCCTTTCCAGGTAAAAAGATGGCCATGGCGCGCATTACGGCTCGGCATCACGCAATCGAACAGGTCCACACCGCGGTGCACAGCCTCAAGAATATTCCCCGGCGTGCCAACACCCATCAGATACCGTATCTTATCTTTGGGCATATATTCTTCTACCACGCTGATTACACGGTACATCTCTTCTTTTGGCTCGCCTACCGCCAGGCCCCCGATGGCGTAACCGTCCAAATCCAGCTCCCGTATCTGTTTCATATGCTCAATACGTAAATCGTCGTAACAGCAGCCTTGGTTGATGCCGAACAGCATTTGCTGCGGGTTCACCGCGGCCCCCTCCTGCTTGAGGCGGGCAAGCGCTGCCTTGCAGCGCGCAAGCCAGCGCACGGTGCGCTCGCAGGAATTTTTTGCATAATGATATTCAGCCGGGTTTTCCATGCATTCGTCAAAGGCCATGGCAATCGTGCTGCCAAGGTTGGCCTGAATGCGCATGCTTTCCTCCGGGCCCATAAAAATGCGATGACCATCCAAATGAGAGGCAAAGGTGACCCCTTCCTCTGTGATTTTCCGCAGCTTAGACAGGCTGAACACCTGAAACCCGCCGGAATCGGTAAGGATAGGCCCGTCCCATCTGGTAAAGCGGTGCAGGCCGCCCAGTTTGGCCACATTTTCATCGCCCGGCCTCAAATGCAGATGATAGGTGTTGCACAACATCACCTGACAATGGTTGGCCTTCAAATCAAATGCGGACAGGCCGCCTTTGATGGCGCCTGCCGTTGCCACATTCATGAAGGCGGGCGTCTGCACCGTGCCATGCACGGTTTCAAAACTTGCGCGCCTTGCTTTGCCTTCGGTTTTTATCAGACGGTACATTTCGTTCACCCTTTTGCCATGACATCAAACTGTTATGTCTTCAAAAAACGAGCGGTGCCGGGAACAGTTCCCCTGCACCGCTTTCTACAATATTTCAGTAATATTATAATGGCTGAAAGACATAAAGTCAACATGCGGAGGCCTACCGGCAGAGAAAAGCGCACGAAATCACCTAAAGCATGCAAAATGATAAGTTCATAATCTACGGGGGTGTATAGGTGTGCTATAATGAAACGGACATAAATAAAAAGAAAAAGGAGAAGTAAGCGGTATGCTGATTGCTATTTCCTGCCTAGTCCTCTCACTGATTTGTTTTTCTTCTAGCTTATGGAAATGGAGAAAGCCACGTAACCCAAACGCATACCGACAGCTAACAGCACAAGTAATATCTTCCGGTGTGCAAAACATAGAGACGAAAGAGAAAAATGTATATGAGCAATACGGTATATATACCATCCGTTTCTCGTGTGAAGGAAGGAGCTATCAAAAGGAGCAAAGCTTTATTATGCCGAAGGACAGCCATGAAGAACTGCCTGTCACAGGAAGCCTTTTAACAGTTTGGTTTTGTCCGCAAACAGAGGATATCTCTTTCATTGCAGTGGATGACAAAGGCACAGCAAAGGGCTTGGGTGGTTTGGGCGGCCTGCTTCTTATTCTGGCGGGGATATCGTATGCCGTGGCACAGGCCGTTGAAAACACGTCTTTATGGGAGGGCATGCTAGGCCCGCTGGCATCCATTGCTCTGGCATGCCTTCTCTTGTATACGGCAGGGAAACTACTCAAAAAATGGCATCTGTTCCACATAAGGCATAAAAAAGGCCATTATCAATGCATTCCTGCTGTCTGTACGGGATATATCTACCGGCGCAGCGGAAAGTACTCAGCGTATTCTCCAATATTTGAATATGAAAAGGACGGGGCAGAACACACTGTGAAGGAGATAAGCTTTTATGCCCGCAAGCCCTACAAAATTGGAGATAGAGTGACTCTTTACTGGGATTCGGAAGCACAGATGGCAAAAGAGGCAGAAAAGGCGCCGGTGGGCCTTATCTTTATTCTGCTTTTCTTTGCGGCTGTTTTTTTTATCAGGTGCGATAGCACTCATGCTCGCCAAAATTTGAAAATGTGCACAATTTTCCAATATAGAAAAGCCCTGCAGAAGTTTTCCGTCCAAAAAAGGCGCGGTAACTTCCAAGCAGGGCCTTTTTATATTTCGCAGAACAGCCTTAGTTTATATTAAGAAAAAAGAAGGCAATGAGCCCCTATGCGCCCTTCCCGCCTACTTCTATCATCACAGACGGATGCTTTTTATAAGTGGCAAGGCTTACGGCAACCAGCAGGACGCCGCAAACCACAGCACCAGGCACCGTTGCTCCTAGGCCAAAAGGCTGGCCCAGCAGTTTCCAAGCTACCGTGACAGCAAAGCCGCCCACCATGCCGGCAATGATGCCAGCATTCGTGGCTTTTTTCCAGTATAATGCGGCAAGCGCAGGCAAACCGGCCGCTGCCGCATAAAACGCCCAGGCAAACATCAGCACGTCATAGGCGCTTTTAATATAAAGGGCAATAGCAAGTGCGCCCAAGGCAAGCACAGCAGAGGCAATGCGTGAAAACAATATCTCGTGTTTCTGTGTCATTTTCGCATCAAAGGTTTTTCCCAAGTCGCTCACCACTGTCTGAACGGAAACCAAAAGGTAGCTGTCTGCCGTGCTCATCATAACAGACAGAATACCGGCCAAAGCAAGACCCGTCAAGCCGGGTGGCAGAATTTTGATGGCCAGCGCAGGGATCACAGCGTCAGCAGTACCGAACTCATCCACCACATTTGGAAGAAGCTGCTGTGCCGCCAGGCCCATGAAGAACAATAGTACAATGGTAACGCCATACACGGCCGTGCCCCAGAACATACCGCGTTTTGCCGCCTTTTTATTTTTTGCCGCAAAGGCTCGCTGCCACATTTCAGCGCCGGCCATTGTAAACACAAGATACGTTACAATATCACCCAGTATCTCACCGTTGATATACGGGGTAATATAGCTTTTGTCCAAACCAGTCCAGAAAGCGCTGAATCCGCCCAGTTCTGCAAGGCTGGCCGTGGGAATCATCAGATATACGAATATAATAAGCATAAAAAACTGGACAACGTCTGTATATACCACGCCGAACAGCCCGGATGCCGCCGTGTAGATGAGGAAAATGAGCGTTGCAATGAGTGCGCCCATCTCATAACTGATACCTACCTGCCCGCCAAGCAATTTGATAATGGTAGCAGTTGCTGTTACCTGTGCGGCTACAGTGCCCATCATGGAAAAGGCCACCATTACAGAAAGAAGGCATTTTGCCGTTTTTCCAAACCGGTATTCGAACAGGCCGGGAATGGATTCGATATGGTACTTCTCCCCCGTCTGCTGGATTCTGCCTGCATAAGCGGAAAAAATGAACATCCCCAGCATATAAGGAACCGCGGTAGCGATTGCCTTAAAACCTGTAGTGTATGCAATTCCGGCCCGGCCCATCATGGCGCTGCCGCCGATAATCGTGGCGCAGACAGTGGCGGTAAGCACGATGGGCCCCAGTGTTCTGCCCGCTACATAGTAATCATCGGTGTTTTTGATACGTTTTACAAACCATACCCCAACCCCCAGCATAACCAGCAGATACATGGCAATGATGATGAGATCCAGGTTCGTCAATTCGGCCACAAGCCCCGCCTCCTCTGTTTTATTCTATGCTCAGCCCCTCCGGCACCGGAGGCGGCTCAACCATATTCCCCCTAAAAAGTAAAAATAAAAACCGCCCGGCATCTCGGACGGTAAAAGGCTGGCGCCAAAGCGCCGTACACGAAAAAACATTCTAACACAAGACCTTGTCCCTCTGTGAGCAGCCTTCCTTTACCAGCCATATAAAAAGCATATCACTTTAATAATATCATACCACATTTTGGAAATATAAGTCAATTTCGAATCAAAATTTCTGCTTTTTTATGAAAAAATGCTTTTCTATTAGGGCAAAGTAACAAAATAAAAAAGGCGCCGGCCCGACTTTTCATCACGGCTGTAAGGGCTGTTTCTCTTTTTCGGCAAAGCCCTGTACGGCTTCTACAAATTTCAATATTTCAGGGCCCGCAGAAAGAGAATACAGAAGGCCGTAGGGGATGCTGTATTCCCACTCCACCGGAAGCGTGACAAGCGAGGGGTGAACATCTTTCCAGCATTCGAGGTTTAAAAGAACATTTCCCTGTTGCTCACAGCGGTTGAACACCTCAATGTCATAAAAATGTGAAGTGTCCTCGATATGGATTTCCGGGTGGTTTTGCTCCAAATCATCCCGAAGTGCGTCATTGAGGGGGGAATCCCCCCTTTTCACCATCATCAGCGTCTCGCCATACAAATCTTGAATGCTCAGTTTTCTTTTTCCGGCCAGCCGGTGGCCAACCGGCACAGCAACACATTTTCTATAACTGCCAAGCGGGTACATGCGGCATCGGTCCAGCCATTGCTGAGAATTACATACCCCAACGATAAAATCAAATTCCCTGCCTATTTTTTCAATCACCGAAAGAATGCCGTTATGGTCATCTTCAAAGGGAATGATCTGTATTTTAAATTGGGGGAAATAATCACTCAAACGATACCAGATATCCATAAACGCCTTACATGGATTCAGCATGGAAGTGCCCACGCGGATAACACAACACTGCCTTCCTGCTATTTCACGTGCACGGGCCAGCGCCTGCTGCGAATAACGAATCATATATTTTGCATCTTTGTAAACAGACTGTCCGCATTCTGTCAGGCACAGGCCATGATTGGACCGCACGAACAGTTTTAAGCCAAGGTGCTTTTCCAGAAGATCAAGCTGTTTCATCACAGCCGTGGGGGTAAGATACAAGTTTTGTGCGGCACGGTTCATGCTGCCGCAGTCTGCTGCAGTGATAAAGGTCTTTAAAAGGGCATTGTACATCAGGCCGGCCTCCTCCTGCCATTCAGCTTTTGTTTAAACCAGTAGTAAATACTATTTTAATCAGGCGGAAATTCCGTGTCAAGCGCACAGATATTATAATGAAATTGGAAAGCAGAAAGGAGGCACCGCACTGAAAGCAGCCATTTTATATTTTTCAAGAGACGGAGAAAATTATGTCTCCGGTGCGATACGTTATCTGGCCAGGGGCAATACGGAAACAGCGGCAGAGTTCATCCACGCCTGTACAGGTGCGGATTTGTTTCGGATAGAGCCGGCCACGGCTTATTCTAAAGATTATTCAACATGCATCGAACAGGCAAAATGTGACCAGAAGCGTGATGCTCGCCCTGCGCTGGCTGTGTATCCGAGAGGGCTGGAACAGTATGACGCCATCTATCTGGGTTATCCCAATTACTGGGGAACAATGCCCATGCCGGTGTTCACACTGCTGGAAGCTTTTGATTTCACTGGGAAAACCATTTTGCCCTTTTGCACACACGAAGGCAGCGGCCTTGGCCGCAGCATACAGGATATCCGGCGCCTGTGCCCCGGCGCAAATGTGAGGCCGGGCCTTGCACTGCAGGGCGGCCAGATAAAGCAATCTGAAAACAAAATACGGGCCTGGCTGGCCCGCAGCAAAAAAGGAGGACGAAATATGAAAGAACTGAGTGTATTTCCCACAGGGGAAAAAAACGAAGCTTTTGCACAATATTTCGCAGGTCAAAGCTACTTAAACATGCTTTCCACCCAGCAGGTAAACATCGGAAATGTCACATTCGAACCAGGCTGCCGCAATAACTGGCATATCCACTGTGCAAAAGACGGCGGCGGGCAAATTTTGCTCGTCACTGCAGGGCGCGGCTATTATCAGGAATGGGGCAAGCCGGCACGAGAGCTTCATCCCGGTGATGTGGTGAACATTCCTGCAAATGTAAAACACTGGCATGGCGCCGCTCCAAACAGCTGGTTTGCCCATTTAGCAGTAGAAGTGCCTGGGGCAGATGCATTCAACGAATGGCTGGAACCCGTTTCTGATGAAGACTATGAAAAACTGAAATGAAGGAGGCTCTTTTAGATGGAAAAAATAACGGCTGGGCGCACAGAAATGGGGAGTTTTGCGCCAAAATTTGCACAGCTGAACGATGATGTGCTTTTCGGCGAGGTGTGGGCCCGAGAAGATAAATTGTCTGCCCGAGACAGGTGCCTCATTACAGTATCTGCGCTGATGGCCAGCGGTATTTTAGACAATTCATTGAAATTCCATATCCAAAATGCGCGCAGGCATGGAATTTCTGAACAGGAAATGTCAGAAGTTCTCACGCATTTGGCGTTTTATGCAGGCTGGCCTAAGGCGTGGGCCGCCCTGCGCATGGCGAAAGAGGCCTATGAAGATTTAGGGCAATAATAAGGAGGAAAAGGCCGTGGAATATATCACACTGAACAATGGAGTGAAAATGCCCATGCTGGGCTATGGCGTGTATCAAATATCACAGCCGGAATGCGAGCAATGCGTGAGAGAGGCTATTGAAATTGGGTATCGTTCCATTGATACAGCGCAAGCCTACCACAACGAAGAAGCCGTAGGGCGTGCCATAGCACAGTGCGGCATACCCAGGCAAGAGCTGTTTCTCACCACCAAGGTGTGGATTAGCAATGCCGGTTACGAGAAAGCAGGAGCCTCTATAGATGCTTCGCTGAATAACCTGAAGACGGATTATGTAGATCTTTTGCTGATTCACCAGCCTTTCGGCGATTACTATGGCACATACCGCGCCATGGAGGAGGCGGTGCGCGCCGGAAAAGCGCGTGCCATCGGCGTGAGCAACTTTTATCCGGACAGGTGGCTGGATCTGTTCCATTTCTGCGAAATAAAACCGGCGGTCAACCAAGTAGAAACGCATGTGTTTCAGCAGCAGAAAACTGCACATGCTTTAATGAAAAAATATGGCATACAGATAGAATCGTGGGGGCCGTTTGCAGAAGGAAAAAACGGCATGTTTACAAACGAAATATTGAAAACAATTGGCGGCCATTATGGCAAAACTGCCGCACAGACGGCTCTGCGCTTCCTCGTGCAAAGCGGCGTGGCCGTCATTCCCAAATCTGTAAAAAAAGAACGCATGAAAGAGAATTTTAATGTGTTCGACTTTTCTCTCTCTGAAGATGAGATGCATCAAATTGAGGCGCTGGACACGGCGCAGAGCCTCTTCTTCTCTCATTATGACCCTCATACGGTAGAATGGTTCATGAGTCTTGTATAAACAAAAGCCGCGGCCCCGCTATTGGCAGGGCCGCGGCTTTTTTCTGGGCGGCCTTTCCTCTTCCCCGCCGCTTCACAGAATCATCATTGCGTCACCAAAGCTGAAAAAGCGGTAATTCTCTTTTACTGCCGCGGCATATGCAAGCATCGTGCGCTCATAGCCGTAAAAAGCACTTACCAGCATGATAAGCGTGGATTCCGGCAAATGAAAATTGGTGATGAGGCCGTCCAGCACGCGGAAGGAAAAGCCGGGATAAATAAAAATATCGGTGTCACCGCTGCAAGCCCTTATTTCGCCGTACCGCGCCGCGGCTGCCTCCAGCGTGCGGCAGCTTGTGGTGCCCACGGCGATCACCCGGTGCCCAGCCGCTTTGGTGCGGCAAATGGCCTGCGCTGTCTCTTCGCTGATGGAATACCATTCACTGTGCATTTTATGGGCAAGGATATCATCCTCCTTGACTGGGCGGAAGGTGCCGAGGCCAACATGCAGCGTCACTTCGGCAAACTGTATGCCCGCCTGCCGCAGGTGCTGCATCAGCTCCGGCGTAAAGTGCAGGCCCGCCGTGGGGGCTGCTGCACTGCCAAGCTCTTTGGCATATACCGTCTGGTATTGGGAATTATCCTCCAATTGCCTGCGGATATACGGCGGCAAAGGCATTTTGCCGAATTCGTCCAGCTTTTCATACAGCGTCTGTGTGTCGTAGAAAAAACGCACAAGCTTGTTTCCGTCCTCTTCATTGGTGTGCTCTATTTTCGCCTTCAGCGTACCGTCGCCAAACACCATCTGGGCACCTGCCTTCAGGCGCTTGCCGGGTTTCGCAAGGCACTCCCACACGTCTCCGCACACCTGTCGAAGCAAAAGAAGTTCACACACAGCGCCGGTAGGCTCTTTATGGCCGATAAGCCGGGCGGGCAGCACCTTAGAATTATTAATCACAAGCAGGTCGCCCGCCTGCAAAAGCATGGGCAGTTCACGGAACACGCGGTGCTCTACCGCATCTGTTCCGCGCGAAAGGCACATGAGGCGTGCCGCATCCCGCGGCTCGCATGGCTCCTGTGCAATCAGCCCCTGCGGCAGTTCAAAGAAGAAATCACTTTTTTTCATCATTTCAAGCCCTCACATTGACAGGGAACGCCCCGGAATGGTAAACTGTTAATAACCTAAAAATCGCGCTTTTTCGCGGAAGATGCGGCAAACAGTGTTTTTATTATATTGCAAAGAAAGCGGGTTTTCAACCCGGCTTTTTTGTTTTACAAAGGCTTTTGGAAGGGAATATCAAAAGGAACGGCCCCCTGCCCTTTTGCATAGGATGGGGAAGCCGCGGCAAGAAAGGACGTTTTGGAATGAAAGAGTATCGCGTGGGGGTAGTTGGCGCCACCGGCATGGTGGGCCAGCGCTTTGTAAGTCTTTTAGAGCATCATCCCTGGTTTAAGCTGGCTGCAGTGGCCGCCTCGGCCCGTTCTGCCGGCAAGCCTTACGAGCAGGCCGTCGGCAGGCGCTGGGCCATGCCGGGCCCGATACCCGAAGCGGCAAAAGGGCTTATCGTACGTGATGCGGCAGATGTGCAAGGCATTGCGAGAGATGTAGATTTTGTGTTCTGTGCCGTCGACATGAAAAAGGAGGAAATTCGCGCATTGGAAGAGGCGTATGCCCGTGCAGAGTGCCCTGTTGTGTCAAACAACAGCGCGCACCGCTTTACCCCGGACGTGCCTATGGTGGTGCCGGAGGTCAATGCCGGTCACATCGAAGTTATCCCGTTCCAGCGGCGCCGTCTTGGCACGAAGCGCGGGTTCATCGCGGTGAAATCCAACTGTTCCCTGCAAAGCTATGTGCCTGCGCTTCACCCGCTGATGGAGCTGTTCGGCGTGGAAAAGTGCCTTGTGTGTACCTATCAGGCCATTTCCGGTGCAGGCAAGACGTTTGCCACATGGCCGGAAATGGTGGATAACTGCATCCCATATATTGGCGGCGAAGAAGAAAAAAGCGAGCAGGAGCCCCTGAAGCTCTGGGGACATATTGAAAACGGCGTCATTGTGCCGGCCGGTGTGCCTTCCATCACAGCCCAGTGCTTCCGCGTTGCATGCTCAGACGGGCACATGGCCGCGGTGTTTGCCAGCTTCAGGCGCAAACCAAGCGAAGAGGATATCAAACGCGCATGGGCGGAATTCTCAGGCCCCGCACAGGAACTTGGCCTGCCCAGTGCACCAAAACAGTTTATCCACTATTTTGAACAGGCGGACCGCCCTCAAACGAAGCTGGACCGCGGGACAGAAAACGGCATGGCCGTCTGCGTGGGCCGCTTGCGTCCTGATACGCAGTACGACTATAAGTTTGTGTGCCTTTCGCACAATACGCTGCGCGGCGCAGCCGGCGGCGCTGTGCTTCTGGCAGAGCTTCTGGCCGCAAAGGGCTATTTTGCCTGAGTGCTTCGTTTCCCGGCGCTTCGCGGAAAGCGGGGGATATTTTGAAACAGCCTGTCTTCCGGGGTTGCGGCACAGCGCTTGTGACGCCCATGTACCCGGACGGACGTGTAAATTATTCCATGCTCAGACAGCTAATTGAATACCAGATAGAAAACGGGGCAGATGCCCTAGTGCTGTGCGGAACCACCGGCGAGGCCCCCAGTTTGGACGACAAAGAGCATCTTCTGGTGTTTGCCTTTGCGCATGAGGCCATTGCCGGGCGCGTGCCCTTTATTGCGGGCACGGGTTCGAACGATACCCGCCACGCCATTGCCATGTCACTGGAAGCAAAGCAGTGCGGTGCAGATGCGCTGCTGCTGGTGACACCCTATTATAACAAAACGAACCAGAGCGGCCTTGTGCGCCACTACAACGCCATAGCGGATGCCGCAGGCCTGCCAGTAATCGTGTACAATGTGCCGTCCCGTACAGGAATGAACATTCTGCCCGAAACTTATCGGGAACTTTCCAAGCACCCGCTTATCGTAGGCGCAAAGGAAGCGGGCGGCAGCCTTGCCGCGGCAGAAAAGACGAAGCTGCTGTGCGGTGACGCACTTTTTCTGTATGCCGGGAATGACGACCAAATCGTACCCATGCTGTCCGTTGGGGCGGTTGGTGCCATCAGCGTGCTGGCCAACCTTGCCCCGCAGGCCGTGCACGAGATATGCAGCTTGTATGCGCACGGCAAGCATGCCAAAAGCCTGTACCTGCAGCTTCAGTACCTGCCGGTGATAGAAGCGCTTTTTTCAGATGTGAGCCCCATTGCCGTGAAGGCTGCGCTGGAGCAGATGGGGATGCCTGTGGGCCCATGCCGTATGCCGCTGGGCGAACTGGACGGCGCCAAGCGGGAAAAGCTGTATGAGACGCTGCAAAAAGCCGGGCTTTTGAGGCAGGCCTCATGACGCGCATATTGCTGTTGGGCGCCGCCGGCCGGATGGGCCGCGCTGTGCAGCGCGCTGCGCGGACGGTGCCCTGCGTGGAGGTGGCGGCCGGGGTGGACAGCCGCCAGGCAGATGGCTGTTCCTTGCCCATGTTCCCTTCGCTTTTGGCCTGTGGTATTTCTGCAGACGTGCTGGTCGAGTTTTCTTCGCCGCAGGCGGTGGCCGAGTCCCTGCCTATATGTACGGAAAGAGGCCTGCCCTGCGTGCTGTGCACCACCGGGCTGCCCTCTGCCCTGCAGGCTGATGTTCGCCGCGCCAGCGCGCACATCCCGGTATTTCAAAGTGCGAACATGTCTGTGGGAATTGCGGTGTTGGCGCGTGCTGCCCAACTTGCGGCCAATGTACTGGGCTGTGGATGCGACATTGAGATTATTGAAAAGCACCATAGAGGCAAACAGGACGCCCCCAGCGGCACGGCGCTGCAATTGGCGCGGGCCGTCAGCGAGGTAATACCGCGCGCATTTTTGTTTGGACGGGGGCCTGCCAGCGGCCCCCGCGGGCGGGAAATCGGCATCCATTCCGTGCGGGGCGGCGGTATTGTGGGCGAGCACGATGTGCTTTTCTGCTGCGATAACGAGACGCTCACCTTCACTCACACCGCCCTTTCCCGCGAGGTATTCGCACAGGGGGCCCTGGCGGCCGCCTGTTGGCTGGCCCACAAAGCAAACGGCCTGTATACAATGGAGGATATGCTTGATGACATCCAGAAATCGAAAAAAACGCCCTAAACGGCGCACCGCGGCCGTCGTTCTGTGGCTTTTGTGCGCCATTTGTGCGGGGGCCTTGGCAGCACTGTGCTGGCATATGTTTGCCGCCAGGGCTCCGGCGGCAGGTGTTGTATCGTCCGCCTCCCCGGCGTCTGTACAGCCTGCGCCCCAGCCTACGCCCCAGGTGACGCGGCTGCGCGTCTCTGCCACAGGAGATAACCTTATTCATGACGGCCTGTACCTTCAGGCACAAAAGCGAGCAGGCGGCAGCGGATATGATTTTACCGCCCTGTACGAGCATGTCGCCCCTTTTTATCAGGACTTCGACATCAACTGGATCAACCAAGAGACGCTTGTCACCGACGAGCTGCCCCCCTCCTCCTATCCCATGTTCTGTACTCCGGCCGCGTTGGGGCGGCACATGTATGATATCGGCATGCGGGTGGTGGCCATGTCCAACAATCACGCCTATGACAAAGGGGCCGAAGGCATTGCCGCCACGCGCCGCTTCTGGGCCTCCATGCCGGACGACGTGGTGACGACGGGCCTGTGGGAGGGCGAAGCAGACTACCAGCGCATCCCCATTCAGGAGTACGACGGCGTAAAAATAGCCTGGCTGGCCTACACGGAATCAACGAACGGCCTGCCCACACCGCAGGGCGCAGAAGCTAATATCATCTACACCTCCCAGGAGGATGTCATCCAGCGCCAGATAGATCTGGCGCGCCAGCAGGCGGATATTGTTGCCGTGTGCGTGCACTGGGGAACGGAAAACAGCCATACGGTGAATGACTCCCAGCGGGCATTGGCACAAAAAGTGGCAGATTGGGGCGCAGACATCATAATCGGCACGCATCCCCATGTTGTGCAGCCAATTGAGACTTTGACGAGCTCAGACGGGCGTCAGGTTCCTGTTGCTTATTCTCTTGGCAATTTTGTGTCCACGCAAATCCAGGCAGATAATCTCATCGGTATTATCCTCACTTTTGATATTACAAAGACAACACAGCCCGACGGCCCCAGCCAGGCAGTGATAGACAATGTGAAGGCCGTACCCGTGGTGATGCACTATGACGCGGGCTTTTCTAACGCGCGTGCTTACCTTTTCCGGGATTATACCGACGAGCTTGCCGCCGCACATGGCTGCCACGCCAACAACGCAGTCTTCACCCGTGCGTATATCGAGCAGGTGCTGCGGGAAAATATCAGCGAAGAATATTTGGTTTTCGAGTAATTGGGGCTGGCCAAACTTTTGTTTCAAAAAGGAATGCGGCCGCACTTGGCTCTGTTTGAGGGAGAGGACATTTTGGAATATATAGATATCCGCACCGGCACTGGCCGGCGCACTGGACGCACCGTGCCCAGAGGCACAAAGCTTGGCGAGGGCGAATATTTCCTTGCAGTGGCCGTTGTGGTGCGTGCAGGCTTAAGGTGGTTTGTCACCCGGCGCTCGCCTCAAAAAACGGCGCCTCTTTTCTGGGAATTCCCGGGCGGCGGTGTGCAGGCAGGCGAAAAAAGCGACGATGCCGCCCGGCGTGAGCTGCGGGAAGAAACGGGCCTCAGCCTGCCGCAGCCAGCTTTCTGCCTGAAAGGGCGCCTTGTATTCCCCGATAAAAGCATGTTGCTGGATGTCTATGAGGCACAAGCGCCGGGCCTTAAAATGGATATGCTTTGCCTGCAGGCAGAGGAAGTCTGCGACGCGCGTCTCCTCACAGAACATGAGCTGGATGTGCTTGACAGCAAGCTGCCTTCAATAGGCCGCATCCTTTCCGAGCTGTACAAAAATCCCGGGGCCGGCTGACCGGCCCCGGGATTTTTCTGCTTGAAAGCGGAAAATTATTTTGCAATAAGCTTGTGATATACTTTTTTGCCCTTCTTTATCACGATGCCCTTTTCCAGCATGCCGGCAGCCAGAACGGCAGTGGGGTCCGCCGCCTTTTCGCCGTCCAGCGAGATGCCGCCCTGCTGGATGAGGCGGCGCGCCTCCCCTTTGCTGGCGGCCAGGCCGCAGGCCACAAGGGCATCCAGAATGCCGAGGCCCTGCTGCGGAAGCTCACCGGCCCTCAAAGTGGTGGCGGGCATATTCTCTGCGTCGGCCACGCCGCCGAACAGGCTTTTGGCCGTTGCCTGCGCGCTGGATGCAGCTTGTTCGCCATGCACCATTTTGGTCAGTTCAAAGGCAAGAATTTCTTTGGCGCGGTTCAGTTGCTCCCCCTGCCAGGCGTCCATTTCATCGATCTGCTCCAGCGGCAAGAAGGTGAGCATGCGGATGCACTTCATCACATCGGCGTCATCCACATTGCGCCAGTACTGGTAGAACTCAAAGGGGCTTGTTTTGTTCGGGTCAAGCCATACGGCGTTGCCTGCCGTTTTGCCCATCTTCTTGCCCTGAGAGTCTGTCAGCAGCGTAATAGTCATGGCGTAAGCATCTTTGCCCAGCTTGCGGCGGATAAGCTCTGTGCCGCCCAGCATATTGCTCCACTGGTCGTCGCCGCCGAACTGCATGTTGCAGCCGTAATGCTGGAACATGTGGTAAAAATCATAGCTCTGCATGATCATGTAGTTGAATTCCAAAAAGGAAAGGCCCTTTTCCATACGCTGCTTGTAACATTCAGCGCGCAGCATATTATTGACACTGAAGCAGGCGCCCACTTCACGAAGCAGTTCCACATAGTTCAAAGACAGCAGCCAGTCTGCGTTATTCAGCATCATGGCTTTGCCTTCGCCGAATTCAATAAAGCTTTCCATCTGGCGCTTGAAGCATTCGGCGTTATGGTTGATATCTTCCCGCGTCAGCATTTTGCGCATATCGGTGCGGCCGGACGGGTCTCCTATCATCGTGGTGCCGCCCCCCAGCAGAGCAATGGGCTTATTGCCCGCCAGCTGAAGGCGTTTCATAAGCGTCAGGGCCATGAAATGCCCCGCGGTCAGGCTGTCGGCCGTGCAGTCAAAGCCGATATAGAATGTAGCCTTACCGTTGTTGATAAGCTCTTTAATCTCTTCCTCATCCGTCACCTGGGCAATTAGGCCGCGGGCCTTGAGCTCGTCGTAAATTGTCATACTTGAAAACCTCCTTGTACATCTGCGGCAGAAGGCATACAAAAAGCCCTCTGCCAATTAACATGGCAGAGGGCGAAATAAACGCGGTACCACCTCTGTTCACCGCAGCCTCACGGCGGCGGCCTCATGTGTGCCAAGCAGCACACCTGCGCTTTAACGGGCGCCCCCGTCACGGCCTACTGGGCAAAAGGACTGTTCGGCGTGCTGCTCCGGGAGGTATTCGCCGTGCGCCCTGCCCCTCTTTTCACCAGCCAGAGGCTCTCTTCGCCAGGGTGCCGCACAGGTACTTGTTCCCTTCACTGCATGTAACGATATTCAGTATACCTGCCGTCTGCGCACTTGTCAAGCCTTGCGCATACGCAGCATCTCCCGTGCATTTTCCAGTGCGATGGGCGTAATCTGGTCACCCGATATCATGCGCGCCAGCTCTTGCTGGCGTCCCCGCCCATCCAGCGCGCGAATTTGCGTATCAGTGCGCCCATCGTACACATTTTTCTCAATCAACAGATGCGT
>JAGZUF010000054.1 GCA_018380115.1 Oscillospiraceae bacterium | reverse complement strand
CCCGGGGATTTCCCGGGGGGATATACCTTATTTCTGTGGGATTTCCGTGATTTTCATGTCGGTGATATACACATTCACCAGACGGAAATTATTGTCCATTGTGCGGCGGTAGCGGTATGCCCCGTGGTCTTCTGCTTCTTCCACACTGCGCACGGCCTTACAGTCCCGGGGCAGGGCGGCCCACTGCGCCTTTGTCATTTCCCGGAAACCTTCCCCCGGATAGTTGACTACCGGCGGACGCTTCGCGGCCTGGCTGGCGACGGCAGCCTCTTCTGCCGATGGTGCTTTGTAGTCCGTGATGCGATCGGGCGTCACTTTCATCGTGCCGCTGTACCCGAGAAAACTGTAATTCGGCGTTGTGACTGAACTCACCGCCCCGTTGCTTTTGTTCACGCGGATGATGGTCAGCCACTCGCCCCGGCTGAAAACCTGTCCGCCCGGCTCAAAATCCTGTGTCCGGGTAACCACGCCGCCGCTTTCGTCCAGCATGGCACGCTCATAGATCAGGCGGTTCTGATAGTGGTTAACCCAGCGTTGCTGATGCTGAATCTGCCGTTCATGACAGCGGATCGCAATTTCGCGGGCCTGCTCCGTGGTGATGATGTCATCATCCAGGGCCGACCATAA
The DNA here is from genome assembly GCA_018380115.1 of Oscillospiraceae bacterium. Taxonomy (GTDB): domain Bacteria; phylum Bacillota; class Clostridia; order Oscillospirales; family Ruminococcaceae; genus Ruthenibacterium. The sequence goes on along the minus strand of JAGZUF010000054.1, from coordinate 1,454 downwards.
CGACCGGCTCCCTTCATACTGGCTTTTTTCTGCCGGGCGCGGATACGTATCCAGCGGGAAACAGGCGCTGATATGGTCATGACTGCTGATGAGTTTTGCCATATTCAGATCCAGCGATTCAGCCCGCCACATCGTCAGATATTTCTGCGACTGTGCGATGGTCTTTTCAGCCTTGCGCAAATCAGCTTCGATTTTTTTGATACGACGCCAGCGAACGTCCGGACATTCTTTATACTTCGCGTGAAGCAGTGCCGACCGCGCACGTTCTTCCCAGTATTCCGCACGTTCAAAGAGCATCACGGCACGTTTCATGCCGTTTTCAATACGCTGCGCATCACGACGGGCGCGGCGTTCGCTGTGATGCCCCACAAGAATGGGCTGACCGGGCGGGATCATCGCGGCCAGTCTTTCCACTTCATCAAGTGCCTGTGCGGATTCACTGGCCCGCTTTCCGCTGTATCCGGTAAACCGCTCCGCCCGTGCTTCCTGACGTTCAGCGAGCGTGCTGTCTTCATCCTCAATCTCTCCGGCAAGTGAGAGGAGCACGTCTTCCCGGCCCGGTGTCCAGGCTGGAGCCACAAACAGCGCCTGTTCTGGTGCCCAGCGAAAACCGGCATCATGCACTTTTTTATACGTCTCCGGGTCAAGACGTGACGCGGCATACAGGCGCAGTTTGTTGTCATCCGGTGAGTAGGTCGCGCGGTACATCTGCACAGGGCTGGCGGCTTCCGGGGCGGTCATGGTGATTGCTGCTAATGTCATAAAATGTTCTCCTTCCGTCTGTTGCCGCCCCTCGCGGGGCGGCTCACCTCATCAGTTAAAAGCGCGTTTCAGTTCGAGTGTGCGGAGCACCTGCCCGAAGGCCGTGTTTTTCATGGCGGGGATGTGTACACCACGCCCCCGGCGAAAACTCCGGGCAATGTGTCGCCCGAAGGCTTTCAGCACGGGGTCAAGTTCCGGCGCGGGGATGTCTTCGCGTCTGAAACGGGGATGACGGCGGGGCTTTACAGCCGCTGCGGAAGGTGAAACAATACTTATTGTCATAATTTAGCCTCTTATGACGATTGACTGGAGCCGCAAAAACTGTTCGTGCAGTCTCTGCGGCATGGATTAAGCAGGTCCCTGACCTGCTTTTTTCATATCTGCATCTGACGTTTTCCGGTGTTTTCCTCCTTCTGTTCCTGCGTTCTCATTACCTGCCAGCCGGATGACTGACAGAACACATAAATGCGTATTGCCGGAGCCTGAAATAAATCCTGATTTTTAAAGAACATCACCCGTTGAGTTTCGGGAGCCGCGGTTTTGACGTTTCGCGGGAACCTGCTGCTGTATTCCCTGTGGTATGAACTTCACCCGTTTGAGAACCTTCGCCGCAAGGGGCATCACTGCCACGGCCTGACGCACCTGTCCTGGGCAGAACGCAAAATTTTTTACCGGGTTTTGGGTAAAAAATT
>JAGZUF010000053.1 GCA_018380115.1 Oscillospiraceae bacterium | reverse complement strand
ACGGTGAACGATTCGTTCAGCGTTTTTCGGATGATCTGACGCAGCTTTTCCTTGTCGGTTTCAAAGCGTGTCGGCTTGGTGGGCTTGCCCTCTGCGGCAATGGCGGCGTTTTCCTGATCCAGCGCAGCCTGTCCCTTTTTCTTCGCCCAATACTCGCGCTCGGTGACGCGGTTTGCGCTGCCGTTCAGAAGGTCAATTTGATACAGACCGGCTTCGTGGCACAGCTCCATGACCTCGGATTTGAAATATTCCATCGCCGCGTCGGTGCAGCGGTGCTTGCATCCGGCTTTCGTGTCGGCGGGTCTGTCCATGTAGGGCAGCAGCGGCACATTTTCGATCCGCAGACTGTTGATGACGATATGCACATGGATGTTGCCGGTCTGGTTATGCCCGTCCGGGTGGGTGCAGACGATAGCCTGATGACCGGGAAACTGCTCCCGGCAAAACCTCTCGCCAAGCTCCTGTGCCTTGTCCACGGTCAGCCCGTTGTCCGGGCCGTCCCGTGGATCAAAGCTGATGATGTAATGGTGGCTCTTGACGTCCTCGCGCTTCTGATTTTTACCATAGCGGAGGTTGGAGCGCATACAGGCAACCGCAAAATCTTCCTCGCCGCAGCTCAGGGTGGAAATACGGTAATCCTCTCGCGGCACAAGCCGCCCGTTTGCGTCCAGCGTGGGCTTCATGGTGAACTCGTCGTGCGCAAAGGTCAGGTATTTTTCAGCGTCGCCGTAGTTGGCGTTTTTAGAGCTGATATGTTTGAACGTTGCCAACGGCTTCACCTACCTTTTCCAGAACCTCAAACTTCAAAGCGGCGAGATCGGAAGCCGCCGCCCGTACCTCTGCTGCAAGCTGGGGATAGGGATTGTGCCAGTCATTGATAGCACGGGCGATCTGATTGAGGTTATTCCCAATTCTGCCGTATTCGACGGTCAGCTTCCCAAGTGCGGAAAGCAGCTCATCATTGACCGGGGAAACTGTGACAACGGGGCGAATGCTTGCGCCCTGAATGGCTCTGCGGATAAACTCGGACTGACTGATGCCATATGGGGCAAGGCGGGCGGCAAAGTCCGCGTATTCTTCTTCGGTCATGCGGGTTTTGACAACACGGCTGCGGTGCGGCGTGTCATACTTTTTGCGGGGCATTGGCTTCATCTCCTTTCACTTATCGCCGTTTTCGGGGCAAATTTGCACCCTGTTACCGGCTCAAACTCACAAGGGTTTTCCAGATCGGAAAGCCCTTTACTTTATAACTTCTGCCTTTTCAGACTGCCTGACGTTCTCGGCACTCGCTTCACGCCCGCAATTTACTGATGCGGCCTTTCATCGGATGGTCTGCGACGGTTGTTATCACGCTCGGACGATCCCGGATGGGGAGTAGCTGCCCTCTGCTGTCATCGCCCACCGGGAACGACCCGGCTTTCCCGAAGCTGGCGTTACTCGCTCACTCCCACACGGGAGGTCTTGGCGCGTCCTTCGGCTCGGCTATCACAGAGAGCTTGTTGCCTGAAAAAGCTATTCACTTGTCAAGGAACACCGTGCCGCCGGGGTCAAACTGTTACCGGCTCCGGCACGGGAAGGGCTTTCCGGTTTGGAAGCCCCTCTCAACATACAACGGACATTTTTTCTCGAAAACTTGGTACTGCCGGAGAAAAAATTTCTGAAAACCTCTCCACCTTACTAAGTGAATCAGCTCCCGTTTTTGTCCCAATGCTTTGCCCTTTCACTTTGCAACGGACAATTATTTTGCGAATTAGGGGGTGCAGCTTCAGGAAAATTTCCCTTTCTACTTTTCAACGGACAGAAATCTGCCGTTTGTTGAGTATGCCGGTGAGAAAATTTTTTCTGCGGGAGCCGGTTTCAGCTCAGGTGATTTTCAAAACCTTGCGCAGCGATAGAGCTTGCAAAGCTCTGTCGCTGGGCGAGGTTGCCGCAGCCGTCAGGCTGCGTATAGCAGGGTTTGGGGAAGGCACTCCCCAACAAGATTCCGATGGGACAGAATGAGCGAAATGCGAAATCTGGCACCTCGGTAGAATCTTGCTCTCTGCTGCTCCAAACCTCCTTTCACTTTACAACGGACATTTTTTCAGCAAAAAGCAGGGTATGTGTTTGTAAACATTCTGTGAACGAGCAGTTATCGTCTGTCATTCATCGCTGCAATTTTTT
>JAGZUF010000052.1 GCA_018380115.1 Oscillospiraceae bacterium | reverse complement strand
TGTTTGAAATCATCGGTGCCCGGACCGCTGCGCACGCGGAGGCTGTCCGCAGTGACCGCAATGATTTTGCGCCGGATGGCCTGAGCCGCAGGAAGCATGAGCTTGTCCGCCATGGTGAGGACGGCTACCTGGTCGCCGGGCGTCATGGGCCCAATAGAGAGCACATTGTCTGCCACAGTGCAGCCAAGCTGCAGGGACGCAGCCAGGTTCTGCAGCATCTTCACATCTCCCGTGCTTGCAGGCCCAATATTGATGATGCACGCTTCGCTGGAAAGAGGTTTGATGCTTACAGGACCGTATGTTCCGACGCGGTTTTCACAGCCGCAGTAGGGTGCTGGATTGATGGCGGCCGAGGCTCTCCGCGCCGTCCGTACCTCAAAGTGACAGTGTTTGTAGCCTCCGGCAGCATTGCCCGTATTGCCCATGATCCCAATCGCAGCGCCGGCATTAACGCTTTGTCCGGTCCTCACCACCGGGGCCTGTGCCATGTGACAGTAGTAATAGAAGCGGCCGTCATTGCCCTGAATACAGACGTAGTAGCCCCACTCCCACGTCCTGTCCGTCTTGTTTGTAACAATGCCGGAGAAGACCACGATCCCTGCGACTACCGCCCGGATCATGCTGCTGTCAACTCCCACAACATCAATACCTCCGTGCCATGTTTTGCCGCTGTTCCGGGTGTATCCGAAGCGCCCGTAACTATAAGCAATTTGGTTTCTTCCTTCAAAAATTGTCATGCTGCACCTCCAGATATAATAGGGCTTCGGCGCTGCATCCAGCGCAGCGCCTTGCGTAATTCGTTTAATTCATTGTGTACATAGATGCGGGCTGTGACTTCCACGTCCTTATGCCCGAGAATTTTTGCGATACTGTAAATATCCACGCCATGGCGGCGCAGATAGGTTCCATGTGTGTGCCGCAGCTCGTGGGCTGTAAGGCGCGGCATGTCTTTATGCCTTTGCGCCATCCGGTCCATTTCCGTCTTGAGCCTGCGGCTCCAGGTGTCCGGGCGCATCAGCCCGCCATCCGGGCCCGGAATCAGATATGGACTGTCTGGATATCGCTGCCGCAGCAGTTCCACAGCTTGCAGAGCGCGGTCCGTCAGAGGATTTGTGCGATAACTCAAAGACTTCGGCGCGGCTGTCTCCGGGGCTTGTCCGCGTGGTTTTCGCACGGTGCGGGCGACGCTGTAAACATGCCGTCTGGTGTCGAAATCCGACTTGAAAAAACCCAGTAGTTCGCCCCGGCGCACGCCGGTTTCCAAAGCCAGGACCACCTCCGGCATGGTCTGAAGGAACCAAGCGGAGGCGATCTCGATTTCTGCATTTGAAAACACCTCCTTGACGCGCGGTGTAGCTGTGCTCTCGATTTTTACCTTGTGGGCCGGATTATGCTCGCACAGGCCATTCTCGACCGCTGTCTCCAATATCCCGTTGAGGCACATTTTAATCTTGCTGCAGACGGACTTTGACAGGTGGGATACACTGTTATAAAACGCCTTGATGTCCATGGGGGTCAGGTCCATCATGACGCAGCTGCCCAGCGCCGGGAGAATATGCCGCCGCACTGTTATTTCATACGTGGTCGTATAAGCGGTGGGCGTGACGTCCGGCTTCTTGTACACGTTCAGCCAGCGGGCGGCCCAACCACCCAGGGTGAGTATGTCGGCCTGCTTCTCCGGTGTGCCATGGCTTTCCAGCCATCGCTCTGCGCGGCTTTTTGCCTGGGCCGTTGAACGGCCATAAAATGCCTTTTTAATAGGGGTATTATCGGCTTTAAACCCGATGGTTACAGCAATCTTTTTTAGCTTTTTGGCACTCATAGCTTCGTCCTCCATAACATTTTTTCATAATTATAGAGAACGTTTTTTTGCACGTCTGGATTTTGGAATTTAGCTTGTTTACGGTGCTAATTTTCAGCGCGGGTCTACAGGTGGCAGTTTCAAGCATCTCATGACTTTAAATGAACTCGTTGCGCACAACCATCCGGTAACGAATGGAAATGGAGTGTACACTTGGGACGCAAGCTCTGGTGCCTCAACAGTGTCCGTGCTCATAGATCCAACTACTAACAACACAAAGCCTGTGAATATTTCTGTAGGGAATCGTGGTGGCGGTCAAGCGATGGATATTACAAACCCCTACCTTGCTCAGAACATCATCGTGCGGGCCTTATAAGGCCCACATGTTTACGGTGCTAATTTT
>JAGZUF010000051.1 GCA_018380115.1 Oscillospiraceae bacterium | reverse complement strand
AGCGTGTCCACATAGTGGGATATGCCGTACATTGCGGCGTATTTTTCCACCAGTTCCCGGAGCGCCAGTACCGCAGTGGAAAAGCCCTTGCCGCCGGTCGCACTGCCCAGCAGCTGGACCAGTTCATCGCGGTAATCCTCCAGCAGTTCGTGCAGCATCACGCGCTGGGATTTCGTGAAATGGTACTTGTCCGCCGCCTGGTCGGCGGATAAACCGTCCACCCGTATATGCAGGATTCTGTCCCCGTCCTCTGTTTTCGTGTACCATTTTGTATACGGGTTCATATCCATATACACCCCAGCTAAAATCTCACGCTGGTCGGGTCCCATCGTCATCGCGTCGAAGCCGTCCTGCTCTGTCACCTTTACCGCAAACACAGCTAATACTTCCACGCTGTCTGCATAAGTACCTTCATATTCCACGCGGTCATAGCTTTCACCTGCCAGCGCTGCGGACGTCCATGCCGTCTGCGCCGCCATGTACGCCTGCTGGACGCTCTGCCCGTCCACACCAATATTCTCGTCCGCAAACAATAGCCCAAGCGGCGATGCAATAATGGTAAGCGGCGCGGCAACAAGGCTTACCACCAGAACCACCGCCACACCGGCCAACAAAATTTTGCTCTTTGCCGCAGCGGCAGCCTTATGCATCAGCTCCGTGACGATCTTGCGCACGCCCTTTTTCGCCGCCCCGCCAGCACCGCCTTTTTCCCCAAGACGCAGCTTCAATTTGCGGACGCCGGCTTTCCGTGCGCGCAGCTGGTATTTTTTCAAGCCGTGCGCAGCCGTCCGGCTGCGCTGTGCGGCAGCGCTGCTTTGGTATGCCATATCCGCCGCCTTCTGCGCGTGCGCACGGCGCATCAGCGCGCCCTGCCTTACCGTACCGCCATAAACGCTTTCCGCGCCCTTTGCCGCTTTGCCATATACGGTAGACACTGCGTTTTTTGCCGCGCGGTCGCGCGCCGTACCGTATACCGCCGCCGCGCTGCGCCGGCCCTTCTGGATTCCCTGCCGGCGCAGCGCCAGCAAACGCCCGCGGGCAAGCCGGTACCGCTGCCCTTTTTTTAACCGGACGCTGCGTACCGCACGATTTTTCTGTTCCGCGGCATAGCGGAATGCGTACCGTGCTTTCCCATCCGCGCCGCGGTAACGGCGCGCCACACGCCGGACGGACTTTTTTACCGCGTATTGCCGCGCCTTGTCCCGCGCCGCGCCGTAAACCTTTTTCGCTGCAATGCCGCCGTATTTTGCAGTGGTGCGCGTGGTGACGCCTGCCACGCGTTTTGCGCTGTCCGCCATCCGGTCAGACGCCCTGTTTACCGCCGCAGCATCCGCACGCTGGCCATCCTGTTCCGCACGGCGTTTCCCATCCCTGCGCTCCTGCATTTTCCGCACAGCTATGCGAACCATGTATGCTTTCATGGTCCGCTTTTTGTGCTTTGCCTGCGGCGGCGCGCTTTTCGCCGCGTATACCTGCTGCTCCGCGCCCTGCCGCGTCCTGCTGCCGTACTGCGTGCTGGCCGCGCCGCTTACCGCTTTTCCGCACTGCGCCCGCGCAGCGCCATACGACAACTTTTTCCTGTCCTCCGGCGTTTTGTATCTGTATGTAGCCATAGGGATATCACTCCCATTCGCCAGCCTTGGTGGTCATCAGGCGGTATAACTCGGTGTGCTTCGGGATATCGTTCTGGAAAGGGATGAATGCGCTGCCGAACTTCATCAGCCCGCAGCCGGGGTCCGCGTTTTCCACATAAGAAAGCTGGGCGTCGGAAATGTGCAACAGTTCCGCCAGATCGGCGCGGTCGGACGCGGACTGGGACAGCATGATAATAAATTCACTGTTGGCGAACAGCCATCGCGCATCCTTGCTCCGCAGCATTTCGCCCACATTCTGCGTGATGCCTGTGCAAAGACCGCCCTGCTTGCTTACTTTCTTCCAAAGCTGCTGTAAATACTTCGCTGAATACTCGGAATTAAGCAAGACATGGAACTCGTCAATATAGAGCCAAGTTGCCTTATCCCTCTTTCCATTCTCCACAATTCTCTGCTGGATGAACTCCATCATAACAAGCATTGTGATAGGACTAAGCTCTGCTCCAAGGTCTCTGATACCATATACTACGAATCTGTTATCCACATCCACATTTGTCTGATGATTAAAAATGTTAAGTGAACCATCTACAAAAAGCTCAAGGGATAAAGCAATCTCCTTTGCCTCTTCCTCCGGCTGTGCCATA
>JAGZUF010000050.1 GCA_018380115.1 Oscillospiraceae bacterium | reverse complement strand
TGTACACATCCAGCCAGGCACCCAGCGGTTGTCTTTCATATGGTGCTCTGCATGTTCAGCCGCATCGCCTTTCTTCATCTTCTCCGCGTCCCGTGCGGCACCGGATAGTCCTGCCTCATTCAGGGCTGCGATAATCTGCGGCTTTTTCAGGTGTCCGAAAAAGTTTGCTTTCGTCGGCTGCCACCAGTCGCGCATGTGAAAGCCGATGGCGCTCTCCAGCGTGTCCAGCGGACTGCGTGACGTGTGACCATACTCACGGGTCTGGACACCGTTAAGGCTGCATGCGGTGCAGAAACTGAGCAGGGATAACAGCACCTCCTGACTGAGTGACAGGAATGTCGTCATGTCCCGTGACCATCCCTCCGGTAACAGGGCAGCAAGACGGGCTTTTTCTGCCATCAGCGCCATGAATGCGGCACCGTCCTTCCCCGATGGCGCATCGCTGGTCAGCGAATAATGTTTACATTCCAGGCTGATTTGTGCTGGTTTACTGTACGCTCCGCTGCCAAACACATTCAGGCAGAGCGTCCATGCCAGCAGTGTCAGGGATTTGTCCGGTTGCTGCATCAGTGCTGCCTGGACTGCCAGCGTGCGTTCGGAAGACATTTTCGTCAGCAGTGGCAGACTGATTTCCTCCACTGACGCTTTTTCCTGCACCTGTTCCGTGCGGTCAGCGTCGTCAGCCGCATCATCCTCACTGCGTAACTGCACACCACGCTGGACACATACGTTTCCATAACGCCAGGACACCACCACTCCACCTCCGGCACGCATCTCCGGCGTCCACGCTCTGACCTTCGCCATGCAGCGCATCAGCTTCATTTCTGCTTCCAGCAGGTCAGATTCCTCACACTGGTTTTCCAGCGCGTCGTAACGTGCCATCAGTTCGTTCAGACGTTCTTCTTCCGCCTCGGTCAGCACCGCTTCCGGCTCCGGCAGACAGCGGTATGTTCCGGCATCCTCACGGCACTCACCGACAGGCTCCATGCGTCCGGCGCACCATTCCCAGCCTTCGGCTTCCCGAAGGAACTCTGCGACAGCCTGGAGTTTTTCCAGCAGGGCGGCATCGAGCGCCACGCAGTCCACATAGCCACCCTCGTCGTCGCTGAACAAATCGGTGCGCAGTTCGTCTGGCGAGAAGGCATCAGCCCCCACGAAGCGGAATTTACTGTTCCCCGCCACCGCCACTTCACTTTCCGTAATCAGATTGCGGATAACCCGCACATCCGGTTTTCCGCCCCATCCCGACTGACAGGCAGCTTCAAACACCTGCACCTGACGCGCGGTGTCGTTCTCCAGCGCCAGCGCCTGACAGTGTTCGGTGGTGATGCGGTCTTCTGCCAGCGCATCGAGGATGACAGGCGCAAGGTCAGCCAGTTTCAGCATTCGCTGAACGTGGCGGGGTGAATAGCCCAGCAAATCACCGATTTGTGCAGGTGTTTTGCCTTCCTGCGCCATTGCGCGGAATCCGGCAATCTGTTCAGCAGGGTGCATATCCCGACGATGACCGTTTTCAGTCATTGATGCCGCCGTCGCCAGCTCCTGCGGAATGACCTTCACACGGACAGGCCAGTCAGCCGGAATGATGCCACGCTCTGCCAGCATGTTGAGTGCAGCCAGTCGGCGACCACCTGCGGCGACACCGTAACGGTCACCAGGCAGAGTATGCACGACCAGATTCTGCAACAGGCCAACGCCCTTAATGGACTCAGCCAGTTCGCTGACGGACTCCGCAGAATACGGCACCGTGCGCACATTCAGCGGTGATTTAATCAGTGAGGCCAGCGGCACACTCACTTCCTCCGTCTGCGCCAGCAGGGCAGACAGGACTGTTTCCTGCGTTTTTGCATATTTACGGCTTGCTTTGCGGGTGGTTTCTGGTTCACACTTCGTTACAGGCATAATCATCCCCTTATAATTGCTTATGTCCTGCCGGACGTTTGCGCGTCCGGCACCTCTCTTACTTAAGAATGCCGAAATTCCGGATGACATGGTTCATCCAGTACCCGGCACCGTCCTCAAAATTCCAGGTGCGCCAGACCAGGCCACTGTTATTGCGGACAACCAGGCGAAAATGCGTTCCCTGATCATCCTCGATAAAGACATTCCGGTACTGTGCGGCAACGGCTTCAGCCTGTTCGCGGGTAAAGGAGCCGTCAGGCAGCCCCTGAAGTATTCTGAAATATTCGCTCATCCTCATCTCTCCGGTGATGCCCCGCACTGGACGGGGCGGTTTTCACAGTCAGTCATTCAGAACGGGATATCGTCTGAAAACC
>JAGZUF010000025.1 GCA_018380115.1 Oscillospiraceae bacterium | reverse complement strand
GGTGCGGGCCACATCCACGGGCAAGGGGCTTGACCCTACGCAGTACATGGGCTTTGAAAATGCGGTGGGCACATATGGTGCCGCCGAAGAGGAGGAAAGCGAAATGGTACAGCCGTTATCACCGGGTAACATCACGATACAGATAGGCCCTGCCAGCAGCGGGGACAGGGCTGCGCTGAAAAAGCAGGCACAGAACTTGGGCCTTGATTACAGCGAGGGGCCTGTAGATGGCAGCGGCAATGCGCTTGTGTACATAGGCCCGGCATCTGTTGGCGACCAGCGCATCGTGCTGACAAAGGCTGCCGAACTGGGGCTGGGCTATGGCATCTATACCCCGCCCGCACAGACACCGGAAGAACCGGACAAGCCCGCGGGGGATGACATCGAGGCGCTGCGCGCAGAGCTGGAAGCGAGCAAGGCCGAGGCACAGGCTTTGCGCAACAGCTTGGCCAGCATGACAGCAGAGCGCGACACCGCGTTGCAACAGGCCCGGGAGGCCGGGGAAAAGGCCGAGGCCGCAACAGAGCGTGCAGAGCATGCAGAGGCCAAAATAAAGGCCGCACAGGCGGCGCTGGGGGGCTGACAGGTGGAACTTTTGCAAGACATCATTACGGCGGTGCTGCCTCTGGTGGCGGCCTTCGCAGGGTGGGCGGCGGGGCGCATGAAGAGCAATGCCAAGAAAGACAAGGCCGTGGAACAGGGGCTTAAAATGCTTCTGCGGGCAAAAATCATAGACCTCGGCCTGCACTACATCGAAACCGGTGAAATTCCTCCCTATGGGATGGAAACACTGAAGGGGTGCTATGTCGCCTATGATGCGCTGGGCAATGGCGACCGCTCTGTGGCAGATATCGTCCGGCGCTGCGAATCGCTTAAAATTCGGAATGGATAAGGAGAAAGAAAATGGATGTATCAATTTTCGGAATCGCCACTGTAGTGGCAATCACTGTGCTGTGTTACCTGGTGGGTACTGTCGTTAAGGCAACCCCGTTTGACAACAACAAATACATTCCTATTGCTTGTGGCTTTTCCGGCTTGCTGCTGGGCCTTGCGGCCCTCTATGTGGGCATGCCGGATTTCCCGGCAACAGACCCCATCACGGCCGCGGCCGTGGGTGTGGCGTCCGGCCTTGCCGCCACGGGCCTTGATCAGGCGGTAAAGCAGCTTAAGAAATAATACAGGCCCCCGGTGCATATAGCGCCGGGGGCTTTTTCTATTTGCGTAAATCAGAATCCCCTATCATAAAGTTTGGTATTTTGTTCTTGAATGCAAAAAATGCACTGGTATATTACCAGTGCATTGCTTTTGCGACGCAGAACAGATACGGAGATAATACTGCGACCTGTTCGAATACGTCATAATTGGCTCCCCCTGTTGGGCTCGAACCAACGACCCTGCGGTTAACAGCCGCATGCTCTACCGACTGAGCTAAGGAGGAATATCGCGTTCGCCCAGCGAACAAAAATATTATACAGGGCCCGCGGCGGATTGTCAATAGAAAAATACGGCGCAAAGGCGCGCTGACATGAGAAAACGCCGTCTCTGAAACAGAAACTTGGGCGCATGGCATCGCCAAAGCGCCTTGACAACCACAAAGGGTGCCTGAGGCGCTTTTCCTTGCTCTGCAACCCCAATTTCTGCTTCAGAGGTACAAAACAGCTTTGGCCCGGCAATTTTGCGTAAACAGCAGCATGAAAGCCCGGTAATCCGACACAAAACTGCCGGCCCAAAACCAGCGTTTTCTTACGTCAGCGCGCCTAACTCCCCCGTTTTACAGGGTGAAAAGCCGCGCGCAGGCCTTCCGCACGCGGCTTTTCCGGCACAGCACGCTTATAAATCGTCCACAAGGGCTGTGCTTTTGGCGTATGCTGTGCTTTTTGCTTCAAAGAAATCTGTTTTTACCATATTGGCATTGGAATACTGGCTCACCCACGCCATATTCTCCGGCTCGCTGTCATAGCCCTCGTACAGTGTGCCATAGCCAAGGCCCGCCCAGCGCAGGTTGCCCAGATATTTGATATAATCTGTCACCATGCCTTTTGTCAGGCCGGGGATATCGTCTCCAATGACATAGTGGCCCCAGGCAACCTCCTGCCGCACGCCTTCTTCCAGCATGCCGCGCAGCACTTCAATATTCTCCGGGGTGAAAAGCTCGGGGTTTTCCTTCTGCAGCTCCAGAATAATATTGCGGAACAGCCACAAATGTGTGTTTTCATCGCGGTTGATATAGCGTATCTCCTGCGCAGAGCCGGGCATTTTTCCATTCCGGGCCAGATTGTAGAAGAACATGAAGCCGGAATAGAAATACACCCCCTCCAGAATATAATTCGCCATCATCACCTTCAGCAGCGTGAAGGCATCCTTCTTTTTCTGGAATTCATTGTACAAATCCCCGATAAATGTGTTGCGGCGCAGCAAATGCTCATCCGTTTTCCACTGGTACAGAATGTCGTCGCGCTGCGTGGGGCTGCATATGGTGTCCAGCATGTAGCTGTAGCTTTGGCTGTGCACACATTCCTGAAATGTCTGAATAGACAGGCACAGATTCACCTCGTTGGCTGTGACATATTCGCCAATGCAGGGCAGGTTGGCCGTCTGGATGGAATCCAGAAACACAAGAAAGCTCAGTATTTTATCGTAGGCCCTGCGCTCGGGTGCCGAAAGGTTCGGGTAATCCTTCACATCCTGCGAGAGGTTTATCTCCTCCGGTATCCAGAAATTATTCATGGCCTGCCGGTACCAGCCGCTTACCCAGGCATAGCGCATATTGTTGAAATCGTTCAGGTTGGTGGTGTTGCCGCCTATCATGCGCCGCAGGCGTACCTCAGTATCGCCGCCGGGGTTGAACAACGGTTTTTTCACAAGTTCTGCCATGGTGTGTTCTCTCCTTCCGCGCTCAAGACGAGCAGCTTTCGCACTCTTCCACTTCCAGAGACTTCGAGCGCACATAGTAAATAGTCTTTACCCCGCATCGCCAAGCAAGCAGGTACAGTTCCAGCACCTGACGCATGGTGAAATCATTGGTAATATACAGGTTCATGCTTTGGGCCTGGTCCACATGGCGCTGGCGCACGCCGCAGGCGCGCACGCTCCAGCTTTGGTCGATAAGATGTGCGTTTTTATAATACCAGTAGGTTTTCATGGAAAGCTCGGGTGCAACGCGGGGCAGCATGCTGCCTTTTTTTTCCTCCAGGAAAAAGCGCTTCATCACAGGGTCCAGCCCGGCGGTGGTGCCAGCCAGGATGCTGGTGCTGGAGGTGGGTGCCACTGCAAGCAGATATGCATTGCGCATGCCCTGGCGCGCCACCGTTGCAGCTAGCTCCTTCCATGCGGCGGACGTATAGCCGCGCTTTTCAAAATAGGCGCCCGTCTGCCAGTCGCTGCCCTCAAAAAAGGCATAGCTGCCTTTTTCGGCGGCAAGTGCCGTGCTGGCGGCAATGGCCGCATGGTTGATGCGCCCGAACACATCGTCTGCAAAGGCAAGATGCTCTTCACTTTCCCACTTAATGCCGCGCTTTGCCAGCATGTGATGATAACCGCTTACCCCAAGGCCGATGCTGCGGTAGCGGCGGTTTGTTATTTTCGCATAGGGCAGCGGGTAAAAATTCAAATCGATGACATTATCCAGCGCGCGCACCACGCTTGCCACAAGCTCGTGCAGGTAAGCGTCGTCCTCCACAGGAATATTGCCGAGTGAAAGCGAAGCAAGGTTGCATACCACAAGCTCGCCCGGGCGCGTGGTGGTGACCACCACGGTGTCCCCGTTTTCCGTTTTCACCTCAGTGGAAACGCTCTCGATAGGCGCCATGTTCTGCGCGATTTCCGTGCACAGGTTAGAGCAATAGATGACGCCCTTGTGGCCGTTGGGGTTCGCACGGTTCACTGCATCGCGGTTGAAGGTAAAGGGGGTGCCCGTCTCTACGGCCGATTTCAACACAAGCCGCACGATATCCTTCACCGTCACGGTCCGTTTTGAAATACGCGGGTCGTTCACACAGTCAAGATAACGTTTTTCCCACTCCTCACCGTAATAATCCTCCAGCGCATAGCCCTTTACACTGAGCACCTCATGCGGGCACAGAAGGTGCCATTCACGGTTGAGATCCTGCGCGGCCAGCTTCCAGAAAAGGTCTGGGTAACACACTGCCGGAAATACGTCATGCGCCTTCATGCGGTCATCGCCATTATTCGTGCGAAGCTGCAAAAATTCCGGAAGGTCTTTGTGCCAGGCATCCAGATACACTGCCACGGCCCCCTGGCGCATGCCGAGCTGGTCTACCGCTACGGCAGTATCGTTCACCAGCTTGATCCACCGGATGACGCCGCCCGCCGCGCCTTCAAAGCCACGGATGCTGCTGCCCGTGGCGCGCACCTTGCCGAAGTACAGGCCCATGCCGCCGCCGAATTTGCTCACCTGCGCAAAATTGTCAATAGAGCGGTAGATGCCCTCCAGGCTGTCCGGCACCGTGTCGATAAAGCAGCTGGAGAGCTGATGGTAAGGCTTGCGCGCATTGGAGAGCGTGGGCGTGGCCATAGTCACTTCCATCTTGCTCAGCATATCGTAAAACCGCCGCACCCATTCCAGCCTGTCCTGCTTTTCCTCCATGGCAAGGTGCAGGGCAATGCCCAGGTACATTTCCTGCGGCGTTTCCAGCGGCACGCGCTGATGCGTGTGGATGACGTACCGTTTCAGCTGCAAATCCAGCCCCGCGTATGTGAACAGCGCATTGCGCTCCGGCCGCAGAAAGGCGGCCGCCTGCTCCAGCTCTTCGCGAGAATAGTGCTCCAGAATATAGGCGCCGTACAGTCCTTCGTCCGTCAGCCAGCGCAGCTTTTCATAAAAGGTGCGGATGCCGTGCCTTTCCAGCTGGGCCTGCAGCTCCAGCTCGAACTTATAGTTCAAAAGGCGCGCCGCAATAAACTCCCATTTCGGGGCCTGCGGGGTGGTGAGCTCTACCGCCGCTTTTACAAGCGCCCCCAGTGTTTCCTGCCGCGACATACCTGTTTTCAGAAAGCCGGAAAACTTACCGGCCAGCGCCGTGAGGGAATACTCCGGCCCCTCAAACGCCTGCTGTATCCCGGCCAGGCATTCATCCAGCCCCGGCGCATCCATTGCGCCTGTCAGCGCCGCGCGTGCGGCGCGAAGCTCCGCGCGCCTCTGCCTGTATAGGATATAGCTTTTCGCCACAGCGTAAAAGCCGTTTGCCATCAGCACCTGTTCCACTTCATCCTGAATAGCCTCTACCGTGCATGTGCCGCCTGACAGAACAGCCTGTTCCACTTCACGAAGCATTTTGTCCATCACCTCACGGCTGCACGCCTGCCCCACGCTGGCAAATGCCTTTTCCATGGCATCCGTGATTTTCTGTGCATCGTACGCCTGCCCGGCGCCACTGCGTTTCATCACTTGCATTCCCACACCTGCTCTCTTTCCTTCATGCAAATGAAATTATACACCATATATGGACCATTTGCAATTCACAAAACGCAAAGGGTTGGATATAATTATACTTTTTTAGTATAATTATTGCACAAAAAAAGCAGGGCGCGGCGCGCCGGCCCTGCCTTCAGGCAGAAGATGCGGTCATTCATGCTCCAGCATCAGGCGAAGTATTTCGCTGTCTGCATAGCGCATCCCCTCACGGGCAATGTAACCGATGTCGGCAATGGTTTCTTCCACGTTCTGTGTAACGATGCCGTCGCCGTGGCGGAAGCGGCGGCCGTGCGCGCTCATGGCTGCTGCCAGAAGTGCCGTCTGCACGGCTGTGGCAATTTTTGCCGCACAGGAGGACTTGGCCCCGTCGCACAGCATACCACCCAGAGTGGCAAGCGTGTTGGTGATGGTGCCGCATATCTCTTCATACCCGCCGCCGCGCATCCAGCAGACAGCCGCGCCTGCCGCACAGGCAGCGCTGGTGGCGCCGCAGTAGGCGGACAGGCTGCCAATATATTTTTTCTGGTGCACGCTGAGAAGGTTTGCCAACACAAGCGCGCGCAGCAGCATCTCGCTTGAAGCGTGCAGTTCCTTTGCATATTCCACCACCGGCAGCGTCAGCGTAATGCCCTGGTTGCCGGAGCCGGAATTGATGACCACCGGCATGGGGCAGCCGTTCATGCGCGCATCAGACCCCGCCGCGGCTGCGGCGGCCGCGCGCACCTGCACGGGGCAGCAGGTGCCGTACAATTCCAGCAGCGTGCGGCCCACTTCGCCGCCATAGCCCTGCCGCAGCCCTTCATGGGAAATGGCCACATTGCATTCTATCTGCCGCAGCAAAAGAGGCTTTATTTCCGAGAGGTCTGCCGTTTCGGCAAATGTCAGGATATCGCGCACATTCAAAAGGGCTTTATCGGGCGCGGCCTTCTGCACGCCGCCCTCCGACGCGCTGCTCTGCAGCACTGCGCCGTCCTTTTCAATGCGGGCCACATGGGTGTGTGTGCCGCGTATCTCCACAAGGGCAGTGTGCCCGCCGGCTTCTGCAGTAACGGTGACTGCAAGGTTCTCTTCCCCTTCTACAAGGCTTGTGGTGCACACACCCGCCGCCAGCAGACGGCGCGCTTCCTCACGCGCTTCATCTGTCACACTTTCCAGCACGGCAAGCTCTTTTTTGGCATCACCGCCCGTAATTCCGAGCAAAGCGGCCACTTTGATGCCGCGCAGCCCGCCGGAATTTGGCACGGTGACGCCCTTCACGTTTTTCACGATATTTCCGCTGCACGCCACATTTACCCTCCGCGGCACCGCACCCAGCACCTTGCGCGCCAGTGCGCCCGCGTAGGCAATGGCAATTGGCTCTGTGCAGCCAAGCGCAACGATAAGCTCGTTTTTCAGAATGTGAACATATGTGTCAGATACGTGCTGTTCCATTCCCTGTTCTCCACCTTTTCCGCTTCATTTTTCCCTCTCGCCTGCCGTCCGCGCAGGAGGCGCGGCGCTTCTCTGCCGCATGGCAGAGAAATGCCTTCGACCGTTTTTTTATTCTAACACAATGCCCGCCGAATGGAAACAAGAAAATGCAGTTCTTTTCATTATTTGTGAAACATGGGGCCTGGACATGCGTTTTCCTCCGCTGCGGCCATTTTCCGGTTGCCGCCCGCGTGCGTGACTGATATAATGAAAGCGTTGACCGACAGCCCCGTGCGGCACACGTGCGGGAAAAAGAAAGGCTGGGATATTATGGAGCTTTCTGCACTGCAGAATGGAAGCGACATCCGCGGCGTAGCCGTAGATGCCAAAAACGGACAGCCCGTAAACCTTACGCGGGAGGCTGTTGTTCCCATTGTAAGGGCGTTTGCCCGCTGGCTGAAACAGCGCACCGGCAAAGAGCAGGTGCGTGTGGCAGTGGGGCGCGACTCGCGTATTTCTGGGCCGGCCATTTCAGGCTGGGCGCTGGAAGGGTTTGGCGCCGAAGGCGCCCTGTGTACAAACTTTGCTCTGGCCAGCACCCCGGCCATGTTCATGTGCACCGTAATGGGCGCGCAGCCATTTGACGGCGCCGTGATGGTGACGGCCAGTCATCTGCCCTATAACCGCAACGGGCTGAAATTCTTCACCTCCGCGGGCGGGCTGGAAGGCAGCGACATCAAAGCCATTCTTGCCCAGGCGCAGCTAATAACACCGCAGGCCGCGCCTCAGGCACAGCAGGTGCAGCAGCAGGATTTTATGAGCGTATATGCCGCGCATCTGGCCTCGCTTATCCGGGACGGCGTGAAGGCCAAAGACTACCTGCACCCGCTGGCGGGGCTTCATATTGTGGTGGATGCCGGCAACGGTGCGGGCGGCTTTTTTGCCGAAAAGGTGCTTGCGCCGCTGGGGGCTGATATTTCCGGCAGCCGTTATCTGGCGCCGGACGGCATGTTCCCCAACCATATCCCGAATCCGGAGGATGCGGCCGCCATGGCCAGCATCCGGCAGGCTGTGCTGGAGGAAAAGGCAGACCTCGGCATTATCTTTGATACGGATGTTGACAGGGCCGGGGCTGTGCTGCCAGATGGGGAAGAGCTGAACCGCAACAGGCTCATTGCCCTGATGAGCGCGATTCTGCTGCGCGACCACCCCGGCACCGCCATTGTGACAGATTCCGTCACCAGCACCGGCCTTGCCCGGTTCATTGCTCAGAAGGGCGGCGTGCATCACCGCTTCAAGCGCGGCTACCGCAATGTAATTAATGAAGCCGTGCGCCTGAACCGGGAGGGCACAGACTGCCAGCTTGCCATGGAAACAAGCGGCCACGGCGCGCTGAAGGAAAACTATTTCATGGATGACGGCGCGTACCTGATGGTGAAGCTGCTGATAGAGCTGGGCCGCGGCCACCGGCTGGAGGAGATGATTGCCGGCCTGCGCGAGCCTGCCGAAAGCAAAGAAGTGCGCCTGCCCCTTTCCGGCGCAGATTTTAAGGCTGACGGCGCCGCCGTGCTGAAGCGCATGGCCCAGAAGGTGCAGGCGCTGCCCGGCGCCAGCACCGCGCCCGACAACCGTGAAGGCATCCGTGTGAACTTTGACGCACAGCACGGCAACGGCTGGTTTTTGCTGCGCCTCTCTCTGCACGACCCGCTGATGCCGCTGAATTTTGAAAGCGACAGCCCCGGCGGCGTAAAGGTCATCGCCAAAACCGTGTATTCGCTTTTGCAGCAGGAGGCCGGCGTGCTGGACCTCTCCCCCCTTGCACAGGCTGTGGAATAAGCAGGGCCGGAACGCATCGCCGCCGCACGCGGAAAGGGCACGCCGCCTTCCATGCGGCCGGATAAGAAAGCAATCGTATCGGACAGGACTGTATTCATATGGGAAACAGGCGCTTCTCAAAGCTGAGAGGCGCCGCACAAAGTTCAGGCCTGCTTTTCCCTGGCCAATACATCCAAAGGGCTGGATAACAAATAAATATCCCCCGGCCAGTGAACAGGGCCATTAAAAATGAAGTGACAAAATACCCCCTGATGTAGGAAAACAGACTACATCAGGGGGTATTGTTATGGGGAAACAAAATTACACACAGGTTCAAGTGCTGCTGCCTGAGATAAAAGCTATGCTGGCAGAGCTGCGGCTCTGCCTGTAGCCGTTAAGCTGATTTTTGTATCATTCTCCTGCTTCCCTTACCAGTATTTTCCCCAAAGCGGGCAAATATTACAGTTCGCTTTTGATGCGCGCCAGCGCATTTTTTTCAAGGCGGCTTACCTGCGCCTGACTGATACCTATTTCCTGCGCCACCTCTACCTGCGTTTTGCCGGAGAGATAGCGCAGCGCCATAATCTTCTTTTCACGCGGAGAAAGAGAATTCATGGTATCGCGCAGAGACATGGCAGATATCCAGTTCTCCTCCGAGCCGCTTTCGCCCAGCTGGTCCAGCACACAGATGGTATCGCCGTCGTCATTGTACACCGGTTCATACAGCGAGATGGGCTCGACCACAGATTCCAGCGCCAGTGTGACGGTGCGCTTCGGCAGTTCAATGCGCCGGGCTATCTGCTCCGGGGTGGGGTCCCGTCCAAGTTCTTTCTGAAGCTGCTCCCGCGCCTGCATGGCTTTGTAAGCCACATCCCGCATGGAGCGGCTAACACGCAGCGCGTTGTTGTCACGCAGAAAACGCCGTATCTCACCAATAATCATGGGCTGGCCGTAGGTAGAAAATTTCAGGCCAAGGTCTGGGTTGAAATTATCAACGGCCTTGATAAGGCCGATGCAGCCCACCTGAAACAAATCGTCCAGATTTTCCCCCCGTCCGGAAAACTTCTGCACCACGCTCAGCACAAGGCGCAGGTTTCCATTTATCATCTTCTGGCGCGCCTCTTCATCTCCGTTTTTTACAGCGCGCAGAAGCGCGGCCTTTTCCTTCTCCTTCAAAACCGGAAGCTTCGCCGTGTTTACACCGCAAAGCTCCACCTTGTGATACTGCATGCCCTGCCCTCCGAAAACGTTCTGTTTTCGAGTATTGTCAGGGCATGCGCCGCCCATCCGAAAAACGGGCTGGCAAATATTTCATGCAGAGCTGTACAGAAAAGCCGGTGCTGTGCGGTGCCGCCAAACTTCATCCATAAGACGGCGCCGCGCATTCTGGAAAGCACTGCGACAGCTTAGGTAGTTTCCTCCAGCTCCATGCGCAAATGGCGGATGATTCGTTTTTCCAGGCGTGAAATATAGCTTTGCGAAATGCCTATCATATCGGCAACTTCTTTCTGGGTATGCTCCTGCTGGCCGCACAGGCCGAAGCGCAATTCCATAATTTGTTTTTCACGAGGGGAAAGCCTTGCCACAGCCGCAAGCAGCATGTCTTTTTCCGCGTTCTGCTCCAGCTGTGCGCCCACCTGGTTCTGGTCTGTACCTAGTACGTCTGAAAGCAGCAGCTCATTGCCGTCGCCATCAGTGTTCAGCGGTTCGTCAATGCTGCTCTCCTGCCGGCGGTTGCTGCTTTTGCGCAGGTACATCAATATCTCATTTTCAATGCACCGGCTGGCATAGGTGGCCAGCTTTATTTTTTTTGAAGGCACAAAGGTGTTCACTGCCTTGATTAGGCCGATGGTGCCGATACTGATAAGGTCTTCCACGCCTGCTGTTTTGCTCTCAAATTTTTTGGCAATATACACCACAAGGCGCAGATTATGTACGATAAGCAGCTCTCTGCTATTGGCGTCGCCCCTTTCCAGCCCGGCAAACACCAATGCCTCCTGTTCTTTGGAAAGCGGCGGCGGCAAAGTCTCCGGGCCGTTGATGTAATAAGTGTAATCCGACGCGCGCACACATATCTGCAGTTTATGCCGCAGCCTGCGCCACAGCGCCTTCAGAAACTTTCCTGTCATTTTATGCTCCTCCTTTTAACACCGGGCTGACAATGGCGCTGAAGGCCCCATCCGCAAATGGTTCCGGCGTGAACACTGCCAGCGCGCCGCGCACAGTTTTTTCTTTTTTCTCTCCCAGCGTCAGCCACTGCACCGTCACAGCGGGCAGGGCGCGCGTGCCAAGCGCCGTTTGGGTGGGCACCAGCCGAAGGGCATATGGCGCGCTGGAAAGCTGCCCCTGTTCCAGAAATGCCTGTAACTGTGCACTAAGCTGTGGAGGCAGCGCGCCTTTTACCGAAGGCAGGCTGAGCAAAAATGCCTCCTGCCCGCTAACCGGGTCGCGCACAGAGCAGCCCGTGTCCAGCAGTGCAAGCCCCTGCACGCATACGCCGCCAAAGCTGGCGGCAAACGGTACATGCTGTGCGTGCTGCGGCCTGCCAAAGCACAGCTCTACCAGCCGGACAGCGCAGTATACGCCCGCCACGCAGGCAATAAGCAAAAGCGGCGGCACATTGAAATATACCGCCATATTGTTCACTTCAATGCCGCCCGCCACGCCATAATACAGCGCCGCGAACACCACGCCGGACAGCAGCACATTCAGCGCCGCATACCACCACAATGTCTTGAAAAAGCACCGCAGGCTTCCCACAGGAAAGGCCGCCAGCACAATGATGCAGGCTTCCGCTGCCTTCAGCACCCAAAGCAGAACGGGTGGAAGCTGCGGCAGCAGCAGGGCAAGGGAAGCCGTGCCTGCCAGGGCACCCCCCAGCGCCATGCGCCACATCCGGCATTCACGTCCAGCAAGGCGCGATGTGCACCGCAGCAGGAAAAGGCCTATCACAGCATTGATGAGAAATAGAAGGTCCACGTAAACAACGCCGCGCATGCCGCGCCCCCTCTCCACTGCTTTAGTGTATCGCCCCGGCCATGCAAAACATGTCAAAGCCACGCTTGAAAAGCATATCCGGGCGTGATATAATTACTGTAACGATATGGCCTGCTGCCATGCCGTTATTCTGAAAGGAGGCGCATTGTGATGTTTTGGAAGATAGCCGTCATCCGTCTGTCCAGAGGTGCTGTTTTGGCCGTTCCCTGTAGCAGTGCGCCCATTTGCAGGTAGAAACGGCTTTCTTTTGCACTTTTTGAAGGGCCGCGGCTACACTGCCGCGGCCCTTTTTTGCCCATTTGGGCGCACTGTTTCTTCAAAAAATCCAGTATGAGGAACGGTGTAATTAAAATGAAATTGAACAAACAGTTATTTCTTCTGCAGGCCCACGAGGCTGTGCGGGGCTTTCGTATTGCAGGGGCGGTATGGGTGCTTCTACTCGTGGGGCGCGGCTTTTCGCTGGCCGCAGTGGGTGTTGCAGAGGGCGTGTTCCATATAGTGAGCATGCTGTTCGAAGTGCCCAGCGGCATGCTTGCCGACATTCTGGGCCGCAAGCGCACCCTGATTGCTGCGGGTTTGGTAAATGCCGCCGCGGGCGTCGCCATGGCCGCCAGCCGCGGGCTTTTCGGGGTTTGCGCCGCCATGGCGCTGGAGGCACTCAGCTTTAACCTGGCATCCGGTACACTGGAAGCACTCACCTATGACACCTTGGCGGAAAATGGCCAGGAGGCCCGCTATATCCGGCAGACTTCCCGCCAGTACACGCTGTATTCCGCAGCGCAAAGTGCTGCCAGCCTGATGAGTGTTTTTACCATCCGTCTGGGTTTTACCGCAGCCTACCTTCTCAGTGCCTGCGTAGGGCTGGGGTGTGCTGCCCTGGGCGGCCTTTTGAAAGAGCCTGCTCTCAGTATACACGCGCGGCCCAAAGTATCCTTGCGTCATCTGCCGCGCCGCCTCGCATGTCATGCGCTGGAAAACGTGCGGTTCCTTACACACAGGCGCAGGCTGGCTGCCAAGATGCTGTGCATCAGCTTTGTAGGGGCCGCCGGATATCTTACCCAGATGTTCTGGCAGCAGGGCCTTGTGGATGCAGGCCTGCCTGCCACCCTTGTAGGCATACCACTTTTCCTTCTAATGCTGGCCGATGTGCCGGGCGCGCTTTTGGCGCCGAGGTTGCCTGCACGCCTCGGCCGCCTGTTTCTGCGTTGCGGGCTGGCCGTTTCCATTTGCACAATGCTGGCAGGCAGCACCTGCCTTCCCCTGTGCCTTGCAGGTGCAGTAGGAGCCGGTTTTCTGGAAAGCGCCTTCACCCTGCGGGCTGACAGCCTGATGCAGCCCTTTTACCCCAGCGCCAGCCGCGCCACGCTGACCAGCGTGGACAGCATGATGTACAGTGTTTGTATGGCAGTATTCTCCCCTCTTGCGGGCGCCCTTGCAGGCAGAGCCGGTGCGGGAGTATGCATCTTTTCTATTGGCGCGGCGCTTTTTGCCGCCATTGCTGTTATTTCACTGTGGCTTTTTATGGAGAGGAGGAATTGCCGTGCGCGTTGAGCTTACCCCCTTTTCGCCTGAAGAACACGATGTGATTGTGCATGACATCGCTGCATTTTGGCAGCATCATGCTTCTCTCGCAAACAGAGACGAGACAATTACTTCGGAACAGGCGGAAAACACCCTGCTGGAATGGCAGGGCAAAGGGCATACTCTTTTTTCTATTTGGGCCTGCGGCAAACAGGCCGGCTTTCTTCATATGCAGCGCATCGGGCCCATTGTGATGCAGCTTGAAGATATTTTTGTCCAGCCTGCGCTGCGCAGGCTGGGCATCGCCACATCCGCCATTGAACAGGCGGAAGAAATATGCCGCCGCATGCACGGAATAGAGGCAGTCACTTTACAAGTAGTCACACGGAACGAAGCCGCCCTTCGTCTATATCACAAGCTGGGGTATGATACGCTTTCTCTTGTGACAGTGCGCAAAGAACTCGGCCCAAACCCACGCCGACGCAAACTGCGTTTTCACGGGCTATCATTCCGGTTTTAATAAATTCAGGCAAAAGTTTTCAGCATAAACAGGGGCGCCCGGCTCAAAACAAGCCGGGTGCCCCTGTTTGCAGAGAATAGGCTTCAGCCTGGTGATTCCCCCGCCCCGCTCTTTCCAATAAGGCCCACGATTTCACCTTCGTTCAGTGAAAAAGAAATATCGAAAAGCGCGAAGCCGGGGTGAAGCTTTGAAAGCCGCCTTATTTCCAGCAGCGTTCATTCGTCTCCTCTAAATGGACCAAGCCTATCTATAATTTTTTTGCCGCCCGTATGAGTTCTTCTGCGCCAACCAAGGCTAGGCCCCGTAAACCGGGCACTTCATCACCCAGTACCATTAGCATATCCCCTGCCTTCATCCCAAATATGTCAGGCATCTCTCCTGCCTGGTTCACCCCGCGCCGTAGTGCCCAAAATATGTTCGCATTTAGGGTGCAGTGCCTGTTTTCCAATGCGGCGGCTTGCTATTCTGCTTCTGCCTGTTTCCCCCGCAGGCCACCGGCCAGCCGCAATTTGCGCATTTTTATCAGGCCTGCAAAAGTCTGTGTCCATACCGTTCTTGCGTTCCCGTTAGTGCATTACTATCTGCTCATGTACCTGCCAGAAAAGGGGGATTCCTTTTTTGAACCGTTCTGTTTTCAAGGCGCCGGCCATCGTTGAAACACCTCAAGTCCATACTTTTCTGGCCAACCGCACCGTATATTCAAAAGGTAGGGAATCAGTCCGGCTTCCTATTTCCACGTTCTCGAAGTTGTGATAAAATGGAAATGGCAAAACAACAAATATCAATTCACGGAGACGAAATATGCGGGAAGACATTTTGAGGGATTTGCAGCGGGAAATATATGATAGATGCCAAAAAGAATCGAACAAGTTTGGAATAGGATGCTACTATCATATTGTAGCCGTGGTCAAAAATGCAGAAATTCTGGCTGGCAAATATGGTGCGGATAAGGAAGTTGTTATGATTGCTGCTTGGTTACACGATATTGCATCCATTACAGATTATAGTTTATATGAACTTCATCATGTGCACGGGGCAAAAATGGCATTTGACATTTTGAAAAAATATGATTACGATAGCCAAAAAATATATTTGGTACAAGAATGTATTAGAAATCACAGAGGAAGCATAAATTTAACGAAAGGCACTCTTGAAGAGTTGTGCGTTGCAGATGCCGATGCAATTTCGCATTTCGATAGCGTTCCCAATTTATTGTATTTAGCTTATGTTCAAAAAGGAAT
Source organism: Oscillospiraceae bacterium (assembly GCA_018380115.1). GTDB lineage: Bacteria > Bacillota > Clostridia > Oscillospirales > Ruminococcaceae > Ruthenibacterium. The sequence goes on along the minus strand of JAGZUF010000025.1, from coordinate 53,926 downwards.
GAGAATTGAAGAGGGTAAGGAATTTGTAAAAGCCAAACTGGCAAGAAGCTTTCAAAAATTATCTATGGAGAGCAAAAAATTTTATCAAAACAAGTTTGAAAAAGTCATGGAAGTCTTGGGATGACAGTGTTCCATTTAATGAGATTCTTTCCTCCTTTGGCACCATAAAAAAGGCGGCATGCGCCCCGTGGAGAGGCAGCATACCGCCTTTTCTTATTTTATCAGCCCTCCGGCTGTATCGGTTCAGCAAAAGCCAGCGTGGAATTGGTGTGGTATCTTTCACTTTGGGAAACACCCGCTTCCCATTTGGAAGCGGCCTGCCTTGACGTGTCTATTTTCTCCGCCGCTTCTTCATAAAAGCAAGCTGCTTTTCTGAGATACGCAAGATGCTCACGAAGATGTATCTTCATGCTTTTCAGATATTTTCTGCCGCTTGCGCGAATTATACAGCCATACGGGTAGTTTCAATCAACTGTAAGGAACAGAAAACGTTTGTTTGCTTTGCCTGTGTTTTATAAAACAGCACCACGGGCAGGCCGAAGTGCTTTTGCGCCAGGTATCTCTCAGCGCTTTGAATTTCTGATGCCCAGTACGGCATACCGCAAGCCCGGCACGCGCTTGAGCAGTTCATACAGTACAGCCGTCAGGCCCAGTTCTACGACAAATGCAATCAGGTAATTCCATATTGCCGGAAGTGAAAAGCAGGTATGAAGCACATAACACGTCACAATAAGAACCGGATAATGAAGGATATAATACCCAAAGCTGGATGCAGACAAATAGCGTGTAGCAGGCGTTTGCCTGTCGAACCATGCTTTGGCACATCCCAGCACTGCCAGGACAGCGGCCCAAAGATAGACATTTGTGAGCAGACTTTGCAGACACTGAGGGGAGGTATAATCTGTTCCGTAGTAGTACGCAGTATAACATGCCCCGCCCACGACTGCCGCGGCAAGCATGGAGATATGCATCTTTTCCACCATACATTGTACTTTGTTATGTGAAAACACATAGTAGCCTGCTAAAAATGCAAAAAAATAAATGCCAAAGCGGTACATCGTCAAAACCGGCAGGTTCCATATCTGAGCCGCCCCCCACAGCGGCAGGAACAGCCCCAGCACCACAGCTGCATTGGCACGGCCGCAAAACAGCCATACTCTGTCATTTCTGTCTATCCTTCGCAGCAGCACAAGCACACAGGAAAACAGAAACAGCATTTGGATAAACCACAACGGCCCGATACCGCTTACCGCAGAAATAGGATAAATAAGAAAAGATGGAATATACGCAAGGCCACCGCCCATTTTGATGTTGAGATATCCTGTAATCCAGTGCAGCACAAACAGGCCCAGCGTAGAAGGCACCAGCAATTTGCGGACGCGAAGGCGAATGAATTCCCTGCCGGAATATTTTTGCAGTGCATACCGCGCACTGATGCCCGCTATAAGGAACAGAAGCACCATAAACCATGGATAAACAAAATACAGCACCGCATCAAAGCAGGCAAGGCTTTTCGCCCCCGCAATGCCGCCAAGTGCCCCAACGCCATTAAACATATAGCAGACATGATAAAACAAAACAAGAAGCACCGTTGCCCAACGGATATTATCCAGATAATGCAGCCTCACACCGGCTCTTCCCCTTTCTCTTCTTCCGCATCAAAAACCACCGCCGCAAACCGGCTAAACATATCTTTCGGCGGGATGGCTATCCCCTTTTTTTCATCCCCTAAAAGTACCAGCGTATCCCCCGGTTGAATAGAGAATATCTGCCGCGCCTGTTTTGGTATCACAATCTGGCCCTTTTCCCCAACAGTCACTGTCCATGCATATTTCCCTTTTGGTTTCATCATTTGCTGCACCTCATTATAAAAAATATATTTTGTATAACAAATCATACTATTCTTACTTTTTATTGTCAAGATAATTTCTTCAAAATTTTCTGCCGGTGTTTTCACGGCAAAGGGTCAAAAAGTGGTTTGTTGTTTCATTGCATATGCAAAAACGCACCGCCCATTGCCGGGCGGTGCGCCGAAAACCAGAGTTTTATTATACTGCCGGCTGCTCTTCCCTGCGGCCCAGCCACACGCACAGGCGGTACGCCCACAGGCTGCCGAGCAAGATAAGAAATGGGAACGAGGGCAGCCACAGCCGGTACCATTCGGCCTGCGCCCCCACCACAGAGGTGACCATTGTGGCAAGTGAACACCCGGCAAGGCCCAAGCCCAGCCAGTTGATGCGCTTTTTCACCGCCCACCAGGTAAAGCTGTAGACAAGCTCTGCAATAAGAAACTGCAGCACCTGCACCACTTTTACATTGAACAGCAGCGTGCGCACGGCAGAGCCAAAGCTTTTGTAGTACCAGAGATGGGTGTAAGGCTGGTCATTGAGAAACGGCTGATTCAGCAGCCCGGCCGCTTTCGTCACAGTATAATCCACCATATCTCCCACATGGTATTTCAGGGTGGAAGAAGCATATTCCGCCCAAGTATCGGGATACTCGGCGGTGATGTCATTGTATGCGCCCCAGGGCAGATAGGCTTCGTCCTCCTGGTTTTCCACCATCTTGTTCCAGACGTATTCCGACATTTCCGGATATTCCGGGTTTTCCACAGAGCCGTTCAGCACCAGCATGTGCAAAAGGTTGATATCCGTCACCACACTGAGAGTAAAGCGCCCGCAGCTGAAAAAGTTGAACGCGCACCACGCCAGCACACCGGCCACAGAAATGCCCGTACCCAGAAAGCCCCACAGGATATTCCTCTTTTTGGCGGGCGCCTCCAGAAACCACTGCAGCACCCAGAACACGGCCAGCACGCCCACCAGATAGAGGAACGCCGGGCGCAGCAGCACCAGAAACAGCGCCAATACGCCAAGGCCCACCGCATCGCATCTGCGGCGCTCGTCCAGATAGCGCGCCAGCAGAAACACAAGAAACACCACGCCGGAGATAGAGAGCGATTCCGTCATTACAGATGTTTCATAGCCCACAACACCGGGCTGCAGCCCGAACAGCAGCGTAAAGATAACGGCAAGGTACCGGCGGTGCGTCACTCGCACCACTGTGTAGTAGAAAGCGCCCAGCGCGCACAACGCGGCAAGGCTTTGCAGCCTCACCAGCACCATATTCATCAGCGGCTCGCCGAACAATGCCTTCAGCCCCGCCAGCAACAGCGGGTAAATGGGCGTGCGCAGGCCCGTCAGGATATTGCCAAGGTCCTTGTATGTAGGGGAATCTGCAGTTTCCGAATAAGGGCGCAATGTGTGAAAGTACACAACGCGGAACAAAACGGCTGCAAGCAGCACATAGGTCAGCGGGTTTGTCAGCACTTTTTTTGCAGCACCGCCTGCGCGGGCGGCCAGGCCCTGCCCGCCCCTGTGGTTTTTATGGTTCTGTCTCTCCATGAAAAGCTCCTTTTCCCTGTGCTTATTTCAGCTCCACCACGGTGACGCCGGCCTCACCCTCGCCGTAATTGCCAAGGCGGAAGCTCTTCACGCTGGGGTGGCGGCGCAGGTGCTCGTGAATGGCCTTGCGCAGCGCGCCCGTGCCCTTGCCGTGGATAAGGTATAACGTTGTCTGGCCGGAAAGCAGGCCGTTATCAATGAAGCGGTCTGTCTCCAGCAGCGCCTCCTCCACCGTCATGCCCAGCAGGTTCACCTCCATGCTGGCTGTGCGGCGCGCGGCTTCACGCACGCCGTCCGTCTGCCTGCGCGGGCGGGGTGTATAAATGGATGCTTTCTCCGCCTTTTGAAATTTGGGCGGCGCAGCCAGCTTGGAAAGCGGCACCTTTGTGCGCAAAATGCCCGCGCGCACCTCTACAAGGCCGTCCTTATCAGGGCGGGAAGAAACAATGCCCGTTTTATCCAGCTCTACCAGATATACCTCCTGCCCGGGTTCCGCTTTTTTCAAGGGCGTATACTCGCGCTGGACGGTATGTACCACATCGCTTTTCAAAAACAGCTTTTCTGAATCCTTGCGGGCTATCTCTCTTGCACGCGCGGCGCGCTGGCTTGCGGCGCGGCTTTTGTCCTTTTCCAGCTTGCGCAGCTCGTCCAGCAGGTCGTATGCGCGCCGTTCCACGTCCGCGGCCATGGCGCGCGCCTTTTCGCGCGCGGCCTCCAGCTCTGCCTGCCCCTGCCGGATAAGCTTGTCACGTTCCTCTCTTGCCTTGCCCAGCGCGTCCTGCGCCGTGGCGCGCAGGCGCTCGGCCTCTGCCTGTCCCTCTTTCAGCTGCAGCTTCAGATCTTCCAGCTGGGAGAGAACGGTGTCGAACTTCTGGTCCTCCGCCGAAAGATGCTGCTTTGCGCGCTCTATCACTGCGGGCGCAAGGCCCAGCTTTTCGCTGATGAGAAATGCGTTCGATTTTCCGGGCACGCCCACGCTCAGCTTATAGGTGGGGCGCAGCGTGTCGATATCGAATTCGCACGAGGCGTTCTGCACGCCGGGCGTCTCCAGCGCAAACACCTTCAGCTCGGAATAATGCGTGGTGGCCATAACCTTTGCACCGCGCGCACGCAAGGCTTCTATTACCGCCACTGCAAGAGCGGCACCCTCGGCAGGGTCCGTGCCTGCGCCAAGCTCGTCCATCAGCACCAGCGTGCCGGGCCCTGCGGCGCCGAATATCTCTGTGATATTCTTGATATGCCCGGAAAAAGTGGAAAGGCTCTGCTCGATGCTCTGTTCATCGCCAATATCCACAAGGATGTCGGAGAACACGCACACCTCGCTCGTCTCATGTGCAGGAATCAGATAGCCATGGCAGGCCATGGTGCACAAGAGGCCCGCAGTTTTCAGCGTCACCGTCTTGCCGCCTGTATTGGGGCCGGTGATAATCATGGTATCGTAGCTTTTGCCCAGCTCCACATCAATGGGCACCACAGTGTCCGGTGAAATAAGCGGATGGCGCGCACGCACCAGGCTGAAGGCACAGTCTTCCCGCACGGCAGGCAGCATGGCTTTCTGCTCCAGCGCCAGCTTTGCCTTTGCCAGCAAAACATCCAGTTGAAGCATGGCGTCGTAACCCAGGCTGAACATGGGCTCCAGTTCTGCTGCCTGGGCGCTGAATGCCGCCAGAATGCGCTCTATTTCTGCCTGCTCCTGATTTCGAAGCTGCAAAATTTTTGCATTTGCCTCTACCACGGCCGTGGGTTCTACAAACAAAGTGGAGCCCGATGAGGACACGTCGTGGATGACGCCGCCCACTTCGCCGCGGTATTCCGCCTTCACCGGCACCACAAACCGCCCGTTGCGGATGGACACAACGGCGTCCTGCAGCACCCTGCCCGCCTGCTGCGATTTGGTGAGAGCATCCAGCTTGTCGCGGATGGAATTTTCCGCGCCGCGTATTCTGCGCCGGATATCATACAGCGTATCGCTGGCGGTATCCGCCATTTCCGTGGGCGACACAATGGCCTGCCCGATGGCCTTTTCCAGCGAAGGCTGCGGCGTCATGGCATAAAAGTGGTCGTCGATACACAGGGCATCGTGCTCGGTGATATGGTACCACGCGGTCAGCTCCCGGAAATTGCGCAGGGCGCGCGCAAGCTCCAAAAGCTCGGCCATAGAGAGCACGCCGCCCTTGCATGCGCGGTTTACCACATTTTTTACATTCTCCACCCGGTCAAACCGCGGCGTGCCGTTTTTTATGAGCAGGGCCGTCATGGCATCCGTCTCGGCCAGCTTATCGCGCACAGCCTGCGGGGTGGCGCCGGGCTGCTCTTCCAACAGCAAACCGCGCGCCTCCGGGCACACGATGCCCTGCGCGGCGCGCGAAAGTATCTTATCGAATTCCAGAGAAGCTAAGTATTTCGGTTGCATGGGTCTCCTTCCAATGCGCGCCCTCACACAAGGACGCTGTGGTAAAATTCCAGGGTTTTGAACGGCTTGTCCACACAATAGCGCACATACTGCTCTACTGCAGCGCCCAGGTGCGCAAGGCTTTCCGGCCCAATGGAAAAGCCGAACAGCTTTTCGTCTTCACTGTAAGTAATGTGCCGCATGGCCGCCAAGGCCGCGGCATCTAGGTTTGCCGCAAGGCCCCGTTTCGCCGCACATTCCGCGCAGAACAAAAGGCCTGTGGCAGCGTCAAAGCAAAAGGGGCCGCCCTCGTATTTCACGCAGTCTGCACATGCCACAAGCCCCGGCAGAAAGCCCGCCAGCGTCAGTGCGCGAAGCTCGTACACCGGCTTGATAAACGCGGGGGCCCGCTTTTTTTCGCTGAGATAATACAGGCTGTTCAAAAGAAGGCGAAGCTGGGCCGCGGCCTCGTCGCCCGTGGGCGACAGGGTGGATACAAATTCGGCGCAGTACATGGCCAGCGCCATGTTCACCACGTCTTCATGCACGCCCCAAAACACCTCGCGCACCTCGGCCTCGTCCACCATATACATGGTTTTCCCCTCAAACAGGGTAAATTCTGAATAGCAGAACAGGCCCGTGGCGCTGTGCAGCCTGTTTTTCAGCCGCAGGCTTCCCTTGGCAATGGCCGAAACAATGCCTGCCGGCGTCAGCACGGAAAGCACCCTGTCTGCCTCACCTGTTTTCGTCGCGCGCAGCACCAGGCCCATCGTTGTCGTCTGCATGCTGTGCCTCCTTCTTGCCTGCGTGCTCCTTCTGTGCCTTATAGTCCAGATAAGCGCCCACCGCGCCTGTGCTTTCAAAGCGTTTCCAGTAACCGTTGTCCTGCATGACGAACACCTCCGCTATCATTATAGCGGTACTGTTCGCCGTATTATGAAAGATTATGTACGGAAAAAAGCGCCAGCTTTAATTTTGCCGGAAGCCCAGGCTGTTCAAAAGCATGTCATTATCGCGCCAGTCATCTTTTATCTTCACCCAGCACTGCAGGTTCACCCGCACGCCCAGAAACTCTTCACACTCCAAGCGCGCCGCACTGGCGATTTTCTTGAGCATGGCGCCGCCTTTGCCAATGATGATGCCCTTGTGGCTTTTCTTTTCACAATAGATGTTGATGTCGATGTCCACAAGCTCCTGCCCCGGACGCTCTTTGAAGCGTTCTACCGTCACCGCCGTGCCGTGCGGGATCTCGTCGTACAAAAACATAAGCATCTTTTCCCGTATCACTTCCGCCACAAGGGCCTTCTCCGGCATGTCGGTATAGGCGTCATCCGGGAAATAATGCGGGCCTTCCACAGAATAAGCCTCTATCGCCGCCAGAAGCTCTTCGCAGCCGCTGCCCTCGCGGGCGCTGACACACAGCACTTTGGCAAAAACGCCTGCAGCCTCAAGCTGTGCCATGCGTGCCGCGCCGTCTGCCGGGCGCCGCAGCACGTCTGTTTTATTCACTACACCAATGGTGGGCAGCCTTTTTGCGCGGATGTCCTCCATCAGGCCCTGCTCCTGCGGGGTAAATTCCCCATAGGGTTCAAACACCATCACGGCAGCATCCACCTCGGCCACGCTGTCCGCCACTGTTTTCACCATGCGCCTGCCCAGCTTTGTGCGCGGGGCATGGATGCCGGGCGTGTCCAGAAATACAAACTGCGTAGGGCCCTTTGTCAAAATCCCCGTGATGCGCGTGCGCGTCGTTTGGGGCTTTGCCGTCACAATTGCCACCTTTTCGCCCACCAGCCGGTTCAAAAGGCTGGATTTTCCCACATTCGGCCTGCCCACAAGGGCCGCAAACACTGTTTTTGTCTGCAATATCTATTCTCCCTTTTTGCCAAAAATAAAGCGGAATGCCACCACAAGTGTGGCCGCCAGCACAAGGGCCAGCGCAGGCCAGCGCAGAAAAAAGCGCCACATGCGCGCAAAAGCAGGCATGTCCCAGAACAAAAGCACACCGCACACCGCGCTGGCAATACTGAACACCAGTACGGCGCCTGCCGCCATATCCTTCACGGCGCCGGCGGTCATATACCGTTCCGGCACAGGGCGTTCCACCGCGCGTTCCAGACTGGAATTCACAAGCTCCAGCGCCATCACACCTCCCACCATAATGGTGATAAGGCAGTATTCTGCGCGCGTGAACTCGTAAAACAGGCTGAATACATACACATAAAATGCGGCGCACACATGAAAGCGCAGGTTGCGCTCCTCCCGCAGCGCCGTCCGCACGCCCTGCACCGCATAGCGGAAGCTGTGCAGAAAAGGTTGTTTTTTCATATTTGGTCCACGCTGTAAGAGACTGTGCGCGGAAGGCCAAGCTGTATCAGCGTGGCTTCTTCCTTTTCGCGCATGCGCACGGCCTCTAGGCCGCCCGCCTCATGGTCATACCCCAGCAGGTGGAACATGGAGTGCACTGTCAGGTAGGCCACCTCGCGCTGAAGCGAATGGCCGTACAGAGAAGCCTGCTCCATAGCCCGCTGCATGGAAATGACGATATCGCCCAGCATGGCTGCGCCCGTCTCCTGGTTGATATCGTATTTACCATTTTCGCCAAGAGGGAAGCTCAGCACATCTGTAGGCTGGGGCTTGTTGCGGTACTGCTCATTCAGCCGTGCAATCTCTTCGTCATCTACAAAGGTAACGCTTATCTCAGCAGAACCCTCAAAATGCTCGTATTCCAGCACAGCATGGCACGCACGCCGAATGAGGATGCGCAGGCCCGATGGGACCTTTACGGCCTTCTGTTTATTGGTGATGTACACTTTATGCGACATGGTGCTCACATTCCTTTCTTTTCATGTTTCCTGTATCCGCCGCAGGCAGACGGGTGCTCAGCCCCGCTTGTGCCTGACGGCCTGCGCTTTATCGTATGCCCGGATAATCTCCTGCACAAGGCGGTGGCGCACTACATCCTTTTCCGAAAAGAACATCATGGCAATGCCCTGCACGGTTTTCAGCACCTGCAGCGCATCCACAAGGCCGGAGCGCGCTTTATCCGGAAGGTCTATCTGTGTGACGTCGCCCGTCACCACCACCTTAGAGCCCGTGCCCATGCGCGTGAGGAACATTTTCATCTGCTCAGGGCTCGTATTCTGTGCCTCATCCAAAATGATAAAGGCGTCGTCCAGTGTGCGCCCGCGCATGTAAGCCAAAGGCGCCACCTCTATCAACTGCTTTTCCAGCAGCTTTTGATACGTCTCTGCCCCCAGCATATCAAACAGGGCGTCATACAGGGGGCGCAGGTATGGGTCCACTTTATTCTGCAAATCACCCGGCAGAAAGCCCAGCTTCTCGCCCGCTTCCACCGCCGGGCGCGTAAGGATAATGCGGCCCACCTGCCTCGCCTTGAATGCCTTTACCGCCATGGCCACGGCAAGATATGTTTTTCCCGTGCCAGCGGGCCCCACGCCGAAGGTGACGGCGTTTTTCAAAATGGCCTCTACATACTGCTTCTGCCCCAGAGTCTTTGGGCGCACCGGGCGGCCCTTTGCTGTGATGGCAATGCAGCCGCCCGCAAGCTCCTGCACCTTTTCCTCTTCGCCTGCATCTGCCAGCGAGATGCAATAGCGGACCGTCTGCTCCTCCAGCGGCGTGCCGCCCTCCCGCAGAGACAGCATGGCGTCCACCGCGCGGCGCGCCTTCTGCACAGCCTCTTCCGGGCCGGAAAACTTCAGTTCCGTGCCGCGGCACACTACGGTAACGCCCAGCGCCTGCTCCAAAAGACGGATATTCTCATCACAGCTGCCGAACACCGCCAGCGCGGTATCCATGGAATCCACTTCCATTCTTGTTTCTGCCATCCGTTTGCCTCACTTTCCATTCCCTTTTATTATAGCAGATTTATCAAAATATTAAAGACTATTTTGTGCACAAGTCCTACAAAATTTCCACGACTTTTCATGTAAAACCGCCGAACTCAGCCTTGCGCGCAATATCTGTTTCGATGCACACGCGCAGGGTGACAGTGACGGAATCCGGGCCTTCGTCCACCAGCTCTTCACTGCTCACAAGGGTATATTCGCCAAACTCCCGGCTGATTTCATCAAAAATTTTCATCCGTGCCGTTTGTGCGGCCAGCGTTTTTGAAAGCCGCGCCTGCACCGTCTGTGTGCTTCTCAGTGTAGCAGTTTCCACAGTTGCAGGAAAATGCAGGCCAAACAGCGCAACCCCCTGCCTCGCAACCTGAGTAATACCCTGCCCGTCCTCCTGCAAGCCTGGGGAAAGCGGCAAAGCTCCCCATGGCCCAAGCAGACGCCGCGCTGTCTGCACTTCACCTGTGGGGCACTGGGCCGACACCTGAAGGGGCTGGGTACAGGTATATATTTTTTCCACCTCGGCATACACCTTTGCCGCCGCCGGGCTGAGCAGCGCTTCGCCGCTGCGCCCCACCCGTCCGCTGGACACGAGCACCTCCCCCTTCGAGACGGTCTCGCCCTCGCGGCGGCGCACAAACCCGCCAGAGACATCCAGCCGAGTGAGGCGTCCGTCCTCGGCGGCCACAAAATCACAGTATTGCTGCTCCAGCGCCTGGGGCTGCTGTGTCCTGTCCACCTTTTCAGCCACCAGTCGCCCATGCACAAAATTCAGTGTCACCCAGCTGTATTCATCCGTAGAAAGAAACATCTCACTCGCCGTATATTTCAACATCTGTGCATCCACATAGGCGCCCTCATAGATGCCGTGCTCGTATAACTGCGTGCGAAGCTGCTGCTGTTCTGCCTGAGTACAGTTCAAAAAGGTGATATTCCATACAAGCCGCTGGCTGAGGGCCAGCAGAAGCGCCGCAGCGGCTGCGCCTGCCAGAAGGCCGGCACGCCGCCGGTAGGCAGCAAGCCAGAACATAACGCCATAACGTTCTTTCACACGCACATGGCAGTGGCAGCGCCGGGCATGCTTCGCCAGTGCCGCATAGTCACGCGCACGCACACGGCCCCTGAAGCCTGTTGCCGTAGGTGTCACGGCTTCCAGTTCTATTTGGTCGCGCGCACACCGGCTGAGCAGTTTCTCTCCCAGCCCGCCCTCAGTTTCAAAGCGCACGGTGGCCTCCACAAAGCGAAAGGGCTTTCTTCTCACTGGCCGCTCACCTCATCTTTCCCGTGGAACGAGACGGAAAACACCCGTCCGTGCGCAGTGATTCTGTCTTTCTGATAAGTGTCTACCAGAATGCCGTCACCTTTGAAAGCTACGCGGCATATCCCCATATCCAGCAAAAGCTCATCCTCATTATATTGCAAAATCTCCCGGCAATTTTCTATGGAGATATTCCCGGTGCAGTCGATATGCAGCGCCGGTTTCCCATACAGCAGTTTCTGCACCTCTTCCGTGCGCCCGGCGGCGCCAAGCGCGCGCGAAAGCGAAAACGGCTCCGCACGCCTTTTCTGTTTTTTCATAGCGCCCTCCCTGTTCTTTCATCCGGTATCATTCATATATATCGGAATGGGGGTGGCGTTATGAGTTCTCCATGGCAAAAAGGGCGCAGCCTGCGCGCCGCGTGGTTTCTGTTTCTCATCTTGTGCATGGTGCAGACGCTGGCACGGCCCGGCATTGCCATGCAAGGGGCCGCGCGCGGCATGCAGCTATGCTGCGAGACGGTAATTCCCTCCCTGTTCCCCTTTCTGGTTTTATGTGAGCTGCTGCTGCAAAGCCCGCTGGCGTCCTTTTTCGGCATTCCCTTCATTCCTGTGGCCCGGGCGTTGGGCATCCGCAGCCGCCGGGCCCCGGCCGCGCTGTTCTGCGGGCTTTTGGGTGGATTTGCCTCGGCGGCGCGCAGTGTAGACAGAATGTACCGTGAGGGTGAAATAAGCCCGCGCGAGGCCTCTGTACTTCTGGTGTGCTGTATCGGCTCCTCCCCGGCCTTCATTGTAGGCAGTGTCGGTTTCGCCATGCTGGGCAGTGTGAAGGCAGGGTGGTTTCTGCTTGCAAGCCAGTTCGCCGCCGGCCTCATGTGCGGTTTTGCCGCTTCCCGGCTTGCACCAGAGGGCAATGCCCAGCCGCCGCACCGCCCATCCCCGCCGGAAAAGGGCATTGTTGCCGCGGTGCGCGGCGCGGTGTTCTCTATGGCCGTTTTATGTGGCTATATCATACTGTTTTCTTTTCTGGCGGGCATTTATACACCCGCAGGCTCTTCGCCTCCGGCTCAGTATGCCGTTTGTCTTCCGCTTGAGGTGACGGCCGCATGCCAGAAGGCCAGCACATGTGCGCCAGCATACCGTGTACCGCTGTGCATGGCGGCCCTGAGCCTGATGGGCGCCTGTGTGTTTTTACAGGTTCGTGCACTGACACATCCTAATATCTCTCTCCGCCCTCTGGCGCTCTCGCGCATTGCACATCTGCCGCTCTGCCTCGCTGTGCTGGCCGTGCTGATGCACCTGTTTCCCGTCAGCCTGCCCGCTGCGGCCTTCAGCGGCCCTGTTTTCACCTCGCGCATGCCCGCAGATGCAGTGTGCGCCGTATTCTGCATGTGTGCGCTGGCCATCTGCCCGCGGCGCAGCGCGCGCACCTGAATACAGTTGAAGCTGACGGCCTGCTCTGATATAATAAAAAAAAACGCAAAGGAAGAGGAGCAAGCGCTATGTTTGAAAAGCCGCTGTTCGGCGCCACAATCAGCCCCAGCTGCGAATACTGTGAATTCGGGCGCAAAGCCCCGCAGCCCGGCTGCTTCTACTGTGAAAAAAAGGGGCCTGTGCGCCAGGTGTCTAAGTGCAGGTATTACCGGTATGACCCTTTGCGCCGTATTCCAAAGCGCGCCCCCAAGCTGCCCGGCTTCTCGCCGGAGGACTTTGCGCTGTAAGCCGGTTTTCTATCCGCGCCGGGCAGGCCGCTTGAGAGGGCGGCTTTTGACGGATGCAGAGAGGGCGGGCCCACCGCACATGGGCCCGCCCTTTTTAGCCCTTTCGCCCATGCTGCACAGCAGGGAGTATTTTGTCGCAATTTTCCCATTCGGCCATGGCCTGAAAAATATAGTAAAATGATCCATACCGGCAAACGAAACAAGCTAATATACATGGCAGCATTCAGCCGCGAGATGGCGCAGCTTGCAGGGCGATTTGCCGCATGCCGCCGCACGCGGCTTGTGCTTGGCGATAAAAAACGCCAGCACCTTATCCTCAAAATGCTGCAAATGAAAGGCTGCACAAGAGCCATCGCGGAAAAGTGTGTCTTCCTGCCCCGCAGTATCTCATCATCTGCGCATATTAGAGGATGCCGGCATCATCCGCGTGCGGCGGAAAGGAACAAAAAACTATTATTCTTTTCATTCTGACTGCGGCGAAATAGAAGCTCTGCTGCAAATGCTGCAGCAGGCAAGGGTAATGATGAGGCAGCCGCCCCAGCCGGAAACGGAAGAATAAGAGATTGAAAAGGAGAAAAAGCATGGATATTTTTCAGGCAATGAAGCAGCGGCACAGTGTACGCCAATATACACTCGAACCCTTGAGCAAGGCTGACATAACAGTGCTTCATCAGGAAATAGAGCACTGCAACAGGGAAAGCGGCCTGCATATCCAACTGGTAGTGAACGAGCCCCGGGCCTTTGACAGCTTTCTGGCGCATTACGGCAGCTTTTCCGGTGTTCAAAACTACATCGCTTTGGTGGGCGAAAAAGGCAGACGCCTGGAGGAAGCATGCGGCTATTACGGGCAGCGGCTCGTGCTGAAAGCTCAGCAGCTTGGCCTGAACACCTGCTGGGCCGCCCTGACATACAGAAAAACAGCTGGTGCATTTGAAATAGGACGCCGTGAAAGGCTGGCCGCTGTGATAGCGCTTGGCCATGGCGTCTCTGCTGGAAAACCGCATCGCTCCAAAAGCCGCAGCGCCGTGAGCAATGCAGGCCCCAATACCCCCGCTTGGTTTCAGGCGGGGGTAGATGCCGCCCTGCTGGCCCCTACCGCAATGAACCAGCAGAAATTTTATCTTTCTTATGAAAACGGCAATGTCCACGCCAGGGCAGGGCTTGGATTTTACAGCAAAATAGACCTCGGCATCATAAAATATCAGTTTGAAGCCGCTGCCGGCAAAGAGAACTTTCATTGGATATAGTGCATTTACCGCGCCTGTTCTTCTAAATGTGCACAGCCCGCAAAGCAGGAAGCCTCCGGCAGATAAAGACAAAGGGTGTGCATTCTCATACCGCGCCGCAAGCGGCTCCATTGGCCTTTTCACCTGCCCTGCAGCCAAAGCCTTAGGCCAAGCCATGGGTTGCCTTCCGCTGAAACCGGCAATACAAAAACGCCGCACCCGCAGTTTCTGCAAGGGGTACGGCGTTTTGTTGCAAAAGTTGGAAAAAAGATGCCCGTCAAAAAATGAAAATTCTGGGTTTGAACGAGTCCGTTTTTATTTTTACAAGGCTATTTTCCAATGTTTTCTTTTCAACGTTCTATTTACTTTTCAGCTCCAGCCCGTCTTTGAAGGCTTCCCCAACTCTCTCTGTTACCTTGTAGTAGCCGTGTGTATAAGGATCAAATGCAATGGCATTGACCAGCGCCATATTCAACTTGCCATCTTCCATCACACTGTCATCTGCAGTGACTTTGACGACTTTTCCAATCACGCCGCAGCCATATTCGTTGGACTGGTATTCAACAAATCTGCACTCCAGACATAGAGGGAATTCATTGATGACCGGAGCATCCACAACCTCAGACTTGAAGGAGGTCAACCCGCTGTTCGCAAATTTGTCAGGTGAATTATTACCGGACACCACGCCAAAATAATCCGCTTCCGCAACGTGAGCCGCATCTGCAAGGCTTACCGTAAATGCGCCTCTTGCCTTAATATTTTTCACGGTCTTGTGCGTTTCCGTGAGATTGAGTGCCACCGTATCCCGCTCTTGCATGGTACCCCATGCGGCATTCATCACATTAACCGTACCATCCTCGTTATAAGTTGCTACCATCAAAACGGGCATTGGAAAAATGCCCTCCGTAATATCCAGCTGCTTTCTCATCTTATTTACCTTGCCTTATCATTTAGGATTGACACATATTGTATCGGCAGTTAAAATTATAAATTGTCAATAGTAAAAAAACAAGTACTATCATATATGAAATATACTATCAAACAGGAAAGTGTTAATATGATAAAGAATTATATAGAAAACGCGAATTTTGAAGACACGGGATTCAGTTACACCCTATCGCTTATTTCTGGTAAACATAAAATGGTAATTCTGTATTGCCTGATGGAATTTGGAACGGTGCGGTTCAATGAACTGAAACGATATTTAAAAAGGGTCTCGGATAAAACCATGAGCAGCAATCTCAAGGAACTGGAAGCAAATCAGCTAATTATACGGAAAGAATATCCTCAGATTCCCCCCAAGGTAGAATATACGCTCAGCGAACGCGGACGGTCTTTGATGAAGATTCTTGACCAGTTGTGTATCTGGGGAGAAGAAAACAGAACTTAATATAAGCCGGAAAAACCGCACATAATCACTAAATTTCTGTCAAACACGCAAAACTCCCGAAACCATATGGTTTCGGGAGTTCTTGGAGCTACTGGCCGGACTCGAACCGGCGACCTGCTGATTACGAATCAGCTGCTCTACCAACTGAGCCACAGTAGCATTTTGTGGTTTCAGGCGCAACAAGCGTCTTTATCTATTATAAGAATTTTTTATGTTTCGTCAAGAGTTTTTTCACTTTTTTCAAGTCAATTTTTTTAAGCTGCTCTGTCCCACTCAAATGCCCGGTGTTGCCGCAGGCGGCAGCCCCGTATTGCTTCGAGCACCATGAAAAGGCTGAGGCTGCTGCCTCTGGATATTTTTACCCGCCTGCCGCACACAGTGCCTCAAACTGCTTTTCCACCTGGGTGTGCTGCAATGCGATGCAGCGGCCGGAGAGCCGGGCCAGTTCGCTGCCTTCCGGAAGCTGCCCAAAGGTGACACACGCTGCGCACAGCGCCTGCGTGTTTAAGCCCGTGCGCGCATTCATCCTGCGGTTGCCGTATTTGATGTCGCCAAGCACCGGCGCGCCGAGGAACGCCAGATGCGCGCGGATCTGGTGCGTGCGCCCTGTGATAAGCCCAATGCGGCACAGGCTGTATGGCCCGCACGTTTTCAGCACCTGCACCTGGGTGATGATTTTTTTATACCCCGGCGCTGCCAGGCTCTGCACATGCACTTTGTTATTCTTTTCAAAATGGCGCAGATACGCCTCGTGAACCCCCTCCGGCGGGCGGCCCGCAGTAATGCACAAATATTCCTTTTGCAGCATATCCTGCCGGATGATTTCGTTCAGTGCCCGTAGGGCGGGGCGGTTCTTTGCAGCCAGAACAAGGCCTTCGGTGCCCCTGTCCAGCCGGTTGGCCGCCGCCGGGGCAAAGCTATTCTCGCCCTCGCAGGCATATTCTCCTTTTTTCTTCAGATAGCGTATGAACTGGTCTACCAGGCTGTCATCGCCCGTCCGGTCTGAATGGCACAGAAGATGCGCCGGTTTATACAGAGCTGCAATATCGGCATCCTCATAAATAACCTGTATGGGAAAGCGGCTTTTTCCAGCCTGCCTCGTCTGCGGCCGTGAGGCATTCTCTTCAAAAAATTCATCATTGAGGTACAGCTCTATCACATCCCCCGCACACAGCAGGACATCTGGCGCGGCACGGCGTCCATTCACTTTAATGCGCCGGTTGCGGAACGCTTTGTACATGGCGGAGGCCGGCAGCTTTCGCGCCACGCGCTGCACAAAACGCGAAAGCCTCATATCCTGCTCATTTTTCCCTGCTGTAAACTGCCTCATCCTGCCTGCCGCCCTTTCCAAAACACCTATCTTTATGTATAATGTTACTGGTTCCCGTTTGGAATTGCAAGCATCACAACTACAACTTTTTTTATATTTTTCTTTACTTTCACTACCTTAAGTAGTAAAATGAAATGAAGCCGCAGGAGGGATAAACGTGGGGGAGCACGACCAGCATCGGCAGCGCGTATATAACCGGTTTCTGCGCGAAGGCCTGATGGGGTTTGAAGAGCACAACGCCATGGAATTTCTTTTGTTTCTGGCACATGCGCGCGGAGATACAAACAGCCTCGCACACCGTGTTATCCGCACCTTTGGCAGCCTTTCCGCAGCGCTGGACGCACCGTATGAAGAGCTTGTGCAGGTGCCCGGCATTGGGCCTTCCAGTGCCGCCGTGCTGAAATTCATCCCCCAGATGTGTGCATACTATCTTGAGAACAAGCGGGATGCGCGGCGGCCGCTGGACAGCCCATCGGCCGCCGCCGAATTTCTGATGCCGTACTTTTTTGCCAAGACGGCCGAAGAATTTTATGTTGCCGCGCTGGACGACAGGCGCGCCCTGCTGCGCTTCGAGCGTCTCTCTTACGGAACCGCCAACACCACCAGTGTAAGCGCAGCGCAGGTGGTGGAGTTTGCTGTGCGCTGGCGCGCCACGGGCGTGATTCTTGCGCACAATCATCCGCGCGGTGTGCCGCTGCCCTCAAGCAGCGACCTTGCCGTGACCAAAAGCCTTCTGCAGGCACTGAGCGTAGTAAATATTGAGCTTGTAGACCACTTCATTTTCTGCGATGCAGATTATCTCAGCTTTGCCGCTTCAAACTATATGGATTCTGTGAAAGGATATAAAGGTGCCGCATTACATGGAACACTTTGAACTCGTTTCTCCCTATAAGCCCACAGGCGACCAGCCCCAGGCTATCGACAAGCTGGTGGCCGGGCTGCGCGCAGGCTATTCCGGCCAGACGCTGCTGGGCGTGACAGGCTCGGGCAAAACATTTACCATGGCCAACGTCATCGCGCAGGTGAACCGCCCCACGCTTGTGCTGGCGCATAATAAAACGCTGGCCGCGCAGCTTTGCACAGAATTCAAAGAATTTTTCCCAAACAACGCAGTGGAGTATTTCGTAAGCTATTACGACTATTACCAGCCAGAGGCCTATATCCCCTCCACTGATACCTATATTGAAAAAGACAGCGCCATCAACGACGAGATAGACCGCCTGCGCCATTCCGCTACGGCGGCCCTCAGTGAGCGGCGCGACGTTATCATCGTGGCCAGCGTATCGTGCATCTATTCTCTGGGTGACCCTATCGATTACCGCAGCATGGTCATCAGCATACGCGAGGGCATGCAGCTAAACCGGGAGGACCTGATGCGCCGCCTTGTGAGCCTTCAGTATGAGCGCAATGACGTGAACTTTGTGCGCAACAAATTCCGCGTGCGGGGCGATATTGTTGAAATAAACCTTGCATACGCCAGCGAGACTGCCATCCGCGTGGAGTTTTTCGGCGACGAGGTAGACCGCATCAGCGAGGTGAACCCTCTGACGGGCGAAAAAAAAGCGGCAATCCGCCATGTTGCCATTTTCCCCGCCAGCCATTATATCGTCTCGAACGAAAAGAAGGCTGAAGGACTGCGGCGCATCCGAATGGAAATGGATGCGCAGGTGGAGCAGTTCCGCGCAGAGGGAAAGCTCATTGAGGCACAGCGCATCGCCCAGCGCACGAATTACGATGTGGAAATGCTGCAGGAGGTCGGCACCTGCAAAGGTGTGGAAAACTATTCCGCCGTGCTGGCCGGGCGCGCGCCGGGTTCTACCCCCACCACGCTTCTGGATTATTTTCCGGACGATTTTCTTCTTTTTGTGGACGAAAGCCATGTGATGCTGCCGCAGCTTCGTGCCATGTACGGCGGCGATTTTGCGCGCAAGAAAAGCCTTGTGGATTATGGTTTCCGCCTGCCCTCCGCCTTTGACAACCGCCCGCTGAAGTTTGAGGAGTTTGAGGCACACCTGAACCAGACCATTTTTGTCTCTGCCACACCGGGTGAATATGAACGCCAGCATTCCGGGCAAATTGTAGAACAGGTTATCCGCCCCACCGGCCTTCTGGACCCGCGCGTGGTGGTAAAGCCGGTGGAAGGACAGATAGAAGACCTTTTGAGCGAAATCAACGCGCGCTCTGCGCGCGGCGAGCGCGTACTGGTGACGACGCTGACCAAAAAAATGGCTGAGGACCTGACGGATTACCTCTCTGACCACGGCGTAAAAGTAAAATATATGCACCATGAGGTAGATACCTTTGAGCGCGTGGAGCTGATGCGTGATTTGCGAAAGGGCGCTATCGACGTCATTGTGGGCATCAACCTGCTGCGCGAAGGTCTGGACCTTCCCGAGGTTTCCCTTGTCGCCATTCTGGATGCCGATAAAGAAGGCTTTTTGCGCAGCGAGACAAGCATGATACAGACTATCGGCCGTGCGGCACGCAATGCAGACGGCATGGTCATCATGTATGCAGACAGTGTCACCCCCTCCATGGAGCGCGCCATCATGGAGACTGAGCGCCGCCGCGGCATCCAGCAGGCATATAATGAAGCGCACGGTATCGTGCCGAAAACCATTGTGAAAGAGCTGCGCGACAATGGCGTACTGGAAATATCCCGCAAGGATGATGACGCAAAGCACGATAAGCGCCTGAGCCGCGCGGAATGCCAGAAAAAGATAGAACAGCTGACGCGCGAAATGAAAGAGGCTGCCAAGATACTGGAATTTGAGCATGCCGCCTTCCTGCGGGACCGCATTGACAAGCTGCGCAAGCAATTAGAGCACAAAACAAAACTTTGATACTGGAAAGAGGAAATACTTTGGCAAACGACAAAATCGTTATCAAGGGTGCCCGCGAGCACAACCTGAAAAACATTGATATTACCCTGCCGCGCGATAAGTTCATTGTGATGACGGGCCTCTCCGGCTCCGGCAAATCGAGCCTGGCGTTCGACACCATCTACGCCGATGGCCAGCGCCGCTATATGGAGAGCTTGTCCAGCTATGCGCGCCAGTTTCTGGGCCAGATGGAAAAACCAGATGTGGACGAGATAAGCGGCCTTTCCCCTGCTATCTCCATCGACCAGAAAACCACCTCTAAAAACCCGCGCTCTACCGTGGGTACCGTCACAGAAATCTACGATTATCTTCGCCTTCTGTACGCGCGCATCGGCGTGCCCCACTGCCCTGTGTGCGGGCGGCCCATCAGCCAGCAGACTGTGGACCAGATGGTGGACGAGATTATGAAAATGCCTGAGGGCACGCGTTTTCAGGTGCTTGCCCCCGTGGTGCGCGGACGCAAGGGCACCCAGCAGAAAGAATTTGAAGCCGCGCGCCGCAGCGGTTTTGCGCGTGTGCGTGTGGACGGCAATCTTTATGAACTGGATGAAGAAATCGCGCTGGAAAAGAACCGCAAGCACACGGTGGAAATCGTGGTGGACAGGCTTGTATTGCGCGGCGATATCCAGACGCGCCTTGCCGATTCGCTGGAGACTGCCATCAGCCTCACGGGCGGGCTCGTCACCATCGACGTGATAGGCGGCGAGGAGATGATGTTCAGCCAGAACTACGCCTGCCCGGAGCACGGCGTTTCCATCGACGAGCTGGCGCCGCGCATGTTCTCGTTCAACAACCCGCTGGGCGCGTGTGAAAAATGCACGGGCCTTGGCACCTTCATGCAGGTGGACCCCGCCCTCATTCTTCCCAACAAAAAGCTTTCTATCCGCGAAGGCGCTATCAAGGCAAGCGGCTGGTATTATGCCCCCGGCTCCATCAGCGAAATGTACTACAAGGCGCTGGGTGAAAAATACGGCTTTACGCTGGACACTAAAATAAAAGACATCCCCAAAGAAGGTATTCAGGCCCTTTTGTATGGAACGAACGGCGAAAAGCTGCACATGACGCGTGAGACAGACCGCGGCACCGGCAGCTATGTAAATGATTTTGAGGGCATTGTGAACAACCTGGAGCGCCGCTTCCGCGAAACCAACTCCCAGTGGATGAAGGACGAGATCAGCGGCTTCATGACCGGTGTAGATTGCCCCGCCTGCCACGGCGACCGCCTGAAGCCCACTGTGCTGGGTGTGACTGTGGGCGGCGTGAACATCAGTGATTTTACAAAGATGAGCGTGCGCGAAGAGCTTGCCTTCATCAACAGCCTAGAGCTGACGCAGCGCGAACACATGATAGCGGACGGCATTTTGAAGGAGATACGCGAGCGTCTGGGCTTTTTGCAGAACGTGGGCCTCGCTTACCTTACGCTGGCCCGCAGCGCCGCCACCCTTTCGGGCGGTGAAAGCCAGCGCATCCGCCTCGCCACACAAATCGGCTCTGCCCTCACGGGCGTGCTCTATGTGCTGGACGAGCCCAGCATCGGCCTGCACCAGCGCGATAATGAAAAGCTGATTGCCACGCTGAAGCGCCTGCGTGATTTGGGAAATACACTTATCGTGGTGGAACACGACGAAGATACGATGCGGGCGGCAGACCACATCGTGGATATCGGCCCCGGCGCCGGCGTGCATGGCGGCGAGCTGGTGGCGCAGGGCACTGTGGAAGATATCTGCAAAGCCCCGCGCAGCATCACGGGGCTGTATCTTTCCCGCAAAAAGCAGATAGAGGTTCCGCAAAAGCGCCGTAAGGGCAACGGGCACTTTATCGAGATACTGGGTGCCACACAAAACAATCTGAAGAATGTCAATGTGAAGATACCGCTCGGCGTCATGACCTGTGTGACGGGCATTTCCGGTTCGGGCAAATCTTCGCTTATCAACGAAATCCTGTACAAGCGCCTTGCGGGCGACCTAAACGGCGCGCGCATCAAGCCAGGCGCTCACAAGGATATGCTGGGGCTTGAATATGTGGATAAGGTGATCGGCATCGACCAGTCCCCCATCGGGCGCACCCCCCGCTCGAATCCGGCCACCTACACCGGCGTGTTCACCGACATCCGCAATGTGTTCGCCCAGACGCAGGAGGCCAAGCTGCGCGGCTATGACGCGGGGCGTTTTTCCTTCAATGTAAAGGGTGGCCGCTGCGAGGCGTGCGAGGGCGACGGCATTCTGCAGATAGAGATGCATTTCCTTCCGGACATCTATGTGCCGTGCGAGGTTTGCAAAGGCGCGCGCTACAACCGGGAAACACTGGAAGTGAAGTACAAGGGAAAGAGCATTTATGACGTGCTGGAAATGACGGTGGAGGAGGCTTGTGGCTTCTTTTCCAATATTCCGCGCATCCACCGCAAGCTGCAAACCTTGTATGACGTGGGCCTCGGCTATATCACGCTTGGGCAAAGCGCCACCACCCTTTCGGGCGGCGAGGCCCAGCGCGTAAAGCTCGCGCTGGAGCTGGCGCGCCGCGGCACGGGACAGACGGTATACATCCTGGACGAACCCACCACCGGCCTCCATGTGGCCGACGTGCACAAGCTGGTAAAAGTATTGGACGCACTGGTGGACGCCGGCAATACCGTAATTGTAATAGAGCACAACCTCGATATCATTAAGCGCGCAGATCATATCATCGACCTTGGCCCGGAAGGCGGCAGTGAAGGCGGCCGCATTGTGGCACAGGGCACGCCGGAACAGGTTGCAAAAAATAAAAATTCCTTTACCGGCATGTATTTGAAGCCGCTTCTGGAAGAGGGAAAAAAGCCCAGGGCCGAATAAAACCATTCTGTCCGCAGCATAAACACCAGGCTGCCCCAGAATGTACGGGCAGCACAAAAAATCCCCTATGCAGGAGTGGCCGCCCCGGAATTGTGCGGGCATTGCAAAAAAGTGCTCTACGGCAGGAAATATTAAATTTTAAGAGGCGTGGCGCAGCGCAAGCGGCGCCACGCCGTTTTTTAACCGGATGCACTGGTGAGGGCTGCTGTGAAAAGGACGGTTTACATCATCCGCTGCTGCATCACACCGGCCGGCGGCCCATCTGTGATAATGCAAAGCGACTGCTTATCGAAACAGTCGGGCCCCCGGCAAAGCCGGAGGCTTGCGTAAGCCCCAGAAGGGCGTACTGCCGGCGCGCTGTTTATCCAAGATTATCTTTCTGGCAATCGTAAAGTTGTTCATCTCTTCCCGCTTCGCTCGATGCTGGAAGCGAAAGCTTTTTTACTCTCCCCAGCAGACCTGAGGGTTGTCATTTCTCTAAAGCATACAAAACAAAAAGGAGCCATGACACCTCGGTGGGCAGTCATGGCCTCTTTTTACATCGCTGTAGTCTGTTATTTCTCAATCAGTATTTTTTGATTTCGCAGGCAGAATATACACATATGCTCAGAATATGCCCGATAGTGCTCTTGCCAGGAAAAATCCTGCTCCGAACGATACCGAATTGGCAGCAAATGAATAGGTTACATAATACCAATTCTTCTTTTGCCGTTCGGATGCCTTTTTCAGAATTTTGCAATACAGAACAGCCTCCATTGCAAAGACGACGATCTCAAAAAGTGCATAAAACACTGTGAAGGCCAACGGCCCGGAATTGTAGTTGATAATATTGAGCAGCACATTCAAGACAATTTGCGTGACGAGGTTGACAATTATCAGAATCAGCAATTGATTCTTTTCTCGGAAACCAAAGAGCAGCGCAACAATCATTTCAATTGCGATGGTAAGGGCAATACGGGCCAGCAGCGACAGTATCTCCTGCCGATAATGATAAGAGCGGTAGGCATTGAGCCTCCCGCTGGTGCTCATGCCTTCATTGTATTCCATCGAGCCGATGTCCACGCCATTCATATCCACGGTATAATAGGTGTCGAAAGCATAGCGCTCATAAATTCCGCTGGAAACAAAGGTTTCCGTTTCCGGATAATACAGAAGAATCTTAAACTTGGGCGGAGGATAATATGTCCACGCAATTTCCTTGGTTTCGCTTACCACCCAGCCTTCCTGTAAAAAGTAATAACCATCCGGGTCTTTATAGCCGGCAAATGCCTCCCACACCGCGCGGACAAGGTAGTTGGAATACGGATGTTCTTCGTATGTCCGGGCATTTTCTTCCGTTCCGTCCCAAACGCTTGCAGGGCCGGTAGATTCCATCTCGGATAGCAATGTGCCATAACACAGCTCATCGCCCATGTTTTCGAACTGAATCCGCACAGATGCTTTCGGTCCCATATCGGCCTTTGCTGTAATTGGAAACGCCACGGCTGCCAGTATCAAACACAGCAGAATAACCAAGATTTTGCCGTGCTTTCTTTTTCCCATTTGAACCCCCCATCCAATCCCAGTTCATCGTTCCGTTGAAATTACTAAACCCACAATATCCGTCCTGCAGGCAGCAGCGCTGTTGTCAAACAGAGCCCGAATGATAGGCAGGTAAAGCATACCTCGGCTGGTGTGAATGTAAGAGACGTCCGCAGGCCCGGATTTTCATTGTGTCCCGCATCCCGCCGGCCGGGCTGCCGCACCCTGCCGTCAGGCACAGAGCTTTTCTTTAGAAAGCAAAAGCTACTCTCCCGCCTTATGCCGTCATATTTGGCCATTTGGGGGTATTTGATATGAAAGTCTTGTCACCTTATCCTTTTCTACCAGCGCATACACCAGCGGAATGGGCGCGGGGGCCTCTGCGCCAAAGGTCAGCGCGCTGCGGTATTCCGCCTCTGCGGCAGAAAATTTGGCTTTATCTTCCGCATACAGCACCGCCAGCACGTCGCCGGGGACCACCTTCTCGCCCGTCTTTTTTTCGATGCGCAGGCCCGCCGCGGGGTCGATAACGCTTTCCTTCGTCTCGCGCCCCGCGCCCAAAAGCACGGCGCTGATGCCTATTTTCTCTGTGTTCATGGCGCACAGATACCCTTCGGTTTCACACAGCACCTGCCTTTCATACTTTGCACGCGGCAAAGTGTGCGGGGCACGGATATAGCCCGCATCGCCGCCCTGCGCCTGCACCATCAGGCACAGCTTTTCCAAAGCGGCGCCGCTTGCAAGTGCCTTGTCAACCATTACCTCGCACTGCTCTGCGCTTCCCTTGTCTGCCAGTACAAGAATATTTGTTGCTAAGGCTTTGCACACCAACAAAAGGTCCTGCGGGCCTTTGCCCATCAGCGTTTCGGCAGCCTCCTGCACCTCCAGGCTGTTGCCCACCAAGTGCCCCAGCGGCATATCCATGTCTGTGATAAGGGCCGCGGTGCGGCGCCCGTTATGCTCGCCTATCTCTACCATGGCTTTGGCAAGCTCGATGGAAGCCTCCAGCGTCTTCATGAAAGCGCCGTTGCCCGTCTTTACATCCAGAAGGATGCAGTCCGAACCGGACGCCAGTTTTTTGGACATGATGCTGGAGGCAATAAGCGGCACGCAGGACACGGTGGCTGTCACATCCCGCAGTGCATACAGCTTTTTATCCGCCGGGGCAAGGTTGCCCGTCTGGCCTATCACAGCAAGG
This sequence comes from Oscillospiraceae bacterium, assembly GCA_018380115.1. Classification (GTDB taxonomy): domain Bacteria; phylum Bacillota; class Clostridia; order Oscillospirales; family Ruminococcaceae; genus Ruthenibacterium. The sequence goes on along the minus strand of JAGZUF010000025.1, from coordinate 28,914 downwards.
CCTATCTCGTTCACCTGGCGGAAAAACTGCTGCGGCGTCAGAGAAACGGTGCAGCCCGGTATGGCCTCTATCTTATCCAGCGTGCCGCCGGTGTGGCCAAGGCCGCGGCCGCTCATTTTAGCCATCTTTACGCCGCACGCCGCCACGATGGGCGCCACCACCAACGTCGTTTTATCGCCCACGCCGCCGGTGGAATGCTTATCGGCCTTTACGCCCGATATGGCAGAGAGGTCCACCATGTCGCCGGAATGCGCCATAGCCGCCGTGAGCTGCGCTGTCTCCTGTGCCGTCATGCCGTTCAGGTAAATGGCCATCAGCAGGGCGCTTGCCTGATAATCCGGCACCGTGCCCTCGGTATAACCCTTTACGAAAAAGCATATCTCCTCCTGCGTCAGCGTGCCGCCGTCGCGTTTTTTCGCAATGATATCGTACATTCTCAGCATACTACATTCTCCTTTAGGCAAAAAGGACGGGCACAAAATGCGCCCGCCCTTTGCAGTTTTCTCTCAGCGGCTGCCCTTGTCGTACGGAACGCCGGACGCCCGGGGCGACTGCGAGTTTTTACTGGTGAACGCCAGCACCACCAGTGTGGCCGCATAGGGCACCATCTTGTAGATGTCGCTGGGGATGCCAAGGCCGTTCAAAAGCGGGATGCCTGAATACACCGAGGCAATGGTCATCATCAGCCCGAAGAAGAATGCCGCAAACAGAATGCGGGCAGGCTTCCACTGGCCGAAAATAAGCACCGCCAGCGCCAAGAAGCCATAGCCGGACACCGTGGCGTTAAACTGTGTGGAAGTGGGAATGACGAACACCAGCCCGCCGATACCGGCCAGCGCACCCGAAATGGCCACACCCGCATAGCGCATCTTATACACATTGATGCCTACGGAATCCGCCGCCTGTGGGTGTTCGCCGCAGGCGCGCAGGCGCAGGCCGAACTTAGTCTTATACAGCACGATAGCCGCCACTGCCAGAATGGCAAAGCCCAAGTATGTGGTGATGTATGCATTCTGGAACAACAGCGGCCCCAGCACAGGAATATCGCCCAGTACAGGCACCTTCTCCAAACGGAAGGTGTTCGTGAAGGGGATTTGCTGAACCGTGCGGATCATCCGCGCCACAAAGATTGCGAACGCGGGGGCAAACATGTTGATGGCGGTGCCGCTGATCACCTGGTCCGCCTTCATGTTAATGGCCGCATAGGCATGCAGCAGAGACACCACTACGCCCACGGCAGCAGCGATAAGGATAGCCAGCACCAGCAAAAGCTGCGGCGGAAGGTTTATACCGCCCTCCTGCATTAAGTTAATAAACAGGATGCTGGAAAATGCGCCCATAATCATGATGCCCTCCAGCGCAATGTTCACAACGCCGGAGCGCTCGCTGAACATGCCACCCAAAGCAACCACCAGAAGCGGGATGGAAAAGAACATCATCTGCTGGACAAGAAAATAGACCGTGCTCATTCCTTACCGCCCCCCTTCACTGTGCCCATATCTTTTCCGGGCTCTGCATTGGCATTTTCACCCGGCGTTTTGTTTTTGCCCGCCCGTTTTACTACTCTGCTCACCAGGCCGCGCAGAAGCAGCGAGAAGGCAGCAAAGTAAATAATCACCGCAATGATGATTTCAATAACCTGCGGCGCAAAGCCATACAGCTGCATGTTGAAGCCGCCCTGGTTCAAATATGCCATGAACAGGCCTGCAAAAATAATGCCGATGGGGTTGTTCAGGCCAAGCAGGGCCACCGGGATGCCGTTGAAGCCTTCTGCTGCCAGCGTGTCCACCACCTCGATGCCTTTTCCCGCGCCGGCCAGATACAGGCAGGCGCCGCCAAGCGCGCACAGCGAGCCGGCAATGGCCATGGAGAGGATGATGCTGCGCTTTTCATTGATTCCCGCATATTTCGCCGCATCGCGGTTATAGCCGCAGGCCTTCAGCTCATAGCCGAACTTGGTCTTTTCAATGAGAAAATAGATGATGATGCCTGCCAGAATCGCCACAAAGATGCCGGCGTTCACACTGGACGCGGAAGCGCCGGAGCGGAATATCTGGTCCATGCCCAGCTTTGGTGCGTTGGCATTAGCCGCAACGGGAAGCGACTGGTTTTTCTGCGAGTCGAAAATAGTTTCCACCACAAGGAAATTCACGCCGTACATGCCGATGTAGTTCATCATGATGCAGGCAATCACTTCATTCACATTGCACACGGCCTTCAAAAAGCCCGGCACAAAGCCCCACAATGCCCCGGCCAGCATAGCCCCCGCAAGGCAGGCAAGCCACAGCAGAGGGCCCGGAATGAAGGTGCACTTCACACCAATCAGCACCGCCACATAGGCCCCTACCACAAACTGGCCGGGGCCGCCAATATTGAACAGGCCGGTTTTGTTGGCAAAGCCCACCGAAAGGCCGGTGAGGATGATGGGCGTGGCGGAATAAAACACCTGGCCCAGATTTTTCATGTCGGAAAACGCGCCGGTGAGGATAGAGATAAAGCCGTTCACCGCATTTGCGGGGTTTGAGATGAGCAGCACAATAAAGCCCACTGCAAGCCCGCACAAAATGGCAAGCACAGACCCCATGAAGCTGGTAAAGCCCTGCTTTTGGAGCAAGGGCGTCTTCTGCTTTTTATTCATTTCCCTGCCCCCCTCTTCGAGCCGGCCATATACAGGCCCAGCTCCTGCACAGTGATGGCCTGCGGGTCAAGGTCTGCCACGATTTGCCCTTCGTAGATGACAAGGATGCGGTCTGAAAGCTGCATCACTTCATCCAGTTCCAGGCTGACGAGCAGGATGCCCTTTCCCGCGTCGCGCTCGGCCACAATCTGCTTGTGGATATACTCAATGGCGCCCACATCCAGCCCGCGTGTGGGCTGAACTGCAATGAGCACGTCCGGGTTTCGGTCTATTTCGCGCGCCACAATGGCCTTCTGCTGGTTGCCGCCGGACATGCTGCGCGCAATGGTGCGCGCCCCCTGGCCAGAGCGGATATCGAACCTGCCAATAAGCTCGTCCGCATACTGATAAATGGCGTCATATTTCAAAAAGCCGTGCTGGCAGAAGCGCGGTTCAAAATAGCTTTGCAGAACAAGGTTATAGGCAAGGCTGTAATCCAGCACAAGGCCGTGGCGGTGCCTGTCCTCCGGAATATGGCCCAGGCCGCCCATATTGCGCGTACGGATATGCGCATGGGTGATATCCTCCCCTTTCAGCAGAACATGTCCACTGTCCGGCTCGTGCAGGCCTGTCAGGGCATATACAAGCTCTGTCTGGCCGTTGCCATCTATGCCCGCCACGCACACAATCTCGCCGCGGCGCACCTGAAAGCTCACATGGTCCACCACGTTTTTTCCAGTGCGCTTCGAGTGCACACAGACGTTCTCTGCCTCCAGCACCACGTCTGCAGGCTTCGCGGGGCCCTTTTCCACCACAAGGTTCACCTTACGGCCCACCATCATTTCGCTCATTTTCTCTTTCGACGTAGAGGCCACGTCTACCGTGCCGATACACCTGCCCTTGCGAAGAACCGTGCAGCGGTCTGCCACCGCCTTTATCTCATTCAGCTTATGCGTGATGAACAGGATGCTCTTGCCCTCTTTCACAAGCTCCTTCATAATCTTCATTAGCTCATCTATTTCCTGCGGCGTCAAAACTGCCGTAGGCTCGTCGAAAATGAGGATCTCGTTTTCGCGGTACAGCATCTTCAAAATTTCCACACGCTGCTGCATGCCCACGCTGATATCGGAAATTAGGGCGTCCGGGTCCACCCGGAAACCATATCTCTCCGACAGGGCCATCACCTTTTCGCGGGCCTTGTCCATCTTCAAAAAACCGCCCTGTGTGCTCTCTACACCCAGGATAATATTTTCCAGCACGGTGAAATTGTGCACCAGTTTGAAATGCTGGTGCACCATTCCGATGCCAAGGCGGTTGGCATCATTTGGGTCTTTGAGATGCACCACTTCGCCGTTTTTCTTAATGACGCCCTTTTCCGGCTGGTACATGCCGAACAAAACGCTCATCAGCGTGGATTTTCCCGCACCGTTTTCGCCCAAAAGCGCATGGATCTCGCCCTTTTTGAGCTGCAACGTTACATCGTCGTTCGCAATGATGCCCGGGAACTCCTTGGTGATGCCGCACATCTCGATGATGTAATCCATGTCGTCCTCCTATCCCCCTGTCATATCCGACAGTGCCGCACCCACACGGCATTATTTGCTTTTATTATAAGTGAATTTGTCGATGAACACAAGGAAAATGTGTGATTGACAAAGTGTTTCTGTGCAGGTACAATAAGATTCGTCCCCCACAGAGGGGCGCACATATGCGGGTATGGCGGAATTGGCAGACGCGCCAGACTTAGGATCTGGTGCCGCACGGCGTGCAGGTTCGACCCCTGTTACCCGCACCAAACCAATATAATCCGAACTTGTTTCCGATAGGCGATGGGTTCGGATTATTTGTTTTCTTTGAACAACACAAAACGGGGCCCGGCCCGTGTGCGTCTCAAAATGGCAGCGGCTATTCTAGCATTGTACAGCACCCGGGAGGGGCGGGCTTGTTTCAGGCATTTTTCAGTGTGTGCAGGAAATAGACGCACGGATTTTGGCACAGTGTCAAAAAAATTACCCGGGCGAGCTTGCCCTTTTTGCAGTCAGCCGCAGCATGCGCAAAAGCGGCATCAGAAGGGCCCTGTTTGAAAAACACCTTGCCTATCTGCACAGCCAGAATATCCGGGAGTTTTTCCTGTTCACAGACACAAGCTGTAATTATCCGTTTTATGAGCACCGGGGCATGGTGCGGCGCGCAGAAGAGGAGCACACCTTTTCGGCCAGCGGCATTCAGGAAAAGATGCGTTTTTTCATCTATGATTTCCAGCAGGGCGCCCCGGCCTGAAAGCCTGCCCCAGACACAAAAAGCGCCCGCAGCCCGGCACCGACCGGATAAGCTGCGGGCGGCTTTGCCCACCTTTTGGGAACGGGGTCAGGCATAGCGGACGGAAAAGCCGCCGCTGTGCCCCTTTGCTGTAAAAGAAACCGTCACCGGGCCCTGCGCCTGCACATCGAACGAAGCTGTTTCAAGCCCCTGCCGGGCGAACAGCTCTGCCCCGCTCTCATCTTTTACTGTGACGGCAAGGCTGCCGCCCTTCGTCTCCACCTCTATGTGCACCGTGCCGCCCTCCCCTTGAAGGCGGGCGCTGCGCGTGCCAAGAAAATAACTGTAACCGGCAGACCATTCACCGTCCCACTTATGCTCCTGCCAGCCGATGCGCAGCCCGCTGCCGCCCATGGGCACAAGGCCCGCTGCGGCCAGCGCCGCCATAACCAGAAAAAATGCCAGCACCATGAGCAGGGCGGTCTTCCAGCTTTTTGCCTTTTTACTGTTCTGCATATGTTTACCACTCCTCAGTCTTTGCCTGTTTTTTGAATTTTATGGCCTGAACCCGGTAAAAAACAGCCGGCCCCAGTGAAAGCAATGCGAAAAGGCCAAACAGATACGAGCGGCAGAGCAGGCCGAAGACTGTGAACGTCAGGAACAGGAATGCCCACGGTCTGCAAAGGGTGTGGAAATAAAGTGCCTTATCCTCCAGCGACGTGTGCAGCTCAAAGGGCCGCCCGTCGTTTTCCTTTTCGACGATAAGCAGCTCTCTGCCGAATGTGCCGCCGTCTGACGCAAACTTTCCGCCCTTATCCGCCCAGGGGCGCCAGCGAAGCCTGCCTGCAGACCAGTTGAGGTTCATATTTTTGTAAAACACACGGTAGCCCATATCCTGCAGAAAGCTACAATAGTCCTGCGCGCGCTGCTGCGGCATATGGCCGATGAATTCCACTTTGTACTGCACCTGCCCCGGCTTGCACGGCTCGAATTCGTATACAGCTGTTCCGGTCGCGGCCAGCCTGTAACCTTTCTGCGCCATGCGGCCCAGCCATTTTTCCTGCGCGGCCAGCATGCCGCCGAAATAGCGGTATTTTTTTATCCGCATCATCGTATACCTCTCCCTTCCATCACATCGCCGGCGGTCTGTACCAGCAGCCGAAGGCGGGCCAGCTCTTTTTCCGCCGCCTGCCTGCCCTGCTGTGTAATGCTGTATTCCTTTTTTCGGCCCTGCTGTGCGCCGTATGGCTCTATCCAGCCTTTATCCAGCAGGGTGTTCAGGGCGCCGTACAGGGTGCCCGCCCCCAGCACCAGGCGGCCGCCCGTCTTTTCTTCAATGAACTGCATAATGGCATACCCATGCTTTGGGCGGTACAGGGCGAGCAGGATAAAGAAGGTGACCTCCGTCAAAGCGCCGCCCCTTGCATTGTCTCGCATACTGTCACTTCCCACCTCATCTATTACGTTTACTGTAATATATAATATATATATATCAGTAAACGTAATAGTTGTCAATAGAAAAAGGCTGGCCCGCCTTTTAATTTTGCAAAGTAAAAGCAACGCCAGGTGAGGCGTGTTGCCGTAAGAAAATACCGGCTTTGGCTGACGGCTTTGGCGCCTGATGCACGCAAAAGCCCGGCAAGCCGTCAGGCTTGCCGGGCTTTTTTGCATTAGTCTGCTTTAGCGAAACGACAACCCGCGGCTGTGCCGGGAAGAGTAAAAGGGCTTTCGCTGTCAGTTTCGAGCGAAGCGGGATGGTATTCAATACCCAAAAGCTGCAGCACGCAACGAAAAAAATCCCGTTTACAGGTGGCGGGGCAAGTGATGCAGAAGACAGAGTATTCAGTGCCTCTTGAGAGGCTTGCCGGTAGTATGCCCTGCCAGGGCTTTGCCGGAGGCTTGACTTCCTTCCTCAAAACCACCGGGCCAAAGCTGCGCGCCGCCCTGTAAGCGGCAGTTTTGATGCAGCGCGGGAAACGCAGGCGTCTTTGTGATTGTCCAAGGAAATCTCTGAAGAACCGTGCGCAAAAATTGCCTTCCAAAGGCGATAGCTTTCTGCGTCAATGCACCTTACGGCTGGCGCTGCTTTTTTGCGTCCTCCGGCGCTGCTGATTTTTTGCTCTTTCAGAGGCCTGCTCTTCACGCCATGTCCTTCGGGCGTGGTTACGGCTTTTTATCCTCAGAACAGGCTGAGCTGTTCCACCTGCCGGGTGCGCCGCGTGGCGCTTTCGCGCTCTACGGTGCGGGGCAAGCTTTGCAGGAAGGCAGAGGGCCGGGAACCCGTGGTGAGGATGAGCTCTTCTTTTGCGCGCGTGATGCCCACATAAAACAGCCTGCGCTCCTCCTCCACGTCCGCCGGGCGCCCTTTAGCCTCCAGAGGCAGAGTGCCCTCGCTTACCCCCGCAAGGAACACCGCGGGGAATTCCAGCCCCTTGGCGCCGTGCAGTGTCATCAGGCGCACAGCGCCTGCCTGCCAGCCTCTGCCCGCGGCGCGGCAGATGTCCGCCTCCTGGCCAATGGCAAGGGCATCCAGCAGGGCGGGCATATCGGAGTGGAACACGGCCACATGCCGCAGCTTATCCATCGCATCGCAAGCGCCATGCTCCTGCGCCCAGCTTTGCGCCAGCTTCCACGGCTTTTCCTTTCCTGCCGGGGCCAGCCACTTCTCCGCGCAGGCAAGCCATTGCCCGGCGTGGCCGCTTTCGGGCATGGCCTGCCGCAGCGCCGCAGTGTCCAGCCTGCTTTGCCGCGCGCAGGCCGCCTGCGCCTGCCGGATGATATCCTCCGGGCACTGCCACACAAGGCGCAGCGCCGTCTCCAGCGCGGCCGCGTCATCCGGCCGCAGCAGCCAGCGGAAGAAGGCAAGAAAGCCGCGCACGCTGCCGTCCTCCAGCCAGCTTTCCCGCCCGCTGACGATGCAGGGAATATCGTCGTGCCGCAGGCATGATTCAACCAGCTCTAATTGACGGTGCGTGCGGCACAGCACCGCAATATCGGAAAAAGCGCGCGCCTCGCGCTCGTGCGAGGCCTTCTGCGCCTCCAGCATGTCCACGCCGCCAGTCATGGCGCCTATTTCCTTGGCGATGAACACCGCTTCGTTGAAGTCATCCGCTGCCTGCACAAGGCGCACCGCCGGGCCCGGCGGGCAGTTTGCATGCAGCAGCCGCGGCCCGCCCGAGTTTTGTTCGATGACGGGCACAGCCGCCTGCAATATCTGCGGCGCAGAGCGGTAATTCTGCTCAAGGCGTATCTGCCTCAGGCCGGGCATATCTGCCTGCAGGCGCTCAAAGCAGCGGCCGCTGGCGCCGCGAAAGCTGTAAATGGCCTGATCCGGGTCGCCTATGACAAACAGCGTACTGCCTGCCCTGCTCCATGCGCGCACCAATTCATACTGCGTGTCGTTGATATCCTGAAATTCATCCACCAGCAGGTGGGTAAAGCAGCGCCTGCCCGCCACGTCCAGCTTCAGCGCCTGTGTCAGCAGGTCGTCGAAGTCCAGCATGCCAAGCTGCTGCAGCCTGCTCTGATACGCCTCAAACAGCTTCGGGGAGATGCCTGCCGCCTCCGGCGCAGCGCCGTTTTTGATGCGGGATACCGCCTGCACCAGCGCCGCCGGGCTTATTTTCCGGCCCTCTTCCTTCAGAACGTCGGCGGCAAGCTCCAGCGCCTCGCCGCGGCTGACAAGCCGCACATCGCCCAGAAGGCCCCGGCATATGGCGTGAAATGTGCCGATGGTAAGGCGTGCGGCCGCGCGCCTGCCGCCCATCTGCCTGCACAGGCGCTGGCGCATCTCGGCGGCAGCCTGGTTGGTAAAGGTGACGGCGGTAATCTCCTCCGGGCGCGCGCCCTGCTGTTCTATCAGCCATGCAATGCGCGCGGTGAGCGTTTTCGTCTTGCCAGTGCCGGGGCCCGCCACAACGGCCACGCAGGGCTGCTGTGCATGCACGGCGGCAAGCTGCTGCTCGTTCAGGCTTTCCTCCTGCCGCTGCGCTGGTTTGGGCCCCTGCGCGGGCCTGACCTTTGCCGCCGCGCCGCCCGCCTGCGACAGGGCCGGGGCCGGCTGCCGGGACAGCGCCTCGAACCCAAACAGCGAGGTCTGCCCGCTGAGCTGCTCTATCTCTGCGGGCGTCAGCAGAGAAATAACGCCGTATTCCCCGTCAAACCCAGCGCGGCATTGCACCCTGCCCGCACGCAGGCGGCGGATGCCTTCGGCCACACAGGGGCCCGCCGCGCGCTCTATGTCCTCCGGCGGAACTTCGCGCAGGATGGCAAACTCCGGCCCAAGCCGTTCCAGCAGCTGTTCGTACTGCTGCGCCACCTTTTTGCTGCCCGCCGAAAGGCCCGTGGAGGCGGCTATCACCTCGGGAAGCGGCGCCAGGCTCTCATACGGCTTCGCGCCCTTCGGGCGAAAGCCCGCGGGCCTGTCCGCCAGCTCCTCCACGCGGTGCTCTACGCCAATGGTCAGCCTTTTGCCGCACACGGGGCACAGCCCGCCGCGCTGCATGGCCTCGGCAGGCGTCAGGCACACGCCGCAGCTGCGGTGCCCGTCCAGATGGTATTTGCCCTCCTCCGGGAAAAATTCCACCGTGCCGCAGAACCCCTCGCCTGTGCGGATGGCCCGCACCAATTCCGGGTAAGAGACGCCTGTGCTCAGCAGGTCCGCCTCGCGGCCCAGCTTTGCGGGCGAATGCGCGTCTGAATGCGACACCAGCGTCAACCCGTCCAGCATGGATACGCGCCAGTTCATCGGCGGGTCGGACGAAAGGCCCGTTTCCACCGCGTGGATATGAGGCGTCATGTCTGCAAAGCATTCCTCTATGGTGTCAAAGCCCGAAAATGCGCCGAACATGGAAAAATGCGGCGTCCAGATATGGGCGGGGATGAACTCTGCCTCAGGGCATGCCTCCAATGTGAGCTCCAGCAAATCCCGGCTGTCCAGGCCGAGAATGGGCCTGCCGTCGGAGCGGATATTTCCAATGGCCTCCAGCCGGGCGGAAAGCTCGTCTGCGGCCTCCAGACTGGGCAGAAGAATGACATTGTGCACCTTGCGCGTTTTTCCACCGCGCTTGTAGATAGAGCTTATCTCGCCCGTCACCACAAAGCGCGGGGCTGGCCCCGGTGCCGCTCCGGGCAGGCGCAGCTCTTCTTTCAGCCGGTATACGCCCTGTCCCGCTGGCTCAAGGTGCTGCCGCAGCTCCTCGCGCCATGCGGGGTGGGTAAAATCCCCTGTGCCCACCAGCCCAATGCCCTTGCGGCGGGCCCAAAAATCGAGATGCGGCGCGTCGCCGTCCCTGCTGGTGGCGCGCGAAAAGCGGGAATGGATATGTAAATCGGCAATATACATTTGCTGGCACCTTCTGTCGAAGTAAGTTCGGTTATCTTCATCATTATATCCTGTTTGTCCGCCGTCCGCAACGTCATGCCCTGCATGGCACCGTTTACACAGGGCACCTGCCTTGACAACTATTTTTTATTCCTTTATGCTGAATGAAGTACCGCGCGGCTTTCGCGTGCGCGGGCGCATTCAGAACTGCCGGCAGCTCTCCATTAACCAATTAAAAGGAGGGCACAAACCATGTACCATGTCACTTACCGCGGCACCCACCGCGAAGCCGGGCTTCGCTGGGGGCGGCGCCTGGCCTCGCACGGCAATTTAATTTTGCAGAACGTACCTTTTCCCATCACGCAGGCGCGCCTGCAGTTCGCACAGCAGTGTGTTCCCATATACCGGCAGTTTTTCCCTGCCGTTCTGCAGGAGATAGACGGCCTTGCCGAGGGGCAGGGCTGTGCGCCTCAGGCCCTGCAGGCCGTGCTGTTTAGCATGTATGCCATGCCGCCTGCCTGCCGCTGCTCCTGCTTTGCGGTATCGAACGGGGCGCAGGCGTTTCTTGCGCGCAACAGCGATTTTCTGCTTGCACTGCGGCACCTGAACATGAACGTCATATACAGGCTTGACGGGGGCGGCTTTCATTTCACAGGCAACACAACGGCCTTTATAGAAATAGAGGACGGCGTGAACGAGCACGGCTTTGCCGCGGGCCTTACCGCAGTGGCGCCCAGCCATATCCGGCCTGGGCTGAACGCGGGCATGCTTTTGCGCCTGATGCTGGAAACCTGCCGCACTGTGGACGAAGCCCTGACGCTGCTGCACAGCGTGCCGGTTGCCAGCGCGCAGACACTGACGCTGGCCGATGCAGGCGGCGCCATTGCGCTGGTGGAATGCAGCTGCCGCCGCATGGAGATTTTGCGCCCCGCGCCGCACCAGCCCTTTGTGTGCGCCGCCAACGCCTTTCACACCCCGGCCATGCGCGCCGAACGCCTTGAGGGCGTGGATGACTGGGCGGCAGCGCCGCGCTATCGGACGATGCTGCGCGCGCTGGGCGCCAAAGCCGCCGGGATGGATATTCCGGGCGCCATGGCGCTGCTTGCGGGAAAAGAGGGCTTTCTCTGTCAGTATGACAGGCACAGCGGGCACGGCACGGTGTGGGCCGTCCTGTACGATTTGAAACGCCGCGCCGTATGGCGTGCAGAGGGCAGCCCCGCGCAGCGGCGCTTTGTGCAGGATGCCCGTCACATATTTTAACGCCCGGCTTTTGGGCGGAAAGGAATTGCTATGGTAACGCTGTATTCCCCCGACCTTGACATTAAAAAAATAGCGGAAAGCGGCCAGTGCTTCCGCATGGAGGAGACGGGGGCCGGGCGCTATACGCTGACGGCCCTGGGCCGTGTGCTGAGGATAGACGCCGTGGCGGGCGGCTGTGCGCTGCACTGCACCCAAAAGCAGTACGAAGAGGTGTGGAGGGCCTATTTTGACATGGACACAGACTACGCCGCCTTCCGCGCCGCCATACCCGCCTCCGACGGCTTTCTTACAAGCGCGGCCGAGGCAGGGCGCGGCATCCGCATCCTGCGGCAGCAGCCATGGGAAATGCTTATCACCTTTATTATCTCGCAGCGCAAAAGCATCCCGGCCATCCGGCGCTGCGTACAGCAGCTGTGCCTGCGCGCGGGCGCGCCCATCCGCCATGCGGGCGGCGGCTTCTTTGCCTTCCCCACGCCGCGCAGGCTTGCGGGCCTTTCCATGGGCGAGCTTGCAGCCTGCGGCCTTGGCTACCGCGCAGGCTATGTGCATGAGGCGGCGCGCCTTGCCGCCTCGGGCGCACTGGATCTTGCCGCTCTGTGCCGGGCAGAAAGCCCTGCGCTGCAGCAGGCCCTGCTGGCCGTGCCCGGCGTAGGGGTAAAGGTGGCGAACTGCGTGATGCTGTTTGGTTACCACCGGCTGGACGGCTTTCCGCGCGATGTGTGGATCAACCGCGTCATTGATGAAGAATACGGCGGCCATTTCGAGCTTGCCCCCTATGCCGGGTTCGAGGGCGTCATCCAGCAGTACATGTTTTATTACGGGCGGCTGCGCGCAAAGGGCGGCTGACAAAAGGCATGTTGGCACAGAAAACATCGGTTTTGGTCGACGCTTTTTGGCACCTGATGCACGCAAAAATTCCGGCAAGCCTGTGGCTTGCCGGACTTTTTTGCACACCCTTCCGCCAAAGCCGCCGGGCCAAAGCTGTCCAGCCCCTCCCCCGCAAGCGGCAGCTTTTGATGCAGAGCTGGAAGGCTTTTCGCAGGCGCCCTTTGTGTTTGTGAAGAAAATCTGAAGAAGCTATGCACAAAAATTTTCTTTCAGGGACAATGAGTTCTTGCGGCAACGCGCCTAAAGGCCGGGTGTGCTTTTTTCAGCACGCCCGGCCTTTTCTGTTGGTCTGCTTTAGCGAAATGCCCCCAGCAGAGCTGGGGAGAGTAAAAAAGCTTTCGCTTCCAGCATTGAGCGAAGCGGGAAGAAATGAACAACTTTACGATTGCCAGAAGGATAATCTTGGACAAACGGCGCCCGTTTACGGGCCGCAAGACAAGTGATGCAGGCGGTGGATTTTTTTCAGTGCCTTTTGAGAGGCTTGCCGGTACGATGCCCTTTTAGGGCTTACACAGGCCCCCGGCTTTGCCGGGGGCCTGACTATTTGTTTTTGCGAAACGGCGCCCTGCGGCTGTGCCGGGGAGCGTAAAAGGGCTTTCGCTGTCAGTTCCGAGCGAAGTGGGATGGTATTCAATCCCCAAAAGCTGCAGCACGCAACGGAAAGAACCCCGCTTACGGAGGGCAGAGCAGGTGATGCAAAAGACAGAGTATTCCGTGCCTCTTGAGAGGCTTGCCGGCAGTATGCCCTTTCAGGGCTTACACAGGCCCCCGGCTTTGCCGGGGGCCTGACTTTCTGCATATGTTCAGGCTGTATGTTCGCCGCTGCCAGCCGCATGCACATACCGCGAGGTGCCGAAGGCAAGCACCATGACGAACAGCGTGTGCAGAAGCATGAGCCCAAGGCCAAAGCCCACGCCATGGCCGAAGGCCTTTGCCAGCTTGAAATTCATGACGATATACAGCACGCCGGAAAGCGCAATCAGCGCCAGCGCCGCAAGGGCAAGCGCCGTCTGCGGCTGTTCAAGGTCGATGAATACGCCGCATACGGCGGCCGCCGCCGAGCTTAAAAGCGCAAGCCAGAAATACACCGGCTTCCAGCATATTTTATAAAGCGTATACACATTCAGCACCGGCACAACAGATTTCCAGCCGGCCTGCCCCGCCTTGCTGAACAGGCGCCACCATGCAATGACGGTGAGCACGGCAATGGCCAGAACCACAGCCAGATAAGCGCCCAACACGGCCAGTATTACCGTCCAAAGGTTTTCCATCCCGGTTTACCCCTTTCCATTCCAACCCGGCAGTGCCGGTTCAGTTATCCTGTTCTGCATTGGCGGAAGCCGCTGCCGCAGCGCCGGCACCCGCCGAAGCGGCGCGCGCCGCATCCCGTCCGGAGTGGATATGCTCCAGCACAATGATGGCCGCCATCAGAATATCGCGCATTTCCTCGTTGAAAATCTCTATCTCGTACACGTCGTGCAGCGAGAAGAATTTGCGGTGCACCGTTGCCAGGATGCTGTGCGAGGCTTCGTCGATGATTTGATAATCGTGCGAGGTGATGTCGCCGTGCAGCTCCCAGCCAAGAGCATCAATATGAATAATATCTTTCGTCAGGTGGAACAGCTCTGTGCTGAGCTCGAAAGAAGTGCCGTCGGCCATATCCACATAATGCACCTCGTGCAGGCTGAAGGCTTTGGCATGCAGATAGGCCACCTCGCCGCCCTGTGCATCTTTCAGGTACGTCTTGTCGTGCAGAGAAAGCATTTTGCTTTCCACCTCGTAGGCAAGCTCGTCCTGCTCGTCAAAAATCTTCATGGCATGGTGCAGAGATACCAGCTTCTGCTTCAGGTAATACTTCATTGCACTGTTCCTCCTTATTTTTTATTCACGCCTTTTGAAAGGCCCTGGTCAGCCCACTGTAACGCCGTTGCCAATGCCGCCGGTGCCTGCGCCGGTGCCTATCTCGTTTTCCGGCTGTGCGCCGGCGCCTATGCCCGCCCCTGCGCCGGCAGGGCTTGCGTTGTCATCCAGGTCTGTCACGCACAGCACAGTGACGCCGCTGGTATCGGTGCCGTTCAAAGCGCCGGTGAACTGAATCGTCACCCAGTTGCCCACGGCAAGGCCGTTTTTATAATCATGTGCGGCGCCTTCAATATTAAAGGTGTAGCTGCCTGCACCGGTGTCAATGGTGATGGTGCTCATGGAAGCATCCACCACTGTGCCGGAAATTTCAGCGTATGTATGTTCAGGATGCGGCGCAGGCGTGGGCGCCGGGGACGGCGCGGGGGCGCTTGTGCCGGGCGCCGGGGTAGCCGCGGGCGCTGCGGGCTGCTTTGTGGTGAGGTATTCCGAATAAGCGTACGCCTCTTTGCCGTCGTACAAAATGCGGCTCCAGCCGTTGTCCGTCACGCCGGTGCGCTTTACTTCGGCGCCCGTCTTTACGCCGCCGATGCGCTTATAATCCGTGTCCGGGCCGCTGCGCACGTTCAGCCCCGCTGTGGCCCACACGCTTTCATTCGTCTCGGTTATCTTCACATTGCTCTGCGCCTGCGAGGAGGACGCAGCTTGCTCTACCGTGTTCACCGCGCCGTCCACGATGCGCACCACAGTGATGCCGCTGGTGTCGGTGCCGTTCAATTCGCCCGTATAGGTCACCTCGATGGTGTTGCCCACCACAAGGCCGTCCAGCACCTTCATCTCGGCGCCCTCTGTGGCGAAAACGTATTCCTCCTTATCCACCGCAAGGGTAATGGCGTTCATCGTGGCGTCCACCAGCGTGCCGGTAAGCTTCTTTTCCTCCGGCTGGGCGGCGCTTTGGGCACTTTCAGCCGCGGGGTTCTGCACTGAGACCACCACGGCCCTGCTGGTATCAGTGCCCTTCACCTCGCCGGTATAGGTGATGGTGACGGCATCCCCGGCCTTGTAGGCCTCTGCATTTTCAATTTCCACGCCCTTCACGGAAAACACCAGCTCGCTGCCGTCTGTGCCCTGCACCGTAAGCAGGTCGCCGCTCAACGCCACCAGCGACGCCTCCAGCGTGTTCTGGGCGCTGCTGTCGTCCTTTGCGCCGCATGCGGCCAGCGCCAGTACGGCAAGCAGGCCGCACGCAATTACAGCCAACCATTTTTTCATTCTGTCATTCTCCTGTCTTCTCTCATCATTCGCACCGGAAAGAAGGCCCGGCGTTCCGCCTTGCCTGCTTTTGATGCCTGCCGCGGCCCTGTACACAAAACCGCCCGGCACGAGCGCTGAAGGCTCTGCCGGGCAGCCGTACAGAATCCGATTTATTATACCATGCCGTATATTTTGCGTTGATGTGCATTTCGGTAAAAAAGCTCGTTTTTTGGTGGTTTCCGCCCCGGCTTCCGCTTATGGCCTGCCGCTGCTCAGCTTAAAAAGCAGATAATCGGCATACTGCTTCTGCACAGTGGTGTAAAGCTTGCGGGAAATAGGCACCCGCACACCACCCTCCAGCACAAAGTCCCGGTTTTCCATTCCGCGCGCATTGTCCATATTGACAATGCAGTTGCGGTAGCAGCAGGCGAACTGTGGATATTTTAACAGCGTTTCGCGTATCTCCTGAAAGGGCATGTGGCTTCGGTTTATCTTCGCCTTCGTATGCACCAGCACGTAGTGGTTATACATGTCCACAAACAGGATATCGTCCAGCGGGATATTTACATATGACCAGCCCTCTTTTAACTGGATATGCAGCTTTTTATCATATAAGGCCGCCGCGCACTTATCCAGCACACGGAACAGCGCACTTTTCTCCAGCGGCTTTACCAGGTAATAAAAAGCATCCACCTCGTAGCTTTCTACCGCGTGCTGCGCGCTGACGGTAATAAACACAAGCAGGCTTGTATTTCCATGCCGGCGAAGCGCACGGGCAAGTTCCATGCCGTTTTCTTCCCCAATGTAGACATCCAGAAAGATGACGTCGAACTCTGCCCCGCTGGCATACTCCATAAGCTGTGCCCCTGTTTCAAATTCTGCAACCTCCACAGGGATATGCGCGCCCTCCGCATAGCTGCGCACCGCGCTGCGCAGCGCGGCGCGCTGGGACGCATCATCATCGACCATAGCGATTTTCAAGGCTTGTGTTTCCTCCTCTCTGGCGGCCGTGCCGAAGCATGCCGCCAATACCCGCTGCAGAGCTTTTATTGTTCAATATCCATGCAGGCAAAGGCCGTGAACACGCCGTCCTTCTGTTCATAGCGCGCAAAGCCATGCCGCTGCCCGCATACTGCAGCTACTGAAGCTGTGCCAATACCCGCCGCATCCCGCCGGGCAGACCACAACACCCCGTGCCGGTATACCAGCGGTGCAGCGCCGCTGTTTTTCACGCACAGCGACATCAGGCTGCCCTGCATGCGGGCATCCACCTGAATGAACCTTGTACCCTGCGCCTGCCCGCAGGCAGCAGCCGCCGCATTTTCCACCAGGTTGCCCACCACAAGGCATATATCGCTTTCTGCTTTGCCCAGAACTGCGGGAAGCGCCACATGGCCGGAGACCTGAACCCCCGCTGAAACTGCGCCGGATAAGTAATAATTCAACACGGCGCTCAGCGCCGTGTTGGCGCAGGGCAGGACGCCCTGCGATTCTTCCGTGATTTGAAGCGCACTGATATACTCCTGCACAGCTTTGCATCCGTGCGCCTGCGCAAGGCCATTCAGGGCGTGCAGATGGTGTCTCAGGTCGTGCTCTGCCCTGCGCACCGTTTCCATATGGCGCAAAAGCTGCTCGTTCTGCTGGCGCTGCATGTCCGAGCGCAGCGCTGCAAGCCGCAGCTCTTCCTGTGCCTCGGCCCCTGCGAGCCCCTTGCGCACTGCATGCAGTATCAGCATGCACGCCGCGAACGTGGCCACCAGCCACAGCAGCGCCGCGCCAAGGTCTGCCTTGTTATTGGAAATTTTCGCAGTAAAATTTCCATTGTAAAATTTGATATGGAACACCACATTGAACAGCACCGGAACGGGCCAAAGCCATTTCCAGGAGACACGCGCCCCGCCCTTCTGCACCAAGGGACGAAGTTCTAAAAGAAACACCGGCAGCACAATAGGCAGCGTGGCCGCCAGCATGGCTGCAAACAGCCCAAAATAGATCCACTTTGTTTGTGCTGATGAGAAATAGCTTTGCTCCAGCACATGCGCCATGGCATACACCGCATTCAGATACTGCCCCATCAGTGCGGAGACGAACAGCATGGGCCAAAGCTGCGCTTTGGTAAGCCAGAAGGCGGCGCCAAAGCCTGCAAGCATCAGCAGCCCGTGCACGGCCAGTAAAACAGCCGGCGGCAGCATGTTTACCACAGGCGACGCAGGCCAGAAGAACACCATACAGAAGGCCACCGCGGTGACACAATAAACCGCGATGCGCCAATAGCTTGGCCTGTGGCGCTGCCCAAAGGGCAGCACCAGCAGCACAGTTGCCATATACATATGCAGCCCATAGATGGCAAGCGCCGCAAAAAAGGATGTTTCTGCGTTCATATTTCTCCGTCCCCGACACCGGGCCGTCTGTGAAATGCCCGCAGGTCTATATCATATAACATATCACATATACCGTCTGTTTTGAAAGTAAAATACGGGTAATAAGCCTGCATTTTTTGTAGTTTTTTGTGGAATTTTCTGGAAAACATATAATTTTCAACTTCATTTGCCCCGCATTATAAAAAGGAGCGCTGATGCAAGAAACCATCACCCCTAAAAGGCAATTCTTGCGCACAGCTTCTTCAGATTCCCTTAACCTCCCAAATGGGCGCCTGCGGAAAGCTTCCCTGTTCTGCATTAAGAACTGCCGCTTCAGGGGTGCTGTGCAGTTTTGGCCGGGCGATTTTGAAGGAATGCGTGCAAAAACAGCCCGGCAATCCAGACGGATTGCCGGGCTGTTTGCGTGCGTCAGGTGCCAAAGCCGATGGGTTTCTGCGCCGGCGCGCCTTTTGCCGGGGCCCTCTTCACACAGGGCATGCCCGCTGCGCATTTCAGCCGCTTACTGCGCCGCCGCTTTGCGGCTTCAGCCATGCGTCCATCCACTGCACCAGCTCTTTCAGGCGGCGTACGCGGTGGCGCGGCTTTCCGCTGCGGGAAAGCTCGTGGTCTTCCCCTTTGAACAGGCACGCCCGCGTGGGCACGCCAAGAAGCGTCAGGGCAGTAAAGAGCTCTTTCGTCTGTTCCACACAGCAGGTATGGTCATCGGTGGAATGTAAAAACAGCGTGGGTGTTTTGCAGCCGGAAAGATACGGCATGGCCGATTCCCTCCACAAAAGCTCCGGCGCGGCCCAGGGCTTGGAATCCAAAGCGAGGTCGTCGTCATAGCTTATTTCAGACTGGCCGAAATCACTTACAAAGTTTGCCACGCTGCGGCAGCTTACGGCTGCGGCAAAGCGCTGCGTGTGGCCGATAATCCAGTTCGTCATGATGCCGCCGTAGCTTCCGCCCGTCACGCCCACGCGGGAGGCGTCGATGTCCGGGTAATGCGCAAGGATATGGTCTGTGAAATCCATTAAGTCCTCATAGTCGATGGTGCCGTATTTGCCGCGCACATCCGCAAACTGCACGCCGCGCGCGTCCGAGCCGCGCGGGTTGCAGAAAAACACAAAGTAGCCGCACCCCGCTAGCACCTGCATCTCGTGGAAGAACACTTCGCCGTAGGCCGCTTTCGGGCCGCCGTGTATCTCCAGAATGCCGGGATATTTTTTCCCTTTTTCATAGCCTGCAGGCATAAGCACCCAGCCGTCTATCTGCTGCCCGGCACGGTTTGTAAACGGCGTATAATGCACGGGCTGCACTGCACGTGCCGAGAGCAGCGGGCGGTTGAAGGCCGAAATACATACAGCCCTGCCATCCTGCAGCACATACAACTCCTGCAGGCTGTTTTTTTCCATGCCCACAAACACGGTGGTGCCGCCGCGCATATCGAACATCTGAATACCGCCGCAGAACGCCAGCTCCTCGTGCTGCCGCCCGGCGGAATTTATGCTGCGGAGACGGCTTTCAAAGCGGTCCAGCACAATATAGTGCGCGGCCCCCTGCCCGCATACAAAGCCGCTGCCGCCGCCGTAGGTGCTGTCGGTAATGGGGCTTGTGCCGGGCACGAGCTCGTGCGCCAGCAGCATTTCACATCTGCCGCCCGAAAGATTCAGCCTGTAAAAATCCTGCCCGGAGGCGCTGCCGTACTGCTTCAGGTCCGACGCAGTGAACAGCACAGTGCCCCCGGTTACGCCAATGTGATAAATGGCAAGCGCGCCGTCCTCCACCAGGGTGCGCGTTTGTCCCGTGGCCATATCATAGGCATACATGCCTCTTGTTTTCGCCTTTACCTTTGTATACGCATGGCCGGTATATACAAGCTGCTGTCCGGCCCACTCGAAGGCACCCAGCATGAACTGTGGCTGCGTGAGCAGCCTTGTTTCGTCTGTTTTGGCGTCATACAGGGCCAGCGCCATGCGCACACCGCTGGTATAGCCCTCGCCATTGGTGGCAAAGGGCATTTCCTCCAAAAGGATATAATCCTCTGCATCCTCGCACTCTTCAACAGTGTGGGTGCGCGGGTCCGGCTTTGTATGGTCGAGGCGCACTGCCATAGCATAGTGCACACCGTCGCCGCAGGGGCGCACCTCCTTCACATCGTACGGCAGCTCGAAAGCCCGGCACGCCTCGCCGCCGGAAAGCGAAAGGCGGTAAAACACCGTCTTGTGATAAAAACGCCGTGGCTCATCCGCCTCACAGCGGCGCGATGAGAAAAGCAGCGTGTCTGCGCCGTCCCATACAAAATCGTGCTCTTTGCCGGTGTGCGTCAGCCGTGTGATGCTGCGTTCTGCACAGTGTGCCAGATAAATGTCCGCGGCATAGTTATTTTCCTTTTTATCCTGCCTGCTCACTACAAAGGCCGCCTTCGAGCCGTCCGGCGAAAGCTGAAGCCTGGAGAGAAAGCTGTATTCCAGAAAATCTTCCAAACCGATATTCTGCATGCCTGTCCACCCTTTCCATATCCTGTGCACGGGCCTTCCGCGCGCAGGCAAACATGATAAGATGACTGTACCATACCCCCATGTGAAAAGCAAGCCGCACGCCTGACAAAACACAAAAAAGGCCGCCTGCCTGTCTGCGTGGGCCACCGGCTTCAGGCGGCAGCAAAGCCATATTGCCAGCGGGGCGTGCTTTGTGCTACACTAAATGGTAGCACCCTTGATTATCCGGCAGGGCGCTGGCAAACAGAAAGGAGCGCAGCGCACCCCATGTATTGTGAAGAGGTAGAGATACAAACAGGGCGTATCCCGGCCGCCGTGTGGGGAGTGCCCACGGGCCGGTGCATCGTTGCCGCGCACGGCAGCATGTCCCACAAAAAGGATGTCCCCATCGTGCTGCTGGCACAGGCTGCACAGGCACACGGATGGCAGGTGCTCAGCTTCGATTTGCCGCAGCACGGCGCAAGGGCACAGAACGGCAGGCCCTGTACCATGCGCAACTGTGCGGCAGACCTTGAAACCGTAATGCAATACGCCAGGCTGCAATGGCCTCATCTGGCCCTGTTCGGGTGCAGCATGGGGGCTTATGCCGGACTTCTTGCCTGCCGCAAGGAAGCATTGGAGGCCGCCTTTTTTCTTTCCCCCGTGCTGGATATGGCGCATATGGTAGAGGACATGATGGCACAGTTCCACATTCCGCAGGAGGTGCTGCGCAGCCAGAAAAAGCTGCTTTTGCCTAATGGGCAGGCCTTGTATTGGTCTGATTTATGCTATTTGAGAGAAAACCCCGTCTGCATGTGGGCCACACCCACCTATATCCTGCGCGGAAGCGAGGACTTTCTTTGCAGGCCGCAGGCCCTTCAGGCGTTTGCGCAAAGGTTCACCTGCCGCATCCAAACGGCTGCGGGCGCAGAGCACTACTTTCACACACCAGGGCAGCTTGAGCAGTTTTCTGCATGGCTGCATGAATCACTGGGCGCCCTGCCACCTGCTGCACCTTAAGCCTTGGCCAGCTGCCGGCCGTGCCGCCGGTTTTACTGCAAAAGGCGCCCGTCGGCCATACGGCCAGCGGGCGCCTTTTCTGCATACTGCACAATGATGTAAAAGCTTACTGCCTGGCCGTGGCAAAGGCCAAAAACGCACGGTATGTCATCAGCACATCCTGCTTTGCCACAAGCTCGAACGGCGCATGCATCGAAAGCATGGGCACGCCGATATCCACTGTATCCACATTGCGGTTCGACACAAATTTGGCAATAGTCCCGCCGCCGCCCTGGTCCACTTTGCCAAGCTCGCCCGTCTGCCATGCAACGTTCGCTTCGTCAAATACGTTCGTCACATAGCTCAGCGTCTCGGCGCTGGCGTCGTTCGTGGCGCCTTTTCCGCGCGCACCCGTATATTTTGTCAGACACACGCCGCAGTTCATACGGGCGGCATTGCGCGGGTCGTGTACGTCCGGGAACGTAGGGTCCAGCGCGGCGTTCACGTCCGCCGACACGCACACCGAGCGGCGCAGCACCTCTTCATAATCTGCCCCCTGCGCACGCGCCAGCGCCTTCAGGAAATGGAAGGTATAATCGCCCTGCAGGCCCGTCGTGCCTTCCGAGCCCACCTCTTCCTTATCGGTCAGCACACAAAGCGTAGTGAAGGCAGGCGCCTTCGCGTCGATTTCGGCGCGAAGAGCCGTGTATGCACATACACGGTCGTCATGCCCGTAGGCGCCTATCATGCTGCGGTCAAAGCCCACGTCCACGGCCCGGAACGCCGGCACGGCCTCTATTTCAGCGCGGGTGAAGTCGCGCTCCGTAATGCCGTAGCGGTCGTTTAAAAGCTGCATGGTATAAAGCTTGATGCGCTCTTTCGCCTCTTTTCCGGCATAGGGGATGCTGCCCACCACAATGTTCAGCTCTTCCCCCTTCAGGCCCTCGCTGAGGGGACGCCGGTTCTGGTCTGCACTGAGGTGCGGCAGAAGGTCTGTCACACAGAACACAGGGTCGCCCGGCGCCTCGCCCACGCAGAATTCAACCTTTTCGCCGCCGCGTTTATACACAACGCCATGCAGGGAAAGCGGCGTGGCACTCCACTGATATTTGCGGATGCCGCCGTAATAATGCGTTTTGAACAGCGAAAGGCCGCCGTCCTCATACAAAGGGTTAGGCTTCAGGTCCAGCCGGGGCGAATCGATATGCGCTATCATGAAATGCGCGCCCTCCTCCAGGCTGCGCGTGCCAATAGTGGCGGCAAGAATGGCCTTGCCTCGGTTGTTGTAATACACCTTTTCTCCCGGCTTCAGCTCGGTTTTCTCCATGTGGTCAAACGGCCGGTAGCCTGCCGCCACAAGGCGTTTTTCTATCTCTGCGGCAGCCTCACGCTCGGTTTTCGCTTTGTCCAGAAACGCCTTGTAGTCTTCACAAAAGGCCTCTGCCTCTTCGCGTGCGGCAGGCCATCCGTCTGAAATATGCGGCTGGCTGAACAGCAGCTCTTCCTCCAGCTCTTTTGCAGTTTTCTGTTCCATTGTTTCTGCTTCCTTTCTGTTCCATTTATTTGCAAGCCATGTCAGGTATAAAGCTCCTGATATTTCTTGTAATTGCGCTCCACCTTGTGCACATACAGGTTCATCTGCTCGTATGGAAAGGTGTGCAGCGTTACACCGTCATCGGAATAGCGCGCATCCTCCAGCAGGCGGTCCACAAGGCCCTGGCCGCTGTGGTAGGCCGCGCTGGCCGTGGCAAGGTCTCCGGCATACCGTTCCATACAATAATGCAGGTAATAGGTTCCAAAGCGGATGTTCACCTCAGGGTTATACAAATCGTCAAAGGTGACGGGCTCGCTGGGGGCTATTTTGGTCTTAATCCAGTCAAACGTTTCTTCCGTAATCTGCATCAGGCCGCGCGCCCCTACGGCTGAGAGCGCGTTCGGCTTAAAGCCGCTTTCCGTTTTGATAATAGCATACACCTGCGCATATTCAAGGCCGTATTTATCCGCATAATATTCCACATACGTCCGGTAGGTGCGCGGGTAAACAGCGCGCCAGATATTGCCGCCCACGCGGGCAAAAAACAGGAACACGCAGATGCATACAGCCAAAAGAGCCAAAAGTAAAAAACGCTTGCGTCGCTTGCTCATTTCATCCCCTCTTTTAGAAGGTTTTCCAGCACGGCCCGGGCCTGGGCCCGCAGAGCCTGCTCGCTGCCGGTGTTGTCCAGAAGAAAGGTAGCCGCGGCGTCCAGCTTCTCCTGCGCAAGCTGAGAGGCCAGCCGGGCCTGTGCGGCCTGCCGCGAAATGCCGTCGCGCCGCATAATGCGCTGCTCCAGCACCTGCTGCGGCGCACGCACCACAATAATAGCGTCACAGAACGGTTCGAACGGTGCGCCCACGATAACGGCGCCGTCTACAAACACAAGCTTCGCGCCCGCAGCGCGCGCCTGCGCCACACCCGCAAGCAGCCTTCGCACGATTTCGGGGTGGGTGATATCTGTCAGGCGGCGGGCGTCCCCCTTTGTGGCAAATGCCCGCTGTGCAAGTACGCCGCGGCGCAGCGCGCCGTCCTCGTCCAGAATATCGGCGCCAAACGCCTTTGCCAGTGCCGGAAGGCATGGGCTGCCGAGCTGCGTCACCTCACGTGCCACGGCGTCGCCGTCCAGCACAGGAAAGCCCCTGCTGCGGCAATACTGCGCCACGGTGCTTTTGCCGCAGCCCGAGCGGCCTGTAATAGCAACTGTTTTCATGCCTCTACCACCCGGAACGCCGCCGCGCGCAAAATACGATTATACACCGCCAGCGCCACGCCATCCTCCCGCGGGCAGCGCGCATAGACGGTGCGGGCGCCGCGCCGGTCCAGCTCCCGCAGGGCTGCAAACAGCGCATGCGCCTGGCTGGCTGCGTCCTCCTTCCGGCCATAGGCAACAGCAGGCACGCACAGTGCGGCTTCCTCGCCTTCATAGCACAGCGCGAACACGCCCGGCCCCGCATGCACAGCCACATAATTACAATATGCGTGGAATGCGCCTTTTACCAGCGTTACTTCTGCCTTCGGCGCATAATGCTTGTATTTCATGCCCGGCGAGGCCGCTGTCTCGCCCTCGCGCAGACCGTGCAGCACTGCATGGGCCATTTGCACCTCGCAGCCCAAAGCGGCTTCAAGCTGTTCTTTGGTGACGCCGCCGGGGCGCAAAAGCACCGGAATGGACCCGGCCAGTGAGACGACAGTGGATTCCACCCCCACCTCACAGGCCCCGCCGTCTAAGATAAGCGGCACGCGCCCGGCCATATCCGCCAGCACGTCCTGCGCGGTGGTAGGGCTTGGGCTGCCGGAAAGGTTTGCTGACGGCGCGGCCAGCGGGACGCCCGCCGCGCGTATCACGGCCTGCGCCACCGGGTGGCTGGGCATGCGCACGGCGGCAGTCTCCAGCCCCGCACACACCTCGTCTGCTACGGCGCCGCCGCGCGGCAGCACCATCGTCAGCGGGCCGGGCCAGAAGCATTCCGCCAGCCTTTGTGCTTGCGGCGGCACGTGGCCGGCCACCATGCCCAGCATATCCATCGACGCGATGTGCGAGATGAGGGGGTTATCCTGTGGGCGGCCCTTGGCGGCAAAAATGGCGCTTACTGCAGCGCCGTCCAGCGCGTTTGCAGCCAGGCCGTACACCGTCTCAGTGGGAATTGCCACAAGGCCGCCCGCGCGCAGGATGCCCGCAGCCTTTTCAATCGCATCCGGCCGGGGCGCAAGAAGCTCTGTTTTTATCATGCACCCTCCTCCCCGGCCGCCTTCAGCTTTTCCGCCCTGTCTGCCGTTGCCAGCGCATCGATTACTTCATCCAACGCACCGTCCAAAATGGAATCCAGCTTATACAGGGTAAGGCCAATGCGGTGGTCCGTCACGCGGCCCTGCGGGTAATTGTATGTGCGGATGCGCTCTGACCGGTCGCCCGTGCCCACCTGGCTTTTTCGCTGGGCGGCAAGCTGCGCATCCTGTTCCGCCTGCTTTTGTGCCAGCAGGCGGCTGCGCAGCACCCTCAGGGCTTTGTCCTTGTTCTTGTACTGGCTGCGTTCATCCTGACATTCCACCACCATGCCGGTGGGAATGTGGGTGACACGGATGGCAGAGGACGTTTTGTTGATATGCTGCCCGCCCGCACCGGAAGAACGGAACGTGTCTATCTTCAAATCTGCGGGATCCAGCTCAAACTCCACCTCTTCGGCCTCCGGCATCACGGCCACGGTAACGGTGGAGGTGTGCACGCGGCCCTGGGCCTCTGTCTCCGGCACGCGCTGCACGCGGTGCACGCCGCTTTCGAACTTCATACGGCTGTATGCGCCCGCCCCCTCCACGGAAAAGCTTACTTCCTTCATGCCGCCCAACTCGGTGACGTTTGCACCGATAAGCTCAGTCTTCCAGCCCTGTGCCTCGGCGTACATGCTGTACATGCGGTACAGGCTGTGGGCAAACAGCGCCGCTTCTTCGCCGCCCGCGCCGCCGCGTATTTCCACGATGACATTTTTATCATCATTTTCATCCTTCGGCAAAAGCAGCAGTTTTATTTCTTCCTCCAGCTGCGCCAAGCGCTGCTTTGTCTCGCCGTATTCCTGTTGGGCCATCTCTTTCAATTCCGGCTCAAGGCCGCCCTCTTCCAGCAGCTCTTTTGCGCCGTCAAAGGCACGCCGGGCCGCCGCATAGGCATCGCACGCTTCGGCAAGCGGCGTCAGGCTTTTATATTCCTTCATCAGGCGGGCATACTGCGCCGGGTCTGCCGCAATGCCGGGCTGCTGCAAAAGCTGGCCCAATTCGTCGTATCGCGCGCGCACAGCGCGCAGCTTTTCTGTCATGTGCAAAGCTTCCTTCCTTCTTGAAATAGCACGTCTGCGCGGGGGATGCCCCCCTGCGCCCGCATAGAAAGAAGCTCTGCTAAAGCGGCAGAGCCTCGCGCACAATTTTCTTAATATTCTTTTCAATTTTGCTGCGCGCCACCATCACCTCGCGGCCGCATTTCACGCAGCGGATGCGAAAATCCATTCCCACGCGAAGAACCGCAAATTCACTGGCACCGCAGGGGTGCGGCTTTTTTGTCAGGATGTGGTCGCCCACGCGCACGTCCATCCCACGGCCTCCTTCTTTCGAAAAGATGCAGGCTGAAAGCGGCGCCCCGGCCGCGTCTTCCGCCCCATATCTTCATATAGTATAGCCTAAAACCCCCAAGCTTGCAAATAATCGGCGCAAAGTTCACATATATTTTACTGCGCCGCCAATGCCGCGGCGAGAAACAGTGCGGGCGGCGGCCGGCAAGCCGCCTGCCGAAAAGGATGGTGGACTACATGAAATTCTCCGCCGAAGGGGCCATGCGCTGCCCCGATGGCTACAGCCTGGCCGCACTGCAAAATGCAATGCGGGCGCGGGAGCTTCTGTGCGGGCGCGCGCTGATGTTCGATGAAAACAAGGCCCTGCGGCTGAACCTGGGCGCGGCGCTGGGCATCATGCCCCACGAAGAGTGCGCCTGGGGCGTGCGGGAGGGCTGTGTGCGCGATGTAGCGCTGATTACCCGCGTGGGTCGCACAGTATGTTTTACCGTGCAGGCGCTGGACGAGACACAGCAGCCGCCCGTGGCTACGCTTTCCCGCGCGCAGGCACAACAGATGTGCAAGGCAGAATATCTGGACCTTCTTGCGCCCGGCGACGTGCTGCGCGCCCGTGTGACTCGCCTGGAGCCCTTCGGCGCTTTCTGTGATGTGGGCTGCGGCATTTCTGCCCTGATGCCGATAGACTGCATGTCTGTCTCGCGCATCCAAAGCCCATCAGACCGTGTAGCCTGCGGTCAGGATATAGAATGCCTTGTCAAAACACGGGATGAGGCCGGGCGCCTCGTTCTCACCATGAAGGAGCTGCTGGGCACATGGCAGGAAAACGCCGCGCGCTTTGCCGCCGGGCAGACAGTTGTAGGCGTTGTGCGCAGCGTGGAAAGCTACGGTGTGTTCATAGAGCTTGCGCCGAACCTGGCCGGGCTGGCCGAGCCCGACGACACGCTGGCGCCCGGCCAGCTGGTGAGCGTATACATCAAAAGCATCTGCCCCCAGCGCATGAAGGTAAAGCTTGCCGTGACGCAGGTGCTGGAGGAAGCTGGCCTTCGCCTGCCGCTGCGCCGCTTTTTTCAGGGCAGCCACATGGATGCATGGTGTTATTCCACACCGGAGAGCACAAAGCGTATGGAAACTGTGTTTGCCTGAACATGGATGCCTTCTGTTCCTTTCACCTGCGCGCCCAATTCTTTACAAGCGGGCCGGTTTGGGGTACAATAAAGGTAAAAGAGAGCGCCCCTGCACAGCGGCCGGCTGTGCGCACAGGGGTATTTAAAAGGAGGCCGCCAGATGGCTGGAAACGCCTTTACTGCCGGTGTCAAGCCGGGCGGGCTGAATTCTTCCACTGAAATACGCATTCTGCTGTGCTATCTTATCAAAAATGCCGCTTCCCCCCTCACCGGTGAAGAGCTGGAAGCCGCCCTTCTGAATGAGGCGCTGGTGAACTACTTTGAGTTTGCCGCCTGTCTTTCTGATTTGTGTGAGCAGGGCCTTGTAGAAAAGCGTGAAGACGGCTACCACATTCTGCCCAAGGGGCGCGAGGTGGCGGACACCCTGCAGGACGACGTTCCGCTTACGGTGCGCGAGTGCGCCTCGCGTGCGGTGGTGCGCGCGCAGCTGTTTGCCCGTAAAAGCGCCCAGCACAAAGTGCGGCTGGAGGAGGCGCCGAACGGATATCTGGTGCATTGCAGCATTGAAGAGGAGGGCGCCCCTCTGTTCTGCCTGACAGTGGCTATGCCGGATAAATTTTCCGCAAAGCTTGCACGGGAACGGTTCATCGCCCACGGCGACGAACTGTATGAGCTTCTCATCGGCCGCCTGACGCAGGAGGAATAACGGCCTGTGCCATATCAGCATAAAACCAGCAGGCCGCCGGGGCGTACGCCCGGCGGCCTGTTTTTTCTGCATTTCTGCTTTCCGTTACATTCCCATTGCAGCATACCGCTCCGCTGGGCGGTACTTTATAATATCCACCACGCCGCAGGCCCTTTGGCATATCTCCTGAACTCGCATTTTCCCAAAACCTGCTCTGACGCAAGGTTTCCCGGCTCTGTCTGCGCAATGATGTGCGCCACCGCCCGCTGCCGCTTATCCCAGCCGCACATGGCCTGCACCGCCCCGTCATATATCCGCGGCGCTCGTGCTGCCGCCCGAGGCCATAACCTATCTCGACATTCCCTTTTTCAGCGGGAACATTCTTAAAATCCACCATTCCGATCACGGTGCCGTCTTCTTTCCGGATGATGAGCCAAAAGCTGTGCCACAAATAATTCCGAATATCCGCCTTCGCCTTTTCCTCCTGTTCCAGAAGGACGTCCCGAAAGCGCTCCCCTATCTTCTCTCCCTGATAACTCATGCCAAACGCACACGCCAGCTTTTCTGCATCGGCGGCCAGCAAAACAAGCTGTTCCGGCATAAGGGCAGCAGCTTGTGCCCTTCCCGGTTTCGTGGACAGTAAAAATGAAGAAAAAACAGAAAGAAACGCAGGATATCTTGTCGTATCACAGTCAGGCGGCGGGATGCTCA
>JAGZUF010000024.1 GCA_018380115.1 Oscillospiraceae bacterium | reverse complement strand
TAATTTTCAAGGTCCTTTTCACTCACCCGCTCCCGCGGACAGCTTTTATATTATATCCCATCCGTTCCACTTTGTCAAGAACTTTTTTCGGGATTTTTTAAGCTGTTTTGCAGTTTTGAAGGTTCGCGCGCTGCCCTGTCGGACAGCTTTCATATAATATCACGTCCTGTTTTCAATGTCAAGATGAATTTTATCTTTTTTTGAGAATAATTTACTGAAACTATAAAACCGGCGAAATACGCCGGTGCGGAAGCCTGGTTTTTCTGCCTAGCGACCAGCTCTTGCACTTGCCTGTGCCGCCCTTGGATAAAAGCACACGGCATATAAAATATGCCGTGTGCCGTAACACCTTATTCTGTTAACTTTTACGGTGCCTTTGTTCTATTGAAGCATCTGCCTGCGCATGGCCTGGATAATCTTGCGCTCGCGGCGCGAAATCTGCACCTGCGTGGTGCCGAGGATGCGCGCTGTTTCGCTTTGCGTTTTATTTTTGAAAAAGCGCAGGTAGATGAGGCGCCTGTCCTCCGGGGCAAGCGTGTGCAGCGTACTCTTCAGGCTCAGACGGTCTGCCAGTGCCTCCTCACAGCTCTCCTGCGGAATGTCGAATTCCCGGTTGCCGTCTTCGCTGTTCACCGGCGTGAGGCTGAGCGCCGGCAGGCTTGCCGTCATGGCATCCGCCACCTGCTCCGGCGTCACCTCCAGCCGGGCTGCTATCTGCATGACGGTCGGCTCCTGCCCGGTCTGCTTGAGCAGCTTTTCCCGCACGGCCGCCACCTTCATGCCAAGCTCTTTTAGCCCGCGGCTGACCTTCACGCTGCCGCCGTCGCGGAACAGCTTTTTTATTTCGCCCAATATCACCGGCACCGCATAGGTGGAAAAGCACAGGCCCCGGCTTTCGTCGAAGCCGTCGCAGGCCTTCACCAGGCCCACGCAGCCCGCGCCGTATAAATCCTCGTATTCAATGCCTCTGCCGCGGAACCGGCCCGCACATGCGTGCACGAGCCCCAGGTTTTTTTCAATGAATTCTGCGCGCTGCTGCGCCGTGGCCGTCATGGGGCCCCTCCCTTTCCATATTGGTTATGTACTCAGCGCCGGCCCAGCTTCTTTTCCAGCGTAACCCGCGTACCCCTCCCGGGCGCAGAGCGCACTTTCACACGGTCCATAAAGCTTTCCATCACGGCAAAGCCAAGGCCCGCGCGTTCGGGCCCGCCTGTGGTAAACATGGGCTGCATAGCCTGGGGCACATCCTCTATGCCGCACCCCTTATCCGTGACGACAATGCGCAGCACGCCGTCCTCCCGCAGGGAAGCGGTGATAGTGACAGGCCCAATGCAATCCGGATAGGCGTGGACGATACAGTTTGTTACGGCCTCGCTGACAGCCGTCCTGATGTCTGCCAGTTCGTCCATAGTGGGGTCCGCCTGGGCGGCAAAGGCCGCCACTACGCTTCGCGCAAACCCCTCGTTGGCACTGCGGCTGGGGAAAGCCACCTTCATGGTGTTCAACGCTTTCATCATGCTTCCTCCTCTTTTGAATCGATGCCCGCCAAAGCAAGCATGCGGCGGATATCTTTCGGCACATTCTGCACCACCACGGTGCCGCCCAGTTCTCTGGCCAGCTTGTAACGCCCGAGAATGAGCCCGACGCCGGAAGAATCCATAAATGTGACGGCAGAAAAATCGAGCAGTGTCACCGCGGGCCTCGTGGCCTGGATATGCTCGTCTATCTTTTCGCGCAGAATGCCCGCCCAGTGGTGGTCAATTTCACCGGACAGCTTTGCGGTTAGTGTTTTTCCATTCTGTTGCAGCTGCACTTGTGTCATAGTTATGATCTCCTTGGCTTAAATTACATATGCCGTTTCACTGCCCAGCCGCCCATGCCCGGCCTTTTGCCTCACAGAAGCGCCATTCTGCCAAAAGCGGCAAAAAAAGAAGCATACAGCTTATGAAACCATCATAAGCTGTATGCTTCGTATTTTTTGTCAGAGTTCGCCGCAGGCGTCAGGAAAGGAGCATCGGGCGCACCTGGGCCGCCAGATACAGGCTGCCGCAGATGAGCACGCCGCCGCAGCTATTTTGCAGCGCGTGCTGCACGGCCTGCCGCACGTCGTGCCAGACAGAGACATCTTTGCACACGCGCCCTGCCGCCGCGGCCAGTTCTTCCGCGCCAAGGGCGCGCGGCGACGGCGGCTGCACGGCATAAATGCGCGCAAGGTACGGCGAAAGGGCGCGCAGCATCTCTGTCTCATTCTTTCCGCGCAGAACGCCCATCACCGCCGTCAGGCCCTGCACATGCTCTGCCCGCAGAACGGCCGCCAGGGCGCGCGCGCCGTCCGGGTTGTGCATGCCGTCCAAAATGACAAGCGGCCGCCGCTGCAACACCTCGATGCGCGCGGGGTTGCGCGCGGCGGCAATGCCCTGCATGATGGCCTCGTCCGAAATGCTGAACCCATACTCACACAGGGCCAGCGCCGCATGCACCACCACTGCGGCATTATAGGCCTGATGCCTGCCTGCAAATGGGACATTCAAATCGTACCCGCCGTAGCTCACGCGGTTTTCGAAAGGGCCGCCGCGGCGGAAATGAAAGTCCTCCAGCTCGGGCACACACAGCGGGCAGTGTGCGGCTGCCGCGCAGGCCTCTATCTGGCGCATGGCATCTTCCGGCTGGGCCGGGTATGCCACAACAGAGCAGCCGGGCTTGAAGATGCCGCACTTTTCTTCAGCGATGCGGGCACAGGTATCTCCCAAAAGCTCGGTATGGTCCTTGCCGATGGCCATGATACAGGCCACCAGCGTGTTATCCACCGCATTGGTGGCATCCAGCCTGCCGCCCAGGCCCGTCTCCATACACACGATGTCACAGCCCTGCTGTGCAAACCAGAGAAGGGCCGCGGCCGTGACAGCATCGAATTCCGCTATCTGCCCGCGCTGTGCGGGCGGCATGCGCTCCATGGCGGCACGCACCTGTGTGAGGATGCCGGCGCAGGCTTCCTTGCCTATCATTTCGCCGTTCAGCTGAAACCGCTCGCGGAAATCCAGCACAAATGGGCTCACAGTGGCACCCACGCGCAAGCCGGCGGCCTTCAGCACACTGGCCAGCATCAGCACGGCGCTGCCCTTGCCGTTGGTGCCCGCCACATGCACAAACTTCAGCGCGTCCTGCGGGCGGCCCAGCGCCTCCAGCAGGGCATGCTCGTTCTGCGGGCCGGGCGCGCTGCACAGGCGCGGAAGGCCGTGCACCCAGGCCAATGCCTCTTCATAATGCATACTCATTCACCAGCCTCGAATATCACAGGCAGCTTTTTGCGGCACAAATGCCACAGCACGGCGCACAGCGCGCAGATGCCCGCAGAAAGCGCCAGCGTCACAAGCTGGTTTTCCAGATTGCGTGGCACGCCCAAAGCCTTGGCGGCTGTATCCACACACAGCGCCAGCACGCCGCCAAGGCCAAGCACGGCTGCCGCGGCACGCCCCACGGCCGCGCACAGGCGCAGGCGTGCCAGCACAAATGCCGCCAGCGCCATACTGGTAATGCCCGCCAGTGCAAACACAAAGGTGGCTGCCTGCACAAGCAGAAACCGCCCGCCCAGGCGGCTTGTGGCCCACCCGGTACCGAACCAGAAGCAGAATGCCACCAGCGCCAGTGAAAGGCAGCCCACCCCCAGTGCGCACAAGCGCAGGCTGCGTGGGAGAGAGGTTTTGCCCTGCTTTTGTTTTTGCACAAACGCCGCCACCACGGCACCCAGTGCATAATAGACAAGATAGCGCAGCGCGCCGTCAGCCCCGTATGCCACCTGGCCCGGCAGGCCGTACACCATGCTGGCGCCAAGGCTGACAAGGCCGCAGGCAAACAGCAGAAACCACCTGCCCGGAAATATGCGGCGCAGCAGAACAAATAAAAATTCCGTCAAAAATGTACTGGGCAGCAGCCACAAAAGCCCGCTGCCGAAAGGCGCGGTGCCAAGCCCAAAAACAAACTGCACGGCCAGTGCGGCAGGCCCTTCCGTACCGGGCGCACCGCACAAAAGATACAGCGCCAGGCCGGCAAGCCCGCACAACGCATACAGGCCAAGCAGCACCTTGCCGCGCCGCAGTGCCCATGCGCCTGCTTCCATATCGCCATGCGGCGCAAACAAGCCTGCGGAGAAATAATACAGCTGATAAAAAAACAGCAATACAAACGGGTACAGCCGCACTGTTTCAGCCGTAAGGCTGCCGGCAAGAAGCCAGAACACGGCAAGGCCCATCACCGACAGGGCCCATGTGGAAAATGTGTTGCTGCGCACAAGGCGCCCCCCTTTCCGTACGGCATTCCGTCCGGTATGCCGCAGGCCCGTACAGGGCAAACGCCTGCACGGGCCCATGTTCAAAGATACAGGTTCATCCAATAGGCGTCTGCATAGTCGCCCGGGCCATAGCGGAAAAATTTGCGGTATGTGCCTGCGATACAAAAGCCCATCTTTTCGTACACATGGATGGCAGCCGCATTGGTGCAGAGTACTGCCAGTTCCAGCACCTCGGCGCCTCTCGCCTTTGCCTCCGCAATAAGCCGCTCCATCATTGCGGTAGCGATGCCCCGCCCCCAGTAGCTTTTGCGCACACTAACGGCCACACTGAAGCGGTGGGCCATGCGCGGGCGGCACGCCACGCGCGAAACGCTGCCTGTGGCCGCCAGCGTTTCGCCGTCGAAGGCGCCCAGCTCGCAGGAGTCTGCCCCTTGCCCATGTGCTGCAAGGTATGCGCGCTCGGCCTCTGTACCCAGCGGCAGGCCCTCCGGGCCAAAGGTGAGGTTTTTTGTCTCCTGCCCTGCAGCTCTCGCAAAGGCCAGCATCCGCTCGGCATCCTCTGCCCGCAGCGGGCGCAGAACAATGTTTTTCACAAGGCAGGCCCTCCTTCTTCCGCTTAATTCAAGGCTGCAATAGAGCCCTCTATCTTCTGCAATTTTGCCGCGGCCGCTGCGTGCGTATCACGTATTTTCTGCACCACTGCGGCAGGCGCCTTGGAGGTAAAGCCCTCGTTCGCCAGCTTGGCCGCAGCCGCAGCCAGTTCTTTTTCGCAGTTTGCCTTTTCTTTCGCAAGGCGCGCCAGCTCTTTTTCCCTGTCGATAAGCTCCATCATGGGGATGAAGGCGCGTGCGTCGTTCGTCACCACCTGCACGGTGCCCTGCGCCTGGCCTGTGTACTGCGCCGTAAAGCTGAGCGCCTCGGCGCTGGCAAATTTGGCAAGGTAGGCCGCACCCTCCTCAAAGGGGGCTGCGTTCTGCGTTTCGATGACCATGCTCGTCTTTTTGGAAGGCGGCACGCCCATATCGTTCCGCACGGCGCGCACAGCTTTGATAAGGTCCATCACCTTTTGGAAGGCCTGTTCCTCTTCGGCATAGTGCAGGTTTGGCTCGTACTGCGGCCATTTCTGCACCATGATGGAGCCTTCGGCGCCCGGCAAGGCGGAATATATCTCTTCCGTAATAAAGGGCATGAACGGGTGTAGAAGCTGCAGCGCCTGCATCAGCACGCTGACAAGCACCTGGCGGGCGCTGTCGGCCTCGGCTTCATCCTGTGAATTCAGGCGCAGCTTTGCTATCTCGATATACCAGTCGCAGTACACATCCCAAATGAAGTCCTGCACCTTCTGCGCGGCAAGGCCCAGCTCGAATTTATCCAGATTGGCCGTCACATCCGCCACCAGGGTGTTCAGGCGGGACATCACCCACCTGTCTGCCATGGTGAGCGAGGCCGGCAGGCCCAGCTCGAAACCTTCGGGCAGGTTCATCAGCACAAAGCGCGCGGCATTCCATAACTTGTTGGCAAAGTTGCGGCTGGCCCTCACCTTCTCGTCCGAAAAGCGCATGTCGTTGCCGGGTGTGGAGCCTACCACCAGCGTCAGGCGCAGCGCGTCCGCGCCATAGTCGCGGATAATCTCCAGCGGGTCGATGCCGTTGCCAAGGCTTTTGGACATCTTGCGCCCCTGCGCGTCGCGCACAAGGCCGTGGATGAGCACGGTGCTGAACGGGGCCTTTCCAGTGTAGGTGAGGCCTGAGAATATCATGCGGCTCACCCAGAAGGTGATGATGTCATAGCCGGTGACGAGTGTATCGGTGGGGTAGAAATAGGCGAGGTCTTCCGTTTCATCGGGCCAGCCCAGTGTAGAGAACGGCCACAGCGCGGAAGAAAACCAGGTGTCCAGCGTATCCTCGTCCTGATGCACGGCGCCGCCGCACACAGGGCAGGTGCCGATATGCTCAGCCGATACGGTTACTTCCCCACAGGCATCGCAGTAGTAGGCCGGGATGCGGTGGCCCCACCAAAGCTGGCGGGAGATGCACCAGTCACGCGTGTTTTCCATCCAGAAGAAATAGTTTTTGTCAAAGCGCTCGGGCACAAAGCGGATGCTGCCGCTGCGCACGGCCTCGATGGCCGGGCCTGCCAGGGGCGCCATTTTCACGAACCACTGCTTGGACACCATGGGCTCCACCGTAGTGCCGCAGCGGTAGCAGGTGCCCACATTGTGCTTGTGCGGCTCCACGAAGGCAAGGAAGCCCTGGGCCTCCAGGTCCGCCACAATGGCCTTGCGGGCCTCATAGCGGTCCATGCCGGCATATTTGCCGCACGTCTCGTTCATGTGCGCGTCATCCGTCAGCACCTTTACAATGGGCAGGCCATGGCGCGTGCCTACCTCGAAGTCGTTCGGGTCATGCGCGGGGGTTATCTTCACCACGCCGGTGCCGAACTCCATATCCACATAGTCGTCCGTCACCACAGGGATTTCCTTATTCACCAGCGGCAGAATAACCGTCTTGCCGTGCAGGTGCGTATAGCGCCCGTCCGCCGGGTTCACGGCAATGGCCGTGTCGCCCAGCATGGTCTCGGGGCGGGTGGTGGCAAGCTCTACGAATTCATCTGTGCCCTTCACCGGATATTTCAGATGCCAGAAAAAGCCGTCCTGCTCTTCATACTCCACCTCGGCGTCGGAAATGGACGTCTTGCAGTGCGGGCACCAGTTGATGATGCGCTCCCCCCGGTAGATGAGGCCCTCGTCATACAGCTTTTTAAACACCTTCAAAACGGCCTTCGAGCAGCCCTCGTCCATGGTGAAGCGCTCGCGCTGCCAATCGCACGAGCAGCCCAGCTTTTTCAGCTGCTCTACAATGCGCCCGCCGTACTGCTTTTTCCAATCCCACGCGCGCTGCAAAAACTTTTCGCGGCCAAGGTCCGCCTTGGTGAGGCCCTCTTCTTTCATTTTGGCCACTATCTTCGCCTCGGTGGCGATGGAGGCGTGGTCTGTACCGGGCACCCAAAGCGCGGCGTAGCCCTGCATGCGCTTATAGCGGATGAGGATGTCCTGCCAGGTCTCGTCCATGGCGTGGCCCATGTGCAGCTGGCCCGTAATATTGGGCGGCGGCATCACAATAGTATAGGGCTTTTTGCGTGCGTCGCGCGGGGTGTGAAACACGCCGCTTTCCTGCCAGGCGCGGTACAGCCTGTCCTCCACCTGGCTTGGGTCGTACACTTTTTCCAGTTGTTTCATAGCGATTCCTCTCTTTTCCGTCACTGTGGTTTTGCGGGCTTCGAAAACTTTCCAAGCATCCAGGGAAAATACTTTTGAATGGGCCTTGCAAAGCAGAAATAAGCGGCCAGCATCATACCGAAGGCCTGCAGCACCATCATGGAGCCGCCGCCTGCCGGAATGGAAAGGCCGATGGCCTCAAAGGCCATGGGCACCAGAACCTTCACGATCTGCTCTGTGCCGCACAGCACCAGCGTCATGCGCCCCATGGCGCACAAAAGCGGCACGTTCTGGAAGGCAAAGCCCAGCACCATGGCGCACACAACGGCGCTGCACTGATACAGGAACGTAAGCAGGCTTAACATCCAGTACGGCGCATCTTCTATGCCGGCCAGGCTGGGAAAATAGGTGAGGCCAAAATAGAAATTAACGTATAAAATGTAAAAGCTGAATGCGGCAACTGCGGTAAACGCCCCCTTTGCAGCAATCCCGAAGGGCCTGCCCTGCCTTGCGCGCCAATACTGCGAAAACACGTCGCCCAGGGCATAGTAGACAAGGTAGCGGCCTGCCACCTCCACGCCCCACAGGTATTCTGGCCCTTCGTGCACCATTTTCACCCAGAAGCTGATGACAGCGCACACCGCCAGCACCAGCCAGCAGTTTTTCAGCAGCTTCGTGAGCACATGGTGGTATATCTCCATGCAGAACAGGCAGGGCATGAACCACATGGCCGCCAGCGGCACCTGGTTGCGCACGCCGCTTAGGATGCCGCGCGTCCAGGCGATGATCTCGCCCACAGACATCTCCAGCATGAAGGCCCGAATGGCCAGCGTAAGGAAGCAGAATGCAAAGTACGGCACCATGATGCTGATAAATTTGCCCTTTATAAACTCGGGCAGCGGGTGGTCTTTTCTTGTAAAGGCCGTAAAGCCAGAAGAAAAGAACAGGATGCCCAGCACCGAATATAAGCCGAGGATGCCAAAGCGCCCCATGCCGTCGTAATGCGTAATATACATCAGCCAGATGGCGATGAGCTTCATAATGTCCAGCCAGTTATAACGTTCTCTTGCCATTCCCCGTCTCCTTCAAAAAACAGAAAAGCCGCCCCATGTATTCCCCATGGGACGGCCTTGCACTTCAAAACCGCGGTACCACCCAAATTGCCGCGCACGGCGGCCTCTTTTGCCTTGATAACGGGGCCAGGCCCCCGGGCGGGGCTACTCGCCTTCCCCCCGCCTGCCTTGGAAGCGACAGCGCGCCGCGCACACCCGCCGGGCTCGCACCCTCCCCGGCTCGCTTGCGGTGGCCTTCGCCGCGCCCTCTTCCGCACTGCATTTGCCAAACCTGAAAACGCTATCAAAATGATATGTTATTTTCGCCCGCTTGTCAAGTGCCAGGCCTCCCGCCGCGCCGGCGCAGCAGGGCCAGCACACGGGCCCACACAGCGTTCAGCAGGGTGCCCGCGGCAAATGTCACCGCCAAATACACAGCGCACAGCAAAAAGGCCCGCGGCCTCGTAAGCGGCAGCGCCACACGTGGCCGGAATACGATAAACAAAAGCACATGGTGGATGAGGAACACCGCATACGCCGCACCTGCCAGAGGCCGGATAACACGGTACGCCCCCTTCGGCAGCGCGCGGCCCAGGGCGTGCAGCAAAAGAAACGCAGCTACGCCCAGCAAAAGGTCGCACACCTCCTGCGGCAGAGGCAGCGGCACAAAGAACACTGCCGCCGCCGCAAACCCGGCCGCCCACAGCGGACGCACAAAAACACTTTGCCCGCCGCAAAGCCGCACGGGCCATGTCTGAGCCTGTACTGCCCCTGTGTGCGCCAGCACCATGCCCGCCATGAAAATGGGGATGCAGGTGATAAAATCGTGCTCGCGCGCAAAGGGCCCCGGATAAAACGCCAGCCACACGGCCCACACAGCCAGCACCACGCACACGGAAAGGCGCGCCGCGCGCCGCAGCGCCGCGCGCAGCAGCGGGAACACCAGATACAAAAGCACAATGCAGCCCACAAACCATTCGCCCAGAAGGTAGAAGGTGGGCACTACCCCGGCGAGGTAACCGTCCAGCGCCAGCACAGACCAGATGATGCTCCAGCCCGGCACCCCTGCGGGCAGATTGCCGTGCAGGATGTCGCTGTAAAAGAACAGGCTGAAAAAGCACAGCCAGTACAGCGGGTAAATAGAAAAAAAACGCCGTTTGTAAAAGGCTTTCAGCGGGCACGCCTCACCGTAGCGCAGCATCAGCGCATAGCCGGAAAGAAGGAAGAACAGCGCCACGCCGAAATTGCCGAACGAACCGTTCGCATACCGCAGCGGCCCGGCGGACACATCTCCCTTCGGCGCGAACATGCTGTTGAAGTGGAACACCACAATCATCACTGCGGCCACAAGGCGCACAAGGTCCAGCGCATCGTCCCGCTGCTTCATGGCGTTCCCTCCTTCATCAAAATGGCAGCCCGCAAAGGCCGCGCAGCACCCGCCTCAGCCTGCCGCCCATTCCAGCATGCGGGGCAGATAATCCAAAAGGCGGTCGGTGTTTCGCTCTGCCAACTCGAATACGAACACACAGTTTTCCAGCCCGTCCACCGCCGCCTCGTCAAAGGCGTTGATATGCAGATACAGGCTGCTCTCATAGCATTTGGAAAGGTATGGGATCATTCCCTCGCCGAAGCTGTCGCGCAGCATCACAAGGCTGCCCTGCGCCTGCGGGCATGCGGCCGACATACGGTAGCCCATCTCGTCCTCTGCCACAGGGCCCTGCAGGGTATTCTGCTCCAGAAAGCCCTGCACTTCTACCTCTGAATCCGGCTTCAGCACTGTATAAGTGGCAGAGATGTCGGCAAGGTCGCGCTTAGGCGCGCCGCCGGGAACAAAGCGCACCCCGTCAAAGGCAGAGACATCCTGCCCCAAAGCGGCCTGAAGGGCACGGCAAGCCACCAGCGCACCCGCGCCGTTCCAGTGGGTGTCCTGCTTATAATACACCTGTACCTGCCCTGCGGCCTCACGCAGCTCTGCCTGCGGGAACACCACCGGCACCGAGGTATTCTCCTGCAGGTGCTGCACAAGCAGCTGTGCCTTTGTGGCCCCCACCTGCGGCACACCGGCCGGCATGTATTCGCTGTACACGCCCTCTTTATTCGGCGCCACCAGCAGCACAAGCTGCACGCCGCGCTGCGCCAGAAGCTGCTGCAGGGCCGAAAGGTCTGCCGCAATCTGGTCAAGCTGAGCGGGCGAATAGGGGTTCAGGCCCTGATAATCGTCCAGACTTCGGGAGTCGGACACGTTTTTATAAAACAGCCATTCCTCCCTGCCCAGCAGCACCTCGCTGCTCTGCACTGTGCCGAACAGACGGTAATTGAAGGCCGCGTTCAGCGTCATAAACTGGTTGCGGAAGGCCGCGTGGTCGCCCAGCATATCTTCAAACACGGCCGTTTTCTCACGCCACGGGGCCTCGGCCACGTCCTGCCATGTGGTGAGGGCGCGGTTTTCATGGTTGGAAGTATCCAGCCCGCCCTGCAAAAGCCAGAACAGAGGAAACGGCAGCACCAGTGCCGCAAAAAACAGCGCAATAAACCAGATGTGCACGCGGCGGCGCATAGCCCCTCCTCCTTTCAAAAGCGGAAATAAATGAACGGATTATAGGTGCTGCTCACAAGGCTCATCACGCACAGGAATAAAAGCACCAGCTGCACGGCGCACTCGGCTGCATACACGCGGTCTTCCCGGTAAAGCATGGCCTTCCATTTGGGAAGCAGCGCCTGTACCGGCCCGCACAGCAGAATGCCGGCCGCTGCAAACACAAGGCGCTTTGCATCCAGAAAGCGCACCAGCGGAAAAGCCGCACTGCCCGCCGTGGGCAGGAACATGGCCTTCAGCCAAAGGGCGCCCTCCCGCAGGCCCGGTGCGCGGAAAATTACCCAGGCAGCCAGCACCACCACCAGCGTGTAGACATGCCCCGCAATGCGGTGCTTTTCCAGAACCGGCTTCAGCCAAAGCCGCTCTGCAATCAGGAACAGCCCGTAATATACGCCCCAGGCCACAAACTGCCAGTTGGCCCCATGCCACAGGCCCGTGCACAGGAATACAACCATCAGGTTCACCAGAGTGCGTGCCCTGCCCCTGCGGTTGCCGCCCAGCGGAATGTACAGATAGCTGCGGAACCAGGTGGACAGCGAAATATGCCAGCGCCGCCAGAATTCCTGCACACTGGCTGCAAGGTAGGGATAATTGAAATTCTCCATAAATCGGAAGCCGAAGATGCGCCCAAGCCCGATGGCCATATCGGAATAGCCCGAAAAATCGTAATAGATTTGCAGCGCATAGAACACAGCCCCCGCCCATGCCACAGGCGTGGACGCATCGTGCGCGGCAAGGCCGAATATCTCATCCGCCGCCAGCGCAAACGTATTGGCGAACAGCACTTTTTTGGCAAGGCCATATAAAAAACGCTTGATGCCCACGGCGGCCTGCACGGCCGTTTCCGTCCGGCCCGCAAGCTGCTCTTCCACATCGGCATAGCGCACGATGGGCCCCGCAATGAGCTGCGGGAAGAAACTGACATACAGCGCCAGCAAAAACCAGTTTTTCTGCACCCTGATTTCGCCGCGGTACAAATCAATGACATAGCTCAGCGCCTGAAAGGTGTAAAAGCTGATGCCCAGCGGCAGCGCAATGCTGCGCAAAGACACCGCTTCACGCCCCAGCAGGGCGTTCAGCGCGCCCGCCGCAAAATCAAAGTATTTGAAATAGCCCAGCAAAAGTAGGTTTGCCGCCACCGCGCACACCAGCGCCGCAGTGCGGCCCCGCCGCAGCTTCCACACACACAGGCCAGCCCCCCAGTTCAGTGTGATGGAAACCAGCATCAGCAAAATGTACACCGGCTCGCCCCAGCCGTAAAAGAAAAGGCTGGCCGCAAGCAGCAGCCCGTTTCTTGCCCCGCGCCACGCCTTTGGCAGCAGATAATAAACACCCGCCACCAGCGGCAGGAACAGCCACAGGAACAAAAGCGAACTGAACAGCATGGGCTCGCCCCCTTTCCGGCCGCCCCGCGGCCCGCAGCCGGGATGCCCCGGGCCGCAGAAGAGGGCTGCGCCGCATTTTTTGACTGTAAAAGTATATCATACGCGCCGCACGCCTGCAACAGGAAAACGCCCCGGCGCCCGCCGGGCGGGCGCCGGGGCGCACAAACCGAACTTCAGCCCAGAGAGATGCCCATGCGGCGCGCCACGGTGAGCATATCGCAGGATTCCGGCACGAACTTGGTTTTGCCTGCAATGTCCTTCAGCGGGTTTGAGGTGACAATATTGTTGCGCATGGCCACCGCCACGCCGTAGTGGTCCGCCTCTATCAGCTTAGCGGCATAGGTGCCGAATTCCGTAGCCAGCACGCGGTCGTAGGCCGAGGGGCTGCCGCCGCGCTGCATGTGGCCGGGCACGCACACGCGCGTTTCAAAGCCGGTCATCTGCTCTACCTGTGCGGCAATGCGGTTCGTAGCCGTGCGCTCGCCGCGCGCAGCGCGCGAGGCCGCACGCTCTTTCTTCTTCATGGCTGCCTCGGCAACGTCATAGGCGCCCTCGGCCACGGCAATGATAGAGAAGGTCTTGCCCTGCTCGCTGCGGCGCTTGATGGCGTTCACCACGTTCTCAATGTTATAGGGCAGCTCTGGAATCAGGATAATGTCCGCCCCGCCTGCAATGCCCGAATACAGCGTCAGCCAGCCGGCCTTGTTGCCCATGATTTCTATCACCATGCAGCGCCGGTGGCTGGAGGCCGTGGTGTGGATGCGGTCTATCACCTCGGTGGCAATGTCCACCGCCGTGTGGAAGCCGAACGTCACGTCTGTACCGTAAATGTCGTTGTCGATGGTTTTGGGAAGGCCAATGATATTCAGCCCCTCTTCGCACAGCAGATTGGCCGTTTTATGCGTGCCGTTGCCGCCCAGGCACAGAAGGCAGTCCAGCCTGGCGTCGCAGTATGTCTTTTTCATGGCGGCCACTTTGTCTATATTATCTTCCTCCACCACCTTCATCATTTTGAAGGGGGTGCGCTTGGTGCCCAAAATGGTGCCGCCCACCGTGAGGATGCCGGAAAACTCGTACTGCTGCATCTCGCGCCACTCGCCTTTGATAAGGCCGTCATAGCCGTTCAGGATGCCCACTATCTCCACATCGTCTCCAAACCGCTGGTACAGCGCCTTGGCCGCGCCGCGGATGGTGGCGTTCAGGCCGGGGCAGTCGCCGCCGGACGTAAGGATCCCCACACGTTTCATACACA
Organism: Oscillospiraceae bacterium; assembly: GCA_018380115.1. Lineage (GTDB taxonomy): Bacteria > Bacillota > Clostridia > Oscillospirales > Ruminococcaceae > Ruthenibacterium. The sequence continues at coordinate 26,289 of JAGZUF010000024.1, read as the reverse complement.
ACATCCTCCTTGTTTCAAAACGCCTGTTTTCCCGAAAAGCATGCCGGGCTCACACCCCGTGGGTGCCGCCCTCCACCACGCCGTCGCCCTTCCAAACGCCGCGCGCTGTTTTGAACAGTATTTTCACATCCAGCGCAAAGCTGAGGTTCTGCGCATAGTAACCGTCCAGCTCCGCCTTCACCGGGATGGGCAGCTCGTCGCGCCCGTTCGCCTGCGCCCAGCCCGTCAGGCCGGGCACAAGGGCATTGGCGCCGTATTTATCCCGTTCGGCAATGAGGTCGTCCTGGTTCCACAGCGCGGGGCGCGGGCCCACCACGCTCATCTGCCCGGCAAAAATATTAAAAAGCTGCGGCAGCTCGTCCAAGCTGGTGCGGCGCAGAAAGCGTCCGCAGCGCGTGATCATGGCGTCCGGGTCCTGCAGCAGATGCGTGGGCACGTCCTTCGGCGTATCGGCATACATGGTGCGGAACTTCAAAATACAGAACAGCACCTTCCCCTTCCCCACGCGCTTTTGCCGGAACAGGACGGGGCCGGGCGAATCCAGCTTTACCCAGACAGCCAGCGCCAGCAGCAGCGGGCTCAGCAGCACGATGCCGGCCGCCGAGCACACGATATCGAGCGCGCGTTTTCCAAACCGACGGTACACCACCGCGGGCCTCCCCCCCTTTTGTTCTTCGCACAGCGGTGCAAAACCGCTTACTGTGCCGAATGCCATGTGCCCGCGCCGGGCATGTCCTCCGCATGGTGGAACGTGGGCACAAGGTCTATCAGCGCCTGCACCAGGTTTTCGCTGTTGTTGGAATAGGCAATTTCCTTCAGCGTTTTCAAATGGTCGAAGAAGGTGTCCTTGTTTAGCTTCAGGGGCGATCCCACAAAAATTTTGCGGTTGTCCGTCTTGCGCACGCCCTCTTCGTCCATCAGCAGCTCTTCATACAGCTTTTCGCCCGGGCGAAGGCCGGTAAACTTTATCTCGATATCCCGATAAGGAATAAAGCCGGAGAGCTTGATGAGGTTTTCGGCCAAATCCAGTATCTTCACAGGGTTGCCCATGTCCAGCACAAAGATATCGCCGCCGTTGCCCATGGCCCCGGCCTCCAGCACAAGGCGCACAGCCTCGGGGATGGTCATGAAATAGCGCACAATATCCGGGTGCGTCACGGTAAGCGGCCCGCCTGCGGCGATCTGCTCTTTGAACAGAGGCAGCACCGAGCCGTTCGAACCAAGCACATTGCCGAAGCGCACGGCCACAAACTTGGTGTTGCTCTTCTGCGCCAAGGCCTGCACAATCATTTCACACAGGCGCTTGGTGGCGCCCATTACATTGGTGGGGTTCACCGCCTTGTCGGTGGATATCAGCACAAACCGCTCGGCGCCGTAGCGCTCGGCGCACTGCGCCACATTGTAGGTGCCGAACACGTTGTTCTTCACCGCTTCCTCCGGAGCGTATTCCATCAGGGGCACATGCTTGTGCGCCGCCGCGTGGAACACCACCTGCGGGCGGAAATGCGCGAACAGGGCGTCCATCTTGCGGGAGTCGCGCACCGAGGCAATGCACACATCCATATCCAGCGCGCCGCCGTATTTGCGCCGCAGCTCCTGCTGGATGGAATAGGCGCTGTTCTCATAAATATCTACGATAATGAGCTTTGCGGGCATGCTGGCGGCGATCTGCCTGCACAGCTCCGAGCCGATGGAGCCGCCGCCGCCCGTCACCATTACCACTTTATTGTTGACAAGCGCGCTGGAATAATTCGATAATTCTATTTCATCACGGCCAAGCACGTCCTCCACGCGCACGTCGCGCACGCGGGAGAGCAGGTCTTTCCCTCCGGCAATAAGCTGCACGATATCCGGCAGGATGCGCACGTTGCACTTCGTCTTGTTGCAGATGCGCAGAATGCGCCGCTTGCCCGCCTCGTCCAGCGTGGGGATTGCGAGCAGGATGGTTTCAATATCACATCGCTCCACAAGCTCGGGAATGTCCTCAGTGGTGCCCATAATCTCTACGCCCATGATGCGGCGGCCCACCTTTTCTGGCGCGTCGTCCACACAGCACACCACGTTCATGTCGCGGCTGTTGCTTTTGAACACCTCGTGCAGCAGCGTGCTGGCCGCGTCGCCTGCGCCTATCACCAGCGTGCGCCGGCGGCTGCGCGCGCGCTGCGCCAGCTTTGTGTTACGGTACATGCGGTAGGTGAGGCGCGAATACAGCGTGAGCGAGGAGGCGAACATGGCGCTGAGGAAATATACGGAAATGGGCACGCGCCTTTCCTGAAACATGACGAGAGTGAAGGCAATGAATATCACCACCGCCGCAATAGAGGCCACGCACAGGCGGAAGAACTCTACAATTTCGGCATAGCGCCACAGGCTGTCGTACATGCCCATCAGGCCGTACACAATCTCATAGCAGCACACGAAGAAAAAGCAGCTGGAAATAAGCAGGCTGTTGTATTCGGAAAACGACGTGCGCCCCGATATCAATATCCACGGCAGCAGATATGAGCACGACACCACCAGGATATCGAACACAATTAATATCTGCTTGCGGTATTTCTGGGCAAATGCAGACAGAAAGCTGGACAAACCTTCATCACCTAAAACCGAAACGAAGCGCGCTGCTGCCCCTGTCGGCCCCGAACGCGCACGAATCCATGATATTTTTATTATAATACAATATTTGGGGGTAATAATCAATCTTTCAGCCGTATTCCCCGCCGCTTTTGCAGAAATTTCGAGCCGAAAGCGCACCGGCTCCGCCGAAAAACTCCGCCCGCCGGAAAGCCGGGGCCAAGCGGAAAACAGTGCAAAAAAGGCGGGCGCTGTTGGGACCGGCCTTTCTTTTCCGTTTTTCATGAAAAGGCTTTTCCTCCCCGTTCCCACAGCGCGCTTTGGCGCTGCCGCGCGCACCGCGGCCCCGTTACATTGCGGCATTCCGAAGCGGCCTTCGGATCAAGCGCCCGGAAGCGAGCCTTCCCCGTCCGGCACGCCTTTTTGGCCCGGCATTCCGTTTCCAAGGCCGCCGCATGCTCAAAAGACAGAAGAAGCGCCCGGAACATTCCCAATTTTCATTCTTCCGGAATTATGGTAAAATGAAAACGTACAGCCTGATGAGGAAGGAAGATTATATATGGAAAAAGATATTATAAGAATTGCGCTTTCAATTATTGCAGGCTTTTTCGTCCTGTGGTATTGTGGCGCAATGTTTAACTTCTTTCCGTTTTTTGGCAACGATTCGGTGCTCAACGCAATCGGATTTACAGGCCTTTTGATCTGCGCGGTCATTGCAGGCTGCGCCTGCTGGATCGTTTGCGAGATCAAAAAGAACAGATGAATTTTTCTTTTCGGGGAAGATGAACGTCATCCGAGCCGCTTTCGGGGCGGGTAGCGCGTTTCATGCGCCGCCGCGCTGCCGTTCCCCCGTTTTCCTGCCGTTTCAAATGCCACTGCCTTTTTCGGCGGCATCGAAAATTCCGAAAAAGCGCACGCATATCGTCTGTTTGCCGTTTCAGGGAATTTTGCCGCAGCCTGTATGTTATATTATAATTCGGAAGCACAGTCTGCAGAAAATGTTGCCATATGAAGGGAGAAATACTGCATGGGAAAGAAGATCGTGGTTTTGAACTGAAGCCCCCAAACAAACGGGAATGCCTCCGGGTTGATTCGGGCGTTTGCCGGAGGCGCAGAAGCGACGGGCCATCAGATTACTTACTTTGAACTGCAAAAGATGGATATCCGCCCTTGCCGGGACTGCGGCAGGGGTGGCGGCAGCCCGGAGAGCCCCTGCGTTCAGAAGGACGGCATGCAGAAAATTTATACCGCTTACCGGGAGGCTGATGTGGTGTGCCTGGCTTCCCCCCTATATTTCTGGACGATCAGCGGGCAGCTGAAATGCGTAGTCGACCGGCTGTATGCCGTTGCCGAGTGCGACGGAGATTTGGCGCACCCTGCAAAAGAGTGTGTGCTTTTAATGGCCGCTGAAGGAAATGAATACGAAGAAGCCGTCTTCTGGTATGATAATCTGATGAAGCACCTCAATTGGAAAGGCCGCGGAAAGGTTCTCTGCGGCGGCGTATACACGGCCGGCGATATTGCGGAGAATGAAAAGCTGAAAGACGCGTACGAACTCGGAAAAGGGTTATAAAAAGCCGTTTGGCCTCAGCGGGCGCGGAACGGCAGAGTCGGCTGGCAGGCAGCGGCCGTGGGGCGGCGCAAAGCCGCTCCCTTCGCTTTCGCCCGGCCGGAACGCTCCTTGGTATTTTTTTCGGGGGGCTGACAGCCCCGCTTTCTCTCCAAGTCAGGCCCCTCGGCAAAGCCGGGGGCTTGCGTAAGCCCTGAAAGGGCACAATACGGACAACGCCCCTAAAGGGGGCGCAAATGGGTCGGCCAACTGCATTGCCGACTCATGGCCGCCCCTGAAGGGGATATTTTCATGCCTTGGGATTCTTGCTGCCCGTAAACGGGTTAGTGAATTCCTTGATGCTGATTTGGTCCGCGATTTTGTCCTCCTCTAATTGACTCCGTATGTACTCTTGTATCTGCTTTTTATTTCGTCCTACCGTGTCTGCATAGTACCCTCTTGCCCAGAAAATGCCTGTCTCCGCACTTGTATTTTAAATTCGCATGCAGGTCGAATATCATTAGGCTGCTTTTTCCTTTGAGATACCCCATGATTTGTGATACACCGTACTTGGGCGGTATGCTGATTAGCATGTGAATATGGTCTGGGCATGCTTCTGCTTCTATAATTTCCACACCTTTTTGTTCGCATAGTTTCCGCAGAATTTGTCCGGCATCCTTCTTGATCTGTCTATATATGGCTGGCCTTCTGTATTTGGGAGCAAATACGATATGGTATTGACGCCTCCATGCCATATGCTGCAAATTTCCTATATCTTTTCTTTTATCGAAAAACCTCCTGGTGATTGTTGTTGCAGTTGCCCGACCGCAGCTTCCATTCTGCCAGAAGGTTTTTCACTATTTAATTCTTTTTACTCTCCCCTGCATAGCTGGGGGCATTTCGCTAAAGCATACAAGCAAAGCGCCCCGCACGCACATAAAAAATGCGTGCGGGGCGCCGGGCCCTTCCCGTGCCTGCTTTTCGGCCCTGCGCGGCAGGCGAACATGCGCGCCGCTGCAAGGGCTGTGCTCCGTTTTTATTACAGCAGGATGCAGATAAGGCCGGAACAGCCTTCGTTGATGACGCGCTCCAGCGTCTCCTGCATTTTGGCGCGGGCGGGCATGGGCATGTTCAAAAGCTTTGCCTGCAGGCCCTCGTTCACCAGCTCGTGCAGGCTTTTGCCGAAGATATTCGACTGCCACAGCTTCAGCGGGTCCTCTTCAAATTCCTGCAGCAGGCTTGCCACCAGCTCTTCTGTCTGCTTTTCACTTCCCACAATGGGCGAGACCTCGGTGTGCGTCTCTATCTTCATCATATGGATGGAGGGTGCACTGGCCTTCAGGCGCACACCGCTGCGCCCGCCCTGGTGGATGATTTCCGGCTCTTCCAGGCGCAGTTCGTCCATAGATGGCATCACGATACCATAGCCGGTGGCATTTACCTCCTCCAAAGCACTTTGCAGCCTATCGTACTGCGCCTTTACCCGTGCCAGCTTCAGTACACAAGGCAGCAGGCTTTCTTCATCGGGCACATCAAGGCCTGTTTCCTCGCTGAGCACGGTGTAGAAAATGCCGTCGTCCAGCCGCAGGGCCACCTCTGCGCAGCCGGTGCCCATGTGAAGTGCGCGCACGCGGCTCTCCTGTACGCTGGGGCAGGCCGGGCCCGCCCCGTCCGTGAGGTCGCGCATGGCTGAAATGCCTTCGGCATACTCGCGCACAGCCGAGTAAAGCTCCTGCTGCAGCCAGTGTTCGGGCGAAAGCATGGTCACCCATTTTGGCATGGCGAAGGCAAGCTCCTTCACCGGGAACTCCAGCAGCACCTGGCGCAGCACTTCATGGATGGTTTCTTCCGTCATTTCGGCACACGACACCGGCAGCACGGCGTGGCCGTATTTTTCCTGCAGCCGACCAGCAAGGGCCAGGCTTTCCGGCGCCTGCGGCGCCACACAGTTCAGCAGGATGACAAAGGGCTTGTGGATAGCCTCCAGCTCCTCTATCACACGCTGTTCAGCCTCAAGATAATTTTCGCGCGGGATGTCGCTGATAGAGCCGTCCGTCGTGACGACGAGGCCTATGGTGGAATGTTCACATATCACCTTGCGCGTGCCCATTTCGGCCGCGGTGTCAAACGGCACTTCTTCGTCGAACCAGGGGCTTTTTACCATGCGGGGCCTTTCGCCCTCCTCATGGCCCATGGCCCCGGGCACAAGGTAGCCCACACAGTCTATCATGCGGGCGCGCAGTTCGATGCCGCCGTCCAGCTCCAGCCGCACCGCCTGTTCCGGCACGAACTTTGGCTCTGTCGTCATAATGGTGCGCCCTGCGGCAGACTGCGGCAGCTCATCCCTTGCGCGGCGGCCAAAGGCCTCGTCATTGATCTCCGGCAGGATCATCAGCTCCATAAACCGCTTGATAAGCGTGCTTTTGCCCGTGCGCACCGGGCCTACCACGCCAATGTAAATATCGCCGCCTGTGCGCTCGGCGATGTCGGCATAAAGGTCAGAGTATTCCATCGTGCTTTCCTCCTCGTTTTTTCTCACCGCGCGCACGGGATGAGCAGCCTGCGCGCTGCATTCAGGCGCACATCGTCATCCAGCGCATTCGCCTGCACGATGCTCTGCGGGCTGGAAGCATAGCGGCGTGCAATGTCGAACACCTCTTCCCCCTCGTGTGCAAAATAAATGCGCAGCGCGATGTCGCTTGCCTCCTCTTCGCGCGGGCCCGCAGCCTCCACGTTTTCCAGCAGGGTGTGGTGCGTGCGGCACAGCAGGGCGCCGCGCACGGTAAGGGCCACATCCGCCCTTGTCTCGCCGCCCACCGTCTGGGCGCTCACATGCTCCACCTGCGCCTCGCACAGCGCTGTCACGCCGCCGCTTGCCTGCGGCAGGGCCAGCGAGTATTCGCAGGCTTTGTCATAGCAGTCCACCTCGCCCACGGCATTCTCACAAAGCAGATGCACTATGGCCCGCCCGCGCAGCGTGGCCTTGCCTTCCTCTTCCAGCACCTCTGGCGGCAAAGCAGTTGCCAGTGCGGTAATAATCTTCGCCTGAGCGTCTGGCAGTTCGCCTTCCGCGGCAGCCGTCACAGCCTGTTCGCAGGGCACGAACGCCTCATCCAGCACTACATCGCGTTTTGTCAGCACCGTTTTCTGCAGAGTAGAAAACGCATCGCATACAGCCATCGTCTCTTCCTGGCGGAATACGCGCACGCACAGTGCCAGCGTGGCAGAAAGCTCGTAGCCTTCTGCGCTGTCTTCCCCGTCCTCATTCTGTGCAATGGTGCACCCGGCAGGCTGTATAGATACACAGGCCCTGCATGCCTCGTCTGCACCGGGGGCGTCCAGCACCTCGTTGAAGGGCGCCTCGCATTCTGTCTGCTGCACATCGTGGCCGGGGCCCGTGCGGTACAGTACCGCGACGCGTGCGCGGCCCTTTACCACGGCCTTGCCCTCTGTCAGCTTTACTTCATCCACTGCCACAGTGCACTGGGTGTCCAGCACCATATCCGGCGCGGCGGAAAACAATATCTGGCACTGGGCCGTGCACAGCTTTTCCGGCGCGCATAAGAATTCTACATGCTGCAAAGCCTGCGTCTTCTGTTCCACCCCTTCGCCCGAAAGCGCCGTAAGAACGGGCTGCTGTGCCGCACACATCGCCAAAATATTCATCAGGAACGCACCGCGCACATCTACGCGGCGCCCGCTTATTGCGCGGCAGTTCACATATTCCGTCTGGCCGCTTACCCACGCATGCGCAGCGCCCGTATTTTCGCCTGAAAGCTCTACCTGCTTTGTGAAGGGAAGCTTATGTTCGGCGCGGCACAGGCTGGCCGCCTCTTCCGACTGGTATAGTACCACACAGCGCAGATACCCCTCCACAGTGAGGCGCCCCGCAGAAAACTGCTTTTGCAGCACCACGCAGGACACAAAGCACTTTACAATTTTGAACACCTGCGGCAGATAGTCGGGAATGAGGATCTCCGCCTCCACGCTGAGTTCCTGCTTTGTATCGCAAATGACCTGCCCCGCAGTGACGGTGTCTTGGTACACCTTGATTTCCATACGGTCTCGTCGCCCCTTTCGCTGTTCTGGTGTATCTATATTCGCGCTGTGTGCCCGATATTCTGCCCCCGGCTGCTGCGGACGGAATATCTGCCTGCGGCCGGGGTGGCCCGGCTGAAAGCAGAAAGGCGCCGCCCGCAAAACACGGTCGGCGCCTTTCTGCACAAGGCATGCTGCTTTTATTTAATTTTAAAAATGGCACGCAGCAGCCCCGAAAGCAGCTTTGGGCTTTTCCACACGATGATCTGCACGGCGCTTCCCCCTTCTATGTGCCCTTTTGCGGGGCCGTATCTTCCTGTGCACGGAAAAACTGCTTTCCCGCGCACAGGGCTTACTGTATCGTATACCGCAGCAGGCAAAAATGTGACACACCGCAGGCGCAAAAAGGCCATGCGGGCACAGGGCTTCTTTTCCCCTGCTCCCGCACGGCGGCAAATCATCTGTCTTTTCTACACTGCAAATAGATAAGGCTGCCCGATGTGAAGCTGACATACCCTTCCTGCGCGGCGAATTCATTGCTGGTGCCCAGCGTGGACGCCGCCCTGAGCACCGCGTGTTCCAGTGGATAGCGGAAACCGCGCAGGCACAGCCCATGCACGTCCCCATTCATGGGAAACAGAGATACATATACGTCCTTTTGCGCGGGGAACCCATATTGCCCTGGCAGAAGCACGCGCACAGCCGCCGTTTCGCTGCGCAGCCATGCGCACACGCCGTGCTGCTCCAGAAACAGCAGCGTACAGATATTGGCAAGCGTGTGGTCCAGCCTGCCGCCTATGCCGCCCAGTATCAGCACCTCGCTGCACCCTGTCTCCAGCGCCCGGCGCGCGGCAAAAAAAGTATCGGTGTCGTCCTTTTCTGCCGGAAGGCGCAGCACGTCCGGCCCTTCCGGAGCGGGTGCCGTGTCGAAGTCACCCAGCGCCAGCGCAGGAAAAAAACCCAGTGCCCGCGCCGTTTTCCAGCCGGCGTCCGCCGTAATGATGATGTCCTGCGGGCCAATATCTTCACACAGCTCCGGGGCCACGGGCAGCCCCGCAAATATCACACAGCGCCGGTTCATCGCTTTTCCTGCTCCTTTGCCTGTTCGTAAAGTGCGGCATAGCTTTCGTACCGCGTGCGGGCTATTTCTCCCCTGTGCACGGCCTCGCGCACGGCGCAGCCCACCTCGGATAAATGAGAACAGCCCGTAAAGCGGCACTGCCCAAACAGGCGGGCAATGTCCGGAAAGGCCAGCTCAAGGTTTTCCTTGGGAATGGCGGCGGCACGGGCCATGTCCAGGCTGGCAAAACCGGGCGTATCAGCCACAAGGCCGCCGTGCGCCTCGTACAGCACCACCTCACGCGTGGTGTGGCGGCCACGGCCCAGCTTTTGAGATATTTCTGCTGTCTCCAGCTCGCACCCCGGCATCAGCGCACCCAAAAGGGTGGATTTCCCCACACCGGAATTGCCGCTGAACACACTGAGCTTGCCGGCCAGCATATCGCGCAGCGGTGCCAGCCCTTCTCCGGTGGCCGCGTTCACGCACAGCACGGGGAAGCCTGCTGTGCTGTAGCACTGCGCAAGCGTATCGGCCCCGTACAGGTCGCCCTTTGTGATGACCAGCACCGGCTGGGCGCCACGGTCCACCGCGATGGCGCTGAGCTTGTCTATCACCAGCGTGCTTGGCACAGGCTGCACCGTGCTGGCCACAATAAAAAACTGGTCTACGTTGGCCACGGGAGGCCGCACAAATACATTTTTGCGCGGCAGTATCTCGGCAATAACGGCCGTGCCCGTCTCATGCTCCAGCCGTACACGGTCACCGGCCACAGGGGTGACGCCGCGCCTGCGGAAAATGCCCTTTGCGCGGCATTCCACAATGCCATCGGCGGTTTTCACATAGTAAAAACCGCCGATGCCCTTTACAATATAAGGTGTTTTTTCCATTTTTATTTCACCGCATTGCACACTGTGCATATCCATTTTCCGTCCTGCCAGGCCACCCAGGTGTGGTGGTGCCCGGTGACAGAGCCATCGGCCACATTCGGGTCTCGTATCGTACCATCGCCGCTGGCGCCCTGCCCGTTTGAAACGCGCAGCGTCACGCTGCCGCCCTGGGCCATGCTTTCGCCCGCACGGGGCGACTGGCTTACCACATAGCCCGCCGGAGAGGCGCTGTCCACCTTAATGAAGGAATAGCTGAGCCCCCGCGAGGTGAGCAGGCGGCCCGCCTCGTTCTGGCCAAGGCCCACGCAGCTGGGGGCGATGGTAGAGCCCACCGCCAGCTCTTCCCGGTTGATATACACGGTAAGCGTCTCGCCTGCCTCCAGCACAGTTCCCGCGGCAGGCACCGTGCGAAGCACGGTATTATACGGCTTAGTGTCATCCGTCTCATATTTGATAAGGATGCTCAAGTTGATGGATTTGACCTTTTCGCTTGCCGAGGTGCGCGTCCAGCCCACCATATCCGGCACTTCCACCTGTTCTACGCCTCTGCTGACACGCACCGTGATGCGTGCGTTCTCTTTCACTTCTTTCGGCGGCCTGGGCGATTGGTCCACCACATGGCCCTCGGCTACCTCGTCGCTGTAAACATCCACAAATTCGATGCGGAAGTTACTGTATGCCTCGTCGGCCTCTATCTCTTCCTGCGTCATGTTATAGAAGTTGGGCAGCTCCACATCCTGTGCCGTGCTGAACAGCGGGTTGCCCGTGGCAAAGAACATTACAAAAATGGAGACGAGAGACGCCAGTGCCACCACGCCCGTGCACACGGCCACATAAAAGGCAAAGTAGTGGCGCCTGCGCACACGTTTTTTCTTCTTTTCCGCCTGCTCTTCCTGCACCGGCGCGGCAGGCTGTTCCTCTTTGAACGGCCCGCCTTCCCGCGGCGCTTCCTGTTCGGGGCCGGACGGCGCGGCATCCTGGCCGCCTTCATCCTCTTTCAATTCATCAAAAGCATCTTCTGAAGCGGTCTGCCCGCCTTCGGGCACAGCCTGCGGTGCTGCGGCCCCGTCCGGCTCTGCGGGCGTGCCCTGCGGCATTGCAAAGGCCTGCTCCTGCTGCTCACCGGCAGCCTGCTGCGGTACAGGGGGCTGTGTATGCAGCTCTTGCCGTTCTTCTTCCGGGGCAGCGGGCCGCGCAGTCTGTGCATCCGGCGCTGCGGCCTTTTGAACAAGGCAGGCTTCGCGCGCTGTCCCTGCAGATGCATCGTGTGCCGCCGCAGCAGCTGCCCCGCCCGGCAAAGAATCTTCATCCGCCCCTGCACGCTTCCGCTGAGGGGCAGCGCCCGCGCTGCTCTGTTTTTTCTTTTCGCTGCCCGCGGCGCGGCGCTGTTTTTCAGCTTCGCGCCGTGCCGCGTTGGCAGAGGCATTTTTGCGCGGCTTTTTAGCCGGTTTTTTCTGCGAAGCCGGCTTGGGCTGCACGGGCTTGGGCAGGGCCTGTGCATCGTTTTCTTTTTCTACGGTATTCTTTTCTTCAGCCACGGCTTATTCCTCACTGTGTCAGCATTTGTTTTCTGCTTTTATGATATGCACATGTCTGCGCATTCAATCGCCGCCGTCAGGCTCTTCTGTTGGCTGCGTCGGGGGCGTTGATGGAGAGGGTTCGGGCGGCGCACTGGGGCTTGCGCTGGGTGTTGTGCTTGGGGTGGGCGTCGGCGTTGGGGTGGGTGTCGGGGTGGGAGTGGGCTCCGGCGTGGGCGCCGGGCCCTTCGAAACTTCCACGGAAACCGGCTCGCCAATCACCAGCGCCTCCCCCGCCTTCGGGTTCTGGTTCACCACCGTGCCCGGCGCGGCATCCGAATACACTTCGGTCTGCGGGCCAAGGCGCAGGTTGCGGGAGGACAGCAGTTTTTTCGCGTCCTCCAGCGTCATGTTGGTGATATCCGGCACCTTCACTTCGTTGTCATAGTGTTCGCGGCTCACATAGATGTACACAGAATCGCCCGTTTTTAGCTGCGCGCCTGCAGTAAGCTCCTGGCTGGCGGCGTCTGTCACCTTGAACACAAGGTTCTCTGCCATATCTTCCCGTTCTTCAATGCGGATTGTCACCACAAGGCCCAGGTTCTGCAGTTCGTCACGCGCGTCGTAGCGCTCTTTGCCCAGCACATCCGGCAGGCTTACTACCTGGGTGCCCTTGCTGACATACAGCGTCACGGTGGCGTTGGCCTTCACGCGTTTGGGCGCCTTGGGAGACTGATCGTAAATCACGCCTTCGGCGTACTCGGCGCTGTAATCATCCTTTACGTCAAAATCGAACGAAGCATACTGCGGGTCGTTTTGTATTTCTTCCCAGGACATCTCTACAAAATTCGGCAGGTCCACATCCTCCACATTGCTGAACAGCGTGGTGCCGGACGTTTTGAAAATGACAAATACAAGGATAGCTGCGCCCACGGCAAACGCTGCGGCCATGCCTGCCATAACGGGCAACACAAGACGGCCCTTACCCTTTTTTCCGCCGCTGCGGGAAGCGCCCTGTTTTCTGGCGGCTGTGCCGCGCGTGCCGGGGCGCCTGCCCGGCGCGCCGGAAGAACGTCTTTCAGGCGTGTTGCTCACCACCTTGTCCATATACCGCGTGGGCTCTTCCGCCATGGGGGCGGGCTCATCATGGTACTCAAACTTCACATTGGGGTTGCGGCGAAATTCTTCCAGGTCCGCCAGCATCTCCCGCGCCGAAGGGTAACGGCTGCGCGGGTCTTTTGCCATGGCGCGCGCCGTGATGGCCGCAAGGCCTTCCGGCACGTTGGGGTTCACCTGGCGCAGCGGTGTGGCCGTGTCGGCAATCTGCTTAATTGCAATGGACACGGGGCTGTCGGAATCGAACGGAAGGCGGCCCGAAAGCATCTCGTACATCATTACGCCCACCGAATAAATATCCGCCTTCGCGTCTGTCACGTCGCCCTTGGCCTGCTCAGGGCTGATATAGTGCACAGAGCCAATGGCTTTATCCGTCACCGTCTGGTTCTCTGAACGGGAGAAGCGCGCAATGCCAAAATCCATCACCTTGATGGAGCCGTTCTGCAAAAGCATGATATTCTGAGGCTTCACATCCCGGTGCACAATGCCCTTTTCATGCGCATGCTGCAGGGCAAGCAGCGTTTGCCGCACAAAATGCATGGTCTCCTTCACGGTCAAAGGCTGCTTGCGGTAGTTCATATAGTCTTTGAGCGTGATGCCCTCTACATACTCCATCACGATATAGGAAAGCTTTTCCGTGATGTTGATGTCGTACACCTTCACGATGTTGGGATGATCCAGCACGGAAATGGCCTTCGATTCATTTTTGAACCGGCGCACAAGGTCGGCATTGTTCATGAATTCAGCGCGCAGCACCTTCACCGCCACGGGGCGGTTTTCCTTCATGTCCGTGGCTTTATACACATTGGCCATGCCGCCTGCGCCCAGCAGCTTTTCAATGCGGTAGCGGCCATCCAGCATTTTGTTCGCAGTGTTATCCATTGTTCTCCTCCGTAGCTTCGCACTTTGCAAGCAGCACCGTGACATTGTCCAGCCCGCCGGCCTCAAGCGCACGGTTCACAAGGGCGTCCGCCATATTGTAGAAGCCGGTGTTCTGGATGATTTCCTCCATCTCATCCACCGTGACGTAATTGCTCAGCCCATCCGTGCACAGCACCAGAATATCGCCTGGGGAAAGCACTATTTCGCCAAAATCCACCTCTACCTGCGGGCCCACGCCCAAAGCGCGGGTGATGAGGTTCTTGCGCGGGTGAAAGGCCGCCTCCTCTGCGGTGATGGATCCCTGCTCCACCAGCTCCTGCACGATGGAGTGGTCCTTCGTGAGCTGGCAGATGGAATGCCCATGGAACAGATAGATGCGGGAATCGCCTACATGCGCATACTGCAGCATGCCGCCGCGGCACACGCCGCACACCACCGTGGTGCCCATGCCGCGGGCTGCGGGTGTGGCAAGCGCTTTTTCATACACAGCCTCATTCGCACTGCGCACCGCCTGTTCCAGCAGGGCGCGGGCCTGTTTGTCCGTTTCCACACCGGGCAGCCCGGCGCACAGCACCTGTTCGATGCTGGCCACAGCCAAACCGCTTGCCAGCCGCCCGCCGCGCGCGCCGCCCATGCCGTCGCACACAGCCAGCCAGGCTTTGCCGTCTGTGTGTGCCTGGGCACGGTAGCTGTCCTGGTTTTCCGCACGCTTGTTGCCTATATCAGTTCTGGCGGACAATTCCATTTGCGGGCGTTCCCTCCTTGTTCGCCTCACGGCGCAGCTGGCCGCAGGCGGCACTGATCTCTGTTCCAAGCCGGCGGCGCACCGTGGCGTTCACGCCCAGAGACAAAAGCGTGTTCTGAAACCGCCTGACGTTGGCAGCGTCCGCCGCAGAATAAGGCGAACCGTCCACCGGGTTGATGGGGATAAGGTTCACATGCGCGCCCATCCCCTCGATAAGCTTTGCCAGTTTGCGCGCCGTCTGCTCGGAATCGTTCACGCCGCGCGCAATGGAATATTCAAAGCTGATGCGCCTTCCCGTGGCCTTCTGGTAAGCCCGGCACGCCGGGATAAGCTCTTCCAGCGGGTAAGCATCGTTCACCGGCATCATGGACGAGCGCATCCCGTTCGTGGGCGCATGCAGGCTTACGGAAAGCGTGAGGCCCAGCTTTTTCTGCGCCAGCTTTTCCATCATGGGCACAAGGCCGCAGGTGGAAAGGCTGATGTTGCGCATGCCGATGTTCACACCCTGCGGGCAGGAGATGATAGACAGGAAATCCATCACATTGTCGAAATTATCCAGCGGCTCGCCAATGCCCATCAGCACGATGTGCGAAACGCGCTCGCCCGTGTCGGCCATGACGGCGTATATCTCGCCCGCTATCTCGCCCGCCGTAAGGTTTCGCACGCGCCCGCCCTGTGTGGAAGCGCAGAAACGGCACCCCATGCGGCAGCCCACCTGTGTGGACACACACACGGAGTTGCCATAGGAATAGCGCATCAGCACCGTCTCGATGCTGTTGCCGTCCGCAAGGCCGAACAGGTATTTCACCGTGCCGTCCTTCGCACACTGCTTGCGCAGAGGGCGAAGGACCTCAATGGTGCACTGCTGCTCCAGCTGCTGCAAAAGGCCTTTGGGCAGGTTTGTCATGGCGGAAAATTCCTGCACGCGCTTTTCGTGCAGCCAGCTGAACAGCTGTTTGGCACGATAGGCCGGCTGTCCCAGCCCGGTGACAAAGCCCGTCAGCATTTCCAATGTGTAGGAGGAAATTCCTATCCGATTCATTCTACCACAATCTTTCCAAGGATGCTATAAAAAAACCATCTGTTTGTGTGAAAAATGGAAGCAGCACCGCCATGCCGTCCGCCTCCAATGCGCCGGGAACGGCACAGCCCGCGCGCCTCAGGCAAAAGCCGGGATGCCCGGCCAGGAATGCCTGCACGGCGGCTTCGTTCTCCTGCGGGTTTACCGTACAGGTAGAGTACACAAGGCGCCCGCCCGGCCTTACATAGCGCGCAGAGGTATGCAGAATGGCGCGCTGCACTGTGTACAGTTCCTCCAGCCCCTCCAGGCTTTTATAGCGGATATCCGGTTTTTTTGCCAGCACGCCGAGGCCCGTGCAGGGCACATCGCACAGCACGGCGTCTGCACCGTCCAGCACGGCATCATATATGCGCGCATCGGCGCAGCATATGTTCGCACACGAAACACCAAGGCGCGCAAGGGTCTCCTCTATCAGCGGCACACGGCTTTGCACAGCATCCCGGCTGAACAAAGCGCCCTTATTCTCCATATACTGCGCCAGCGTGGCGCTTTTGCCGCCGGGCGCGGCGCACATATCCAGCACCTTTTCACCCGGCCTCGGCGCAAGCGCCGCACAGGCTGCCTGCGAGGCCTCGCCCTGCACATGAAACAGCCCGCTGCAAAACTCCGGCAGGGCAGCGACGTCGCCCGCGCCCTCCAGAACAAGGCTGTTCGCCACGCGGCCGGGCCGCGCCTTGACGCCATGCGCGGCAAGCTGTGCTGAAAGCGCCTGCGGCGTAGTTCTCAGGGTGTTTACGCGCACGGCCAGCGCCGGTTTTTCAAAACTGGCGGCCAAAAGGCGCTCTGCATATGCCGGAAGCTGCCTTTGCAAAAGTTCAGCCACCGGCTGCGACACGCTGTACTGCACGCAAAGCCGCTGCGTCTCGCTTTCAAATGTCTCTTTTCCCACGTCCACCGCCGCGGCGCGGCGCAGCACAGCGTTTACAAGGCCTGCGGCACTCGCCTTTCTCATGCGGCGGCACAGCGCCACCGATTCGCTCACCGCCGCATGCACCGGCACGCTCTGCATATATTTTGCCTGATACAGCCCGGCGCGCAGGATGGCCCGCACGGGCGCATCCAGCCTGGAAAGAGGCTTTTGCAGAAATTTGCCAAGGCAGTAGTCCAGCGTATTTTTCCGCTCTACTGTGCCGTAGAACACAGCCGCGGCAAAGGCCCTTTCCTGTGCCGTGCCGCCAAAACAGGCAAGCTGGCTTTTCAGCACAAGGTTGGAATAACCGCCCTCCTCCGTGCGCACCAGCGCCTGCACGGCGGCCTCGCGCGCGCTGCTCAAAGCAAAGCCCCCGGCGCGAAGCGGCGGCCCAGCGCCCACGCCTCGCCCGGCATGGGGCCCTTGCCCTCGGGCACCACCGTCTCCAGCACCAGCGCGCCCGTTTCACAGGCCACCGTCAGCGGCTTCACAGCCAGCACTGTGCCCGGCGTGCCTGTGCCGGGCACAGGGCGGGCCTTCAGCACCTTCACCTTTTTTCCGCCGTGCTCGAAATACGCCACGGGCCACGGGTTCATGCCGCGAATATGGTTGTGCAGCTTCTGCGCGGGCACTGCAAAGGTGAACTGCGCCATCTCTTTTTTCAGCGGCGGGGCCAGCGTGGCCTGGGCATCATCCTGCCTTTGCGGGTGCACGTCTCCGCGCTCGATATTGCCCAGCGTCTCGCACAAAAGCCCGGCGCCCACGCCCGCCACCTGCTCGAACAGCTCGCCGCTGGTGGTGTCCGGCCCGATGGGCACGCGCCGGGTACACAGAATATCGCCTGTGTCAAGGCCCTCGTCCATCTGCATCACCGTAACGCCCGTCTCGGCGTCGCCGTTCAACACGGCCCACTGGATGGGCGCGGCGCCGCGGTATTTCGGCAGCAGCGACACATGCAGGTTTATACAGCCGTACTGCGGCAGGGCCAGAATATCGGGCGGCAGGATGCGCCCGTAAGCCACCACCACGATAAGCTGCGGCGCAAGGCCCCGCAGGATGTCTGCCGCCTCGCCGCTGCGCAGTGTTTTCGGCTGGAACACCGGGAGGCCGTGCGCCAGCGCCACCTGCTTTGCCGGCGGCGCCGTAAGCACCTGTTTGCGCCCCACGGGCTTATCCTCCCGCGTAAACACGCCGCACACCTCATGCCGCCCCTCTTCCAGAATGGCGGCAAGGCACTGCGCGGCAATATCCGGGGTGCCCATGAATACAAGCCTCATTGCTTATTCCTCTTCCCCGTCGTGCTCGACGTCCTCATAGAAATACTCTGCCTTCTCCATAATGGTCACGCCGTCCAGATGGTCGCTTTCGTGGCAGATGCAGCGCGCCAGCATGCCCTCTGCCTCCAGCGTGAAGGGGTTGCCGTCGCGGTCAAACGCGCACACCGTCACCTTGGCAGGGCGGTGGATGGCCGCGTTGTGGCCCGGGAAGGAAAGGCATCCCTCATATTGAAGCACATCGCCCTCCTGGGCGATGATCTCCGGGTTCACAAATTCCAGAAATTTGGTCTTGTAACCCTCCGGACGCTCGCCGTTCTCGGGCAAATCTCGTTCGTCCACGCTGACGAACACCCGTCTCATCACGCCCACCTGCGGCGCCGCAAGGCCGTAGCCCTCTGCATCCTCCAGCGTGTCGCGCATGTCGTCCAAAAGCTGGGCCAGGCGCGCGTCGTAATTCGTCACCGGGCGGCATTTCTTTTTCAGAATGGGGTCGCCGTCCTGCACAATCGTTCTCAAAGCCATATTGCAAATTCCCTCCAAATCGTTCTGTCTGTAAAGTTCAAAGCTGCTTTTTACCGGGTGCGGCTCACAAATCCGCATCCGCGTGAAAATCTATGGTGACCGATGCCTTCGAGGCCCAGCCGCCCGCATCGTACTGCTCCAGCGCGGCGCGCAGCATGGCGCGGAACGCCTTGTCGCCCCGGCACTTCAGCGTAAGCTTGTAGCGGTACTGCTGCTTTACCATGGCCACGCTCATAGGCGCCGGGCCCAAAAGGCGCAACGGCACGCCGCCGCGGCGCTGCGTCTCGGCCTGCACAAAGGCGGCAAAGGCGCGCGCAGCCTGCAAAACGGCGGCCTCGTTTTTGCCGGAAAAGCCCGCCATGCAAATGGTGCAGAACGGCGGGTACAGGTTCAGGCGGCGAAACGATATTTCCTGCTCATAAAACGAGGCATAATCCTGGTTTGCCGCAAGCGCCAGCACCGGATGCTGCGGGTCCACCGTCTGAATGACAGCGCGCCCCGGCTGCCTGGCGCGCCCTGCGCGCCCCACCACCTGTGTGACCAGGCTGAACACATTTTCAAACGCCCTGTATCCCTGGGCGAACAGCATCTGGTCGATGCCCAGCACGCCCACCAGCGTCACACGCTCGAAATCAAGGCCCTTGGCCACCATCTGCGTGCCAAGCAGAATATCATATTCGCCGTTTGCAAAGGCGCGCAGCAGCGTTTCGTGCGCGTTTTTATGCGCCGTGCTGTCTGTGTCCATGCGCAGCACACGCGCCTCGGGCAGCAGCCCGGCAAGCTGTTCTTCAATGCGCTGCGTACCGAAGCCTGTATATTTCAGCTTGCCGCCGCAGGCAGGGCAGGCCTGCGGCACAGGGGAATGCGCCGCACCGCAGTAATGGCACAAAAGCTTGCCGGCCGCCTTGTGATACACCATGGGCACGCTGCACGAGGTGCATTTCAGCACCTCGCCGCACGAGGTGCACATGGCCACCGTCTGATAGCCCCGCCTGTTCAAAAGCAGTATGCTCTGGCCGTGCGAAGCAAGGTTTTCCCGAAGCTGCTGCTCCAGAAAGCCGCTTAGCGCCGAGGCGTTGCCCGCGGCCAGCTCTGCACGCATATCGGCCATGTACACCTTCGGCAAAGGCATGTCGTTATAGCGGTGCAACAACTGCACAAGCTGCATGCGCCCGGCGCGCGCGGCGTAAAAGCTCTCTACACTTGGGGTGGCGCTTGCCAGCACCAGCAGCGCACCGTGCGCCGCCGCACGGCGGCGCGCCACCTCGCGCGCATCATAACGGGGCGAGTTTTCGGAATGGTAGGTGTGCTCCTGTTCTTCGTCAATGACAATAAGGCCCAGCCGCTCCAGCGGCGAAAACACCGCACTGCGCGTGCCCACCACCACATCGGCCCCGCCGTTTTGTATCTGCTGCCACTGCAAAAGGCGCTCGGTGTGGTTCAGCGCCGAATGCTGCACGGCCACACGGCGGCCGAACTGCGCCTTCAGCCTGCGTATCATCTGTGGGGTAAGCGATATTTCCGGCACCAGCACCAGCGCCTGCCTGCCAAGGGAAAGGCACTGTTCGATAAGCTTGAGGAACACAAGCGTCTTGCCCGAGCCCGTCACCCCATACAGCAGGGCAGGCTGCGGCTTTTTCTGCGAAAGGCCGGGGGCCAGGGCGTCATAGGCGCGCTGCTGCTCTGCGGAAAGGCGCACCGGCTGCGGCGCTGCGTCGAAGCCGTACTGGCCGTAAAGCTCCAGCTCTTTATCGCGCTTTTCCCGCGCCAGCATGCCCTTTTTCTCCATGCGCTCCAGCACATCTCTGGAGATGCCCGCCGCCTCCAGCGCGCTTTGCCCCAGCGGCCCGCCGGCAAGCGCCTGCCACGCCGCGCTTTGCTTGGGGGTGAATTTCCGCGGGGCCTCTGCACGGGAATACGCCCACTCGGTGTGCCGCACAAGCTGCTTTTGAAGCCGGGGCACACCGCCCATCTCCACCGCGCGGTACTGCGCGCCATAGGGAATAATGGCCTTCACCGCCTCGTAATAGGTGCAGAAGGTGCCCTCGCGCAACGCGTGCACCAAGGCCAGAAGCTCGGGCGAAAGGCGCGCTTCCTCCGGTGCTGCGTCATACAGCGCCTTCAGCCTTGCAGCGGGCCCTGGCTCTTCCCCGGCGGCCAGCACCACGCCCATGCGCGCCTTCGAACCGCGCCCGAACGGCACCAGCACCATGCTGCCCGTATGCACGCGCTTCGCAAGGCCTTGCGGCACAAGATAGGAATACAGCTTGTCGAAATGGATAGTGGCGCCACTGACGGCCACCTGTGCAACGAGCGGCACGCGCCACCCTCCCTTCCCGCCCGCTTTGGGGCGTCATTCGCTTTGGCGGGCCCTCAGTATCTCATACAGTTCAACCGCACAGCGGCGCGCGTCGTCGTTCACGATGGCAAAGTCGTAGGCGTCCTTTTCGCGCAGCTCTTCTTCGGCGCGCGCAAGGCGTTTTTGCACAGCGGCCTCGTCCTCTGTGCCGCGCCCGCGCAGGCGGCTGGCAAGCTCCTCCATACTAGGCGGCAGAATGAATACCAGCGTGCTTTCGGGGTACATGCGCTTGATGTTGGCCGCGCCCACTACCTCAATCACCAGCACCACAGTGGTGCCCGCCGCAATGCGCCTGTCTACCTCGCTTTTGGGCGTGCCGTAATATTTGCCGCAGTAATTCACATGCTCCAGTATTTCGCCGCGGGCCAGCTTTTCCTCAAACTGCGCGTTCGTCATGTAATAGTAATTCACGCCCTCTTCCTCGCCGGGGCGCATGGCGCGCGTGGTGGCAGAGACGGAAATCTCTATCTCCGGGTGGGCCTCCATCAGATATTTCACCACGGTGTCCTTGCCCGCGCCGGACGGCCCCGACACCACCAGAAGGCGGCGCTGCTCATTCATCCTCCAGCTCCTCCTCTTCCTCGTCGGTGTCGTTCAGGCGGTTGGCCACCGTCTCCGGCTGCACGGCGCTGAGCACCACATGGTCGGAATCGGTGATGAGCACGGCGCGCGTACGGCGGCCATAGGTGGCGTCGATGAGCACACCCTTGTCGCGGGCCTCCTGCACAATGCGCTTGATGGGGGCGGATTCTGGGCTTACGATGGCGATGAGCCTGCTTGCGCTGACCATGTTGCCAAAGCCAATGTTGATCAGTTTCATTTGCGTTCCTCCCGGGAAACATCCCTGTTTCAAGTATAGGCAAAGGGCGCATGGCCCATGCGCTCATTCAAGGTTCTGAATCTGCTCGCGTATCTTCTCTATCTCGCCCTTCATCTCCACTACCACGCGGGTGATGTCCAGCTCGTTGCATTTGGAGCCGATGGTGTTCGTTTCGCGGTTCAGCTCCTGCGTGAGAAAATCCAGCTTGCGGCCCACCGGCTCAGAGAGGGCCAGAATGTCGCGGTACTGGCGGATATGGCTGCGCAGGCGCACCGTCTCTTCGTCCACCGCCGTTTTATCTGCAAAAATAGCTGCCTCCGTCAGGATGCGCGCATCATCAATGTCGCGCCCGTCCAGAAGCTCTTTCAGGCGCGCGTACAGCTTGTCGGTATATTTCTGCACACGCGCGGCGCTGGTCTGCTCAATGAAGCCCACGTCCTTTTCCAGCGTGCACAGGCGGGCCAGCACGTCCTCGCGCAGCTTTTCCCCCTCCGCCGCGCGCATGGCCGCAAAGTTTTCCAGCGCAGCAGCGGCCACGGCCTGCACGTCCTGCCAAAGTTCGGCCTCATCCGCCTCGGCATGCACGGCGCTGAACATATCAGGAAAGCGGCACAGCCCGGAAAGCGATACGTCGTTGCGCATATCGAGCTGTCGGGCCATCTCATCCATAGCAGCCTTATACTGCCTTGCCAGCTCTATATTTGGGGTGATGACGGTGTCCGGCGCCTCCACGTTCACGATGGTAAGGTTCAGTTCCGCCTTGCCGCGGGCAATTTTGCCGTTCACCAGCTTTTTCAGCTTATCCTCCAGAAAGGAATACCCGCGCGGCATCCGCGAAGAATATTCAAAATAGCGCGAATTCACGCTTTTTATCTCCACCGTGATGTCGCGCCCATGCAGTGTCAGCCTTGCGCGGCCATACCCTGTCATGCTTAAAACCATGCGCCGTTCCCGCCTTTCCCTTTGTTCTCGCCTTATTCCGTCGCCCATAGATAGGTTTTATTATACCTATTTTTCGGGCAATGTGCAACCGGCAGCAGGATGCTTTTGAACAGGCGGGACAGTTTTCCTCCCACCTTTTGGCTGAAGCCATCAGAAAAAGAGTGACTTTCGCCCCCGCAGCTGTTAGAATGAAAACACCGCAGCCCGCAGCGCGTTTTGCAGGCGGGTGCCGGCTGCGCCCCCTTTATCAAAAATTTCAGGAGGGACATTTTGTGAAACATCTGAAAAAGGCGGCTGCCGCCGTGCTGGCCGCCGCCATTGCGTTTTCCCTTGCCGCCTGCCGAAGTGCCGGGCAGGCCCCGGCGCCTTCGCCGGCCGCGCAGCAGCAGGAATTTGACGATTTTCTTATGCAGGATTTTATCAGCACGATGGAGAGCGAATACACCGCCCTTCACGTCTATCTGCAGAACCCGGCGGCCTTCGGCGTTGACATGAGCAAGGTGCGGCCGGGCCTTGGCAGCAGGCCCGATATTGTCTCGCAGCGGCAGGCACTGCAGGCGGCGGAGGAAGCCTACGGGCAGTTTCTCTCTTTCGACAGAAGCAAGCTGACCGCCGAACAGCAGGACACCTATGACATCTATGAATTTCAGACGGCGCTTGCCCTTGCGCTGGGCGATGAAAAGTTCGACTACTATGCGCAGCTGTTCGAGAGCATGGGCGGCCTGCACTATCAGCTTCCCACCCTGCTGGCCGATTGGGCGCTGCGCAGCGAGGAGGATGTGAAGGGCCTGGTGGCGGTGGTGCAGGACGTGCTGCCCTATGTGGAAAGCGCGCTGGAATATACAAAAGAGCAGCAGGCGCGCGGCCTTTTGATGATAGATTTCGATGAGGTGCTGGGCTATTGCCGCGGCGTACTGGAAAGCGGCGAAGACAGCGCCGTACTGAGCGCCATGAACGGCAGCATCGACGCGCTCGGCCTGGCACCGGAAAAGGCAGAGGAATATAAGCGCCAGCTGAAAGACGCCTTCACCACCTCTTTTCTGCCGGCCTATGGGCAGATGGTAAGCGTGCTGGAGGAGCTGCAGGCTTCCGGCACAAACAACGAAAAGGGCCTTGCGGCGTTTGAGCACGGGCGGGAATATTATGAGCTTTTGATGCAGGCCTCCACCGGCTCCGACAAGACGGTGGAGGAGGTGCGCACCATGATGGAGCGCGCCATGCAGCGGCACATTTTCCGGCTGCAGGAGGTGCTGATGGAGGCTCCGGATACCCTGTACGCTCTGTACGGCGAGCTGCCCGCCACAGGCTATGACAGCTATGAGGCTATTTTGGACGATATCCAAAGCCGCATGTTTGAAGATTTCCCAGAGGTGAGCGGGCTCGCCTATGACATTTTCGATTTGGATGAAGAGATTGCCTCCACTTCAGGCATCACCGCCTATTTCAATATTCCCACACTGGACGGCGAGGCTGTGCGGCAGCTTCGCGTCAACCCGCTTACAAATGATGTTTCCTCCATCGCCACGTATTCCACCGTGGCGCATGAGGGGTTCCCAGGGCATATGTACCAGTATGCCTACCTTTACGAGAACGTCTCCTCGCCCTGGCGCAAGGCACTGGCCGACTGTCCCGCCTATACAGAGGGCTATGCCACTTACGCCCAGTATGCAGCCTTCTCCTATCTGGACAGTGTGGACAGCGCGCTGCTGCAGGCGTACAGGGAAAATGAAATGCTCACCAACTGCGCTGTCATCCTTGCCGACATCGGCATACACTATGACGGCTGGACACTGGAAGAAATGACAGACGGCCTGAGCAGCTACGGCCTTGAAGTAAACGAAGCGGGCGCCGAGGGGCTGTACCGTCAACTGCAGGCCAACCCCTGTGCCTTTCAGCCATACTATGTGGGCTATGAAGAGCTGCTTGCCATGCGGGAAAGCGCACAGCAGGCCCTTGGCGGCAGCTTTGCGGAAGAGGGGTTCCATGAAGCCATTCTGAAAAGCGGCGCAGCCCCGTTCTATGTGGTGCAGCGCAATGTGGATGCCTATATCAGTGAAGCCTCCGGCGGCGTGCCTGCGGCCGCATGAGGCGTTTGAGCAGAGCGAAGGCCCCGTCCCGGCACAAACCCGGAGCGGGGCCTTTCAGGCGTATTCAGCGGGCGCGCAGGCGTCTGAAGCAGCACGGCAGGCCGTACATTGCCGCGAAAACAGCACCGGCCAGCACAGGGTAGCCCACCAGATGGCTGCCGAATGCCTTCTGAAACCATCGCAGCGGGTTGCCCGCGTCCGCCTGCATCAGAAACATGAAGTTTGTGCCGAACGCAACGTTCACAAAATATACCGGCACCGCCAGCGCCAGCACAAGCGCCACGCAGCCGGGCAGGTATCTGGCCTGCGGGCGGATATCCCCGCCCGCCGTGAGCATGATGGGGTAGCTGGCCAGCAGAATATGCACGGTAAAGCTGTGCAGATGCATGAAGTTGGCGGCAGGCAGGCTAACCCAGGTGGGAAACAAAAGGGCGGCCAGCGCCGCAGGGATGCAGATGGCATATAAAAAATTATCCAGCAGTCTGGATGGGTGCAGCGCATGCAGCGCGATAAGAAAAATATTGATGCTGCACAGATGCAAGGGCAGATAGCTGGCGCGGTAATTGCCACCAGCCAGAAGGCAGGCCACCTTGAAGGCCTCGTCCGCCAGCAAAAGTGCGGCAAACAGCCAGCGTATGTGCCTGCGCCGGGCAGGCGCGCTTTTTCTGTACAGAAAAACGCACACGGCTGCAAACAGGGCGGCGCCCGCCAGCCACGCAAGATGCAGGGGGCCGAAATGGGAAAAGCCAAGCCCCTCCGGGATGGTTTCAATCGTATCGAAAAAATACTTCACTGGTTTCCTCTCTGCCAGGCCCTTTGCACCGGGCCGAGTTTTTCAGCTTTATTATACGGCTGTTTCCCGCAGCCTGCAAGCAGGATATTCCGCCTCTGCCGCCCAAACAGGCTTCGCACGGCACACCCACCCCCTGCCCGCCGGGCGGGCGGTTAGGCTGTGCAGTACCTTACCGCAAACAGGCTGCTTCTTCCCGTGCGCCGCGCCTTGCCGTGAACAGGCTGTTCTTTCTCGCGCGCCAGGCCGCCGGGCACGCGATTGAGCTGTGCCGCGCCTTACCTCAAACAGTCTGTTTTTCCACGCGCCGGGCCTCCATACCCCAAAAAGCGCAGCCGCACCGCACAGGAGGCGCGGTGCGGAAAGGCCTCCCTTTTTCTTCAAAAAAAATTGCCGGTTGCGGGATAGTTGGTTGACCGCAACCGCGCCGGCAAGCTATCATTACAGGCATAAGGAGGTGCCGCAGATATGGCATTGCACGAAAATATCCGGGCGCGGCGCACACAGCTGAAGCTTTCACAGGAATATGTGGCGGAAAAGCTGGGCGTCAGCCGGCAGGCCGTTGCAAAGTGGGAGGCGGGCAAAAGCGAGCCTACGGCAGCCAATATGGCTCGGCTGGCCGCCCTGTTTGAAATGAGCATTTCCGAACTGGCCGCGCCTGCACAGGATGAAACAAAGCCCGCCGGGCATAACGCCCGCATGCTTGTGGGGCGCTACGGCGCCGTAGTGCTTGTCAATGCCGGGTGGGACGGCTATTCCTCCGGGCTGTACACCAGCCCCGCTGCCCTCTGGCTGGCCACCCTGTGTGCAGGCCTGGCGCTGATGCTTATCACATCGCTGGACATGCAAAAAAGGTGGAGGCTGCAAAGGCTTCAGCTTGCCGCAGGGGCCGCCCTGCTCTTTTCCATCTTTTTTCTGCCGGGCCTTGTGCCCACGGCGAACACGGGGCTGAATTATTTTGTGGCCGATATTGCCACCATATTCTTTGCCTGTGTGCTGGGCCTGAAATATTGGCGCCATATCTGGCCCACCCGGTAAGTCAGGCCTCCCGGCTAAGGCTGAGGCTTGCGTAGGCCCTGGAAGGGCATACTGCCGGCAAGCCTCTCAAGCGGCACTGGATACCCTGCCTCCTGCAT
>JAGZUF010000023.1 GCA_018380115.1 Oscillospiraceae bacterium | reverse complement strand
AAACCTCCTCGTATTATAAAGTAGTAGTTATTAAAGTCCCTCTCCAAGGACAAAATGCTACAATAGACAAGGTGCTGTGGATTGGTTTAAACCTCCTACCGCAAGACGGTTTCCGAAAGGCTCCAACCACGGCTCTTTGTTTTTAGTGTTAATCAGTTAGATACCGCCAGACGGTTTATATAGAACGAGGTTACATAGCAAAGAGGTGTGGCTCTAAGCAGCACTGTAAAATAAAACGCCGGAGGTAAAAAGAAATGATTTTTGTTGGTATCGATGTTGCAAAGGACAAGCACGATTGCTTTATCCTCAACTCGGAAGGAACGGTCTTGGCAGATGTATTTACCATTGCCAATAACCGCATCGGTTTTGAGACGCTTCTTTCAAGAATCCAAAGCTGTTCCCAAGGTGAAAGCAAAATAAAAGTAGGGCTTGAAGCCACAGGACATTACAGCTACAATCTGCTGGGGTTTCTTTTAGACAGCGGCCTGGCAACCTATGTCATTAACCCTCTGCACACGAACCTCTACCGGAAAAGTCTCAGCCTGCGAAGAACCAAAACAGATCGGATAGACGCGCGTACCATTGCAATGATGCTCATGTCTGATGTGGACCTCAAGTCCTACTCAAATACAGCATACCACAATGAAGAGCTAAAGTCACTAACCAGATACAGATTTGATAAGGTAAAAGAGCGCGCCAAGCTGAAAAGCTCCGTTGCGCGGTTAGTGAATATTCTGTTTCCGGAGCTTGAAAAGCTGGTCTCAAGTCTGCACATCGCTGTTGTATACGCACTGCTGAGCAACTATCCGGGTGCAAGCTATATCGCAAACGCTAATACTGAAGAACTCGCTGAGACTCTTTGCACCGCCTCTAAAGGTCGTTATACCAAGTCTAAAACCGCGGAAATCCAAGTAGCCGCAGGGGTCTCCATTGGCTCGAAAATGCCTGCTAAGTCTATGGAGTTGAAACACACGATTGCTCTCATCCGCGAGCTGGACAAAGAAATTTCTGAGGTAGAATCCGCAATTGACAAGATTACATCTCAGATGGATTCTCCCATCTTTACAATCCCCGGTATTGGCCGACATATGGGTGCAATGATTCTTGCTGAAGTTGGAGATTTTTCCAACTTTGCAAGCGCAGACAAGCTGCTGGCTTATGCTGGACTCTCTCCATCTACATATCAGTCAGGGCAACTGCAAAACTGTTATGCTCACATGGAAAAGCGTGGCTCCAGATATTTGCGATATGCTCTTTTCAATGCCGCCAAATATGTTTGCCTTTGGTGTCCTACATTCTCGGCCTATCTTGAAAAGAAGCGTTCTGAGGGAAAGCATTACAATGTTGCCATCTCTCATGCTGCTAAAAAGCTGGTAAGGCTTATTTTTGCTATGCAGCGTTCTGGGAAAGCCTTCTTAGCTGATTATTAAGCGTGCGATTCGACAACGGATGCTCTTGTTTGCTATACCAATTTTCACCACCTTAAAATTTCTCTCGAAAATTTTGTTTTGGGGCTTGACTTTTAATAGTTAGTCTTTCTGCGCCGCCTTACAGGTCGGCGGCGTCTATGGCGTAGTAGTCAAATACTTCGTCCGGCTTGACGATTGCAGGGCGGCGTCGCAAATGCTTTTCCATGTCAAAGGCGTTTTTCTTGTCATAGTCGGAGAGGTATTTGTAGTTCGGGTGCTGCGTTATATCGTACTTGTCGGAAAAGAACGGGCGCACACCCCGTAGCTGCAAGATACATTTGCCGCCGTCCATGACGGCGATTTCGTCCTGCGTCATAAGCTCCTTGCCGAGCTTTTGGAAGTTCAGCCCGTGGGACAGCTCCCGCCCGCGTGTTTCCGAGGTATTGAAGCTGTCAATCGTTTCTTTCCCCAAGATTTCCGATATTTCTTTGAGGGTCGTTTTCTCCTTGCCGCCGAGGAAAAGCGTGGTGTCGCAGTTGCCGACTATGGTATCGGCGTTATCTTTGTAAATTGCCTTTAACTGCGATTGACTTTGCAGAATGATAGAAGCGGAAATTTCACGGCTTCGTATGGTGGCGATCAGCTTTTCAAACTTCGGGATTTGTCCGATGTTCGCAAACTCGTCTAACAGACAGCGCACATGGACGGGCAGCCGCCCGCCGTACACATCATCTGCCTTGTCGCAAAGGAGATTGAAAAGCTGTGTGTAAAGGATTGATACGACAAAATTAAAGGTGTCGTCGGTGTCGGAAATGATAACGAACAACGCCGTTTTGCGGTCGCCCAGCGTGTCAAGCTCCATTTCGTCGGTTTCCATGAGTTCCCGCAGCTCCCGTATGTCAAAGGGGGCAAGCCGCGCCCCGCAGGAAATGAGGATTGAGGAACGTGTTTTGCCCGCCGAAAGCAGGAATTTCTTATACTGCCGGACAGCGAAATGTTCCGGGTCTTTTTCTTCCAGCCGTTCAAACATGAGGTCAACCGGGCTTTGAAACTCCGGGTCGTCCTCGCGGGCTTCGCTGGCGTTTATCATTTCAAGCAGCGTCGTAAAGTTCTTTTCCGCTTCCGGGGCTTCGTAGTAGATATAGCCAATCAGAGCGCAGTAAAAGAGCCGTTCCGATTTCACCCAAAAATCTTCGCCGGATTTTTCCCCGTCGCCTTTGGTGTTGGCGATAATGGTATTTACCAGCTTCAAAATGTCTTTCTCGCTGCGGATATACACAAAGGGGTTATATCGCATGGATTTCTTGAAGTTTATCGTATTCAGCACTTTTATCTTGTACCCGCCACGCTGCAAGAGCTTTCCGCACTCGATTAAGACGGTGCCTTTCGGGTCGGTAACAACATAGGAGCTGTGCATTTGCATGAGGTTCGGCTTCACAAAAAACCTTGTCTTGCCGGAGCCAGAGCCGCCGATCACAAGGATATTTTTATTCCTTGCGTACTTCGGCTGCTTCGGGCGGCTGTTCATCGTCAGCCGTTCCGTCTGCGTGAGCAGCACATTGTTTTGAAAAACCGGGTCGATGTAGGGCTTTATATCTTCGGCTTTGCCCCAACGCGCAGAGCCGTATTCAATGCCTTTGCGGTATTTCTTCGCGTTCTTGCCCTTGATGTAGACGGCAAGCCGGACGATTACCGCGCCCGCAATCCCGATCAACAGGTCGGCGGGGTGAACACTCGGAAAAGCATTTGAAAAAGCGGCGGAAAAACCGTCCCCGATAGACAGGAGCTTTGCGCTCATATCCGCGCCAGGGGCAAGGCGCACCGCCTGTCCGACTTTATCAAAGAGATACACAAAGAGCAGATACGGGGCGTTGAGGATAAGCAGTTTCTTGATTTCCGGCTTCATAGCTCAATCCCCCTATCCTTGTGTTTTGTCTTTTGGCGGTTTGCGTTGAGCTGCTTTGCCGCTTCCTTAAAGGACGCTAACGCTTTGAGGATAGAGGGCTTTTGCTCCCGTGAGAGCTTCTTTGCGGAAAACTCCCTAAATGCTTCGGTCATCACGTCAATATCCTTGCCCCGAAAGGAAACAAGGTAGGTCGGCGGCTTGCCGTTCTCTATCCGCTTGACGTTATAATCAAGCCCATTTTTCTTTGCGATAGCGTCAAAGGCTTTGATATTCGCGTCGGTGATCTCAATATTCGTTACCTTTTCGCCCGGTTTCATAAGCTGCCGCATAGTGATTTTCCCATGCGGGGCTTTGGAAAGCTGCTGCTTGCCTTTGGCTAAAACCGCTTTCATGGCTTTTTGCAGCACTTCGGCGGTCAGCTTTGAGGTCTTAATGGATAGGGCAACAACTTTCTCGTTTACTTCATCTTGCATTTACCGTCCTCCTTTCGATGATTTTTAGGGTGGTACGCCGCTTTGCGGCATAAAAACAGGGCGTCCGTTCTTCACGTCGCCCCGCTTAAATCCGCACCCGCAGACCGTTCAAGTCCTCGGCGCGGACACCCACAAGATACCAATTTTCCCCGTACTCAATGCGGGTCGGTTTCCATTTGCCGCCCGCGAACACCTCCATGCACTCGCCGCAATGCAAGCCGCCGTAGTAGTCGGCAAGGTCAAAGCGAATGTCGTAACGGTCGGCGGTTTCGTCAAAAATCAAAGCTCCCTGTTTCATAAAGCGTCCTCCTTTGGTTTTACAGGCTTTCGCCCTCGTTGCATGAATAATAGTCCGGGTCGCCAAACTTCGGCTTTCTCGGCGCAAGTGCGCCGCTCGCCATATCGTGAGCGACAAGGGAAGTGTAATAGTTGCCGATAGTGGACGGGGCGTTGAACAGCACCGCCCGTAAATACTGCTTGATGTTGCGGATTTTGGTTGTGTTCTCCCGCATACAGTCAAGGACAAAACGGATATGCTCGCTGTCCAGCTTCATAAACTTTGCCTTGACAAGCTCCGCCGGGTAGTCGTCCCCGGCAATACGGATTGTCTTTCTCCGGGTGCAGACTGTTTCCAGCATGAGATCGACGATTTCATCTAACCTGTCATAATCGTAGGGCATATCCTGTTTGAGAATGTCGTAGCTGATATTCTCCTTGATGATTTCCTCGTAAATCTCAAATGCGCTCTGTGCTGCCGCTTCCTTTCGCTTCCGTTCCTGCGGCTCCGCCGCGTCGTCCCCCAAAGGAGAGGGGTTAGGGGAAAGGATAGGAATGGAATGGGTATTTGATAAATCCGTATTTGATTTTTCTTTTTTTGGTAAGTCAGTTCTTTGTTCTTCTTTATTTATTTGCGTTGGATTATCCGACGTCGGGTTTTCCGTTGTCGGATTTTCCAATACCGGCTTATCCGTTGTTGGATTTTCCAATATCGGGTTTTCCAATGACGGGGGCTGCGGCTGCTCGTAAATGGTGTACTCGATTGCCGCCATTTTGCCCTTTTCGTCGCGTCCTTGCCGCCTTGTGATATATCCGGCTTTTTCAAGCTCCCATACGGCGGTGCGGATCGCGTCGATACTTTCCCGGTTGATATGGGACAGTCCCGCAAGGGTGTAGTCCCAATCTTCCGGCAAGGACAACATCTGCGACAAAAGCCCCTTTGCCTTTAAGGAAAGCTCCTTGTTGCGTAGGTGGTGGTTGCTCATTACGGTGTAGCCCCTGCTTTTCTCCACGCGGAAAACTGCCATAGCTTCATCACTCCTTTGCTGTGGATTTGTTACGCAGTAGAACAGCGATTTTGAGGGTTTAGGGATAAAGCCCTTACCGCGTGAGAAACGCGCCCGCAAAGCCGCTTGTATCAAGGCTTTTTCTGCCCCTACTGCGTAACATGAGGGCATAAAAAAACGGCGTTCCTTTTCTCCCGTTGTAGGATTGAAGAAACGCCGCCTTTGCGGTACGTTATTCTGTTTCTTCGGCAATGAGGTCTTGCATGACTTCGCCAAAGTCTGCTGTAAAGGAAAAAATGAAGTATTCCAAAACGGCGGGGTCTGCGTCCATAGGCTCGGCTTCCTCGGAAAAAGGCAAGCCCATAAGCCCATACAGCATTTTGATAATCTTAAAGAGCTTTCCCCTGTCGGCGGGGGTGTTCATTGAAACAAGAATGTCCGTAAGGCGGTTAATGGTTTCCATGTCGCCGCCTGTTGTTACCCATACCATTTCTGCGAATGGCTGCGTGATTGCTCCGGCTACAAGGTTTACCTTATCCTTGCTGATTTCGCCGGACGGGAGTATAATACCCTTGTCTAAAAGTACGTTTTTCATGTCGTCCTCCTATAATTTGTGGTGCCAAAATGGTGCCCGGTCTTACAAAATCATCTTATACGGAGATACGGCAAGATAAATGAAAATACGCGGAAAGCCTTGATTTTAAGCCATTTTCGCAAGGTTTTATAAACACTTGCGAGGGCTTATAAGAAGATTTCCGCCTATCAAATCAATAAAAAATAGTAGGAAGCAGTAGGCAGGTAAAAGCTTGTATAAAAGTTCCCTTCAATTGGGATATCCATATAATTGCCGCTGTTCGCATACCACTGGCCGCGCATAAAAGCCCACATGTACGAGGTGGCTATATTCTCTATATCAATGTATTGCTCCAGCCATCTTAACGTGTTGCTGACTTCTGCAGTGTATGCGCTTTCGCTTCGCAACAGACGATTAATTTTTTGTTGGACATCACATGCGATTTTATATAATTCAGCATCTTCATAACCCGGGTACTGCATCAAGATTTCAAAGTAATTCGCTGTACTGAAATAAATGTTCTCTTCATACTGCTGCATAGCAGTGTTATACAACTCCGGTAAACAGTCAAGCGCCTTTTCTCTTGCATCCAGAAAATCGCCCAAATCATAAAAACTTCGATACTTAGAATAAATTGCCGTCATGGATTCCGCATATAAATATCGCTCCAAATTATGTTCCAATTCACTGGAATCTAGGTAGTCTTCCAGCGCCAGAAACGCCTGCCGCGCCTGTTCCAGTTCCCCCTGCGCCA
Source organism: Oscillospiraceae bacterium (assembly GCA_018380115.1). Classification (GTDB taxonomy): domain Bacteria; phylum Bacillota; class Clostridia; order Oscillospirales; family Ruminococcaceae; genus Ruthenibacterium. The sequence continues at coordinate 35,723 of JAGZUF010000023.1, read as the reverse complement.
TCAGCGCCTGCGCGTCCACATAGGCCGCCCGCTGCTCGTCCAGCAGGCGCAGCCACGGCGCACGGCGGTATGCAGCCTGCGCCTGGCCGTACTGCCCGTAAGAGACAGCCGTCTCCAGCGCGTCCGCCTGCCGCCAGATGTAAATGCCGAACCCCACGGGCACGGCCAGCACCGCCGCGGCCACAGCCGCAGCCACCCATTTGCGGCGGCGCCCTTTCTTCGGCTTTTCCTGCGCGGGCACAGGCGCCGGGTGTTCAAACGCCGGGGGTGCGCTGCTGCCGGGCGTCCCGGCGGGCTCCGCTGCGGCAAAGGGCGCCGTTTCCGCTTCGGGCTTTGGCCCCGCCCCTTCCTGCGCCGAAGCGGCGGCAGGCGCGCACGCCTGTACCGGGACGCGGGCCTGCGGCGCGGCCGAAAGGCGTGCCGCCAGCGCCGCAAGCTCTGCTGCAAACTGCGCAAGGCTCTGCGTGCGCTGGCCCGCCTGCATGTCCATGGCATTCTCAATAAAGAAGCGCAGCGGGTTCTGCTCGCAGAAGGCAAGCGGCGCGCCGTTCATGCGCGAGGGGATGTCCGGCGGCACGGCGCCCTCCGTAAGGGCGTACAGCACTGCGCCGTAGAAGTACACGCTGCCCGCCTCGCCCTGTACACCGTAGTAGGCTTCGGGCGCAGTGTAGCCCGGCGCACGGTAATCTGCCCCCTTTTTCTTCACAAGCTCAACGCCGCTGCCGCGCACCAGCACGCACTGCGGCGCGCAAAGGCTGTGCGCCTGCGCCCCTTTTGCCTGCACAGCCGCCGCCACCGCTGCGGCTGCATCTGCCGAAGCCAGCCTGCGCCCCGCCTGCACGAACTGCACAAGCGGCACGGCACGCCGCCCTGCGCCGCGCAGCCCGCCATTTTTTCGCCAAGCGCGCAGGCCAAACGCGGCCGCGGCTGCACACAGCGCCAGCGCCGCTGCGCCCAGCATGGCGCCCATGCGGGACTGCGTTTTGTACGGAATGCCGTTTGCCTCCAGCACATTGATGAGCTCGCTGACATGCACAGCGCCGTTGATGGCCTGTACATTCTCCACGCCCACGGTGTTCACGCCCACAACGTTCCCCTTTTCATCCACCATAGGGCCGCCGGAATTGCCGTGGTTGATGGCCGCATTCGTCTGCACCAGACGCACCTCTTGCGAGGCAGTGCCTACCTCATGGCTCGTCTTTACCGCGCTTACAATGCCGTCTGTTACCGTCATCTCATCCACGCCTGCCGCCAGCTGCCCGGCCAGCGTATCCGCCCCGCCGGGGAAACCCAGCGCCCACACTGCAAGGCCCGTGTCAAAGCCGCTTGTGCGCAGCGCAAGGCCCGGCACCTTCAAGGGCGCCGCCGTTTCCAGCACAGCCAGGTCCGCCCCGGGGGCCGTGGCCTTCACTGTGGCCGGCACGGCCGCCTCGTGCGAAAGATACACCTTAAATTCGTCGTATCCCTCCACCACATGATAGTTCGTCACCACATAGCGTGAATTGCGCGCCACGGTAAAGCCCGTGCCGCTGGAGGCATTCCCGCCGCTTACGGCAAGAATGCGCACCGTGCTCTGCCGCGCGCCCAGCACAGCGCCCGGCACGTTTTGCGCGCCGAGGGCCGCGCACGCCAGCAGGCATGCCAGCGCCAAAACCGCAGCCAGTTTTTTCACAGCGCCCCGCATGAAAAAGCCCCCATTCCCCGGGAAATGCCCCGGCGTATCCATCTGCAGAAGGGCGGCGTGTTTTCCGGCGTGCCGGAAAAACGCCCTGCCTCCTTTATTATCATACCACACCGTCCCATTCCTGCGGCACAGGCGGCTTACACAAAAAAGCACCTCTGTTTTAGGCAGTTTGCCAAAAACAGAGGCGTTTTCTTATTTCGCGGCATTATGCGCGGCGGGCGGCAGCGCGCAGCCATTCTTCATCGTGCGCCATGCTGTCGAACAGCGTCTTCAGCCGGGGAATATCTGCGCGCAGAGCCATGCGCACAAAGCCCTCGCCGGCAGGGCCGAACGCTGTGCCGGGAATGACGGCGGCGCCGTGGCGCGCCAGCAGCTTTTGGGCAAAGGCTGCGCTTGTCTGGCCTGTTTTGCGGATGTCCAGAAACGCATACAGCCCTCCCTGCTGTTTCGGCCGGGACAGGAATGGAAGCTCCCCTGCGCGCTGTGCGGCATATTCGGCACGGGCACGGTATGTCTCATTGACGCGGGCAAATATCTCGCGGCGCAGGGCCAGCGCATGCAGCCCTGCCCGCTGGGAGACCATGGGCGCCGCATACACGTTGCTTTCGTTTATTTCGCGCATTTTTTGCACAAGCGGCGCGGGTGCGGCCACATAACCCAGACGCCAGCCGCTCATGCAGTAATCCTTGGAAAAAGAGTGCACGGTGGCCACGCGCCCCGCCATGCCGGGCATGCCCGCAGCAGGCACAAAGGGCGTTTCAAAGCAATAGGCAGTGTAGATGTCGTCTGCAATCAGCAGGATGCCCTTTTCCCGGCACACCTCGCACAGGGGCGCCAGCTGCCCGGCCGTGAGGCACGCGCCGGTGGGGTTATTGGGCGTATTGAGGATGACAGCCCTTGTTTTTGGCCCGCAGGCGACCGCCAGCGCAGCGGCCTGCGGCACAAAGCCCTGCTGCGGCAGAACGGGCACCTCTACCGGCACGCCGCCCGCCATACGCACCTGCTGGGGATAGGGCGGAAAATACGGTGTGAACAGCACCACTTCATCCCCCGGCGCCAGCAGTGCCGAAAGCAGCAGCCACATGGCATGGCAGCCGGACGCCGTCACCATCACCTGTTCGGGGGCAAGCGCAAGGCCGTAGTCCTCCTGCCAGCTTTTGCAAATGGCCTCTATCAGCTCGGCGTCGCCTGCCGCAGGGCCGTAATGCGTATAGCCGTGCAGTGCGTCCTGCATGGCGGCGCGTACCACGCGCGCATCGGTGTCAAGGTCCGGGTCGCCAAGGGCGAGGTCCAGCACGGCGCCGCTTCGGGCCGCATCCGCCATGGCCATCATCCCGGCAAGGCCGCCCATGGCAGCTTCATTCTGCTTCATCGCGTCTCCTCCCTCCGGCAATTGTGCCGCAAAGGCGGCCCGCACTGTGGGCCGCCTGTTCGTTTTTTCTCTTCCCTCAATCAAAGGTGCGCAGGAACTTTGATACAAGGGAAAGCCCCTCGCGCAGGGCGGTGGTGTCCTCTGCAAAGCAATAGCCGATGCGCAGCCAACCCTCCATATCCATGGCCGCGCCGGGCAGCAGCATCACGCCCGTCTCTTTCAAAAGGCGCTTGCAGAAGGTGACGCTGTCCACCGGGGCGTCGTATTTCAAAAACGCCGTGGTGCCCGCTTTGGGCTTTACATAGGAAATGCGCGGCTCGCTGTTCACCCATGCGTCCAGCACGGCGGCGTTATCCGCCACGATTTTCAAATTGCGGCGCAAAAGCGCCTCGCGGCTGCGGATGGCAAGCGCGGCCAGATAATCGTCTATTTTGCCGCAGCTGATGGTGTTGTAGTCGCGCCGGCGGTTAATGCACTCAATCAGCTCCACGGGCGCGGCCACCCAGCCAAGGCGCAGGCCCGCCAGCGAAAACGTCTTGGAAAACGAACCCACGCTGACACCCTTTTCATACAAATCTGCCATGGCCGGGGCAAAATTTTCACCGTACTGCGTATGATTCAGCCCGCGGTAGGCCTCGTCGCACAGCACCCAGGCGCCGCAGCCCGCGGCTATTTCCGCCACACTACGAAGCAGGGCCCCGTCCATCAGGGCTCCGGTGGGGTTATTGGGGTTGTTGATGCAGATGAGCTTCGTTTTGCCGTCCACAAGGCTTTTCAGCTCGGCCAAATCGGGCAAAAAGCCATTTTCCTCGCGCAGGCGGCATATTTTCACCTTGGCGCCCAGCGATTCCGGGATGGAATAAAGCTGCTGGTAGGTGGGCAGCACGCTGATAACCGTATCACCCGGCTCTACCAGGGCGTTGATGACAAGGTCGTTCGCGCCGATGGCGCCGTGCGTAATGGTGGTATTTTCGGGGCGCACCGTCTCATACAGTCCGCACAGCCCTTCGCGCAGCGCCGCAGAGCCCTCGATGTCACCATAGGTCAGCTGCATGGCACGGATATCCTCCCATACCTTGTCGCCCCTGCCGGAAAGCCCGGCAAGCTCCTGCACGGTAAGCGACTTCACACACGTCTCGGCCAGGTTGTAGGTGCAGTTGTTCTCATAGGCGTTCATCCACTTCTCTACGCCGAAATCCCGTATTTTCATCGTATTCCTCCTTTTCTCACAGCCGCACCACAGTGCCTATGCCCAGCGCTTCGGCCCTGCGCAGCGCGCAGGCTGCGGCGGCAAGGTCCTGCAGGGCAATGCCCGTGGTGTCGAACACTGTGACGTCTTCTTCCTTTATCCGGCCCGGCTTCTGCCCGGCCAGCACCTGCCCCAGCTCGCCCGCAATGCCGCCCGGCGTAAGAAAGCCCTGCTTTACAGCCATTTCCACCTCGCCCACGGCAAGACACTGGGGCGTATCGTCGGTATATACGCGGGCCCCGGCCAGAATGGCGCCATCCAGCTCCTGCTTTCCGGCAAGGTCTGCCCCCACACAGCTGAAATGCGTGCCCGGGCGCACCCACGCGGCCTGCACAAGCGGCCTGTACGACGGTGTGGCCGTGACGACGATATCGCTCTGGCTCACAGCCGCCGCAAGGTCCGGTGCGGGCTCTATGGAGACGCCCGCCGCGTTCACGCTAAGCTCCTGCTCCAGCGCGCCCGGCAGCGCCGCCGCTTTTGCGCGCGCATTTTCAGGGTTTTTGGCGTCGTGCAGCAGCACGCGCCGCACCGTGGGCACCGCACGCAGCATGGCTCCCACCTGGTAAACGCACTGGTGCCCCGCGCCCACTACAAGCAGCACCTCGCTGTTTTTCCGCGCAAGGCATTTTGCACCCAGCGCCGCTGCGGCGCCTGTGCGCAGGCCCGTGAGGGTGCTGCCCTCCAGCACGGCCAGCGGCTGGCCCGTCTCGTCGCTGAACAAGGCTACCAGCGCCGAAAGCGGCGCCTGTCCGCGTTGGATATTCCCCTCAAAAAAGCTTACCAGCTTTAGGCCGAACACGCCCTCGCTGCCCAGATGGCCGGATTTGATATCCATATCCGCCGCCCTGGGTGAAAAATCATGAAACACCAGCGGGAATACCGCCGCCTCGCCCTGTGCCTTGGCCAGATAGGCCCGCTGCACCCCCGCAAGCACATCGTCCAGCGAGAGCACCTTGTGCAGTTCGGCTGCACCAAGCACCCGGATGTCTGCCATATAAACACGCCCTTCTCTGTGCGCGGCACACCGGAAGACAGGCCGCGCAGCCCTTATTTGAGAAAAGCATACCGCATACACGGCCCCGCGTCCATGTGCGGCAGGCCAAACAAGCGGCACTCTGTTTGGAAAAATTACAAATCTCCATGCAGGAAGGCACACAGATAAAGCTGTTCATAAAAGGCCTTATCCTCCGCACCCTCGCCGCACAAAAGCACTTTCGCCTTCTGCATGCGGTAGCGCACCGTATTCGGATGCTGAAACAGGCGCTTTGCCGCCAGCGCGGCATCGCCATGGCAGCGCGCATAGCACAGTGCTGTCTCATACAGGGCCGTGGCGTTTTTTTCGTCATAGCTGCGCAGAGTGCCCAGCCACGCGCTGCAAAAGCGCTGAACATACCAATCCTGCTGTGCCGCCGCGCAAAGGGCCTGCACACCCATGGCCGCATATTCCGCGGCAGGCAGGCCCTGCGCCTGTGCATAGCGCGCGGCGCGCACGCTTTCTTCCATAGCGCGGCCCGCACAGGCAAGCGGCAGAGCCTCGCTTGTGCCCACTGCCGCCGCGCGCAGGGCGCCGGGCGGCATGCCCGCCCGCCCTGCGGCACACAGCAGCACCAGCATGCCGCCGAAACGGAACGCGGCTCCGCCGCAGGCGGCCTCCCAGTGGGCCGCAGCCTCAAGCCACGCGCCGGCGGCCGCCTGCCCGGGAAGGGCGCACGCCGTGCACTGAACCTGGGGTGGCGCCGCGCCAAGCAGGCGCTGGGCCAACCGCTCGCAGCGCGCAGGCTGCTGCTCGCGCGCAAGGCGGGCCGCCAGCCTGTCCTTTTTTTCAAACGCCGCGCTCTGCCCCAGCATGCCCTTCACGGCGGCGATCACATCCTCCAGATATACGCCGTCGTATAACAAAAGCGCCGTGCCTGTCCGTTCCGCCATAGCGCACACCTGCGGAGGGAATTCGCGGATGAATACCGTCTTTACAGCAATGGCCGTGACGCCGCGGCGCATCAGCCCCTCCATGGCCTGCCACGCAAGGGCAGGCTGCCCTTTTGCAAACAGCATGGTGCTCAGCACAAGCTCGTCCCTGTAAAAATTAGCATAGCTGCCCTGCGTGGGCTCATAATCCAGAAAAGCCACATTGGCCACGCCGCGGGCAAGGCCGCCGCGCCCTGCCACACAGCGCATGCCGCACAGCGCCGGGTGGCGCAGCACCGCCTCCAGGCTCAGCATGGCAAGCCCCCCTTCCTGTATTTGTTTTATTGTAGTTTTATTGTATTGTACCATGCGGGCGGCACATAGAAAAGGCCCGGCGGGAAGTCCCCGCCGGGCCCTGCGCTACGCAGCCCGGGCCGCGTTCAACGCGCTTTTGTTCGAATTTCCTCCAGAATTTGCGCTTCGAATTCCTCCAGCCGCTTCACACCGCCGTTTTCCTCTTTGCGCGCACGCACAGAGACTGTGCCGTCCTCCATCTCCTTTGCGCCCACAACCAGCATATAGGGCACCTTTTGAAGCTGGCCCTCGCGTATTTTATAGCCCATTTTTTCATTGCGGCAGTCTGCTGAGGCGCGCACGCCCGCAGCCTCCAGCCTTTGGGCCACTTGGCGCGCATAGGCCTGGTGCGCCTCGGCAATGGGGATGACGCGCACCTGCTCGGGCGCCAGCCAGGTGGGGAATGCACCCGCAAAATGCTCGATGAGAATGCCGATAAAGCGTTCAATGCTGCCGAACACCACACGGTGTATCATCACCGGGCGGTGCTTGAGGCCGTCCTCCCCGGTATATTCCAGTTCAAAGCGTTCGGGCAGCTGCATATCAAGCTGAATAGTGCCGCACTGCCAGGTGCGGCCGATGGCGTCCACAAGGTGGAAATCCAGCTTCGGGCCGTAGAAGGCGCCGTCGCCCTCATTCACCATGTATTCGCGCCCCAGCTCTTCCAGCGCGCCGCGCAGGCCGTCCGTGGCGTGCTGCCACGCCGCCTCATCGCCCAGATGGTCCTCCGGCATGGTGGAGAGCTCGATATGGTATTCGAAGCCGAACAGGCTGTACACCTGGTCTATCAGCTTCACCACGCCCTTGATTTCGTCCTTTATCTGTTCAGGCGTCATGAAGATATGCGCATCGTCCTGCGTGAAGCAGCGCACGCGCATCAGCCCGTGCAGCGCACCGGAGAGCTCGTGCCGGTGCACAAGACCCAGTTCGCCCATGCGCAGGGGCAGGTCCCGGTAAGAGCGGGGCTTTGTCTGGTACACCAGCATGCCGCCCGGGCAGTTCATGGGCTTGATGGCAAAGTCCGTGTCGTCAATGACTGTGGTATACATGTTCTTTTTGTAGTGGTCCCAGTGGCCGCTGCGCTCCCACAGGGCGCGGTTGAGCATGACGGGGGTGCTGATCTCCTGATAGCCTGCGGCACGGTGGATCTGGCGCCAGTAGTCGATGAGCTCGTTTTTCAAAATCATACCTTTGGGCAGGAAGAATGGAAAGCCGGGGCCCTCTTCCATCAGGGTGAACAGCTCCAGATCTTTGCCAAGGCGGCGGTGGTCACGCTTTTGCGCCTCTTCCAGCATTTTCAGATATTCCTCAAGCTGGCTTGCCTTGGGGAAGGCGATGCCGTACAAACGGTCCAGGCTGTCGCGCTGGGCGTCGCCGCGCCAATAGGCGGCGGCCACCTTCAAAAGCTTCACGGCCTTCAGTGCGCCGGTGCTCATCAGGTGCGGGCCGGCGCACAGGTCGGTGAAATCACCCTGCGTGTATATGCTGAGCTGCCAGCCCTTTTCGGCATATTCCTCCAGCAGTTCCAGCTTATAATCCTGCCCGGCGAACAGTGCGCGCCCCTCCTCCGCCGTAATGAAGCGTTTTTCCACCGGAAGGTCTGCCTTGATAATCTTCTTCATTTCGGCCTCGATGGCGTCGAAATCGCCCGTGGTAAGCGGACGGTCTGCCTTGATGTCGTAATACCAGCCGTTTTCCAGCGCCGGGCCGATGCCGAACCTCGCCCGCGGAAACAGGTGCTGCACGGCCTGCGCCATCACATGTGCAGCCGTGTGCCAGAAGGCGTGCTGGCCCTCAGGCGAATCGAAGGTCATAATCTCCAGCGTGCAGTCCTTTTCCAGCGGCGTGCGCAAATCACACGCCTCGCCGTCCACCTTGGCGGCACAGGCCGCCTTATAAAGCCCCGCGCCGATGCTTTTGGCCACCTCGGCGGCAGTGACGCCCTCCTCAAACTGCCTTTTATCGCCCTTTAATGTCACTTGTATCATGCTTTGCCCCTTTCTTCAGCCCTTTTCAAACCGGCTGAAAACAAAAATGCCCATCCCGCACCAATGCGCACGGGATGAGCAGGAAGCCCACGGTTCCACCCGAATTATATTACCACTTGTTATAAAATGTAAAAAATAAACAAGCAGCAATATCACTCTTGCCGACTGTAACGGGCCGTGCCCGGCAGGGGTTCGCCCCCGCACTCTGCGGTGGTAGGAACAATGCCGGCGCAAGGCCGCTTGCAGCCCGAAGGCGGCCCTCTCTGTGTGCGCGGAAAACAAAGCCCTGTGTCCGCTTCTGCGTTTTTACGGGATGTCCTTTATGAAAGGATACACCCGGCGCTTGCGGTTTGTCAACGGTATATGTCACAAAGAGGTAACAATTTCTTGACAATTTTGTGAACGAACGATACAATATAACATGTGATTATATGTAATATTGAGGCAGCCTGCTGAAAAAGGCGGGCTGGCCTTTTACTTCATTCGTAAATAGAACGGTTTTTCATGCTCGCTTTGGGCTGCCCTCATATTACTTTTATTCATCAATTTTGAACTGAATAGGAGTGGACCCCATCTTATGTTACCATTGTTACTGCCGCTGTGGCTGGTGATCATTGGGATCATGGCCATACTGGCCGCCGGGTGCGTAGTGGGCTTTTTTCTGGGCGAAAGCCACCGCAAAAAGGTGGCTGAGGCAAAAATAGGCAGCGCGGAAGAAGAAGCCCGAAGGCTTGTGAACGACGCCGTGAAAACGGCGCAGCAAAAGCGCAAGGAAGCCCTTGTGGAGGCGAAGGACGCCGCCCTCCAGATGAAAACGGAGGCCGACAAGGAGATAAAGGAACGCCGCAACGAGCTGTCCCGCCAGGAGCGCAGGCTGGACCAGAAGGAAGAAGCGCTGGATAAAAAGGTTTCCGCGATGGAGCAGAAGGAGGAAGACCTCCGCAAGCGCCAGGAGCTGGCCGAGGCCCGGCTGAGCGAGGTGGAGCAGCTTCGCCTGCGTGAAATGGAAAAGCTGGAGACCATTGCCGGCCTTTCCACGGAAGACGCCAAGCAGCTGCTTTTGTCGAAGCTGGACGAGCAGCTTGCCCACGAGAAGGCCATGCACATTGCCGCATATGAAACACAGACAAAGGACGAGGCCGAGACAATGGCGCGCGAGCTGATCAGCCAGGCTATTGCCCGCTGCGCGGCAGACCATTCCAGCGAGGCCACCGTTTCGGTGGTGGCCCTGCCCTCGGATGAAATGAAGGGCCGCATCATCGGCCGCGAGGGGCGCAATATCCGCGCACTGGAAACGGCCACCGGCGTAGACCTCATCATCGATGACACGCCTGAGGCCATCACGCTTTCCAGCTTTGACCCCGTGCGCCGCGAAATTGCCCGCATGACGCTGGAGCGCCTGATCAGCGACGGGCGCATCCACCCGGCGCGCATTGAAGAGACGGTGGACAAGTGCCGCCGCGAGCTGGAGCTTGCCATGAAGCGCGAAGGCGAAAAGGCAGTGATGGACGTGGGCCTGCACGGCCTGCACCCGGATATTGTGAAGCTGCTGGGCCGCCTGCGCTACCGCACCAGCTACGGCCAGAATGTGCTGAACCATTCGCTGGAGGTGGCCTATCTCTCCGGCATCATGGCCGCAGAGCTCGGTGTAAATGTCACTCAGGCAAAGCGGGCTGGCCTGCTGCATGATATCGGCAAGGCGCTGGACCACGAGATCGAAGGCAGCCACATCTCCATCGGCGTGGATATTGCCAAGAAGTATAAAGAGAACCCCGCCATTGTCCATGCCATTGAGGCGCATCACGGCGATGTGGAGGCAAAAACGCCTCTGGCGTTCATTGTGATGGCGGCGGACGCCATTTCCGCCGCACGCCCCGGCGCGCGCAAAGAAAACCTCGAAAGCTATATCAAGCGTCTGGAGAGCCTGGAGGAGATTGCCAACAGCTTTGAGGGCGTGGAGACGAGCTTTGCAATTCAGGCAGGCCGTGAGGTGCGCATCATGGTGAAGCCGGACGCCATCACGGATGACCAGCTTGTTATTCTGGCGCACAGCATCTCCCGCAAAATAGAGGACGAGCTGGATTACCCCGGCCAGATCAAGGTGAACGTCATCCGCGAATCCCGCGCGGTGGAATATGCCAAATAAGCAGCAGTTTCAAAAAGCGCAGCCTGTAAACAGGCTGCGCTTTTCTTCTTTTTCTGCGGTACGGCATTTCTCTCGCGCAAGCCCGCCGCCTCATGGCTGCCGGGTGGCGCCATCAGAGGAAAGAGACGCCAGATATTCGTCCACCTGACGGCGCGTGCGAAGGCGAATGCCCTTTTTTGCCGCGGCAAGGTGTTCCTCGTGTTTGGCACGCTGGGCTTTTGTGCGCCCCTTGTGCATGATCCACCAGAAGAATTCCGCGTCTAATTTTTCTTCGCATCCCAGCGAGGGCCGCGCCTTTCCCCTGTACTTCCGCCAGCGGTGCAGGCAGGCGACCAGGCAGGGCACGCGTGCGAAATCCAGAAAAATGCACGCATCCGCCATGGCGAATCGCTGCGGGCACACGCGGGCATAATTGCCGTCTATCACCCATCCCTCGTTCTTCTCCAGAAATTTCTGTACAAGGGCGTTCTGCTCTTCCAGGCTGCGCTCGTTCCAGTTTCCATAGAACTGCACCGCGTCCAGATGCAGCACCGGCAAGCCATACAGTTCCCCCAGGCGCCGGGCCAGTGTGGATTTTCCGCTTCCCGAATAGCCGATGATTTGAATTCGCACGGTTGGCCGCCCCCCTTTTCTGTGTATTTATTTTATTAACACTGTCGTTTTCCAGCCGCAATTACCGTCCTTATCAGGCAGGCATATATATTTTATCCGGGGTATCCAAGGTAGTTCATAGTAAGAGGGGCCGTTTTTTCCATGGATACACGGCACACCACAATGCTGCCGCCGCCCGCAACACCGCCGGAGTCTGCGTTCTGAAACTCAAAATCCTGCCCCAGCGCCACGGTCCATTCCGGGAGCCCGCCCCTGCACAGGGCAAGCGCAAGCGTGCCAGCCTGCACACAGTCGCTGTATTCATACTCATAGCGGTAGCTGCCGTTTTCCAGTGTGATATGCCCGCCCGGGCCGTCCGTGGCCTCCAGACGCCAGCCCGCAGTGTTTTGCCCTATGGGCTCCCATACGCCCACCAGTGCAGACCCCACATAGTAATAGGAGACGCCGCTGCCCCTGTCTCCAAAGGTGGCAATATACTGGTGTGTGCGCCCGTCCTCGCCTTCATAGGTGGCCGTGCATACATCGCCGGTAAGCCACTGTAATTTTAAGCTGCCCTGCACCGTATAAGGAAACTGCTGTGCACGAAAACCACGCAGGTGAAGCGCTTTGCCCGTCACAGGGTTTTTGTAGAACACGGCCAGCCGAAGCGAAGGGGAAAGGCTGGCCCGAAGCCCCGCCCCGTAAGCCGCCGCGCCCAGCGCCGCCGCCAGCGCAAGCACCAAAAGCACGGCGCGCAGCGGGCGCGGCAGGCGGCGGCGCAGGGGCGCCTGCCCATGCTTCCAGCGCACCTGCGGCGTATGGAAGCGCAAATGCCGGACCAGAGCTTGAAACTGCTCTGCCTCCAGCGCGTCCCCCGGCACCGGCAGGGCGCGCCGTCCCCAGAACAGGCACAGCCCCTGCGGGCCCTGCCACGCATCCGTGATGCCAGCATAGGCAAGACGGGCGCTTTCACCCGGGCTCTGCAGCAGCACATTGTCTTCCCAAAACTGCGCGCTGCGCCCCCCGGCCCTGCGCGCGGCCGCGCGCAGGCTCAGGCGCGACAGGGCCCCGAAAAATACCTCTGCCCCATACAGTACGGCCAACGCACCCTCCACAGCTGCCAGTGCATACAGGCCGGTATCGCCGCGGCGCCCGGCCAGCCACAGCACGGCTGCGCCAGATAGAACCAGCAGTGCAAACAGCATACGCACCACCCAGCGCCGCCGGGCAGTATGCCGCCCGGCGCAGGCCGCCAGAGCACGCGCCTGCGGGGTAAGGATATCCGCCACACAGAACAGGGGCCCCTGCGGTGCCTTTTTCTCAAGGCCGGACACAGGGACTTGCGCAGCCCTCAGGTTTTCAGGCGCCTGCGGCTGCTCCGCGGCCGCCTCGCCTGCCAGCAGCTCGTCCACACTTACCCCCAGCGCCGCAGCCAGCTCCGGCAGGGCGGTAATATCCGGCAGGCCAAGGCCCCGCTCCCACTTGCTCACCGCCTTGTTTGTCACACCCAGCACCTGCGCAAGCTGCTGCTGCGTCATTTCCATCGCTTTCCGGCGTGCTGCCACAAAAGCGCCTATTTTTTCACTGTCCATGCAAATACTGCCTCCCTTTGGCGTACGGCCCGGCGCACACAAAAGCTGTGCGCCGCCGCTCGGCTTCTCCAACTTACCACACACCCCGCCAGCCGGACAATACACAGCCTGTGGAAGCCGTGTCTACGCAGCGTAGAACGCCTCTGCCGCCGCGTGTCTGCAGGCAAAGAATCTGCGAAAAACAGGCCTGCACTTTCAAAAATCAGTCAAGGCAAAAAATATTCCCGTCAGGGCGCTCCTCCCTGCTTTCATGCAGGAGAGCGGCACCGCAGCCGCGGCGATAGCCTTGTGCATGCCTCCCCGGAGCCTGTTACCGTGGGCCGGACCTATAACCAACACGGGCCCGCCTGATGCTTTTCTTCTACTGCCTGGATAAGCGCAGAGGCTTCCGCCAATTTTCTTATCGCCCACCACTTTTTACCCGTCTTTGCTTTACATGTCCATTTTGGAAGTATAGTATCAGCGTAGAAAGCCAACAGCGCCCAGCCGGTGCCACAGGGGGGCTGGCAAGGCCGCAGGGCGATGGCTGGCTGACGCCAGCCGAGCCTGAGAACGCAGTCAGCGCCCGTCTGTGACTCCGGCTGGGTCCGGCGGGATTTTCAGGCGCGCGGCAGCACCGCTGGCAGTATTATCCTCCTTGCCTTCCGTCAGGAAAGCGGCGCCGTCTGCTCTGCCTTGCCAGCGATACCGCCGCGCGCCTGAAAACCGCTGTTACCTCTGTGCACTGATACTATCGAAAGCCTTTGATCTCACTGGCACTTCCGGCGATTTTTGTTTACAGGAAAAGCCCCATGCCAAGCCTGACGGCTTTCATGGGGCTTGCAAGCTCTCTATACGCTGAACAGCAGGGCCCGTGCTTTTTGCATGGAAAACAGCGTTTTTCGCACAGGCAGACACACCTTTATTCCTGCGGTTTTTCCTCGTCGTCTGGCTGCGGGGCATCCTCGCCATCGGCCTCTGGCTCATCGCCCTTCACGCTGGCCAAGGCATCTTTCGCCTGCGTCAGAAGGCTGTCGGCCCCGGCTTTCACCTTCTCCAGCATCTCAGGCGCATCCTCAGCCACTTTATGGGCCACACTGGCCCCCGCGCTCACCACGGCTCTGCCGGCCTCCACAATGGCCTTGCCAGCCTCACTGAGAGACCCAGCCAGTTCATCTGTATCGATGCCCGCTTTTCCGGCAGCCTCCTTCACCTTGCTTTTGGCAGCGCCTGCAGCGTCTGCGGCCTGTTCCTTTATCTCGTGCGCCGCATCTTCTGCAGCTTCCACAAGGTCTTCCTTTACCTCCTGCAACGTGGGCTGCGTCTGGGCCCCGGCCGGCTGTTCATCGGGCGGCACCGGGGCCTCAGCCTCTTCCGCCGCCTTGTTCTCGGAATATTTCTGCGCTACCTTCACGGCGGCCGCAGCACCAGCCGCAGCTATGCCAATCCCAAATAATTTTCCCCAAAATCCCATGTTCCTTCGCTCCTGTCTTCAAATTGGAATATACCGGGTTTTCCTCCGGCAGCAACAGAAGGCATCTGAAGCACCCGCTGTCTCACCGGCATCTTATCTTCATTATATCCACTCTTATACGGTTTGCAAGCAAAAACACCATTTCAAACATGGACTTTTTGTAAATTCTGCCCAAACCAGCATCTTTCGGACTTTTTCTTCTTACTGCTGGCTTCGTAACGGAATCATACAGTTCTTGACATCGCCTCAACATTTGCTATACTGTACATAAATATTGGAATGGATTCCATCTTCTGAAGGGAAGCGCTGTTATTGGAAAAGGGAAAGGCCGTGCGCCTGTTGGACGTAGCCCGGCATGCCGGTGTGGGGGTAGGTACTGCGTCCCGTGTGCTGAACCATGAACCGGGCGTCAGCGAGGAAAAACGGCAACGCGTATTGTGCGCCATTGAAGAGCTTGGTTACCGTCGAAATGCCATTGCGCGCAGTTTAAAAGTAAACCGCACCAAAACTTTGGGCGTGGTAATTCCTGATATCGCCAACGAGTTTTATTGTGAAATTGTGCGCGGCGCCGAAGACGCTGCGCGCAGCGAACATTACAATATCATTCTGTGCAGCACCGACAGCCGCCCCGCCCAAGAACTCAACACCATCACCATGCTGGCAGAAAAACAGGTAGATGGGGTGATTATGCTTTCCTATGATTGCTGCCTGCAGACGCTGGACGCCCTGAAGAATTCCGGCCTTCCCACTGCACTTATTTCTACGTTATGCACAGATGATGCTTTCATTACCATCAACATCTCAAACTTTGACGCGGCTTATCAGGCGGTAGAGCATCTCATCAGCCTAGGCCATCGCTCTATTGCCATGCTGGCCGGGCCGCCAAGCGACATTGATGGTGGTGAAAATCGTCTGCTTGGTTACCGCGCCGCGCTGGCGGCCCATGGTCTTCAACGGCTGGACCCTGCTGAGACTCTGGTGGTGCCTAGCAATGCCTACACCTATGAGGCAGGGTATGCCTGTACCCGGAAGCTTTTGGCTACACAGCGCGTGTTCACCGCTGTATTTGCTGCAACAGACCACATGGCCGTAGGCTGTGTGAAGGCTTTGTGGGACAACGGCCTGCGTGTTCCAGAGGATATTTCCGTGATTGGCTTCGACAATCTTTCTATCACAGGTTATTCCACTCCGCCTATCACCACTGTGAACCAGCCCCGCTATGAGATGGGCCGCCTTGCCGCGCAGAAAATCTGCCGTGTGCTAGCCGGGCAGGAAGTGGAACAGCGCCATATCACGCTTCACCACAATATCGTGTACCGCGCATCTACCGCAGTACCTGGCAGGCTAAAACGATATATCCCACAAGCTGGAGAAATTTAAAAACGAGCGCTAATTTCGCCATAATATGGAATTTTATTTTTTCTCTTGTGTATTTCCCCCATATTTCCCCTTGAAAAATTGGCGAATCTATCCATTGACACAAGAGAAAATTTGAGTATACTGAGCTTAGATGGAATCGATTCAATTTTAGACTTGTTTTTGTCTTCAATCATTTTAACGCCGCCTGCCTGTAGGCAGCCTGTAAGGCGGTTCTTTTTTACAGCGAATTGGAATCGATTCCAGTTTTGGCTATAGAACAAGGCTTTTTCTCGAAAGGATACCTCTTATGCAAGCTGAAGTGTTTCATACAGAATGGGATAAAAGGGACGCCATTGTGCTGCGGGCCGGGCGATATGAAGCTTTGGTCGTGCCCTCGCTGGGCGCAAATGTGCTGAAGCTTACCTGCCGTCACCCGTGCGGCAAGCAGATAGACATTTTGCGCACTCCTTCCTGCGCGCAGGCCCTGCTGCATGACCCCTATGCCTATGGCATTCCCGTGTTATTTCCGGCAAACCGCATTGCAGGCGGGGAATACTCTTATGACGGCGTAACCTACCGTTTTCCCCAGAATTACCCCAACGGCGTGCACATTCATGGCGTGGTGCACAACCGCGCCTGGCGTCTTGCCGAAACCGAAACCTGTGACGGCGAAGCGCGGGCAACATTCGAGCTTTCCACCAAAGACCCTTCCCTGCGCACGCATTTCCCCATTGACCTCACTCTGAGGCTGAAATGTGTGCTGAATAAAAATGGTCTTTTGCAGCGCTTTGTGCTGTGCAATGAAAGCGATGTTACCATGCCGTTCGGCCTTGCATACCACACCGCATTCCGCGTCCCCTTTGTGCAGGGTGGGCAGGCTTCGGATGTGCGCCTGCGCCTTCCGCTGGAAGGTTTGTGCGCAGACGACCCGGTAGACCGCCTGCCCTCCGGCAACGTGCGGCCGCTTTCCCGCTATGAAGCAGGTTTTACTACCCCGGCAGGCGAAGACCCGCTGAAAGCGCCTCTGGATGCATTATACAAAGCAACTGGCGGCAGCGGGCAGGCTGTACTGCACGATAATGCCAGCGGGCTGGAGGTTGTGTATGACGCGGATGCCGAGGACCTATATTGGATCATCTGGAATGGAGACGCCAAAAGCGGATTTGTTGCCATAGAGCCGCAAACATGGCTCTCCAATGGCATCCATCTGCCGCACCCGGAGCGTCATGGCGTTCTATACGCCCCACCACATACCGTGTGGCAGTGTGAAACCCGCATTTATGCGCGCTGAGGCAAAAGGAGGGGATATGATGAGCGAAGCAATATTGGAAATGCAGCATATCGCCAAGGCATTCTCAGGCATATACGCCCTGAAGGATGCGCAGCTCACTCTGCACAAGGGCAGCGTAATGGCTTTAGTAGGTGAAAACGGAGCCGGAAAATCCACCCTGATGCGTATTCTGACCGGCATATATGACCACGATGGCGGCACTATCTTGTATAAGGGCCAGCCGGTCCACTTCAAAAACGCTATGCAGGCGCGCGAGGCAGGCATCGCCATCATCCATCAGGAATTTAATCTGTTCCCGAACCTTACAGTTGCAGAAAATATTTTTCTGGGCGATAAAAGCACGCAGGTGCACGGCCTTGTGAACTGGGCTGCCATGTACCGCCGTGCGCAGGAACTGGTAGATTCCATCGGCGGAACTTTTTCTGTGCAGGAAAAAGTACAGGCCCTCTCTGTGCAAGACCAGCAGATGGTAGAAATTGTGAAAGCGCTGGCCGCTAATGCCGAAGTGCTCATTATGGACGAGCCCACCAGCGCATTGCCGGAAAGCGAAGTGCAGTACCTGTTCCGCACTATTCGCGGGCTGAAGGCGCGCGGCGTGGCCATTGTGTATGTCTCGCACCGGTTGAACGAAATTTTTGAAATATGCGATGACATTACAGTTCTGCGCGATGGCGTGACGGCTTTCCTCTCTCCGGTGGCGGCCACCTCACAACAGGAAGTGGTGGCGCAGATGATAGGCCGGGAAGTGGCCGTGCTGTACCCGAAACAAGAGGCCGAAATAGGCAGCCCGGTGTTTGAGGTTGAACATCTGTCTGATGGTGCAACTGTGAAAGACCTTTCTTTCTGTGTGCGCAAGGGAGAAATATTGGGTTTGTACGGGCTGGTGGGTTCCGGCGCCACAGAATGCCCGGAGGCGCTGTTTGGCCTTGTAGGCTCCGCGCGCGGCACGTTCCGTATGGGTGGCCGCCAGATACGCTTGAACAGCCCCGCGCAGGCCATGGAAAACCATATTGCCTATGTACCGCCAGACAGGCACCGCCAGGGCATCATCCGCCAGTTGTCTATCCGCTTCAACCTCACGCTGGCCGTCATTCGCAGGCTGTGCCGCCACAGTTTTGTGCAACACAGGGAAGAGCAGGCCCTGATAGATGAATATATCGGAAAGCTGCGCATCAAATGCGCCGCAGATGCACAGAAGGTTACGTTCCTTTCCGGCGGAAACCAGCAGAAAGTAGTCATTGCAAAGTGGCTGGCCACCAAGCCGTCGCTTTTGATTTTGAACGACCCCACCCGCGGCGTAGATGTGGGCGCCAAGGCCGAGATTTATGCGCTGATCAGCGAACTTGCTTGTGCAGGCATGGCCATCATCATCACCTCTTCTGAAATAAGCGAGATCCTCGGCATGTCTGACCGCATTCTGGTGCTGAATGAGGGCGTTGTCACCCGTGAGTTCCTGCGCGGGCAGGCAGACCAGAAAGCACTTTTGAGCGCCGCGCTTGTGCGCGCGGACGAACCGCAGAGGGGGATGTGAGATGAAACACCCGCAAAAAGGGCTGTTTGCACGACTTTTGGGAAAAAGCGAAACACCCATCATCGTATTCACGCTTCTGGTATATGGAGCGTTCAGCGTCATGGCGCCGAATTTCAACACCTTCAACAACGTCTCCGTCATCGCCCAACAAATCACCATCAACGGCATCGTGGCGCTTGGCATGACTATCGTTATCATGATAGGCGGTATGGACCTCTCTGTGGGCAGCCTGCTTTCCCTGTGCGGCGTACTGGCCGGTATGATGGACAATGCAGGGCTTCCCGTGTCGCTGACCGTGCTGCTGACATTAGCTCTTGGCACAGCACTGGGCGCGCTAAACGGGCTTCTCATCGTCAAACTGCACATCCCGGATATCATCGTCACACTGGCCACTATGAATATCTTTCGCGGCGTGGCGGTGATGATCACGCGCTCACAGTGGATCACCGATTTTTCGGAAGGATTCCTGCGCATTGGCGCGTCGAAGGGCGGGCTGTTCTCAATACCCATTCTGCTGTACGCCGCCGTTGCCGTAGTGTTTGCCGTATGCCTGCGCTGGCTGCCATTCGGCCGCCTTCTGTACGCAGTGGGCGGAAACCGCGAGGCCGCCGGCCTGACGGGCCTGAATGTGGCCTCTGTAAAACTGCGCGTCTATGCTGTGAACGGCTTTCTTCTGGGGCTGGCAGGGCTTTTGTTTGCCTCAATGTTCGGCAGCATCCAGGCGGCCACTGCGGCTACAAGCCTTCAGTTCCAGACCATGGGCTCAGCTCTGATCGGCGGCGCCAACATTTTCGGCGGCGCAGGCAGCGTACTGGGCACTGTGTTCGGCACCATTCTTCTGGGAATGATCAAAAACGGGCTGGTGCAGATACACGCCTCAGAATACTGGCTGGATTTCATCACCGGCGCTGTCATTCTTCTGGCGCTGCTTGTGAACCTTATCCAACTGCGCAAGAAAGGAAGGTGTTGATATGGCACAGCATGCAACACCCTGTGAAAGTTTGCTTCGCGCTTTGAAAAGCAGATACGCCCTGCTGATAGGCATCATTGCTGTAGAATTTCTCTTGTTCGGCTTTCTGGCGCCCTACTTTCTCACCATGGGCAACCTGCTGAATATTCTGCGGCAGATCTCAGAGATAGGCATGATCTCCATCCCGCTCACCTTTCTTCTTTTGTCCGGCCATATGGACCTGTCCGTGGGTTCTATTGTAGGCGTATGCGGCATTGTGTGCGGCATGATTCTGCGCGCAGGACAGCCTATCGTGCTGGCTGTTCTGGCCGGAATTGCGGCAGGCGCCGCAGTGGGCTTTGTAAACGGTGTAATTGTGGGCAAGCTGAAAATTCAAGCCGTAGTGGTCACCATAGGCACACAGGTAATGTTCCGGGGTTTATGTTATATCATGACGTCCGGGCGCGCTGTCAGCGGCTACCCCCTATCCTTTTTTGTGTTGGGCAACGGCGATATTCTGGGCCTGCCCATCTCTGTTCTGGTGCTTGCCATATGCTACATTGGCGCATGGTTCATATTGGAGCGAACCTATTTCGGCCGGTATATTCTGGCCATTGGCAACAACCAGAATACCACACGCTATTCCGGCATCCGGGTGGACAGGATGAAAATGCTGTTGTTCACTTTCTGCGGTGTCATGACTGCGATTGCCTCGGTATTTCTCATCTCGCGCCTTTCCAGCGCCGAGGCCACGCTGGGCTCGGGTTATGAGCTGGACATCATCACAGCCGCGCTCATCGGCGGCATCGACATCAACGGCGGAAGCGGAAAGCTTCAAGGCACGTTCCTCGGCATTCTCATTATTGGCATCCTTCGCAACGGGCTGAACCTGATGGGCCTTTCCGTCATTTATCAGTCCATCATCCTCGGTGCGCTTCTGCTTGCGGCAGTGGCAAAGCGCAAAGGTTAAACTTTCTGTTTCCTGCTGGGCGGTGGCTGACAGGCTGCTGCCCGGAAAAATACATATTTCACACACAAGGAGGACAAACATGAAAAAAGCACTTGCAATGATTCTTGCGGCGGGCATGATGCTCGCCATGGCCGCCTGCGGGGCCGCCCCCACCTCTTCGGCCAGCGCACCCGCTTCCGGCAGCTCCTCTGCACAGGGCGAGGCTACCCGCACTTATTTCATAAACCCCAAAATGGTGGGCGCTGCCTATTGGGAAACAGCCAAGGAAGGCGCGCTGCAGGCAGGAGAAGACCTTGGCGCAGAAGTAATTTGGAACGGCACGTCTGAGGTGGACGTAGCCAAGCAGATTAACATGGTGACGGATATGATCACGCGCCAGGTAGACGGCATTGCCGTGGCCGTAAACGATGCCACCAGCATGACAAATGTATTCAACCAGGCAAAAGAAGCCAGCATTCCCGTGGTGACGTTCGACTCCGACTCCGAAAACGCCGAACGCGCATACTGCATTCTGCCCGACACGGATGAGGCGATCGGCGAGGCTTTCCTTGCCGCGCTCATCAACCAGATGCCCGAACCGAAGGGCAAGGTGGCCGTGATGATTGCCTCCCCCAGCGCAGCCAACATCATTGCATGGCGCGATGCCGCACTTGCCAAAATAGAGGCGGAATACCCTGAAATTGAAATCGTGGGAGTATACCCCTCGAATGATGACCAGCAGAAAGCCTATGAGAACGCCAAAAGCTTCATTCAGGCCAACCCGGACCTTAGTGGCATCCTATGCCTAGCCGCCGCCGAAACACCTGCTGCGTGCAAGGCTGTGCAGGAAGCTGTGGAAGCCGGCCAATTGGAAGAAGGTCAGGTGAAAGTGGGCGGTATGGGCATGCCCTCGCTGGTGCGCGAATACCTGAAGGACGGCACGATGTCTGAAAGCGTCATCTGGAACCCGTCCAGCATGGGATATCTGGCTGTGTGGACGCTGGATCAGCTTGCTCAAGGCAACGAGATCGTGGATGGCACAGAGGTACCCGGCGTGGGAACTATTAAGGTAGACGGCGACCGTATCTACTGCGGTACGTTTACATTTACCGCGGAAGACGTAGACAATTACCAGTTCTGAGCGAAAAAATAGAGCCGGGCGGGGAAGCCGCCCGGTCCCTTTATTGGGAGGAAAATATGGACATTATGAAACAGTTCCGCATGGACGGCAAAAAGGGCTTTATTACCGGCGCCGCCCAAGGTATCGGCAAGGCTATTGCGGAAGCCTTTATCCAAGCCGGCGCCGAATTCACCATTGTAGATGTCAATATGGAAAAGGCACAGGCTGTAGCACAGGCTTTTTCGGAACAATATGGAAGGCATATCACCGCGTTCCGCTGCGATGTTTCCGACCCGCAACAGGTTGCCCAAATGGCCGATATGGTGACGCAAACATACGGTACCATCGACTTTGCAGTCAACAATGTGGGAATTGTAAACTTTTTTCCGGTGGAATCTGTGCGCCCGGAAGACTGGAAGCATGTGATCGATGTGAACCTCTTTGGCACCTTCCTGTGCGCGCAGGCTGCCGCCAAAGTGATGATCGCGCAAAACAAACCGGGCACCATTGTGAACATGGCTTCCATGTCTGCGCGCATCATCAACACCCCACAGACCACCTCCAGCTATTGCACCAGCAAGGCCGCCGTGGTACACCTTACGCGCTCTCTGGCTGTGGAACTTGCCAAATATAACATCCGTGTGAACTGTGTGAGCCCCGGTTATGTGGCCACGGAAGTAGTAACAGACTGGAGCGATGAACTTCAGGGCTGGATAGACCGTACCCCGCAGAAACGCATGGGCACGCCGGAGGACATCGCGGGCGCCTATCTGTACCTTGCCAGCGATGCCTCCCGCTATGCTACCGGCACCGAACTGCTGATAGACGGTGGCTATACCGCTATCTGAATTTTTCAAGCTCTCTCCTGCAGAAAGCGGCGTGTACATTTGTACACGCCGCTTTAGGCGCGTTGACGTAAGAAAACACTCGTTTTAGGTTGACAATTTTGGCGTCCGGCGTATTCAAAAAAGTCCGGCAATCCTAACGGATTGCCGGGCTTTTTCACGCTGCTGTTCACACAAAATTGCCGGGCCAAAACTGCTTTGCACCTCTGAAGCTGAAATTGGAGTTGCAGAGCAAGGAAAAGTGCCACAGGCACCCTTTGTGGTTGTCAAGGCACTTTGACTGCTGTGCGCCCCAATTCCCGTTTCAGAGGCAATGTTTTCTTATGTCAGCGCATCTTTGTGTCCATTTTTTCGTATCTATTTCCATTTCAGCGCCCGGGCTGCGCGGTAGCCGATATAGCGGAACGCACCTGCAAACAGCCATGCTTCTATCAGCAGGTAGCAGGGCATATTGCGCAGGCGGAATTTCGGTTTTTTCAGGTGAGGAATGGCGCGCGCCGCCTCTCTCGCGCCCTGAAGGTACGGCTTCCAGAAGCCGCGCAGGCCGAACACCAGCACCTTCAGCAGATACCCTGCCAGCAGAAATGGAAAATTCAGCACAAACATCAGAAAGGGCATATTCTTCCACGGCAGAAGGATGCTGTTGCGCCCGCTTTGCACGCTTTTGAATTCATTATAACGCACGGCACCGGTGGTAGCCCCGCAGATATGATAGCACCTTGCCGCCGGGCAGTACATGTTCTTATACCCAAAGCTGTTTGCGCGCCAGGAGATATCCACATCTTCAAAATAGGCAAAAAATGTCTCATCAAACAGGCCTATCTCGTCCAGAATGCGCCTGCGGTACAGGCTGGCGCCGCCGCAGGCCGAAAAAATGCGCTGCGGCTTTGTATACCGCCTCCAGTACATGCCGTCGCCGCGCTTGCACGCCCAGCCGAACAGTGTGACATAATCGCCCGCGTCGTCGGCAAGCTCGCGCTCGAAATGGCGGATCATCAGGCTTTGCACGGCAAATATTTTTTCGTCCGCCTCCGCCATGGCAACAAGCTCTTCCAGCCACTGCGGCTCGGCAAAGGCATCGTTATTGAACAGCACGGCATATTCGCCCTTCGCCGCGCGGATGCCCTGGTTCACCGCATGCGAAAAGCCCGTGTTGCATCCATTTTCAATCAGCGTATAGCCCTTCTGCCCCACATAGCTGCGGGCAATGGCAAGGCTCTCGTCTGCAGAGCCGTTGTCCACCACGATAAGCTCAAAATCCCGAAACGTCTGCGCCCGGATAGATTCGATGGAATCCTTCAGCCAGCCCGCACCGTTCAGGTTCGGGATGATGACGCTTGCCTTCACAGCCCGCAGCCCCCTTCTCGCATTGATGGCAGCCGTGTGCAGAGGCCGCCTATATTTCCCCTGCACGCCGGCACCTGTTCAGTATACCCGCTTTGCAAAACAGTGTCAACGCGCACAGCGCGGAAAACACAGCGCCCCCGGCCTGTGCCAGAGGCCGAAAGGGCGCTGCGCCGTATTCCGATAAAGCTGTTTATTTGCCCAGTGCAAAGGCGCAGTGCAGGCGCGCGCCCAGAGGAAGGGCGGCTTCGTCGAAGTCAAAGCGCGGGTCGTGCAGAAGATGGGTAAAGCCCTTTTCCTCATTGCGCGCACCCAGCCACACGAATGCCGAGGGCACCTTCTGCGCAAAATAGGCAAAATCCTCCGCACCCATTTGGCCGTGCTTCGGGTGCACGGGCGCTAGGCCCAGCTCTTCGGCAAGCTTCTCCGCATACAGCTCCTGCTGTTCATCTGTGATGAGCACCGGCAGCCCGTGGCGGATGACCGCCTCGCCTCTGGCGCCTGCAGCACTGCACAGGCCGTGCAGCACCCTCTGCGCGCCGTCCAGAATAAAGGCGCGCGTGGCTTCCGACTGGCAGCGCAGCGTGACGGTAAGCTCTGCCCGCTCCGGCACCACATTGCGCACAGTGCCCGCGTGGAACGTGCCGACGGCGAACACCGCGGGCTCAAACGGGTCGATGCGGCGCGCCATGAAGCTTTCCATCTCGGTGACATAGCGCGCACCCAAACTCAGCGCGTCGATGCACTGATGCGGCATGCCCGCATGCCCGCCCAGGCCGGTGATGGTGATGTCCAGCTCGTCGGTGGAGGCCATAACGCTGCCGCACAGGATACCCACGCTGCCCAGTGCATATTCCGTGGTAAGGTGCAGGGCAAACATGGCCTCCAGTTTGGGCAGGATGCCTTTCTCCTCCAAATCGGGCAGGATGCGGCGGGCGCCGCCGAGGTCCGGCCCCTCCTCTGCAGGCTGAAACACCAGCAGAACGTCCTTGCGCAGCTGTGCGCGATGCGCCTGCAGCACCATGGCCGCACCCAGCAGCATGGCAGTGTGGCCGTCGTGCCCGCAGGCGTGCATGGCTCCCTTGCGCTTCGAGCAATAGGGCACATCGTTCAATTCCTCCATAGGCAGCGCGTCCATATCGGCGCGCAGGCCCACCATGCCGTCTGCATGCGGCGCGCGGATAACGCCCAGCACACCGAGGCGTGCGTCCAGCAGCTCTATGCCCGCTTCGCTCAGCTTTGCGCGCACGAAAGCCTCTGTGTCGGCCGTGCCGAAGCCCACCTCCGGGTTTTGGTGCAGGTGGCGCCGCCACTCTGCAAGCTGCGGGGCAAGCGCCTGTGTTTCCTGCACAAGCCGGGCCGCCAACATTTCGTCAAGATATTCCATATTTTGTTGCCTCCTTCGGCCGCAACGCGGAAAACAGCGCGGCAAAAGGCCTGCGCTGTTTTCTGAATGGCATTTGATTTACATTGGCCCATAGCCAATGGCAATGGCGCCGAACACGAACAGCACCTGAAGCACGAACAGAATGCCGAAGAAC
Organism: Oscillospiraceae bacterium; assembly: GCA_018380115.1. Classification (GTDB taxonomy): domain Bacteria; phylum Bacillota; class Clostridia; order Oscillospirales; family Ruminococcaceae; genus Ruthenibacterium. The sequence continues at coordinate 10,460 of JAGZUF010000023.1, read as the reverse complement.
GGCAGCAGCCACTTGTAATACTTGTTCAGCGGAATCTTCACCATGGCGCACACGATCATCATGAAGCCTGTTGGCCACAGCAGGTTCGAAAAGCCGTCGCCGAACTGGAAGATAAGCACCGCTATCTGCCGGTTCATGCCGATAAAGTCTGCAATAGGCGTCATGATGGGCATGGACACCGCTGCCTGGCCGGAGCCGGACGGAATAAGCAAGTTGAGGAATGTCTGGAACACCAGCATGCCGAAGCCGCTGAGGTACAGCGACAGGTTTTCCAGCAAAGATACGCAGGAGTGAATGATGGTATCCAGGATATTGCCCTTCGTCACCACCTGCAGAATACCGCGGGCCACGCCCACCACAATGGCGCTCAGCACGCCGCCCTGCAGGCCCTCCACCAGCGTAGACGCCGTTTTGCTGGCGCTCCAGCGGTTGATGATGCCCACCGCCACGGACACCATCAGGAACACAGCCGCCACCTGGTTGATATACCACCCCTGAGAGATCAGGCCCCAAGCCATTACACCCACACCTACAAACAGCGCCGCAATAGACAGCTTACGCGCCAGCGTGAACGGCGTATTCAGGCGCGTTTCATCCACCGCCAAATCGGAATAATCAACACCGTGCACAATGCTGTATGTGGGGTCTTTTCGTACTTTGGCAGCATAGCGCAGCACATAGAAAATCGTGAAAGCCGTCATCACAACCAAAATCAGCACGCGGTACCAAATACCTGAGAACATGGGCAGCTCGGCAATGGTCTGGGCCACGCCGATGCTGAAGGGGTTCACCGTGGCCGAGGCAAAGCCGATACCAACCGGAATAACTGAGATGCCCACACCCACCATGGCATCATAGCCCAGCGCCATGCTTACAGCTACGAAAATGGGGGCAAAAGCAATGATCTCTTCATAAGAGAGCGTGCCCGTAGAGCCCCATACCGTCAGCAGGGCCATCAGGCATGCAATAATGATATTCGCCGCCTGCGGGCGTGACTTCGTCTTTTTCACCATGGCGGCAATGGCCGCATCAATGGCACCCGTCTTTTCCAGCACATGCAGGCATGAAAACGCCGCCAGAATCATAAAGGTGATGTCTGCCGCACTGATAAGGCCTTCTTCAATTGCGAGGAACATGCCGAACAGGCCCACCGGCGTCTGCTCTACATATTGGAAGCTGTTTGGGTCCACCACTTCTCTGCCGCTGGCCTCGTCTATCACACGGGTATACTGGCCCGCGGGCACAATGTAGGTGCAGATGGTGGCCACGAGGATAGCGGCCAGCAGAACCACAAGGATATGCGGAAATTCTCTTTTTTTCCTTTTTGCCTTCTCTGTGCTGCCTGCCGGAGCTGTATCGGGTTTATCCATGGTCGATTCCTTCCTTTCACGGCCCGGCATCTGATACCGTATGCCGGGCACTTCTGCATTATCATAAACCTTAGACCTACTCTAAAGTCAAGTCAAAAGCCTTAATTTCTGTTTCTTTTTTATGTACAAAACGCCCCTGCAGGTCGGCCGGAAACAGCAAAAAATGCCCTGTTGAAAACAGGGCAAAACCTTTTTTTGCAAATGCCGCCGGCAAACAAATGTCACTCTTCCACTGGCACCCACACTTCAAAGTGGTCGCCCGCGCCGCCCCGGCCCACATGCACAGACGTCATGCGCAGCCATATGTCACCGGCAGGGCGCAGGCCGTTCTGCCGTATAAAATCGCGCACCTCCAGAAGCTTTGGGCCGCTTTCCTCCAGGCCGATATGCAGCATGGAAAACACACATTTGCGCGGTGCTAGCACACGAAATTCCTCTGCGGGGAACCCCGGGGTTCCCCGCAGGCCCTCGTCGTCCTTCAGGGTGACGGCATACCCCGGCCGTCTGCGCATCTGTTCAAACTCCTGCTCGCCGGCCGCGTCAAACAGCTCCTTTCCGTATACAAGGGTAAACTTGGGCACATTGTTCTGCGTCAGGCGGCGGAAGTCTTCCATGGTGGCAAGAAGAGAGCTTTCCACAGGCTTATAGAGCATGGCCTCGTTTTCGCGCAGCACTACAGCATCGCGGCTGCGCAGGGCATTGTCAAATGTGCGGTAATAGTCGTGCACCTGCCCGCGCAGGTGCTGCAGCTGTTCAATTCTTTTCACAAGGGCCTTCTCCTGCTGGCGCATCACTTCGCGCAGCTCTACAAGCCCGCTGTCGTATAAAAGCGAGCGTATCTTTTCCAGCGGAAGCCCCATGCCGCGCAGGCACATTACATAGGCAAGGGTGGTGAGGTCCTCCCGGCTGTAATAGCGGTAATGGGTGTGCGGGTTCTTTCGGGGGCTTACGATGCCCATGCGGTCATACAGGCGCAGCGTGTCAGCGCTGACGCCGAAAAAACTGGCAAGGCGCCCCACAGTGTATTCGTTTTCCACTTTGCGTTCCCCCTCCGGCAGCTATACCCCGTGCCAGTTTGCTATATTTCAGCTTACCACATTTCACGCCCTGTTTCAATTTGGCGCCTTATTCCGCCGTTGCCAGCATGCGGCAGATGCCTTATAATGGACATTGTGAAAACAGCGCCGGGCGCACGCCAGAGCACGCCCGGCCAAAGGGAGGCCGGCATGGCGCAGCAGGAAACAGAAAAAAAGCGTTTGGCGGTGGGCCTCCTCGCCCATGTGGACGCCGGGAAGACTACGCTTTCCGAGGCGCTTTTATATGAGAGCGGCGCTGTACGCCGCCTTGGCAGGGTAGACCACGGCGACGCGTTTTTAGACACCGACGCGCTGGAGCGCGAGCGCGGCATCACCATTTTTGCAAAGCAGGCTGTGCTGCGCGCGGGCGGCGCCTCCATTACTCTGCTGGATACGCCCGGCCACGTGGATTTTTCCTCTGAAGCCGAGCGCACCCTGCAGGTGCTGGACTATGCCGTGCTTGTCATCAGCGGCACGGACGGCGTGCAGGGCCACACCCGCACCTTATGGGGCCTGCTGGCCGCGCACCGCATCCCCACCTTCCTGTTTTTCAATAAGATGGACCTGCCCGGCGCAGACAAGGCCGCCCTGCTGGCGGCGGCCCGCGCCGCCTTCGGCGAGGGCTGCATAGATTTTTCCTGCCCCGGCACGCCTCAGTGGGAAGAGGCGCTGGCGCTGCAAAGCGACGAAGTGATGGAGGCGTATCTGGAGGCAGGCGCCCTGCCGCCCGGCGCCGCCGCGCAGCTTGTGGCGCAGCGCAGGGTATTTCCCTGCCTGTTCGGCAGCGCGCTGCGGTGCGAGGGGGTGCGCGCCCTGCTGGCCGCACTGGGCGGCTGTACGCTGGCGCCCGCCTGCGGGCCGGATTTTGCCGCGCAGGTGTACAAGGTGAGCTACGGTGAAAAGGGCGAGCGCCTGACGCATTTGAAGGTGACGGGCGGCGCGCTGCGCGCAAAGCAGCTTTTGCGCGCGCAGGACGGCGGCTGGCAGGAAAAGGCCGACCAGCTTCGCATCTATTCCGGTGCAAAATACACCGCCGTGTCCGAGGCGCCTGCGGGCACCGTGTGCGCCGTCACCGGGCTTTCCCATACCTATGCAGGCGAGGCGCTGGGCTGTCAGCCGCCCGCACAGGCCCCCGTGCTGGAGCCCGTGCTCACCTACCGCGTGGTGTGCGGCGGCGGGCAGGACATGTACGCCGCCCTGCAGAAGCTGCGCACGCTGGAGGAGGAAGACCCCCAGCTTCGTGTGGAGTGGAACGCCCAGCTCGGCGAAATACATCTGCGCGTGATGGGCGAGGTGCAGCTGGAGGTGCTGGCCCGCCTTGCGCAGCAGCGCTTCGGCCTTGCCCTTCGCTTTGACGAGGGCGGTATTCTGTACAAGGAGACCATTGCCTCGCCCGCAGAGGGCATGGGCCATTTCGAGCCCCTGCGCCACTATGCCGAGGTGCATCTTCTGCTGGAACCCGCGGCGCGCGGCAGCGGCCTGCACTTTTTCAGCACATGCAGCGAAGATATGCTGGATAAAAGCTGGCAGCGCCTGATTCTGACGCATCTGGCGGAAAAGACGCACGCAGGCGTGCTGACGGGCTCGCCTGTCACAGATATGAACATTACGCTGGCAGCCGGGCGCGCCCATATAAAGCACACCGAAGGCGGCGATTTCCGCCAAGCTACCTACCGCGCGCTGCGCCAAGGCCTGCGCAGCACGGAAAGTATTTTGCTGGAGCCGTACTATGCCTTCCGGCTGGAGGTGCCTGCCGCCGCCGTGGGGCGCGCCATGGCAGACGTTCAGCGCATGAACGGCAGCTTTGAGCCGCCGCAGCTTTGCGGCGAAACGGCTGTGCTCACCGGCACGGCCCCAGTAGCCTGCATGCGCGGCTATGCGCGCGAGGTGGCCGGGTACACGCAGGGTCTGGGCCGTTTTTCGGCTGCCGTGCAGGGCTATGCCCCCTGCCATAACGCCGCGCAGGTGATAGAGGCTGCCGGATATGACGCGGACGCAGACACAGAAAACACGGCGGATTCCGTATTCTGCGGGCACGGTGCAGGCTTTACGGTGAAATGGAATGAGGCGCCTGCGCTGATGCATATTCCCCCCGTGCTTCGGCCGAAGGCCCCGGCCCAGCCGCATGCGGAAAGCCGCCCGCGCACAGCGGCGAAGCCCTATACCGGCACGCTGGAGGAGGACAAAGAGCTGGAGGCTATTTTTGTGCGCACCTTTGGGCCCATCCGCCGGAGGGACCTTGTGGACAGCGCCCTGGCCCGCCGCCCGCGCGAAGCCTCCGCGCAGGCAGAGCCCCCTGTGCAGGACTATCTGCTGGTAGACGGCTATAATATCATCTTCGCATGGGACGAGCTGAAAGAGCTTGCCAGAGAAAACATCGACGCCGCCCGCGCGGCCCTTGCGGACATCCTGTGCAATTATCAGGGCTTCCGCCAGTGCCGTGTCATTCTGGTGTTCGACGCTTACAAAGTGCGCGGCGGGCGCGGCGAGGTGCAGCAGTACGGCGGCATCTGCATCGTGTATACCAAAGAGGCCGAAACAGCCGATATGTATATCGAAAAGGCCACCTATCAGCTTGCAGGCCGCCACCGCGTGCGCGTGGCAACTTCGGACGGCGCCGAGCAGCTTATCATTCTGGGGCACGGAGCCCTGCGCATGTCCGCCCGGGCGCTGAAAGAGGAAATAGAGCTTGCCGACCGGCAGATAGCCGAAATACTGGCAAAAAAGCAATAGGCGTTCGTGCCAGTATCCTGCGGCCTGAAGAAAAATTTTTACGTCCTTCTTAAAAAACAGACAAATTCTGTTGACGGCCCGCCGTTTTGCTGATATGCTGGAACTGCTGGAATAAGTGGTGGAGTCTGTCATAGAGAGCCGCCTGGCGTCTCTATTTATTCGCAGTGCCGAAATGCTGTAAAATGCGCGGCCCCTGGGCTATGCCGCATGACAGGGCTTCCCTTTCACAGGAAGCCCTGTTTTTTTCTGCAGGCGCAGGGTGCCTGCCGCCGGGGCTGCACAAGGCACCTTTTGCAGACGGCCGCTTGTTTCACGGCACGAACACTGTTTTTCGGAAACCGGGGGCTTTTATGGACGTATCGTTTTCTCACTTCCTCAGCGAAATGGCCGGCAACCCTGTTCTTCTCATCACCGTGGCGCTCACGCTGGGCGTGATTTTCGTCAACGGCTGGACAGACGCGCCCAACGCCATTGCCACCTGCGTCACCACACGCTGCATGAATGTGCGTGCAGCGATTATCATGAGCGCCGTGTTCAACTTCCTGGGCGTGTTTGTAATGACGAAAATCAACAGCTCTGTCGCGTCCACCATCAGCAATATGGTGGACTTCGGCGGAAATACGCACGAGGCGCTGGTGGCGCTGTGCGCCGCGCTGTTCTCTATTGTGGTGTACAGCGTGGGGGCCTCGCTGTTCGGCATTCCCACCAGCGAAAGCCACAGCCTCATTGCGGGCCTCTCAGGCGCGGCCATCGCCATTCAAAGCGGCATCGGCGGCATCAACATGGGCGAATGGGCCAAGGTGCTGTATGGGCTGGTGCTCAGCCTTGCGCTGGGCTTCGCCACGGGCTGGGCCGTGTGCAAGCTGGTGACGCTGGTGTGCCGCAGCATGGACAGGCGCAAAACGAACCCCTTTTTCCGGGCCGCACAGATATTCGGCGCCGCCGCCATGAGCTTTATGCACGGCGCGCAGGACGGCCAGAAATTCATCGGCGTTCTTTTTCTGGGCCTTGCCTTCTGCAACGGGCAAAGCAGTGTAGACGGCATCAGCATCCCTGTGTGGCTTATGCTTTTGTGCAGTGTGGTAATGGCCCTGGGTACCAGCGTAGGCGGTGAAAAAATCATCAAATCTGTGGGCATGGATATGGTGCACCTTGAAAAATATCAGGGCTTTTCTGCCGACATTGCCGCAGCACTGTGCCTTTTGTATTCCAGCCTGTTCGGCATTCCGGTTTCTACCACGCACACCAAAACCACCGCCATTATGGGCGTGGGCGCGGTGAAACGCCTTTCGGCCATCAACTTCGGCGTGGTGAAGGACATGGTGCTCACCTGGGTGTTCACCTTTCCGGGCTGCGGGCTTATCAGCTTTATTATGGCAAAGCTGTTCATGGCCATTTTCTAAACCGCTTTTGAACATGTCAGGAGGCGCGTAACATCATGTCAAAAAAACAGGATTCCTTCTATTTTGAAAATTTCATTGCCTGCACGCAGCTTTCGTGCCAGGCAGCCCATTTGCTGGAGCAGGCGATGGAGCACTTTGCCCCGGCCCAGCTTCCCCAAAAGCTGGAGGAGATACATGCCGTAGAGCACGCGGCGGATGAAAAAAAGCATGCTTTGCTGGACGCCCTGGTAAAGGCCTTCATCACGCCCATTGAGCGCGAGGACATCATGCTGCTCAGCCAGTGCATTGACGAGCTCACCGATAAAATAGAGGATGTCCTCATCCGCATTTACTACAACAATATTCAGGTCATCCGGCCGGAAGCCCTTTCGCTTGCAAAAGTGGTGGCGCGCTGCTGTGAGGCCGTGCGCGACATGATGGTGGAATTTGCAGATTTCAAACATTCTAAAAAGCTGCACGAACACATCATCCACATCAATACCATGGAGGAAGAGGCGGACGGCCTGTTTATCTCCAGCATGCACAATCTTCATACCAGCAGCACCGATGCGCTGGAAATCATTGCCTGCCGCGAGGTGTATATTTATCTGGAAAAGTGCGCAGACGCCTGCGAGCATGTGGCGGACGTGGTAGAGCGCGTTGTTATGAAAAACTCGTGACGCGCCGGGCCCGGCGCGCCTCTCCCTTAAAAAGAAAAGCCCCCGCATCAGGCCGTTTTGGGCCCAATGCGGGGGCTTTCTTTTGCATGCACGCTCCATGCCCATCCAGGCCGCCTGTGCCGCAAAGAGGCGATATATCATGCGCCCAACTTTCGGTATGCCATCGCGCCAAGGGCGCCGGTGTGCCTTTATGCTTCCGCCTTTGCTTCACGGTACCGGGAGGCGGCGTGCCTGCGGCAAGAAATGCCTCTGCCCTACAACAGAGGCCGCGTCAATGATTTTGTAATGAGCCTCGGGCTATGCCTTTTTCAACGGAAAGCCAAGCCTGTTCAAGGGTTCCGAAAATTTCTCACGGAAATCATATTTTATTCAGATATACTGTTGACAAAACATATACTGTGTAGTACGATATATATGCAGGAGGCGCAGTATATGAATGTTGATGATTGGAAATCTCAAATCAAACGCGGCACGCTTGAATTCTGTATTCTGCTGATGATAAAGCGAAGAGAGTCTTACGGTTACGAAATAATCAGCACATTGGAAAAATACCCTATTCTGGCTGCGAAGGAAAATACAATTTACCCATTGCTCAGGCGGTTGATGAAAGAGGGCTTTGTCTCATCTTCATGGCGGGAAAGCGTCGAAGGCCTGCCGCCGAGGAAATATTATGCCATTACAGAGAAGGGGCTTGAATATATTTCTTCGATGTCGGAGGAATGGGACAACCTGCTCAGCGCAATCAATGAACTCAAAGGAGAATAAGACCATGGAAAAAGTTCTGAATGACTACCTTGAAAAAATTGAAAAATATCTGAAGCCTTTGCCTGTTTCTGAACGCGTTGATATTGTAAAGGAAATCAAGAGCGAAATGCTTGAACTGCAAAGCGAAGGAAAACAGGCTGAAGAAATCATCGAGCGTCTGGGCAACCCCAAAGCACTGGCGAAAGCCTATTTAGGCGATTTGATTGTAAAAAGCAGTGCCTTTAGCTGGAACAGAGTTCTTGCAATTTGTGCCTATTACAGCCTTGCCGGCTTTTCCGGTTTATTTGTAATTCCCGTGCTCGCCATCTGCGCGCCTGTATTCATAGTATGTGCAGCGGCCACCCCCATCATGGGGGCGGTAAAGCTGGTGGACACATTGCTTCATCTGGGCCTGCCTTATGCCGGCTATATCGGCATTGCCGGCATTGAAAACCCAATCATCGTCTTTATTCTTAGCATCGTAATTGGCGTCATTCTGTACCTTGCCGGGCGGGGCTGCTGGAAGATTCTGATTTATTACATCAAAAGTGTTGGGAAAGCAAAACAGCGTTTGTCTCTTTGAAAGGGTGGAAAGCGCTCAAACTCCTGCCCTTGCACGTTCGGAAAGGGCGGCAGACCAATAAAGCATTTGTATCGCAGCCCGGCCAATAAAGCCGCAGGCTGAAATGGGAACCACACTAAAAAGCCCGCCTAAACCCAGTGTTTAAGCGGGTTTTCCATTTGTTTCAATATTGTGCTTTTGAGCTTTGGTTCCATTGAACCGTTCCCAACGGCCCGTAAAACAGCGGTAGAAAAAACAGCACCTTAGCCTGGTGCTTAAATTGACTAAAATGTTCCATAGAAACGAAGAAAGGAAATGCCGCAAGCGGGCATTTCCTTTATCGGCAAAATAATTATTTCAACCCACATATTTCAGCGCTGTGAAATATGACGTTCATAGTATATATCTTTTGAGCAAAACAATCAATATATTTTCAATTAATTTGATGATAATATTTATTGACTTTTGAAAGGTTGTTTGCTATGCTTTTAATAGACTTCTTGAGCATTCTATAAAGGAGAAATTTTATGTGTGAAGAAGCCAAAGAGACAGCCCCCTCCAAAACTCCGATAATGGCTATTTGCTATGATTTTGATAAAATACTTTCTCCGGATGATATGCAGTCTTTCACGCTCATTCCTTCATTCGGGATGTGCAAGGAAGATTTTTGGCCTGAATCTAATCAATTGGCCAAAGAAAATTTGATGGACAACAATTTAGCGTGAATGTATCAGCTGCTCGTGAAATCGAAAGTATGCAGGAAATCTATCCGCCGGGACTATTTTCGAGAAGCCGGGCAGTATGTAGAGCTGTATAAAGGCGTTGACACATGGTTTCAGCGCGTAAATCGATATGCCGGGCAGAGAAAAATCTCCGTGCAGCATTATATCATCTCTTCCGGGCTTAAAGAAATCATTGAAGGGAACATGATAGCAAAAGAGTTCAAGCGGATATATGCGTCTTCTTATCTGTATTTTGCGGACGGCGTTGCAGAATGGCCTGCACAGAGTGTAAATTATACAAATAAGACCCAGTTTATTTTCCGTATTGCAAAAGGAAAGTTTGAAGAATACGATGAAAGTGTAAATGACAGCGTATCTAAAAGTGAGCTTTATATTCCCTATGAGAATATTGTCTATATTGGAGACAGCACCACCGACATTCCTTGTATGCGCCTTGTGAAAGACAAAGGTGGACATTCCATCGGCGTATATGACCCTATCAGGAACCAGCGCCGCAAGGTATACCAGCTATTCAATGACGGCCGAATTGATTTTTATGCACCTGCCGACTATTCTTCCAAAGCGCCGTTATTCCAATATATAAAGAAAATTATTGATAAAATCTCCAATCAGGAAAGAATCAAGGCGGAACAGGAAATACTGCGAACCCATGCCCGTGCATATGCACGATATTCCAGCCTTCAAAAACTGGCAAATATCGCCTCGCCAAATTTATCAAACAAAAAAAGACAACAATTTTTATCAAGCGTACAATATTTCAAAGAACAGATAGAAGGAAATGTTGACTGATAACTGTACCAAACACCTCCAATGCCTTCACTGGCGCGCTGCCAAAAGCCGAAATTAAAGTTCAGCCAAAGGCTGTCCCAAAGGCATCTGCATCTGGAGAATAAAATTTGACAAATCAAAAAGAAAAAACCTGTAGAACACTGACTCTACGGGTGTTCTTCTGGCACCGAAGTTCATAACGAAACTTGAAAAATAAAAATCCGAGTGTCCTTACGAACACTCGGACTGGTCGGAGTGGCGGGATTCGAACCCACGGCATCCACATCCCAAATGTGGCGCGCTACCAACTGCGCTACACCCCGATATTCCCTTCTTCTGTTTTTTACAGCCGCGCGTGGCGCGCTTCCGGTTGCCATGTGTCGCGCTGCGGCGGCCTTGGCG
>JAGZUF010000049.1 GCA_018380115.1 Oscillospiraceae bacterium | reverse complement strand
TGAGCATCCCGCCGCCTGACTGTGATACGACAAGATATCCTGCGTTTCTTTCTGTTTTTTCTTCATTTTTACTGTCCACGAAACCGGGAAGGGCACAGCATCGTGATATCCGACCGAAAGGACAGCGCGTCGTTTTCTTCCTTTGAGGCTCTGCAGAAGGCTGGTTCGGCCTGCATCATACATTCCGACACGCCGTTTGAAGAAATATCGTTCGACTGCTATATCTTCGGCGGCACCCTGCACCACACCCACTTCCTGCTGCTGGTTGCGCTGTGCGCAGGGGCCATATTCCTCTTTCTTTTCCGCATCAGCTTTTCTGCACGCCGTCTGCGTCTTGGCGCCGCCCTGTTAAGCTGCGCATTTGCTTTTCTTCTTGCGATGGAGAACATCGGGCTGCTTCAGAACACCCATATGTTTGCATTTCCACCCGGTGCGCTTATGGTAAGCGGGCTTGGCTTTGCCGCCGCGGCGCTTGCAGGGTTCGCCGTCACCACGCATTTGGGGGCCGGCGTATTTCTGGCAAGCCTGCTGTGGCAGGGGCTTGCCATTGCCAACTACTATACACTGGCATTCCGCGGCAGCATCATGATGCCAACCGACATTTTGGCAGCTGGCACGGCCTTCAATGTGCTGGGTAATTATCAGTTAACTTTCCCCATGTCCGTGTGTCTTGCCTTGCTGTCGCTCGGTTTCACCGCCCTGCTGGCCGGCACGCTGATAAATGTGCGGTATTTCCGCCGCGGCGCCGCCAAAAAACGGCTTTTTACGGGCCTGGGGGCGCTGGCCGGCGCAGCTGTGCTGGTTGTCTGTTTGATGCAGCCCGCGCTGTACCGTGCCTTCGGCTGTGTGGCAGACGCCTGGGACCCTCGCGGAACCATGAACAGAAACGGCTTTACGGCCAACTTTCTCTCCATGGCGGCTTCCTCTTTGCTCGTTCAGCCGGAGGGGTATTCCGCCCAGGCTCTGCGGGATGCAGCTGTACAGGAAAGTGATACAGCCGCGGCGCAGCAAACGCCCAATGTAGTGCTTATTATGAATGAATCGTGGGCAGACCTCACGGCGAACGGCGTGCTCAGCGCCAATACCGAACTGGCTCCGTTTTTCCATTCCCTGAAAGAAGCCCCCGGTGTTGTGACAGGCAGCACAGTAATGCCTGTGTTCGGTTCCGGCACGCCCGCCAGCGAATTCGAAGCCCTTACCGGCACAAGCTATCTGTTCGGGCTGGCAACGAGCCCTTATGCCGTCTACGCATACCCCGGCATGCCCTCTCTGGCCAGCCAGTTCTCCCAGATAGGCTATGACACCACTGCCCTGCATCCTCTTTTCGATTCCAACTGGGCGCGGAGCACAGGTTATCCGCGCATCGGTTTCGATACGTTTCTGCATATTGGAAATATGAAAGCCCCCTCGCCAGACGATTTTATCCGGGGATACGTGACCGACCGGTATGTTTTTTCACTCATCCGCGATACCTTGGCGCAGGGCAGCGCGCCGCAGTTCGTGTTCTGTGTCACCATGCAGAACCATGGCGGATATCTGACCGACTATTACACCGACACCGGCTTTTCCATCACCTCACCCGCGGGAAATTATACCCTTGCCAATGAATACTTGCAGCTTGTGCAGGAGACAGACCGCGCCTTTGCCGCCTTCACCCAAATGCTGGAGGAATTGGACGAGCCCACCGTGGTGCTGATGTTCGGCGACCACCTGCCCTCCGTAGAGGAAGAATTTCTGGATGCCGTTCTGGATGCCGGCGACCCGTTCGCGCGGCGCACCACGCCGTTCGTGCTGTGGGCCAATTACGACGCCGATTTCTCCGCCTTTGAAAGCGGCATGACATTGTCGTCCAACTATCTTGCCCCGATGCTGGTGCAGGCAGCGGGGCTTCCGATGACGGGCATGCAGAAATTTTTGTGGCAGCTGCACAGCGAATATCCCGTTGTCTCAAACGTGGGCCTCATGACGGCTGACGGCGTCTTCGTCCCGCCGGAGGAAGGCGTCCTGCTGCCGGCTATCCATAATTATTCCATGCTGGAATACAACTATCTGAAGGGCTGCCGCGAGATACCCGAATTCTATGAGCTTGCGCAGGAGTGAACCGTAACGCATGCAGGCTGCGCCGGAAACAGTGTGTTCCCGGCGCAGCCTGCATTTCTGTTTTATTCGCCCTTTTTTTCCAAGCGCACATAACGGTGCAGCGGGTATTCACCGCCGTGTGCTTCCCCGCGCAGCGTGTGCGACATGGTGCCTGCGCGCGTAATGCGCGCCACGCCGCGCCCGGCAAGGCAGCGCACCGGCGCGGCCCGCTTTTCCGGCAGGCGGGGAACCCATGTCATGTGCCGCCATGTATCCCCTAACAGTAACAGGCACAGAAGAACCTGCCGTTTTGCTAAGTGGAATGCCTGCGCATAGCAGGCCAGCAGGCAGCGCCAAAGATGGAAAGCGGCGCTTTTCCCTGCTTTGCAGCCTGAATTTCCGTTTCAGAAGCGTAAAGCAGCTTCCTTCCCGCACATAGCAGCAAAGCCCCGGTATAGCTTTGCCGCGAACCGCACGCTTGCAGCACAGTGGCGGCGCCGCGTTTTGTGCGGGGAGCGGAATCGGCAGGCGCGCACGTTTGAGGGGCGTGTGGTTACACCGTGCGAGTTCAAGTCTCGCCCCTCGCACCATCTGAAAAACGCTGCACAGCCATTTCAGGCTGTGCAGCGTTTTTTGCATTGTATGCTTTAGCGAAATGACAACCCCCAGCAGAGCTGGGGAGAGTAAAAAGCTTTCGCTTCCAGCATCGAGCGAAGCGGGAAGAGATGAACAACTTTACGATTGCCAGA
>JAGZUF010000022.1 GCA_018380115.1 Oscillospiraceae bacterium | reverse complement strand
TCAACGACAGATTAGCTCGGCTGTCGTGACAAAACAATCCGGCTATGCGACAAAACAGACCGGCTATTTCTGGACAAAACAGCTTGGCCTTAACAATGGTAGAAACAACTACTTTTATTTCTGCGATGCAAGGAAAATATTATATAATTCTCATCGTTAGATGAATGGTGTAAATGAAAAACCGCAGGAAACCCTACGGTTTTTCATTATTTTCAGATATAAGAAAGTTGACAGATTCCATTTGGAATCTGTCAACTTATCATGGTACGAGTGCTGATAACGGATTTCATAAAACAATGAATTAACCGGCAGAAACACATATATTTCATCTCGCACACGAACAGTTTCTTTAGAATTTTATTCGCACATTCGATTTGGGCAACCTCCTTCGATATAATGATTGCAGAATATCAAAGGAGGAACGGCAGATGAAGCAAAACTATTATCTTGCGCTTGATACGGCAGAACGGCGGCTTATCATTGAGAGCCTGAATAACCTGCGAAGCAGGCTCATTGCAGCGGGACGGTTTACCGACGCAGTTGATGAGTTGCTGCTCAAATTCGTAAATGCCAAGGTCAAAAAATTCAAGGTCATTCATACGGTATAGCAGGAGGTAACGACAATGACGGAATTTGAAAAAATGGGATGCACATACCGGCAGGAGGGCGACTATTTCTTGCCCAATCTTAAGATTGGAGAACAGGACGAGGTGCTAATCGGCGTATGGGGACAGCGACATCGGCAGTACCTGAAAAAGCATCACCATGTACGCTATTACAATTTGCTCACTGCTGGGGCGCTGAACAGCTATCTTACAGAGATCGAACTGCAAGCGCAGGCACTATTCAATGACATTGTAATGCGACTGTCCGAAGAGGAAAATGTTACTGAAAATCTCAAAGCAACTGACCCAATGGAATGGGTCAAACGGAGCAATAACATCCGCAATCGAGCTACAGAAATCGTAAATGCAGAGGTCATTTTCGTGTGAGCAGCAACAAAATTTGATAGAAATCAGAGGCGCAGTCAGATGCAGGTAAGCACCGGCTGCGCCCCTTTTTCGTTGCTCTGAAATAGGTCTGCATTATCTTAGCGAGCAGACTGTTTTTACTCCTGTCGGAGCCAAACAGTGTATCCGCTTGCGATGCCTGCGTCATCTTAGCGAGCAGTGCCTTTTTGCTCCGTTCTGTCGAGCTACGCAAAAGGCCTCGTTAGGGACACCCTAAGACCTGCTTACCCGATGCCGAAGAATCGGTCGAAGAAACCCTTCAACTTTTCAATGATGGTCTGCTTCTTCTCTGCACGGTTTCCACCGCTGAAGCGGGAGATTGGCGGCATCAGCTTGTCAATGTCTGTGCCCGTCGTTTTGACAGAACCGTCACGGAAAGCGCTGTCCATAAAGCGACGGGTCTCCTCGTCCTTCAGATTTTCTTCTTGGATGATCGTGACAAGCTGCCGTTCCTTTTCCTCGGCAACAAAGGTGCGCCATTCCAGCATCACATCTGACACATCGTTGATACCTGCAATAAAGGTTTCGATCAGTGCCTTCTTGCTACGTAGTTCTGGGCTTGCATCTACTGCCTTCTGGATCGTAATGAGAATTTCTTTATCGTCGCAGTGGGAATCGTGATACTTTTGGACGAGCATCAGAATGTAGTCGATATTGATCTCGATTTGTTTGATGAGCTCGATTTCAAAGACAATATCGTCCGTGATGTCCTCTTTTTCGCCACCGGGCTTGCGGTTTTTCCACTCATCCCGTAAGTCCTGATAGCGGCCAAGATAATCCTGAAAATCCCGCTCGCTCAAAATTTCGCTTCCGGCAAACTCGTCGAACGAAGTCAGCAGGTTGCGCATACGCAGAATCGCACCGAACAAAACGATAAACTCCTTCTGCCGCTGTTCGCCGGTAATGCGTTCCTCTGTCAGCGGGAATTTCGTTGTCAATTCCTCAATCATATCCTGGTAGCCTGGGTGATGTTTTCCGTCGGCATCCTCGTAGCCAAAGTAGTAATCCTTATAGCCACGCATCAGGACGATACCGCCCGCTTCCTTATCGCCAAACAGAGAAATTGCATCGTCGGTACGCTTTTGCAGATTGCGGAAGCAAACGATGTTGCCGAACACCTTGATGGAATTGAGAATCCGGTTGGTGCGGGAATATGCTTGAATCAGCCCGTGCATTTTCAGGTTTTTATCCACCCACAGCGTATTCAGCGTCGTGGCGTCGAAGCCGGTCAGGAACATATTGACCACGATCAGCAGGTCAAGTTCCTTGTTCTTCATCCGCAGGGAAACATCCTTATAGTAATTCTGGAATTTGTCCCCGTCTGTGGAATAGTTGGTGTGGAACATCCCGTTGTAGTCACGGATGGCCGCATCCAGAAAATCACGGGAACTTTGGTCAAGTGCGGAGGTATCCTCCGGATTCTCCTCGTCAAGAATACCATCTGTTTCTTCCTCATTCGCTCCATAGCTGTAAATGACGGCAACCCTCAGCCGCTTCTGCGGATTTTCCGCCATTTGCCTCTGAAACTCGGCGTAGTAGAGCTTTGCAGCATCCACGCTGGACACGGCAAAGATGGAGTTGAACCCGCTGACCCGCTGCTTCTGCTTGATTTCCTCGATCTGCTGCTTGCTGCCGGCAGAGGCAACCTCGGCGATATTCTGCAATACGCTGTATGTATAGGTTTTATCACCCCGGTAGGTCTTCTGGTCAAAATGCGTCAGAATGTAATCCGTGACCAGTCGGATGCGTTCCGGGGCAAGAAACGCCTTTTCCCGGTTGATGTCCCAAACCTCTTTGTCGTCAATATCCGGCTCGGCGTCCATCGTTTTGATGTAGTCCACCCGGAAGGGCAGTACATTTTTGTCGTTAATGGCGTCCACGATGGTGTAAGCGTGGAGCTGATCGCCAAAAGCCTGCTCTGTCGTGCGGAGTGTGGGATTCTTGCTCACGCCTGCATTGACCGCAAAGATGGGCGTGCCGGTAAAGCCAAAGAGGTTGTACTTCTTGAAATACTTCGTAATGGCTTGATGCATATCCCCGAACTGACTCCGGTGGCACTCATCAAAAATGATAACAACTCGCTTATCAAAAATGCTGTGTCCGGCGTTCTTTTTGATGAAAGTTGCCAGCTTCTGGATGGTGGTAATGATGATCTTGGCGTTGTCATCTTCCAACTGACGCTTCAGCACCGCTGTGGAGGTGTTGCTGTTGGCAGCGCCCTTTTCAAAGCGGTCATATTCCTTCATCGTCTGATAGTCCAGATCCTTGCGGTCCACGACAAAAAGCACCTTGTCGATATAATCCAACTTCGTGGCAAGCTGCGCCGTTTTGAAGGAAGTCAGCGTTTTGCCGCTGCCGGTGGTGTGCCAGATGTACCCGCCGCCTGCTACGGTGCCGTATTTCTTATAATTGTTGGCGATCTCAATGCGGTTCAAAATGCGCTCGGTGGCGACGATTTGATATGGCCGCATCACCAGCAGCATATTTTCCGCCGTAAATACACAGTAACGGGTAAGAATATTCAGAATGGTGTGCTTGCAGAAAAAGGTCTTGGTAAAGTCCACAAGATCGGGGATAATGCGGTTGTTCGCATCCGCCCAGAACGAAGTGAACTCAAAGCTATTGCTGGTTTTGGACTTCTTGGCTTTCTGCGCTTTGGCATCCTTGATATGGTTGAAACGGGTGGTATTGGAATAATACTTCGTATTTGTGCCGTTGGAGATCACGAAGATCTGCACGAATTCATACAGTCCGCTGGATGCCCAGAAGCTGTCCCGTTGATAGCGATCGATTTGGTTAAACGCTTCCCGAATGGGAACGCCCCGGCGCTTCAGCTCGATATGGATGAGTGGCAGACCGTTGACCAGCACCGTCACATCATAGCGATTGTCATGAGCTGCCCCCTCCTCTGTGGAGATGGCATA
Organism: Oscillospiraceae bacterium; assembly: GCA_018380115.1. Lineage (GTDB taxonomy): Bacteria > Bacillota > Clostridia > Oscillospirales > Ruminococcaceae > Ruthenibacterium. The sequence goes on along the minus strand of JAGZUF010000022.1, from coordinate 37,415 downwards.
CTGGTTGATGACCTGCAAACTGTTATTATGGATGCACTTCTTGTCAATAAGCTGAATATTTTTGCTTTCCCCGTTATCCCGGCGGAGCACCTGCACATAGTCCTCCTGAATCAGCCGGGTCTTTTCGAGAATGCCGGAGTTTGTGTTTGCCAGCACCTCGTCCCAGAAACGCTTCCATTCGCCGTCCGTAAAGCGATAGTTATTCAGCTTTTCCAGCTGCGTCCGCAGATTGGCAATCAGGTCAGCCTCTTTATGGATGGTCAGGCGCTCATAGCCCAGCTCGCAAAGCAGACGGATAAACTCCTTTTCCAAGTCTGCTTCGCTCTGGTACGCCTCCGAGCGCTTCGACTGCGGCTTGTATTCGGTGACAACAGTGCTTTCTGCACTTTGCGATACGATGTTGAAATACGGCACGGTCAGGCCCCCTTTCCGTTCAAATGTTGATCTCGTTGTCGTACCCAAAGAGGTTTGCCAAGCGATTGGATGCCGAAATTATGCGATAGTTAAAAGAAAAATGCTCTTTGTTTTTACGGTAATACAACAGGGCTGCTTCGCAAATGTCTTGACAGAGCGATACGATATCGATAGAGATCGCTTGTTGCTGTGGGGCACCATTTTCGTCAAGCTTGATGCAACGTTCTATCGGCACACGCGAACAGCTCGATGCCGGACGCCAGATCAGCGAAAAATGCGTGATGTTTTCCTCAGTTCCAACGACTGTCGGGTTCGATTCGTGCAGCATCGCACAACGCAGCTTGTAGACCACATTGCCGCTGACCAAAAACCTTTTTGAAGTATCTCCGGTCAGTTCACTTTTGGGAGCAAGAACATGATCGTCGTACCAGCTGGTGTAGCGATTGCTAACGCTCGATTGTGGATGGTACACTTTTCCGCAAGTATCCGGCAATGTCAGTGCCATTGTCAGCGCTGCGATCTGAAGATCGTTTTTCAGACATCGTTCGATCTCGTTTACTAGATGTTCTATCATATCTTTTCCTCAAATGACAATAGCTTGTCCCTGTAGTATTCGTATTGTTTCTGTCGGGCTTCGATCTCTGCGGGGAGGCCGGAGGAAAGGTCGGTGCAGATGGCATCGAAGTTGTCGAGAACATTGACAATACGGCTTTGAACATCAAGTGACGGAATTGCCACTTGGAACTTATTGAGCATCGGTCTGCGGATTGACGGCACTGACCCTTGATACATTTGCTGACCGATATATTTTGGGAAAGTGGCAACAAAGTAGTGGTACAAATATTTTCCCAAAAGCCCGTCTGTTGCAGGATGAATTCTGTAGGCTCTTTGATGGAGTGCATATTTCCCGTTGATATAATGGAACACATTTCCAACGCCTACGCCGTCTCCTGCGGTGATAATTGCCTCTTCGTCATACTCATATTCGTCTTTAGCAAGTAGCTGCTGAGAACGAACAAAAAATGGATAACAGCCGCCCTTAACCGCATCATCGGTGTTGCTTGACCCAGTTGAAATGTCTGCGATCTCAGCGAGCGTCTTCCATACAACATCACTTGTTGCCCCCCCTCGGACATCGCCGAAGGTTAGCAGTTTATCCCTATAATACGCATACTGCTGCTTTCTTGCGGTAAGCTCTGCGGTAAGCTCTGCGGTAAGCTCTGTGAAATTGTCCAGTATACGGACAATTTCACACTGCACCGGCAGGGGCGGGACGGGGAACTTAAACGCTGCAAACTGTTTCATATCAACAGAGGCAAAATTTCCTTGATTCAAGTGCGACTTGCAATATTCATCGAGTCTAAAGCAATAATAGAAAACAAACATCATATCAACGCAATCTTTGAACTCGTCTTTAAGCGTCAGATACGTGAACCTCTGATTTGCCAAAGATGGCACTTTTATCAATGCGTGCTCACCTATTGTGGCAGAAGTGGCAATGATAATTGAATCTGCAGGAAACAACTTTCCTTTGACAGCTTTTTCAGAAACATATTGGGTCGCTGTTGTCAAAATTCTTCCGTTTTCACGGATGTCCTCCATGCGAAACCAAGGAATAGTGCCGTTTTCCCAGAACTCATTGTTCGCTTTTGAGGGTGTGTATCCATTTCTTGTTATGAACAGTTCGGGGATTGGTAGGTATTTCACCCCATCGGGGCAAAGTTCCTGAATAAATTCATCAAGTTTGGTCATTGGATTCATCTCCTTTTGCCAAGGAATTTGGAATGCTGATATTATATATACTTGCCATTGTACATACCTGCATCGGATATATAGCATAATCCCAAGGCATCAGCTGTAACAGGTATGGGATATTTTCGGTGCGGATAACTTCTACCCTTTGAGGATTCACAAATATCACATATTTTATTTCGTTCCTAAAGTCATACATATAATTTAGCAGCGCTTTGTCTCGACTTAATCGATAATCTTTGAAACTTTCTTGTTCACGCATATCTCCCTGTGCCATGCCATCAATCCAGCGGCCATATACATTTTCGCACATCGCCAAAGCGGTTTCAGGATATTCGATCATAAAAATTCCAATATCTTTTTTGCCAGAATATTTTTGGTAGCTCTCCAAATGACGCTCCCAGTTTTGCTTAAAAGAATCTATCAGGAAAGTGTAGCTATGTGCAGGATTCTGAAATGCCCACGATTCAGAACGCACTGCATCAAAGCTTGGGGTTATATTCCATTCTGTTTTCAGTTTTTCTGTTTCAGTGTCTACCTTACGCCGAAAATCGCTTTCTTTTCTTGCATGGGTAGCACCTTTTCGTGTGACCTGTGATGATGTAATTTGAAAATGCTCTATGAAACCGTTATCAAATATAAAATCTGGGAATTCACTGCTTGATGGATTGGGCTTGGCAGTGCGAATGATATCAGCAAATTCAAAGCGTTCATTTTCCAATAAACCGAAATAGTTCTTATTAAAGTCGGAACTACAATAGAAAATGTGATCCTTTGCAAATGAAGCATCCGTAACGGTAAAGGCAGAACATCCATCAAATGGATTGCAGATAGGCATTCCATCTTTGTAGAACAAAGCGTGTTTAATTTTATCAAAGCAAGCTGCCTCTTTATCGCCTCTCATTACCCCTCAATCTCCCCAATAATTCGATCAATTTCCTCTCTCAACTTCTGCTCTCGTGCGACGATCTCGGCAATCTCGGCGTTCAGCTTTACGATGTCGATCTTCTCACGGGTATCCTCCTGCTCCACATAGGTAGAAACAGAGAGATTATAATTGTTCTGTTTGCTGCCGACCTCGTCGTTTGGCACAAGGTGGGCAAAATGCTGCTCGTCCTTACGCTCCGCCACGGCGGATACGATGCGCCGGATGTTGTCCTCGGAGAGTCGGTTGTTCTTCGTGACCTTCACAAACTCCTTGGAGGCATCCACGAACAGAATGGCGTTGTCCGTCTTGTTCTTTTTCAGCAGCATAATGTCCACGGAGATCGTAACATTCAGGAACAGATTAGAGGGCAGCTGAATGATGGCATCCACAAAGTTGTTATCCACCAGATACTTGCGGATCTTCTGCTCGGCTCCGCCACGGTACATAATGCCGGGGAAGCAAACGATGGCCGCCGCACCGTTGGAAGCCAGCCACGAAAGACTGTGCATAATAAACGCCATATCGCCCTTGGAGGCAGGAGCCAGCACTCCGGCAGGCGAAAAGCGCGGGTCATTGATAAGCAGCGGGTTCTTATCGCCCTCCCACGGCACGGAAAACGGCGGATTGGATACGATCAGCTCAAAAGGCTGGTCGTCCCAATGCTGCGGGCTGAGCAAAGTGTCCTCCCGGACAATGCTGAACTTATCGAACTCGATGTTATGCAGGAACATATTGATGCGGCAGAGGTTGTAAGTGGTCAGGTCGATCTCCTGACCGTAGAAGCCTCGCTCGATATTATCCTTGCCCAGCACTTTTTCCACCTTCAGCAGCAGAGAACCGGAGCCGCAGGCAGGGTCATAGACCTTGTTGATTTTCGTTTTGCCAATGGTGCCGAGGCGAGCCAGCAGCTCTGAAACATCGGCGGGAGTGAAATACTGACCGCCCTTTTTACCGGCATTGGCGGCATACATTCCCATTAGGTACTCATACGCATCGCCGAACAGGTCGGGATTGCTGCCCTCCGTGGAGAACAAAGGCATCTGTGCCACGCCGTTCAGCAGCTCCACCAGCACTTTGTTGCGCTTGGCGACGGTCTCACCGATGGCCTTGCTGTTCACATCAAAATCGTCAAACAGACCTGCAAAATCATTCTCAGCGTCTCCGCTGGCGGCGCTGCTCTCAATGTGGTTGAACACACGCTCCAGCGTCTCGTTCAGGTTGTCGTCCTTGTCCGCCCGGGCGAGGACATTGCAGAACAATTCGGAGGGCAGAATGAAGAAGCCCTTTTCCTGCACCAGTCCCTCACGGGCAGTCTCCGCCTCAGCGTCCGGCATTTTGGCGTAGTCAAAGGCCTTGTTCCCGGCGGCGTACTCGCCCTCGTTGATATAGGCGGTGAAGTTCTCCGAAATATAGCGGTAGAACATCGTGCCCAGCACATAAGATTTGAAGTCCCACTCTGCCACATGACCTGCGTGGACAAGGTCGGTGGCGATTTTATAGATGCGGCGGAACAGTTCGTCCCGTTCCTGGTCTTTCTTTATCTCTGCCATCTTCGTTACTCCTTATCTGCCAGCCACGCCGTTTCAATCTCATCAAAGGGGATGTTGTTTTCCTCACAAAATGCCTTGATTTTTTTCATTGCCGTGATATTCGGCTTGGTTTTGGCGTTTTCCCAACGGTTTATCGTTCCAACGGATACATTCAGTACTTTTGCGAAATCCTCCTGTGACAGCAGGGCTTTCTTACGCATGATCCGGATCAACTCGCTTAAAGGCGTCATCAAACAATTCTCCTTCCAGAAGATTAACAGCATTATACCATAAACCTATCATTTTCTCAAGTAGCGTAGCGAAAATAGGCGGAAACGAATTTCATAAGCAAAGAGGCACAGCCTTCGGATTGATCCGTTGGCTGTGCCTTTTTTGCAACTTTAAGAAAAATTTGAAAAATAGCTTCGTACAAATCGAGAAAAATTTCCCAGTTGGTTGGTAGAGAGAAAATTTCAAAATCTTTCGTTCAAATCCGAAAAATTTTCCCAGTTGGTTAGTAGGGGGTTAAAAAATCAGCCTTCTCGCTGGCTATCTATTGAGGGGACCATCTTGTGTGCCTTGATAGTGGCGGAAGAAATTTTTTTGAAATAGTGTGGGAATTTCGCAGAAAAATTCGGCAAATAGAAAGTGAGAGGGCGCTAGAAGATTTCGGCGTAGTCCGCAGCTCTGGTGGCCTTTCATATGTACCTTGAAAGTTGAATCACAGAAAAATTTCTGAAAGAGGGTCACCAAACACCTACCCGTTTTAGTAACAAGTGAGAGGAGGCTTTCCAATGGTCATCAAAATTACGCCGCAGCAGGCGAAAAGGGTCAACGCCCTGTTGCGGAAGCTGTGCGCCAATTACGATGGCGGCAACTGCCTGCTGCTGGACGACGGCGAGCCCTGCGTTTGCGTCCAGAGCATCAGCAAATATGGCATCTACTGCAACTATTTCAAAAACGCCGTGCTCCCAGTGGACGAAGGGCTGCACGCCGAGATAATGAAGCCGACCGACGGCAAGCGCTGTGTGCTGTGCCGTCAGGCGTTTGCGTCGAGGGCGAAGAATCAGCGTTATTGTCCGGCCTGCGCCGCCAAGCAGAAACGGCTGAAGGCAGCCGAACGGCAGCGCCGAAAGCGGGCATCGGCGTCACGCTTTTAAGGTGCGGACAGCCCTGAAATACAAGGCTTTTTTGAACCCAAATCAACCCAAGCAATACAGCAACACCTTAACCTCAAAAATCCGCTTTGAAAAGCGTGACAAATTCAAGCGAAAGGAGGAATTCAATGAACCCATATTTTACAGTCAACGACTCCGAACATTTCACCTTTTACCGTATCCCAAAGCTGCTGTTCACAGATGAGATTTACCAAACTGTTTCCACCGATGCCAAGATGCTCTACGGCCTGCTGCTGGATCGGCTGTCCCTATCCGAGAAGAACGACTGGAAAGACGAGCACGGTCGGGTCTACCAATATTTCACCATCCATCAGGCGCAGGAACTGCTGCATTTCGGACACGAAAAGGTCTGCCGCCTGTTTGCAGAACTGGATGCAGCCGACCTTATCGTGCGCCGCCGTCAGGGGCAGGGCAAGGCCAACCGCATCTACTTAAAGGAGTTTACCCAAAAGTCCGATTTTCGGAATTCCAGAAGTCCGGGAATCGGAAGGAAATAAGACTTAGAGAGTGATATTTACTATCCGAAAAAGAGAAAGAAGGTCAACAATGAATAACAAAAACACAGTGCCAATGAAACCGGCGCTCTTAAGAATTGAACAGCTGCGTCCGTTTGAAGGCCATCCCTACAAGGTACAGGACAACGAGGAGATGGCTGCTCTTTCGGAAAGTATCCGGGAGAATGGTGTTCTTTCCCCGTTGATCGTCCGTTCCGTTGAAAACAGCGATGAATATGAAGTCATCAGCGGACACCGCCGCCTGTATGCTGCCCGGAAGGCAGGTCTGACAGAAGTTCCCGTGCTGATTTACACCCTTGACCGGGATGCCGCCGCCATTGCCTTGGTGGACAGCAATCTGCACCGGGAGCATATTCTGCCCAGTGAAAAGGCGTATGCTTACAAGTTGAAAATGGAAGCACTGTCCCATCAGGGAATCGCTTGTGGACAAGTTGGCCACAAGTCCCGGGATGATATTTCCGATACAGACAGTGGCAGGCAGGTTCAGCGCTATATTCGCCTGACCTACCTCATCCCGGAATTGCTGGAAAAGATGGACAAGGAAGAAATTGCGTTCTCTGTCGGCGTGGAGTTGTCCTATCTCGATGAATACAGCCAGCGGGATGTGCTGGAGCAATGTGAGATCAACGACTGCACGCCATCTTATTCGCAGGCATGGCGAATGCACAAGGCCGACCGTGAAGGGCTGCTGACGAAGGATGTGATCCAGTTCCTTATGAGCGAAGAAAAACCGAACCAGCGGGAGACAGTGAAGATACCCACCGAAAAGCTGCGAGAATTTGCGCCAGATGCCAACCCACGGCAGCTTGAGGACTTCGTTCTCAAAGCCTGCGAGCATTACCGCAAATACCTCATCCGCCAGCGTGGGCGGGAGGAACGATAAGGAGTGATAGAAAATGAAGCGGCAAACGAATTGGATCGTCGGCGTATCCGACGGAAAAGTCCACGAATACAAAATTGGGGATGTGACCTATTTTGTTTCTGCAGAATTTGAGCGCAGCTCTCAAACCAATCTGCGTGACCGTGTACAAAGAACGGTGGTCAGCAATCTCATACCTTTGACGCCCGGTCAAGCATCCGATACAATAGCAGCGGAATATGTGTGTTCGGCTGCCGGGAAGGAGGACTTATGCAGTCGAAAAAGAAAAAAGAACAATTGGGATTAACAGCGCTGTACTGCCGCCTGTCCCGTGATGATGGAGCGGAAGGCGACAGTAACTCCGTAGCCAATCAAAAGCGTTTATTGCAGAAATACGCCAAAGAAAATAGCCTCGGTAATACCCGTTTCTATGTGGACGACGGTTATACCGGCACGAATTTCAACCGTCCGTCTTTTCAGAAAATGATTGAGGATGTCGAAATGGGCTATGTGACAGCGGTCATCGTCAAGGATATGTCCCGGCTTGGCAGAGATTATCTCGGTGTTGGGTACTACACAGACACCTTCTTCCCGGAACACAATATCCGTTTCATTGCGGTGAATGACTGCGTAGACAGCGATGACGGCGAAAATGAGCTTGCCCCATTTCGAAATGTGATGAACGAGATGTACGCCCGGGACATCAGCCGCAAGGTGCGGTCTGCCCATCGTATCCGGGGCAATTCCGGCGAACCGCTGGGCCAGCCGCCCTACGGCTACAGGAAAGACCCGCTGAACAAAAAGCACTGGATCATTGACCCGGAGGCCGCTCAGGTGGTGCGGGACATTTTTCGTATGTGTCTGGAGGGTAAGGGCAACGACACCATTGCCCGCATTTTACAGGAAAATGGGATTCTCAACTGCACAGCGTACTGGCACGAAAAAGGCATTGGCAGGGGCGGCAAAAAGACGCAGCCAAACCCTTACCGATGGAAAAACAGCACCATTCGTAAAATCCTGACCCAGCAGGAATACTGCGGCGATGTGATCAATTTCAAGACCTACTCTAAATCCTTCAAGGATAAGACCCGCATCGATAACCCGGAAGAAAACTGGGTCATCTTCAAGGATGTTCACGAGCCGATTGTCGACCGGGACACCTTTGAGCAGGTACAAAAGAAGGTCATCAAGCGGACAAAGCGCCGTGCGCCGAAATCGGAGAATGGCGAAAAGAGCATCTTTTCTGATCTGCTGTACTGCGCCGACTGCGGTCACAAGCTGTGGTATCATGTCAACACCATCAATAAGAATATATGCTTTTTCTCCTGTTCCAATTATGTAAAAGATTACCGTGGCAGTTGCCCGACCCGGCACTATGTGCGGGCGGACGCTATCGAGCAGGTGGTAAAACTGGAGCTACAACGAATGGCGCAATTTCTGCGGGACGACGAGCCAATGTTCGCCGACCTTCTGGAACGCAAGTCCAACTGGGAAATCGCAGAGGAAAAGAAGCACCTTGAGGGAGAGCTGCAAAAGGCACGGATGCGAACAGAAACCGTGTCCCGACTCTACAAAAAGGCCTTTGAAAAGAATGCGGAAGGGCTTCTTTCCGACGAGGGCTTCCTGCAAATTACCCACGAATACGATGTAGAGCAGCTTGCCTTGAAAGCGAAGATCCCACAGCTCCGGGAGCAAATTGCGGAGGCGGAACGGCAAGCGGCCAATAAGGACAAGTTTATCGCTGCCATCCGAAAGTTTATGCAGATGGACGAGCTGACAGCACCGCTGCTGCGGGAGCTTATTGACCATATCGAGGTGTACGAAACGCAGGGCGTCGGAAAAAGTAGAACACAGCGCATCACAATTCACTACCGCTTTGTGGGGTACATCGACATCCCGGCAGCGCCTCTGACAAGCCATTATATCTCCGAAACAAGGCAGGGCGTGGCCGTGGAATATATCCCCGCATAACGAAGGAGAGCAGGCAAAATGCCTGCTCTCCAAAAGAAGCATAAAAAATCGAGTGTTCATAACATCAAATCCGTTATGAACACTCGATATGGTTGCGGGGGCAGGATTTGAACCTACGACCTTCGGGTTATGAGCCCGACGAGCTACCGGACTGCTCCACCCCGCGATATCAGCACCCCATTGGGTGCTTGATTATAATAACACATATGCGAAGCGATGTCAATATATTTTCTGATTCTCGGCCGCATATCTTGAATACCCGGCATACACACCTGCATGTTTCAGGCTTGGAATACCCCGCCTGCCGTCACCTGCACCGGATGGGCAGCCGGCTGCATCTCAACCTGAGCCGCGCTGGAGGCCATAGCCTGAAGGGCATCGTTTTTACAGGCCACCTGGCCCTCCTGCCCGGGCTGTCTTTGTTCAAAGCGCACCAGCAGCAAATAGTGGACGCCTTCCCCGCAGCAGATATTGTCTGTGAGGGCCAGCCGCGTCTCATCTGTGGAATCGCTGTCTGCAAAGGGCGTGGCCTGAAGGACGAGACGCACAGGTATGTATTCTATCCCCTCCAGCGAGCCCTCCAAATAATCGATTACTGCCCGCTCACCGGCCGGCGCCTCATATTCCTGCACCACTGTACCGGCCAGTGCACCGTCCCCGTTATAATAATCCGACTTCACCACAAGCGCACTGGCAAGGCGGACTTTCGTCCGGTACGCCACAGTGAGCACTGTGCCTTCTGCCTGCAGCTGCGGCAGTTTTTCATAGTCACCGCCCAATTCCCTCAGATGATCCGGCGCGGCCGCCAGGGCCTGTGCAGCGCTTTCGGCCTGTGTGATAAAGGTCCAGTCCGGCCAGCGGGTGCCGTTTACCGTATATTCCACCGTGTACCGCCTTGCACTGTCGGGCGGCGCACCCTCTGCCTGTGCTTCAGCAGGCACAGGGCCAAAGCACATCACAAGCATCAGCAGCACAGCGCACATGCCTTTGCCTTTTCTTCCTTGCAGCATCACATTCCCTTCTTTCTTTTTACATCCCGGCAGAGAGGACAAGCCCCTGCTCATCCTCATTACAGCATACACAGCAGCAAGAAAAATGCCGGAAAGCAGCCTGTGACACAAACTACTCTAAAGGCCGTGCCGCGCGCCATTTTTGGCATAAGGCATTCTTTTTTGCACGGGCAGAAGGCAAGAGGAGACCTTCCTTGTCTGTCATATGCAGGAGAGCTTCAGCCGGTACGGGCCGGTGTATAAAAAGGAACCCGGCGCAAGAGCGCTAGTTCAGCCCCCTGCGTCCGCCGCATACATCTTCCGCCCCGGGCTGCAGATGCGCTTCTGAATTAAAAAAGGCAGTGCAGGGCCGATAGCCCTTGCGCTGCCTTTTCTTTTCTGAATAAAATCCAAAAACGGAAAACTTACTTCTGCTTTGCGGCCAAATCTGCCAAAGCGTCCTTGCGGGAGAGGTTGATGCGGCCCTGCTGGTCTATCTCCGTCACCTTCACCAGCAGTTCGTCGCCTACAGCGACTACATCCTCCACCTTTTCTACACGCTTTGTATCCAGCTTCGAGATGTGCACAAGACCTTCCTTGCCCGGGGCTATCTCCACAAAGGCACCGAACGTCATCAGACGCGTCACGCGGCCCTTGTAGATGGCGCCGATCTCCGGGTCTTCCACAATGGTCTTGATGGTATGCAGGGCGCGCTCGCCGTCTTCCACATTAATGGCGCTGATAAAGACGCTGCCGTCCTCTTCCACGTCAATTTTGCAGTTGCAGTTGGCGCAAATCTCCTGAATGACCTTGCCGCCCTTGCCGATAACGTCCTTGATTTTGTCCACGTCGATTTTGATGGTGAGCATCTTCGGCGCATATTTCGAAAGCTCGGCGCGCGGCTCGGCAATGACGGGCTTCATGATCTCGTCCAGAATATACAGGCGGCCCTTGCGGCATTTTTCAAAGGCTTCCTCGATGATGTCATACGTCAGGCCGTCCACCTTGATATCCATCTGGATGGCGGTGATACCGTTGCGGGTGCCGCCCACCTTGAAGTCCATGTCGCCGTGGAAGTCCTCCACGCCCTGAATGTCCAGCATGGTCATCCAGCGCTCGCCCTCGGTGATGAGGCCGCAGGAGATGCCAGCCACAGGCGCCTTGATGGGAACGCCTGCATCCATAAGCGCCAGCGTGGAGCCGCAGATGGATGCCTGGCTGGTAGAGCCGTTGGAGGACAGCACCTCAGAGACAAGGCGCATGGCGTAGGGGAACTCTTCCACTGTGGGGAGCACGGGCAGCAGCGCGCGCTCTGCCAGGGCGCCGTGGCCTATCTCGCGGCGGCCGGGGCTGCGGGGCGCACGCGCCTCGCCCACGGAATAGGGCGGGAAATTGTAGTGGTGCATATAGCGCTTTGTCTCATCGGTGGAGATATCGTCGATGATTTGCGCATCTCGCATACCGGACAGCGTAGCCGCCGTCAGCACCTGCGTCTGGCCGCGGGTAAACATGCCGGAGCCGTGCACACGGGGCAGGAGGCCCACTTCAGCGGCCAGCGGGCGGATCTCATTGATGCCGCGGCCATCCACGCGCTTGCCTTCATCCAGCAGCCAGCGGCGCACCACGAACTTCTGCATCTTGTACATCAGTTCCTCAATGGTGCCCTCGCCCCACTGCTCGGCATATTTTTCGCTGAGCTTGTCGCGGATGGGCAGAAGGCGTGCATCGCGCACCGTCTTGTCGTCGGTGTCCATAGCTGCCTTAAAGTCATCCAGGAACTCCGCCTTCACGGCCTCGAACAGGTCGTGATCCAGCTCCATGGACTGGAACTCTATCTTCGGCTTGCCGATCTCAGCCACGATGCCGCTGATAAACTCTATCATCTTCTTGATTTCGGCATGGGCCTCTTTGATGGCGCGCAGCATGGTGTGCTCGTCCACCTCGTTGGCGCCTGCCTCTATCATCACAATTTTCTCCATGCTGGCGGCCACTGTCAGGTGCAAGTCGCTCTTTTCACGCTGCTCCAGCGTGGGGTTTACCACCAGCTGGCCGTCTACAAGGCCCATGATGACGCCCGCGATGGGGCCCTTCCAGGGAATCTGGGAGATAGAGATGGCGATGGAGGTGCCGATCATGCCGGCAATCTCCGGGCTGCAGTCCTGATCCACGCTCATCACCGTCATCACCACAGAGACATCGTTGCGCATATCCTTCGGGAACAGCGGGCGGATGGGGCGGTCGATAACGCGGGAGGTGAGCACAGCCTTTTCGCCGGGGCGGCCCTCGCGGCGCATGAAGCTGCCGGGAATGCGGCCCACAGAGTACAGTTTCTCTTCAAAATCTACGCTGAGGGGGAAGAAGTCGATGCCCTCGCGGGGCTTGTCGCTCATGGTGACGTTGCACAGCACGCGCGTGTCACCATAGCTCACCATGCAGCTGCCGGAAGAGAGGGCGCACATTTTGCCCGTCTCCACCACGAACGGGCGGCCCGCCAGCGTGGTTTCAAATTTGCGGTAATTGGGGAACGTTTCTTTTTTGGATGCGAATTCCAATGCCATTGTCTTGCCTCCTTAATATTTCGGGCATCGCATGGCAGGTGTGCGGTTTTAGCAATAAATCCGAAGCTTTTTCGGCAAAAGCCCCCGATTCATTGCTAACAACGCGCGTGCCCGCCGCGCTTTGCCGGGTTACAATAATACACGGAAAGGCAGACGGCTTTTGCCGTCTGCCTTTTCATACCTTTACTTGCGCAGGCCGAGCTTTGCAATCAGGGCGCGGTAGCGCTCGATATCCTTCTTCTGCAGGTAGGCCAGAAGGTTGCGGCGGCGGCCGACCATCTTCAGCAGGCCGCGGCGGCTGTGGTGGTCATTTTTGTTGGCCTTCAGGTGCTCGGTGAGGTGATTGATGCGCGCCGTCAGCAGCGCCACCTGCACCTCGGGGGAACCGGTGTCCGTGTCATGCACACGGGCGGAAGCGATGATATTCTGTTTCGTTTCCATGCTTGCTTTCTCCTCGTTAATATGATATGCCTGGAACGAAGCGGCGGTAGCTTTTCGAGGGATGCGCCGGACGCTGCGTTCAGGTAACACCGCCCGCGATGCGGGCAGCTTATATAGTATACCATGGCCAGAGGGCAAAATCAACCGGCAGGGCAAACTTTTCTCAGCCGGGCCAAAAGCCCGTCCCGGCCTGCGGCTGGCGCCGCGCCGTCAGCTTTTGCACTGCACCGGGCGCGCGGTGCTCCAGCCGCCGTCCACCAGAAGCACATGCCCGCTGATGAAATTGGAGGCATCGGTGACAAGATACACCGCCGTGCCGAAGAAGTCCTCCACGCGGGACATGCGGCCGAACTCATGCATGGAATCTACCGCATCAAAATATTCCGGCGGGCAGTCGTCCAGCATGGGCGTCATAATCCATGTGGGCGCAATGGCGTTCACGTTCACATTGTACCGGCCCCATGCGCAGGCCAGCGACTTCGTCATCTGGTGGACAGCCGCCTTCGTGCATTCGTACGGCATGGATTCATAGGAATGGCACATTACGCCTGCAATGGAGCCGATGTTTACAATTTTGCCGTACTGCTGCGCAATCATCTGCCTGCCCACCACCTGAGAAGTGAGCACAGCAGCGGTGAGGTTGACGTCAATCACCCTGCGCAGCTCGTCCTCGGGAAATTCCTCTGCTGGATGACACGGCGCGATGGCCGCCGTATTGATAAGTGCGTCGATGCGCCCCTGTCCGTTCACGATACTCTGTACCACTGCTTCAACGGCCGCCTTGTCTGTCTGGTCCAACACACAGCCGCGGCAGGCAAAACCCCTTTCACACAGGCTGTCCGCAAGGGCCTGCGCCCTGCCGGGTACCACGTCCGTCACCACAACATGGGCGCCGTTTTCCGCAAAGCCTTTGGCAAGGTAGCCGCCAAGGCCCCCTGCGCCCGTGATAAGCACTACTTTTCCCCGCACGCTGAACAGCTTTGCAATATTTCTTTCTTCTACAACCGGTTTCATCATTTCGTCACTCCCTGCCAGTTCATTATGATAAGACGTATCGTAACATCATCATATCACGCGGCCGCTGTCCCGGCAAGGCAGCATCTGCAAAGGCATGGAGAATTTTTCGCGCAAAATTTGGCATTTGCTCCGCCGGCGTGAAGGAATGCCCGCAGTGCAGGCAGACACAAAAGAGCGCATCGCAGAAAAGCAGCGGCCGCGCAGGGCGGCAGCCCCGGATGGCGGGGTGTTTTTCTGAAAGCGCACCGCTCTACCTCCTCTCTTCCGCCCGGCCGTGCAGGCGTGTCCACGCCCATATGGCCGCCCGTGCCAGCACAAGACCCGCCAGCACACCGCAGCCGTCGAGCAGCACGTCGGAAATGCGCGCAGAACGGCCCGGCACAAAAAACTGGATGCCCTCATCCGCTGCTGCACACAGGATGCCTGCGCCCCACAGCCAGGGCATCCAGCGCGCCACACGCGCGGCAAACGCACGGGTGCACAGAAGCATCCACCAGCCCAGCACCATGAATTCGGCAAAATGGGCCGCCTTGCGCAAAAGATGCTCTGACACGCCCGGCAGGCCCCAGCCTCTCAACGCCTGGTTCACAAACGCCAGCACGCCCCGGCTCTGCGCGCCGGACACTGCTGCCGGCTGGGCCGAATGGCTGAAAATGAACCATAGCGTGCCCAGAAGGGCCAGCGCGCATACGGCGCGCCATGTGTACGCCGCCGCCCGCGCACTGCCTTCAAACAGAGGCCCTGTGCCTCTCATGTACCCTGCCAGTTTTCCAGCGCCGCGGCGGCCGCCTGCTGCACCATCTGCCGCAGGGCGTCCACGGTCTCGAATTTCCGGGTGGGCCACAAATAGCGGCACAGCACCAGACGCGCCGTTTCGCCGTACACATCGCCCGAAAAGCCGGGCAGAAATGTCTCGCAGGTGACATCTCTCGCGTCGTCATTCACCGTAGGGCGGCTGCCCAAACCTGTGGCGCCCGGGTGTGCTGTGCCATCCGCCAGCGTCACACAGGAGGCATATACCCCTTCGCGCGGCACAAGAAGGCCGCCGGGATAAACCTGATTGATGGTCGGGAAGCCCCATTTCTGCCCATTGCCCCTGCCGTGGCGCACGGGCAACGAAACCGCATACGGCTGTGCCAGCATGGCGTTCGCCGCAGGAACATCCCCCTGCGCCAGGGCGGCGCGGATGCGGGTGGAGGATACTGTCTGCCCGCCCCAAGCCGCCAGCGGCACCACATGCACCTCAATGTCGTGCGCGGCGCACAGCTTTTCCAGCAGGCGGGCGTCCCCGGCACGGCCCCGGCCGAAGGTGAAATTCGGCCCGCAGAACACAGCCTTCGCCCCCAGCGCGCCGCGCAGCACCTGCATGACAAACTCCTCGCAGGCCAGCGCACAGAAGGCTTCGAAGGGCGGGCACAGCACGAGCTCGGCCCCACAGGCGCAAAGGCGGCTGCGCTTTTCCTCATCCTGTAAAATGTGGGCGCCTTTCAGCCCGGCCTCCGGCGGCAGCGTAAAAGTGAACACCGCCGTGGCCGCGCCGTGCCCCTGCGCCCAGGCACGGGCGGCGGCAAGCACGGCGCGGTGGCCCAGATGCACGCCGTCAAAATAGCCCAGCGCCACGGCGCTGGGCGCGCACAGGCCCGGCCGTATCTGCGTTTCCCATCGCATAGGGTACATCCCCTTCCCCAAAACAGAATAAAGCCCTGCCGGCTTTTGCGGCAGGGCGCACCCGGCCCTGCGGGCCGGAAGGCACCGCGCGCAAAGCCCCTGCAGGCCCGCGGCGGTGCCGCTATCGTTCCACAAACAACTTTTCCGCCTTCAGCACGCCGCCCTGGACGCGCCCGGTGCCCAAAAAGCCCTGCGGCCCATGCACCCGGAAGCGTCCGTCCGCAGCTTTGCAGCGGTACACCGCTGCACCGTTCAAAAGGCGCCGGGTGGCGGCCTCATCCACATAGAGCTGCGGCAAAGCACAAAACACCGTTTCCACGCTCAAAAGCAGCGAGGCAAGCGTCCCCTGCGCTTTAGCCTCTTCTACCCGGGCAAAGCCCACGGCCTGCGCTTCGGTATAGCCTGCGGCGGCTGTGCGCCGCAGCGCCGCCATCGTGGCGGGCACGCCAAGGGCGCGGCCGATGTCCTCCAGCAGCACGCGCACATAGGTGCCCTTGCCGCATACGATGCGCAGGCGGAAATCCGTTTCATTTTCACGCCTCAGAAGCTGAAGGGCATGGATGACAACAGGACGTGCAGGACGCGCCACAGTTTTGCCTCTGCGCGCCAGCTTATACAGCGGCTGGCCGCCCACCTTTACCGCCGAATACATGGGCGGCGTTTGCATGCTGCGGCCCAGAAAGCGCCCCAGCACGGCGCCAAGCGCCGCTTCGTCCAGCCCGGCCGGTACGGGCGCCGCCTCCAGCACCTGCCCGGTGATATCGCCAGTGTCGGTGCGCAGCCCCAGGCGCAGCGTGGCCTCGTAGGTTTTATCCGTGTCGGGCAGCATGTCCACCGCCTTGGCAGCGCGCCCCACAAATACAGGCAGCACGCCTGTTGCCATGGGGTCCAGCGTACCGGCGTGGCCTATTTTGCGCGTGCCCAGAATACCCCGCAACTTCGCATCCACATCGAACGAGGTGAAGCCTGCGGGCTTATCCATTACTAAAATCCCTTGCATAGCACCTTTTCCACTTCGCTCAACAGCGCGGCCTTGGCATTGTCCGTGCTGCCCAATATCTCGCAGCCCGCAGCCTGCTTATGGCCGCCGCCGCCCAGATGTGCCGCAATGGCAGAGGCATCCACGCCAAGAGTGGTGCGGATGCTGGCCTTATAGCTGCCAGAGGGCTGCTGGCGCATGGTGAGGCCTACCTCCACCCCCTCTATCATACGGGGGATGGCTGTGATACCCTCCAGCTCGCTGGGCTCCACTCCGCTGGCCTCAATTTGTTCGCGCGTGAGGCATATCAGCGCACAGCGCCCCTCGAAGTAATATTCCAGATTCTCCAGTGCAAATCGCTCCAGCGCGATGCGGCTGCGGGATTTGCTCTCGAACAGCAGGCTGTTCAGCTTCACCGTGTTCGCGCCCGCCTCCATCAGCTTGGCAGCCACAATGTGCGTGCGCGCCGTGGTGTTTGTAAATTTGAAGCATCCCGTGTCGGTGGAAAGACCGGTGTACAGGCAGTCCGCCACCAGCGGCGTGATGGGCGCACCCATTTCGCTGAACATGTCGTACAAAAGCTCTGCTGTGGCGGCCGCCTCGCCGTCCAGCAGAAGTGCAGACGCGTAGCCGGAGTTGGAGGTGTGGTGGTCGATGCACAAATCTACCCGCTGGGCATATTTCTGCACCGCCTCACTGTCGCCGAAAAGCTGGATGCCCGCCACGTCCACGGCCACCACAAAGTGAGGCTCGAAATCGCCCTCTTCAAACAGGCAAAGCTGCATATACGCATAGCGCGAAGGGATGGGGTCCGCACACAGAATGGCTGCTGTTTTGCCCAGGCTTTTCAGCACATGGCACAGGGCCATGGCGCTGCCTACCGTGTCCCCATCCGGGTTTTTATGGCACAAAAGCAGAATATTATCCGCCCTGAGCAGGCGGCTGATCGCTTCTGCCAACTGCAGGATCTCGCTCATATTTTCTCCTCTTTTTACACAATGCTTGCACCGCGCAACGCGCGGCACATGCCCCCTGTGCCCGGCGTCATGCCGGGCCGCGGGCCGGACGGTCACAGGCCTTCAATCAGCTCGTTGATATGCTGGGCATAGGCTGCGCCGCCGTCCGCCACAAAGCGGAATTCCGGCGTTTTTCGGATATGCATGCGCTTTGCCACCTCGCTGCGCACATGGCCCGCCGCACGGTTCAGCGCAGCCACCGCCTGCTGCGGTGCATCGGGCTGTGTGCCCAGCACGCTGATAAAAACCTTCGCGAAAGAAAGGTCCGGCGCCAGTTCAATGCGCATCACCGTCAGAAGGCCCGTTTTCAGCCGCGGGTCCTTCATCTGGCCGATGATGGCGATGAGCTCGCGCTTCATATCCTCCGAAAGGCGCGCAATATTTTTCGATTGTGGCATGCCTGCCTCCTTTCCCGCGGTCAGTCGCGGTACTCTTCCATAGTGAAGGCCTCGAAGATGTCGCCCTCCTTGATATCAGAGAACTTCTCAAGGCCAATGCCGCACTCGTAGCCCTGGGCCACTTCCTTTACATCATCCTTAAAGCGGCGCAGGGAATCAATCTCGTCCTCAGTGATGACGATGCCGTCGCGCACAAGGCGTATTTTGGCCGCACGGCTCACCTTGCCCTCCAGCACATAGCAGCCGGCAATGGTGCCCGCAGAAGATATCTTGAACACGCTGCGCACCTCGGCGCGGCCCAGCTCCACCTCGCGGTATTTCGGGGCCAGCATGCCCTTCATGGCATCCGTTACATCATTGATGGCATCATAAATGACGCGGTACATGCGCATCTCCACTTCCGCCTGGGCTGCCTCTTCTTTGGCAATGGGGTCCGGACGCACGTTGAAGCCGATAATAATGGCATTGCCAGCATTGGCAAGCATCACGTCCGATTTATTGATGGCGCCCACACCCGCGTGGATGACGCGCACGCGCACTTCATCGTTGGATATCTTCTCAAGGCTCTGCTTCACAGCCTCGGCCGAGCCCTGCACATCCGCCTTCACAATGATGCCAAGCTCTTTGCGCTCGCCCTCGGCAATCTGGCTGAACAGATTGTCAAGCGTCACCTTTCTGTAGCTGGCAAACTGCTTTTCCTTTGCCTCGGCTGCGCGCTGGTCGGCTAACTCGCGCGCCAGCTTCTCATCCTCTACCGCATCAAAGATGTCGCCTGCGGCAGGCACCTCGGTGAGGCCGGTGATTTCCACCGGGGTAGAGGGGCCCGCCTCCTTCAGCGCGCGGCCCTGGTCGTCGCGCATCACGCGCACGCGGCCCACAGCCGTGCCCGCAATAACAATATCGCCCTGGTGCAGCGTGCCTTTCTGCACAAGAATGGTCGCCACAGGGCCCATGCCCTTGTCCAGCCGTGCCTCAATGACAACACCTTTGGCGCGGCGGTTCGGGTTTGCCTTCAGCTCTTTCACCTCGGCCACAAGGTTGATATTTTCCAGCAGGTCCTCAATGCCCTGGCCCGTCAGTGCAGACACCGGCACACAGATGGTGTCGCCGCCCCACTCCTCCGGCACAAGCTCATACTGGGTAAGCTGCTCCATCACATGCGTGGGGTTAGCAGTGGGTTTATCCATTTTATTGATTGCCACAATGACGGTGACGCCTGCGGCTTTCGCGTGGTTGATGGATTCCACCGTCTGCGGCATAATGCCGTCATCTGCGGCCACCACCAGCACTGCAATGTCGGTCATTTCGGCACCGCGGGCACGCATGGCTGTAAATGCCTCATGGCCCGGCGTATCGAGGAAGGTGATGACCTTGCCGTTCTTTTCCACCTGATAGGCGCCGATGTGCTGGGTGATGCCGCCCGCTTCACCCGCCGTGACGCGCGTTTTGCGGATGGCGTCCAGAATAGACGTTTTTCCGTGGTCCACGTGGCCCATCACCACCACAACGGGCGGGCGCTCCACAAGGTCTTCGGCCTTGTCGTCATCCACTTCAAACAGGCGCTCTTCAATTGTGACGTGCACTTCGTGCTCCACCTTGGCGCCCAATTCTTCCGCCACGAGGCTGGCGGTGTCAAAATCCACCACCTCGCTGATGGAGGCCATCACGCCAAGGCCCATCAGCTTTTTAATTACCTGCGCCACGTTCACCTTCAGGCGCACAGCAAGCTCGCCCACGGCTATCTCGTCCGGAATAGACACCTTGAGCTGCGCTTTGCGGGCCTTTTCCAACTGGATGCGCTGCAGGCGCTCTGCCTCTGTCTCACGCTTTTTGCCCTGCGGGCCCCGGCCGCCGAAGCGGTTCTTTCCGCCGGAGAATTTCTGTTTGTTGCCGGCAGGCATGGGCTTGCGGCGGTTCTCCACATTCTTTGTGGCGGCAAGCGAGGTATATTTCTCGTTGAACTTATCAAGGTTCACGTCCACGCTGCGCGTGTCCACCGTAACGGTGACCACTTCTTTCTTTGGCGCCTCGGGGCGCTCAGCCTTTTCCGCGGGCTTTTCCTTGTGTTTTGCAGGCATCTCTACAATCGTGCCATCGGCCTTTTTCAGCGGGCCCGCATTTGCAGAGACAGTGAGTTTCTCTTTCGGGCGCTGTTTCTTTTCTTCCTTCTTCCTGGCAGCGGCAGCCGTGGCAAAATACGCGTCAAAATTATCCTCCTGCGCGTTTTTCGTCATCTGCTCCAGAACAAGGTTTAATTCGTTCTCTGTCAGGGGCGTGGTATGCTTTTTGGCCTCGCCCTTTTCCAGGGCACTCAGCATTTCAATAATATCCTTGCTGGCTGCGCCAAGGTCTTTGGCGAGGTCTCCGAGTTTATATTTAATCTCAATCGACATGGGCACTCCTCCTTAGTCGTGGCTGGGCGCTGTGCCGGCAGCCGAGGCGCACAGCTTGGCAAGCTCTGCGCTTTGTACGGCCAGCACTGCGGTGGGTTTTTTCGTAACGGCGGCAAGCTGCGCCTGGGTGCAGGGAAGCGTGAGCACCTGGCACAGCCCTTCACAAAAGCGCCTCACCCGGGCCTGCGTGCCCTCTGAGGCATCCTGTGCACACAGCACCAGCGCCGCCTTGCCTTTATATACACTCTCTTTTACTGCGTCAAAGCCTGTGACAAGCGCGCCTGCTTTGCGGCACAGCGAAAGCGCGAACACTGCCTTATGTTGCTGCATCTGCTTCCTCCGCGCGGGCTATCTCAGCCTGCATGGCATCGTATATTTCGGGGGGGATAGCCACCTCCAGCGCACGCTCAATGCGCTTTGCCTTGCGCGCCTTGGCGAGGCACGCCGCCCTTGGGCACACATAGGCTCCACGGCCCGGCTTTTTGCCCACAAGGTCCAGCGACACTGCGCCGTCCGGCGCACGCACCACGCGCACCAGTTCTTTTTTAGGCTTCGATTCCCCGCAGCCCGCACATTTGCGCAGCGGCACTTTCTGTTCTTTCACGGGCATCCCCCTCTTTATTACTCCTGTGTTTTCTTCACTGGCGGCTCTTCACCGTAGTAGCCGCTCTCCGGCCGGATGTCGATGCTGTAGCCCGTAAGGCGCGCCGTGAGGCGCGCGTTCTGGCCGCGGTTGCCAATGGCCAGGCTGAGCTGGTGGTCCGGTACGGTCACCTTGGCGGCACGGTTTTCCCCGTCCAGCAGTTCCACGTCCACTACCTTGGCGGGGCTGAGCGCCTCGCTGATAAAGGCGGCCGGGTCTTCGCTCCAGCGGACGATGTCGATTTTCTCGCCGCCCAGCTCATCCACAATCTTCGCCACGCGTGCGCCGCGGGGGCCGATACAGGCGCCCACAGGGTCCACATTTTCATCTTTGGACCATACCGCCATCTTCGTACGGGCACCGGCCTCACGGCTGATGGCCTTGATCTCCACCGTGCCGTCGTAAATCTCCGGCACCTCCATCTCGAACATGCGCTTCACAAGGCCGGGGTGGGTACGGCTGATCATCATGCGCGGGCCGCGCTCTGTCTCGCGCACATCCACCACATACACCTGCAGGTGCTGGCCCTCGTAGTATTCCTCGCCGGGCACCTGTTCATTGCGGGGCAGCGTGGCCACGCCGCCCTTCGAGAGCTCCAGCGTCACAATGCCGCGCACCATATCCAGGTTTGTCACTGTGGCCGAAACGATTTCGTGCGTGTTGCCCTGCATCTCGGCATACATCTGGCTGCGCTCGGCCTCCTTCAGGCCCTGGCGGATAACATGTTTTGCCGTCTGCGCGGCAATACGCCCGAAATCTTTCGTTTTCAGGGGGATGATGAAATCCGTGCCCACCTTTGAGGTTTTCTTTTTTGCCAGTGCGTCTTCCAGGCTGATCTCCGTGTTTGGGTTTTCCACCTCTTCCACAATATGCTTGAGAAGGTTCACGTTGAACTTGCCCGTCTCGGGGTCGATCTCTACCGCCACATTGTCGTCTTCCACGTCGTAATCCTTCTTCACAGCAATCACGATGGCGTTTTTGATCTTTTCCAGCAGATACTCTGCCGAAAGGCCGCGCTCGGCCTCCAGCATGGCAAGCGCTTCAAAAAACTCCGCATTCATCTTTCCAGATCATCTTCCTTCTTATTCTAAACTTTTCATGTAACAGCATTCCTAAACTGTGCCCGCCGCACCGCGCGCACCCGGCGCGTCAGAACAGGTCTTCATCGTCGCACAGGCGGAAGTCGCTGACGAGCTTTGTATCCAGCAGGGTTTCGGTGCCGTCCTCCAGGGCAAGGCGCACAGCCGCGCCCTCTTTGCCCAGCAGCGTGCCGGCCACCTCCCTGCGGCCCGCCTCATCCGCCCGGATGAGGTGTGCGCGCACCTTTTCGCCGCGCTTTGCCGTGAAGTGCTCGTCCCTCGTCAGACGGCGGCCAAGGCCGGGGCTGCCCACCTCAAGGTAATAGCTTTGGCTGATAGGGTCTGCTTCATCCAGCACAGGGTTAATAGCACGTGTCGCGGCCTCGCACGCCTCCATGTCCAGCGGGCGGCCGCCGCCGTCCAGATAGATACGCAGGAACCAGTCCGGCCCCTCCTTTTCAAAGCGCACGTCCCAGATGCAAAGGCCCATAGCCTCCACCACAGGCCGCACCAGCGCCTCCACAGCCTGCGCGGTGCCGCCCGCGCCCTTTCTGTTCGCCATGCAAAAACTCCTTAACAAACGGGAAAGAGCGGACCGCAAGGCCCACTCTTTCCATAACACAGTATCGTACTATCACACTATAGCACACAAAACAGGGAATTGCAAGAGCTTTTGCCATCTTTTCACGGCCCTTGTGCGCAGGCGCAGGCTCACACCACCTGGAACAGGTAGAATTTCAGGTAATCCGTTTCCGGCACGCTCCACAGAATAGGATGGTCAGGCGCCTGCTGGCGCGCAGCGATCTGCCGCAGCTGCACCCCGGCGTCTGCCGCTGCGGCGGCCAGCATTTTGCAAAATTCCTCTTCGGTGGCAAAATGGCTGCAGCTGCATGTGGCAAGGTAGCCGCCGCGCGGCAAAAGGCGCATGGCACGGGTGTTGATTTCTTTATATCCGCGCAGGGCGTTGTGCAGCGTTTTGCGTGCCTTTGTAAAGGCGGGCGGGTCCAGAATGATGAAGTCGTAGCTGCCTTTGGAAAGCGAGGGCAGAAGCTCGAACACGTCGGCAACCACACACTGCACCACGCCGGCAAGACCATTTTCTTCGGCATTGCGGCGCGCCATGGCGCAGGCCGTCTCGCTCACGTCCACCGCCGTCACCTTTGCGGCGCCGCCCCTTGCCGCATTCAGCGCGAACGAGCCGGTGTGGGTAAAGCAGTCCAGCACGGTGCGCCCCTTCGCAAGAGCTGCCACCGCGCGGCGGTTGTATTTCTGGTCCAGAAAAAAGCCCGTTTTCTGGCCGTTCTCTACATCTACCGTATACCGGATGCCGTTTTCGCAGATATGCGCCAGCGGCGTTTCGGGCGT
The DNA here is from genome assembly GCA_018380115.1 of Oscillospiraceae bacterium. Taxonomy (GTDB): domain Bacteria; phylum Bacillota; class Clostridia; order Oscillospirales; family Ruminococcaceae; genus Ruthenibacterium. The sequence continues at coordinate 13,723 of JAGZUF010000022.1, read as the reverse complement.
TTGCAGGCCAAGGGCCGAAAGGCCGTACCAGCCCTTGTACTGCGCAAGGCCCTCTTTTTCGCGCAGGGCAACATCGTTGCGCTCGTACAGCCCGCGGATATCCTGCCCGTCGGCGCGCAGAAGCTGCACCAGCGCCGGAAACAGCGTATGCTTCAGCCGCTCCATGCCCGCGCTCAGCACCTGGGCGGACAAAAGCGTGCCGTACCGGTCCACCGTCAGGCCGGGGAACTGGTCCGCTTCTCCGAAAATAATGCGGCAGTTTGAAACGTCCGGCCCCATCACCGCCTTGCGGTATTCCCACGCATAGCGCAGGCGGCGGCGCCAGAATGCCTCGTCGAACACATCGTTCGCATTGCGCGAAAACACGCGCACGCGTATCTTGCTTTGCAGGCTGACAAGCCCTGTACCAAGCCAACTTCCCTTCTGGCTGAACACATCGGCCAACGCGCCGTTTTCACACGGCTGGGCGGCCAGCACCTCCTGTGCATATACCCACGGGTGCCCGGCGGCCAGGCTTCGGGCTGCCTTGGGCGTCACTGTGAACGCAGGGAATTCGCGCGCCTGTTTCATCATAAAACTTCCTTTTCTGTGCAGACTTTCTGTATTATAATGGATTCAGGCGGCATGTTACAAGGGGCGCGGCACAGAAAATGCCCCTTCGCCGCCCCAAGCAGGAGGTTTTTCATATGGAAATAGAACGCAAATGGCTTATCGAGGGCTTCCCCGCCGGGCTGCCCCTTGTGTCGCAGGCCGCCATGCGCCAGGGCTATATCGCCACGGCCCCGGCGGTGCGCATCCGCGAGAGCACAACGGAAAACGGTACGGAATATATTCTATGCTTTAAGGGCAAGGGCACCCTTGCCCGCGAGGAGATAGAGACGCCCATCGACAAGGCGCTGTTCCAGCGGCTGGAGGCGTTCATCGGCAGGCCGCTGGTGACAAAGGCCTTTCGCGCCTATGCGCTGCCCGGCGGCGAAACGCTGGAGGTGAGCCTTGTGGACGAGGGCCTTCCCACCCAGTTTTTCTATGCAGAGGTGGAATTCCCCACTGTGGAAGCAGCCCGCGCCTTCACGCCGCCGCAGGGCGCAGGCCTTGGCCGTGAGATGACCGAGGACGCCGGCTTTTCCATGAGCCGCTATTGGCGCAGAACGCGCCTGGGGGAATAGGCGTGCACACCGGGCGGCTGTTTGAAATTCTGTATTATCTGCAGGCGCACGGCGGCGCCACAGCGCGCGAGCTGGCGCGCCGCTTTGAAGTGAGCGAGCGCACCATCCGCCGCGACATCGACGCCCTCAGCGCGGCGGGCGTGCCAGTGTATGCCCGCCCGGGGCGCACGGGCGGCGTGGCGCTGCTGGAGGGCTACCGGCTGGACACCGCCCTGCTCAGCGAAGCCGAGCAGACGGAGGTGCTGGCCGGGCTGCGCGGCATAGCGGTGCTTGGCGGCGAAAGCGCCGCCACCGCGCTGGGCAAGCTTTCCGGCGCGCTGGCCCACCCCGGCGACTGGCTGGAGGTGGATTTTATGCCCTGGGGCCTGGAGGCCGCGCAGGAGCCGCTGTTCCAAACGCTGAAGGCCGCCATTCTCGGCCGCAGGCGCCTGGCCTTTACCTATTTCGGCGCAAGCGGCGAAAGAACGCAGCGCACGGCAGAGCCTGCAAAGCTGTGCTATAAAAGCAGCGCCTGGTATCTGCAGGCCTTCTGCCTTGCACGCGGCGAATGGCGCACCTTCAAATTGTGCCGCATGCTGGGCGCCCGGATGCTGGAGCAGGGCTTCGAGCCCGGCGCGCACGGCGCGCCGCCGCCCCTTTGCAGCGGGGAAGAACCGCCGTGCATGCTGCAGATGGAGCTGGTGTTCCTGCCCGGCGCGGCGCACCGCGTGTACGACCTGTTCTGCCCAGAGGATGTCACCCGGCTGCCGGACGGGCGCTTTTTTGTGTCAGCGCGCTGGCCGAGCGGCGGGTTTCTGGTGTCTATGCTGCTGGGTTTCGGTTCTTCCGTAGCCGTGCTTAACCCGCCCGAACTGCAAAAGGCCGTGGCAGACGAGGCGGCACGCATCCTGCATTTATACCGGCAGGGCGTGCCGGCGGAAAAGCCGTGAGCAGGCCGGGCTGAAAATTTTTCGATTTTACAAAAAAGCGGACACGCCGTGTCCGCTTTTTTCCTTTATACTGGCAGCATCAGTGGACAGGGAAAACATCACCGCCAAGAGGCACCCCGGTATGCACCGGCTGCGCTCTCGGGCCCGGCCGCCGGCGGCCAGCCGCCCTGCGGTGTTGGCCTCCCGTGCGGGGGATGCCAAGGCGGCGTTTCGCAGCATTCAGCCCACGGCAGGGCAGACGGCGCACCCCACCTTCCGGAAGGCAAGAAGATGAGCGTAGCCGAAGGCAATGCCGTAAAACTGAGGCCCGATATTATCTCTGCCCATTGATGCTGCAAAAAGCTGTGCACAGCGCCATTGCGGCAGGGCCGCGCAGCCCGCCGCCCACATACAGAAAAAACATACAGGAAAAGGAGATACATGATGGAACACACAAAATTTTGCCAAAGCTGCGGCATGCCGCTTACCTCCCATGAGGCGTACGGCACCCTTGGCTCCGGCGAAAAAAGCGGGGACTACTGTGCCCACTGTTACCAAGACGGAGCCTTCACCTGGGACTGTACCATGGACGAGATGATAGAGTTCTGCCTTCGCTTCGAGCTGCAGCGCACCCCTTCGCTGGACAAGGCTGCCGCCCGGGCGCGCATGCGGCAGCAGTTCCTCACACTGAAGCGCTGGCGGGCGCGTCCGGGCACATAAAGGGGGGCGGCGCTGTGGAAAAGCTTCATGCGTTTCGCCTTACACCGCAAAATCTGCCCGCACTGGCCGCCTTTATGGCAAGGGCACGCCCCCAGTGGTGGGATGAAGCGGGCGCCGCAGGCCAGCTTTCGGGCACAGAGCTCACCATTGGCACCGTGGGCTGGCTTCTTGGCAGGGATGAGGCCCACCCCGCCGGCTGGCTTTTATGCCGCGAACTGTTTTTATACCGCTGCCTGGAAGTGGAGTGCTGCGGCTTTTTCGAACAGGGCCGCTTCTTTTTAGAGCACCGCCTGGGTGCGCTGTTTGACGAGGCTGAACGCTATGCGCGCGCAAAGGGCTGCACAGCCCTGCGCACCGCCATGGGCTCAGAGGGTTTTTCCATTCATGGACGGCCTCTGGGGGAGATCGGGCGGGAACTTCAGGCCCTCGCCGCCCCCGGCAGGAAGGACTTTCACTGGCTGCTCGCCCAAGGGTTTCGCCCGGCGGGTATACAGCCGCATGCGCTGGGCCGCAATTTTCACTGCGTGCTTCTCACAAAAGAGCTCTGACGCCTCACAGCACAAATCGGCGCGCGGCGCCCGTCAGCTTCGGGTGCCGCGCGCCGCTTTGCTGTCGCTCTTCCTCGAAAGCGCGCCTGCACGGCCCGCTTTGCGAGCAAAAAATTATTTTTTCCCACCCCAGCCCTCCGGCGCCTTTCTGTGCTTGGAAAACCAGGGCGCGCCCTTTTCCAGCCAGCTTTTCCGCCATACCTCTATCTGCCGCTGTTTATCCGGGTAATCGTCATACCCAAAATGAAACCCGCAGCACGGGCATGTCCTGCCTGAATCCCCATCCTCATCTTTCCATCCCCTGCAGAAGCTGCTGCCCGGCCTCAGGCAGCGCCCGACCGCCGGGCTGCTCAAGCGCTGAAACTATCGCCTTTACTTCCGCAATCGTCTTGCCCTCTGCGCGCAGATGCCGAAGCAGGCGGATGCGCTCTATGCTCTGGGTGCGGCAATAGCGCCGGGTGAGATTTTCCTCCGCCTGCTCAAAGGGAAGCAGGCCCTGCTCCGTATAAAACTTCAGCGTGCTGTAGCGCACGTCCGTCAGCCGCACCAGCTCCCCGATGGTCACGTACTCCGCGTGCGCTATCGTCTCCATGCTGCGCTGTCTGGACATGCGGCCTCCCTCCCTCTGTCAGCTGTGTGCCGTGGCCAGCACTGTTACGATTGCAATCATATTCCCCACATAGTCTACCATATTTTTCACCAGTTTTCCATTGGGAGAGTTCAGCATCTCTTTCAGGCGCGCACGCATCTCCTTCTGTTCAAGCTGAGAAAAATACGGCTTCAGGCAGCCGCCGCACTCTAGCAGGACGGTAAGCGCCGCAATCTCCTCGGTCACTTCGCCTTCCTCCAGCAGCTCGGCCCGCATCATATCCGTCACGCCGTGAATGGCCTCTTTTGCAGGCACATAGCTGACAGTGCCGAACACACCGCCCGCCGTCTGCCGCGCCAGGCCCATGGCTGCAAGCTGCTTTCCAACAGACGCCATCAATTCCTTGAAATATCTGTCTGTAAAGGAGTATGTATACGCCTCCAGCAGCTTTTCCATCTTCACCGGGCGGGGCTTATCCAGAAAGGCGTACAAGGGCGCCAGATACTGCTTTGCAGCGGGCAGCGGCGCCGCGATGCAGATTTGCTTTTTGTCGATAGAGATGCAGCCCTCCATCTGCAGCTCCAGCAGGCCGGCAGCCAAAAGGCACACCTGCCTTTCTGTGCTGAGGCCCGGTATCTTCCCCTTGCCGTTGACCGCGCAGGTGAAGTATTGCTGTGTGAGCGTCATATCCTTCATAACAATAAACCTCCAGATACTTTCGGCAGCAGGTGCCGCAGCTGGGGCCGCGCCGCCCGCCACTTATTACTTACTACTTACGATTTAGTATATCATAAACCCTTCTTTTGTCAAGGGGCAGGCGGTGGTCTGCATGGACGGGCCCTGCCGTCAAAAGCAAGGCCCCCGGTAAAGCGGGGGCTTGCGTAAGTTCCGGAAGGGTCCTATACCGGCAGGCCTCCCAGGAGGCACTGAATATAAGCCGCCTTCCATATCACCGGCACGGCGGCCCGCAAACGAGGCTTGCTTTTTCAGGATAACCCTTTTATTAACCGCATATTAGCCGCAAGGCTGCTTTCCGCTTCGCCCAAAGCCTGAGGCGAAAGCCCTTTACCCTCCCCGGCAGAGCCGGGGGCTCTTTCCGCAAAAGCCAAAAGCAGAGGCGCGCACGGCGAAGCCCCGCCGTGCGCGCCCCTGCGCTTTATTTGCCAAAATGGCACAGCCACCATGTTTTCAGCGCACCATAGCCGTTCTGCCTGTCTGTCTTGCGCTGCTCGCACAGGGCCCAGCGGTACGGCCTTCCGTCAAACACAAGGCCGCCCGCACCCGCGCCCGTCAGCGCCTTTGGCGCCTGCTGCGCCCCGGAATAAGCGCATGCGCCGTAATCCCACCGGATGCGCCCTGCCTCGTCCGCCCCTTCGGGCGCCCACAGCGCGCACACGCGGCCCGCGGCCTCGCCCGCGCAGAACCGTTCAAACAGCAGCCTGCCGTCGCAGTAGACAGTGACCATGTCGCGGAAACCGGCCGCCGGGTTTTCCTGCGCATAAGAAAAGCCCGCGCAGCGCTGCTGTTTCACCTGTTTTTGAATATTGTCAAATTTCATGGCCTGCCCCTCTGCGCCTCAATATGCGCGCGCTCGCGTTTCAGCTCTTCCAAAAGCATTTGCAGCGTCCAGGTGCGGTTAGTGGGCGTCAGCGCCGCCTTGTAATCAAAGGCGAGCTGTGCCGTGCGAAGCGCGGCAAGGGCCTTATCCAGCAGGGCATCGGTAAAATAGGCAAACACCAGCACGCTTGGCTGCGGCGCCGCGGCCTCCGCTCCGCCCGCGGGCCCTGCCTCGCCTGCCAGCACGCCAAGGCGCGTGCCCCAGTCTTCGCTTTTCAGCACGCGCACCTGCGCGCCCATCGCGGCAAAAACCTCTCTCAGCCTCTCGTCGTCTGCACAGCCGTATGCCAGCGCCAGCGGCGCACGGCGTACCACTCTTGCCTTCATGGGCCTCGCCCCCTCTTTCCCTGTCAATATTCAATATGCGGCCGCGCCTGCAAAAGCAACGTGCAGCACAGCCGCTGTTTTCTTCATGATAGCCGCTTTCTGCCGGGCCGTCAACTGCTTTGCGCAATAGCTTTGAGCGTTTTATCCATAGAGCACAACAAAAATTCATGCAGTATGCGAATGGAAATCTGCGCGCTGTTTGCGTATAATAAAATCAAGAAAAAGGAAAGGGGTTGAAGCCCATGTACCAGGCAGAAGAACCCGTGCAGCCTGTGCAGGGCGCATGACTCAGGACGAACGGCTGTTATCACAGTTCGATTAGGACTCTAGGCCAAACAAGCCCGGTGTTGCGAAGGCGGTAGGCCCGCAGGAAATGTGGCAATGGCCAACGGCTCACAGCAAAGCGTCGTCCAAAAAGAGCATTGCGTCTTGCACAAGGTGAGCACACATAGATGCCCGGCCTTGTAAAGAAAGGGCCGCGGCGAAATGATTGTAAAGAAAGTCATTTCAACGTTTGAAAGGGTTTGCCATGCAAGGCGGCAAGGCGTCTTGGCAGAAGGCGAAGGGGGCCTTTCAGAACGGAAAACATTTCCCCATATTGTTTCCAAAAATAAAATTGGCAGAGCCAAAGAAAGGGAACGAACGCCCATGTACCGGTAATTCCCCTTGTAAAACGGCAGAACAGTAGCATTTCTCGAAGAGAAAAGGGAAAGGTGAAAGCGCCTGCACAGGGGTGAGCAAACTTTTTGAAAAGCTGTTACAGGCAGTATTGAAAAGGGACACGCCGATGCACTAGGCAGTTAAGGCGGCAAAAGGCCGCAGAACAAACTGAATATCGCAAGTTTTAACTGTAATTTTCAAAAACCTAAAACTTGGAGTAAGAACGTTGCCCGGCTGCGAGCGTTTCGCGGCCGGGTTCTTATTTTCCGCATGGCCGCCGCAGACACAGGGCATACTAGCGGCACACTGCGCGAGGGCGGCCGCGCCTGCTTCATGTGTTTTTTCGCAGCGCGGCGGCAGGCGTCTTTCTTGACATTGCGCCATTTGCGCATATAATGAAAAGTATTGATTTTATCCCTTTCTGCGCCTTTGCGCGCCGCGCCGCGCTTTTGCGCCGCCGCACGCCTTTCTGCGGGCAGGCATCAGCCTTCCCGCCGCGGCAAGGGGCCGGAAATGAGGTTTGTATTGTGGCTTCGCCTTCCATCCTTCCCGTGCTTATCGGCGCGGACATGAACTGCTATTCCGTGGCGCGCGCCTTTCATGAGGCATATGGCGTAGAAAGCTATGCCTTCGGCCGCTGGCCCATGGGCGACACCATGTATTCCAAAATTGTACATTGCACCTATATTGAAAATGTGGACGAGCCCGCCGTGCTTGCGCGCACGGTGACGGACTTTGCAAACGCCCACGCAGAAAAAACCTGTGTGGTGCTGGGCTGCACGGACGATTATGCCAGCCTTCTGATGGAAATAAAGGAAACTCTTCCAAAAAACTGTGTGGCGCCGTATATCGGGCCCGCTTTGCGCGACAGGCTCGTCTCTAAGGCAGATTTTTACGAGCTGTGCGACGAATATTCCATCCCCTACCCCAAAACCGTCTGCGTGGCCGGGGCGAAAGACGCCGGGGCGCTTTCGCCGCAGGCGCTGGGCTTCGCTTACCCCATTATTGTAAAGCCCTCTTCCAGCATTTTGTACTGGAAGCACCCGTTCGGCGGCATGAAAAAAGTGTATACGGCCCACACTCCTGAAGAGGCCGCCGCCATTCTTGCACAAATTTACGGTGCGGGTTACCCAGATAAGGTAATTTTGCAGGACATGATACCGGGCGACGACAGCTTCATGCACGTGCTTACGGCTTATGTGGATAAAAACCATGCTGTGAAAATGATGTGTCTGGGCCATGTAGGCCTTGAGGAGCACACGCCCCGGGCGCTTGGCAACCATGCCGCCATCATCACCGAGTACAACGCCCCGCTGATGGAAAAGCTGAAGGCATTTCTGGAGGCCATCGAGTACACCGGTTTTGCCAATTTCGACATCAAGTACGACACGCGCGACGGCTCGTACCGTGTGTTCGAAATAAACCTGCGCCAGGGCCGCTCGAACTATTATGTCACGGGCGCGGGCTACAACATCGCCCGCTATGTGGTGGAAGACCGCGTGCTGGGCCGCGAGCTGGGCCCCTGCGTGATGAACAGGAAAGAGGCGTTCTGGCATTCAGTGCCGCGGGCCGTGGTGTACCGCTATGTGAAGGACAAAGCTTTTGTGGAAAAGGCCAGGCGGCTTGCAAAAGAGGGCAAGGAGACCACCAGCTTCGGCTATGCCAAAGACCTTGCCCTGAACCCCAGGCGCTTTGCCTATTACCTTGTGCATATGCAGCGCTATTTCAAAAAATTCAAAACATACTGCCGGTGAGGCCGCGCCTGCCGGCGAGGGGAAAGGAGGCGCGGGCCCATTGAATAAAACACCGCGTGTGCTGGGCATTCTGGGCGGGCTTGGCCCCATGGCCAGCGTATATTTTTATGAGCTTCTCACAAAGCACACCAAAGCTGCGCGCGACCAGGACCATATTGATGTCATCATCAATTCCCGCGCCACCACGCCGGACCGCACGGCCTATATTCTTGGGCAAAGCACAGAAAACCCCTTTGACATTATGGAGGCGGACGCGCACCGCCTTGTGACATTCGGCGCCGAGGTGCTGGCCATCCCCTGCAACACGGCTCACTATTTTTACGATAAGCTGGAGCAGACGGCGGGCGTGCCCATTTTGAACATGGTGGAACAGACCGTGCTGCATGTGAAACAGCGCGGCGTGAAAAAGCCCGCCCTGCTGGCCACCACCGGCACCGTGGCGGCCAAAACCTACCAGCGCATGTTTGAAAAGCACGGCATGGCGTTTGCTGTGCCGGATGAGAAGCACCAGAATATGGTGATGCAGCTTATTTACGGCGACATTAAGCAGGGAAAGCGCGCCGACATGGCCGTGTTCGAGGCCGTGGCCGCCCATATGCGCGTGCAGGGCTGCGACGGCGCCATTCTTGGCTGCACCGAGCTTTCGCTCATCAAGCGCGACGAGCACCTCGGCGCGTTTTTTACAGATTCCATGGAGGTGCTTTGCCGCTGCGCCATCGAGACGTTCGGCAAAACGCCCATTGGCTTTGAGGAGGATTGAACCCATGTGTGGATTCATCGGCTTTTCCGGCCAGCTGGCAGAGAAAGAGGCTGTTTTGCAGCGCATGATGGCGCGCATTGTACACCGCGGGCCCGACATGGGCGGCGCCTATACGGATGAGGACATTGCCCTCGGCTTTCGCCGCCTGTCTATTCTGGACCTTTCCGAGGCCGGCGCACAGCCCATGAAAAGCGAGGACGGCAATGTGGTCGTCACGTTCAACGGCGAAATTTATAATTTTATGGAGCTTCGCCGGGAGCTGGAAGAGAAGGGACACCATTTTCACTGCCATGCCGACACCGAGGTGCTGGTGCACGGCTATGAGGAATGGGGCACCCGGCTGGTGCACCGCCTGCGCGGCATGTACGGCTTTGTGATATGGGATAAGGCGAACCGCCGGTTGTTCGGCGCGCGCGATATGTTCGGCATCAAGCCCTTTTACTATTCCCCCCTTCCGGGCGGCAAAGGGCTTTTGTTCGGCAGCGAAATTAAAGGCTTTTTAGAGCATCCCCTGTTTGAAAAGGCCGTGAATGAAAACGCGCTGCTGCCCTATTTGACATTGCAGTATTCCGCCACAGAGGAGACGTTCTTCAAAGGCGTGTACAAGCTGCCCGCCGCACACTATTTCACCTATGAAAACGGGAAGCTGGATATCCAGCGCTATTGGGACTGCGAGTTTGCCCCCAAAGAGCAGAGCTTTGACGCCTGCGCGGATGAGCTGGATAAGGCCGTGCACGAATCTGTGGCCGCGCACCGCATTGCAGACGTGAAGGTGGGCGCTTTTCTCTCCGGCGGGGTGGATTCCAGCTATATCACTGCCTGCCTCATGCCTGACAACACATTCAGCGTCGGGTTTGATTACAATAAGTTTAATGAAACAAATTACGCCGCAGAGTTATCGGAAAAGCTGGGCGTGAAAAACTACCGCAAGCTCATCACGGCCGAGGAGTGCTTTGCGGCCTTCCCGGACATCCAGTACCACATGGACGAGCCGCAGTCGAACCCGTCCAGCGTGCCGCTGTATTTTCTGGCAAAGCTGGCGCGCGAGCATGTGACGGTGGTGCTTTCCGGCGAGGGGGCGGACGAGATATTCGCCGGGTACGAGTGGTACGCCGACACCCCTGCCATGCAGAAATTCAAAAAGCTGCCCCGTGCGCTGCGCCGCGCGGCAGCCGCCGCGGCAAAGCCCCTGCCCTATTTCAAGGGCAAAAACTTTCTGCTGAAATGTGCGGAAAAGCCGGAGGATTCTTTTCTCGGGCAGGCGCTGGTGTTCCCGGAAAAAGAGGCCGCCGCGCTGGTAAAGCCCGCCTACCGCGGCGGAGAAAAGCCTCACAGCCTGGCCGCAAAATTTTACGCGCGCGTAAAGGGCCAGGACGAAGTGACAAAAAAGCAGTATCTGGACATGAACATGTGGCTGCCCGGCGACATTCTGCTGAAGGCGGATAAAATGTGCATGGCCCACAGCTTGGAGCTGCGCGTGCCGTTTTTGGATAAAAAGGTGATGGCCTTTGCCGAAACCGTGCCCACGCGTTACCGCATCCGCGGCACCGAGGTGAAGGCCGTGCTGCGCCATGCGGCCAACAAAACGCTGCCGGACGAATGGGCCAACCGGCCGAAAAAGGGCTTCCCGGTGCCTATCCGCTACTGGCTGCGGGAGGAAAAATGGTATGCCCTTGTAAAGCAGTATTTCACCGCCGCGTATGCAGCCGAATTTTTTGACACAGACGCGCTGGTGAAGCTGCTGGACGACCACTACCATGGAAAAGCTAACAACCAGCGCAAGATATGGACGGTGTTCACCTTCCTCACCTGGTACAAGCGCTTTTTTGTGGACGAGGCCGCATAAGCTGAAAAAGACGGGGGCAGGCTTTTGCAAAAGCCTGCCCCCGTCTTTTATTCATTTAGGAAACCACCGGCTGGGCCGGTGGAGGTTTCCCGTAAAAAAGCCTCCGCTTCAAACCTCAAACGAAGCGGAATGCTGCCAGCCTCCTGTAAAAGAAGGCTGCCATTCGAACCCTGAACGCCCGTTTACAGGCTGCAGGGCAAATGCTGCAAGAGAAAGAAAGTTCAGTGCGTCTTGGACGCCTGCCGGAAACAGGCCTTTACAGCGCCTGCCCAGGCCGCTGGCTGCGCCGGTGAAGGCGTCCCGTAAAAAGGCCCCCGCTTCCTGCTTCGAGCAAAGCGGGAAGCTGGCATGAAGCTTCCGATAAAAAAGGCTGCTGTTAGAACGATGATTATGACTTTATGCGCCGGGCGGCGCTTTATTTTACAGCAGAGGCCGTAACGCCGCAAAGGGCGGCCCTTCTCACCTGCCCGCACCTCACGGCCCCGGCTTTCGGGCTGCCAGGCGACATGCAGCGCTTCGGGCTGAAAACACCCTTTTGCAGCAGTCCGCCGCACCCGCTGCCGCCGGCCTCAGGCTGTTTGGGCTCTGCGCGCCTCCATTGGCATTGTATGAATCACGTCCGGCCTGCGCAGCGGCCCTCACGCATCACCTGCATCCTTCTGTTTTTCGCCGCGGGCCGCACCCCAGGTGAGCCACGCCGCCAGCCAGGCCATGGCCAGCAGCGTCACGGCAGCGCCGCCCTCCGGCCCCAGCACCCCGCCGTTCCATATATTTGCCGCCGTATACTGCGCCTGCCACAGCCCCGGCGCGCGCAGGCCACCCGCCGCAAAGCCAAGCACAGGGCCCCACACCACATTCCACAGCCAGTGCGCGCCCACCGCCATCCAAATATCTCCGGCATACAGCGTCATGGCGGCAAAGGCGCCGCCCAGCAGAAGGCTGTTCATATGCCACCAAAGCGGCGCGCCTGCCTGCGCCTGCCCCAGCGTATAGAGCAGGGCCGGCAGGACCACAGCGCCCCAGGCGCCCCACACGCCGCTCAGGCGCCTTGCCGCACCCAAACAAAAGCCCTGATACAAAAGCCCATGCGCCAGGGCAAGGGCACCGTAAAACAACACGCGCTCCGCCGCAGCGGCGCGCAGAGCAGGCGCCAGCACCTCTATTTTTACCGCGCCTGCGGCTGCCAGCACGCCGAATACCGCCAGCGCGCCTGCGGCGCCCTGCGCCGCGCCCAGGCCAAACCGGCGCGCGCAGCCGCGGCCAAAGCCAAGGCCCATTTCTGCCAGCGGGCGCTTTGTGAAAAAGTGCCAGCTAAGCAGCGCACCTGCACCCATGGCCGCGCAGCTGGCCCAGCGCGCGGCACCTGCCGCGGCGCCTGTAAAAAAGGCTGCATCCATGCCGCCTGCCGCCAGCGGCAGAAGAGCGGCGCCCGCGGCGAGGGCGGCAAAGCTCTGGGCAGCGCGCACAACGCCCGCCGTCACCAAAAGGCCCAATGCCAGCAGCCAGCCGCAGCGCGGCGTGCCGCCCGGCGTGCAGAATATTTTTTTCAACCGCTTCATATGCCAAACAGCCTTTTTGCATTTTCGTTTGTGATGCGCAGCACCTCCTGCACAGGCAGGCCCTTCACCTGCCCCAGCACCTCGGCCACATGGATGATAAGCGAGGAATCGTTGCGCTGGCCGCGGTGCGGTTCGGGGGCCATATAGGGGCAGTCTGTCTCCAGCACAATGGCCTCCATGGGCAGCGCCGCGGCAGCCTCGCGCGTTTTGCGCGCATTTTTGAACGTCAGCGTGCCGCCAAAGCCGATATACATACCCTGCCGCGCCAGCCATGCGGCGTCATCGGCAGAGCCGGAATAGCAGTGCAGAACGCCCTTCGGCGCATACCTTTTCAAAAGGGAATATACGTCTGCGTGGGCCTCTCTGTCGTGCACAATGATGGGCTTTTCCAGCTCCAGCGCGCAGCGGATTTCCGCCTCAAACAGGGCCTGCTGTTCCTCTTTGGGAATGGGCCAGTGATAGTCCAGCCCGCACTCGCCCACGGCCACGGCCTTTGGGTGCTCGTATAAGGGGCGGATAGCCCGCAGCTCTGCACGCCAGTCGCCGCCGAACTCAAGGCGGGTGGAGGCGTCCTCTTCGATGATGCTCTCTGGGTGGATGCCCAGCGCCGCATATACATAAGGGTACTTTTCCGCTAAAGCCAGTTCTTCGCGCGAGGTGGCAAAGTCTACCGCACAATCCACCACGCCCGCCACGCCCTTTTGGGGCAGGCTTTGCAGCAGGGCGTGCCTGTCACTGTCAAAGCGGTGGGAGGTATAGTGCGCATGGGTGTCAAATATCATAAAGCTCCGCTTCCTTCCGTTTGTTCCAGTATAGCGGAAACGGGCAAAAAAATACAGTATTTTCTTTCTGCGCATAGAGAAAATCACGCCCCGGCAGAGGCCGGGCGCACGGCAAAAATCTTCTGCAAAACAGGCCGCCCGTTCATTCCGGCACTGTGCGGCATATGCAGGCTTCAAAAGGGTTTATCCCCGGCACATCTTTTCCCCGTACATGGGGCGTTTTCCCCAAAAGCATCACCGTCGGCCGCGCCTATGGCCTGCGCGGGGCCTGTAAGGGCCTGCTTTCGGCATACGGCTCAAAGCGCAGGGCTTTTCCCTTTCCCCCGGCCCGCAAGCCCGCGACCATTGTTTCAGCGCAGGGGGGGCCGCTCTGGTAACCCGCCGCTGGCAGCCAGCCCCGCCCGCCGCCGGGGCGAAGGCTTTTTACAGGCCACCACTGGCCGCGCCGGTGCCGCAAGGGCACTTTGCCCTTTCCCGAAACAAAATA
>JAGZUF010000048.1 GCA_018380115.1 Oscillospiraceae bacterium | reverse complement strand
GAACAGTATCACCGTGCCGGACAGCAACGACTGGCCGCCGTGCAACGGGCCATGCAGCAGGGGGCCGCGAATGATAACTGGTTTGAACCGGAGGCTGCGTAAATGAACTATGCCGGACACGAAAAACTTCGCGCCGACGTGGCGGAGGTGGCCAACACCATGTGTGACCTTCGGGCCAGGCTGAACGATATGGAGCATCGCTGTCGCTTTGATTCCGATGTGCTTGTTGAACGCCTGACACGCCAGACGCTGTATCGCGCCAATCGCCTGTTCATGGAGGCGTATACCGAAATTCTGGAACTGGATTCCTGCTTCAAAGATTGAGAAGGAGACGAGAATGTACGGAACATGCGAAACGCTATGCCGGAAGCTGGCAGCAAAGTATTCGGGAGACACGCCACTGATGCTGGTTATCTGGTCCCCGGAAGAAATTCAGGCCCTCTCTGACGGAATGGATATTGCCCTGACCGATCATGAAATCAGGACTGTCCTGGCGCGCCTGGAGGACATCCCGGAAGACCAGCGGACTGAATCCGGTATTTCTTCCGGCGTGGCGATGGAGATCATCAATAACGTGAGCGAAAACCGCCAGGTGACTGTCCCTGCTGAACTGCTGGCGTCCCTGATTCAGACCGCTGAACAGGCATTGTGGAAACGTGAATGGGCCGCCTGGGATCATGGCCTCGCCGTCCCGGAATGCGTCACCCGCCGTCAGGCGGTGGTTAATCAGGTCCGCATCCTGCTGAAAAACAACACACACGAAAACGACTGATGTTATCGCCGCCTCCGGGCGGCGATACAGGGAGTTCATGAATTATGAATGAAATGCTGAATGCACTGATTTATCGCCACGCCAGCAACCTGTTGCTGGCGCAGGGCTGGCCGGAAGAGACGGATGTTGACCAGCGTAACCCGAAGTATCCGGGCTGGATCAGCATTTACGTGCGGCTGGATGCGCCCCGGCTGGCGACGTTACTTATCAAGCGTCACGGCGGCGTACTGCCGCCGCTCCTGGCCTCTGCCATTCAGAAACTGACCGGAACCGGAGCGGAACTTGTTCTGTCCGGCAGTCAGTGGCAGTCGCTGCCGGTACTTCCGGCAGACGGAACGCAGGTGTCTTTCCCGTATGCCGGTGAGTGGCTGGCAGAGGACGAAATCAGGGCCGTTCTTGGTGCGGTACGCGATGCAGTATGCAGTGTCAGTTACCAGGTGGCAGAAGATGCGCGGCGTATCCGTGCGGCGCTGACCACCACCGGTCAGACGTTGCTGACCCGCCAGACGCGCCGCTTTCGCCTGGTGGTGAAGGAAAGCGATCACCCCTGCTGGCTCGATGAAGACGACGAAAACCTGCCCGTGGTGCTCGATGCCATCCTGAACCGGGGCGCTCGTTTTTCGTCGGTGGAAATGTATCTGGTCAGTGAGTGTGTGGAGCATATCCTGTCCAGTGGGCTGGCCTGCGATATGCTGCGTATACCGGATGAACCGCCCCGCCGCTGGTTTGACCGTGGTGTTCTGCGGGAGGTGGTCCGGGAAGCCCGGAACGAAATCCGCAGCATGGCGGATGCCCTGGCAAAAATCCGGAAATGATGACGCTGGCGGGGAAAAATCTCCGCCTTTTCCAGTCGGTCCCCGGAAAGAGCAAAAGGATGTCGCCGCAGGCTCCTCTTTACCCGGCCATGTGGGGCATGGCCTTGTGGGTTTTCAGTTATGTGGCCTCAGCGTCGTGTGCGGGCTGTGCCGTGCCTCCATCGTAGCCGGGCTTCTGCGGGCGGGTTGCAAGGTAAGGTGAACCGCTGCGGTCACCCGGTCCCTCCTTCCCGTCTGCCGTGATTTTCCGGTCGTTCACCCGCTCAGATTTCGCGGTCTCACCCTCCAACTCCCGTCAGCCGTGCGCGTCAGGCTGCGGCTTCCCTTGCGCCCTTGCAACCCTGCAGGCCCGGCAAAGATGGAGGCACGGCACCGCCCGGTGTCGCGGAATATGTGAACAACGGAGGAAAACATCATGCAATATGCGAAACCTGTCACTCTGAACGTTGAAGAGTGTGACCGTCTCTCCTTTCTGCCTTACCTGTTTGGCAACGATTTTCTGTATGCCGAGGCGTATGTGTACGCGCTGGCGCAAAAAATGATGCCGGAATATCAGGGAGGCTTCTGGCATTTCATCCGCCTGCCGGACGGTGGCGGTTACATGATGCCGGATGGCGACCGTTTTCATCTGGTCAACGGTGAAAACTGGTTTGACCGCACTGTGAGTGCTGATGCCGCAGGTATCATCCTGACTTCCCTTGTGATTAACCGCCAGTTGTGGCTGTACCACGACAGCGGGGATGCGGGACTGACACACCTTTACCGGATGCGCGATGCGCAGTTGTGGAGCCACATCGAATTTCACCCCGAATGCAATGCGATTTACGCGGCACTTGACTGATTAACGGACGGGGCGGCGATGCCGCCCCTGTAAAGGAGACGAGAACATGTACTGTACTGTTAAAGAAATTATCCGCGAAGTGCTGGATACAGACGTGCCGGACAGTGAATGCGTTTTTGCCGTGGTGCTGACCCGTGGGGATGTGCGTCACATAGCCCAGGACTGGAGTCTGACAGACGATGAGCTGGAAACCGTCATGCAGCGGCTGGACGATGCCTTTGAGCATGGTGCTGATGTCAGCATTGTTCACGACGTTGTTCGTGAACTGATGGAGGAAAAGCGCGTAAACCGTCTTGTAACAGTCCCTGCGGTGCTGCTGGAAAAAGTGATGGTGATGGCTGGTAGTGAAATTTATCGCCTCCATGCTGTAGGGAGCGAGAACGGGGGCGACGGTGACGCATTTGTCAGGGAAGAACGTGAGATTATGCGGGTGATGCGTCAGGCGCTGGACGGGGAGAATGGGTAATGAATATCAGCAAGGAAACCCGCGAAATTCTGCGTAATTACAGGGCCGTGATTAATGCGCGGCGTCGTGAAATGGGGCAGAAACCGCTCACCACCGCGCAGATTGTTGATGAAATATGTGATTTTGTGGTGAATC